>NZ_JAXGGH010000004.1:0-427100 GCF_034105425.1 Xanthomonas sp. LF06-19 | reverse complement strand
TGATATCTCCTCTAAGCGATTTGTCCGGCAACCGGTTGGTGCCTGGAGTCTCCGCAGGGGGCCATCAATTTGGCCAGTGCGGCTGGTGATATAAGTAACGGCGACAGGCTCGCAACCTTTAGCGATTTACTGCAGAAAATTTGCCGTTCCGGCGATGCGCAAAACACCAGGAATACCGCGGAGAGCCTTTCTCGGCCGCACTTCGGCAAACTTTAGGGCTGCCTGCGCGTTGTCTACTTATCCAGCGGCGATGACGATCTTTGTATAACGCGAAAGGCCCGGAAGCGTTGCCGCGCTCCGGGCCTTTCTGTATATCCGGTATATCGCCGATCAGCCGAGCCGGTCGAACAGCGACATCCTTTGCATCTGGGTAAAGATGGTCTGTGCCGCTTTCAGCGCCGACTGTTCCAGTTGGTACTGGGAGATCGCCTGGGCGTAGTCGAGGTCGCGCAGCGAGGACAGGGTGGTCTTCAGGGTCACGTCGTTGGAGGCGCGCAGGTCGGTGGCGTTGTCGATCGCCGCGAGCTGGGCGCCGCCGGCGGCGCGCGCATCGATCATCTTCGACGAGGCCTGGGTGATGTCGCGCATCGACGACTGCAGACCGTTCTGCAGCGCAGCCTTGGCGGCCGGAGTAATCGGATCGGTGTTGAGCAGGTTGACCAGGTTGCTGATGGTGGAGAACACGTCCTTGGTGGTCGAGGCGCCGATCTGGAAGCTGTCGCCGGCGGCGGGGGCGCCGTCCACGCGCATCTTCAAGCCGGGCAGGCCAATGCTCTCGCCGGCGGCATAGGTGCCGGTGTTGACCACCGCGCCACTGCTGTCGCGCACTTCATAGGTGGTGGCGGCGGTGAACACGACACTGTAGCTGCTGCCGTTCCAGGCGCTGCCGGAGCCGTCGCGGCTGAAATCCAGCAGCAGGCCGGTGCCGGTGTTGCCGGCGGCCGCATGCGCGTCCACGGTGCCGTCGCCGGTGGGCACGCGCATGAAGATCTCGCTGCCGGGCAGGGTGTCGGAGACCTTGGTGTCCGGTGCCACTTCCACGCTGCGCTGGGTCTGGTTGCCGCTGTAGACCACGTTGCCCGAGACCACGGCGAACGGGGCCGCATCGTCGGCGGTGCCGCCGAACAGGTAGCGGCCGGAGCCGTCGGTGCTGTTGGACAGGCTCAGCAGGCTGTCGTGCAGGGTCTTCAGCTCCGCGGCGATGGCCTTGCGGTCGGGCGTGGTCAGCGCCGAACTATTGGCTTCCACCGTCAGATCCTTGACCCGCGCCATCAGGTCGCCGGCCTGCGCGAGCGAGTTTTCCTGCAGGTTGAGCCGGTTCTGCACGTTGTTGGCGTTGTCGCCGAAGCGCGCCAGCGCGGCCACCGTGCGGTCCAGGCTGACCGCGGTGCCCGCGGCGACCGGATCGTCGGCCGCACTGACGATGCGCTGACCGGTGGAGAGCTGTTGCTGCAGGTGCGAGATCGTCGCCTGCTTGCCGAGCATGGTGTTGAGCGACTGATTGAAGATCATGCCGCTGGAGATGCGATTGCTCATCGGACCGCGCTCAGGATGGACTGGAACAGGGTGTCGGCGGTGGAGATCAGGCGCGAGGCCGCCTGGTAGGCCTGCTGCAGCCGCAGCATGTCCGCCGCTTCCTCGTCGAGGTTGACGCCGGACAGCGAGTCGCGCGCGTCCTGTGCGCTGCTCTGGATCACGTCCTGCGCGTCGGCCGCGTACTTGGCCTGGCGCGCCGCCGAGCCGACCGTGGTGGTCAGGCCGGCCACCGCACCGTTGAGGGTGATGGTGCCGCCGTTGAAGGCCTTGGCATCGTCCAGGTTGGACAGCAGCAGGGCATTGCCGTTGTTGCTCGAGCCGACCCCGGTCGGGCCCACCGCGAAGCTGTCGCCGGCGGACGGGACGCCGTCCATGGTCAGGCTCCAGCCGTTGGCGCTGATGGTCTGGCCGGCGGTGTAGGTCTGCGGCGCGCCGCCGTTGATCGAGTAGTGGGTGGAATCGATGAAGGCGATGTTCGCCGGCGTCAGCAGGTTGGCATTGCTGGCGTTGGTCGCGGTGACATTGCTGACCTTGCCGGTGCCCTGGTTGCTGAGCGTGGCGCTGGCCTGGATCGGCGTCGCCGCGGCGATGCGCGAGGGGTCGCTGATGGCCACGGACAGCTTGCTGATGGCATTGGCGGTGGGCTGCAGCAGGAACTTGTCGCCGCTGGCGGCGGTGCCGGAGACCTGCAGGGTCACGCCGTTGACCACGAACGGATCGGCGTTGGTGCCGGAGCCGCTCATCGGGACGCTGGCGCCGGTGTCGGCGCGGCTGGCGCTCCAGGCGGTGCCGTTGTAGGTCAGCAGCAGGTTCTGCCCGTCGAGCTTGCTCAGGTCGCTGACGTTGGCGGTGAACGCCGCGGTGCCGGTGTTGGCGCTGTTGCCGTCCACGGTCGGCGCCGGCAGGTTGAAGAAATCGCCGCCCATCTGGCCGTACAGGTCCATGCCGGCGCGGTGCTGCTGGTTGTAGCTGCTGGCCACGCCGGTGGCGATGCGGCCGAGTTCGGCCTTGGTCGGATCCAGGACGTTGCTGCGGAACTCCAGGAAGCCGCCAATCTGCCCGCCCAGCGCCTTGCTGGTGAGCGGCGTCGAGCCGCCCGGCGTCTTCAGCGCGATCTGCAGCTTTTCCGGCTGGTAGGGATCGGGACTGGTGACCAGGGTCGACGCATTGGTGCCGACCACCATCGCCTGGCCGCCGGAGGTGTAGACGTTCATCATCCCGCCGTCCTGCTGGATGACGCTGCCGCCGGTGTAGCCGATGAGCTGGCCGATCATCTGGTCGCGGCGATCGAGCAGGTCCGGTGCGGCGGCATTGGCGTTGGAGCCGATCTGGCCGTTGAGCTTGGCGATCTCGGTGGCCAGGCGGTTGGCTTCGGCGGTGCCGGCCAGCAGGCCGTTGTTGACTTCGCTGCCGAGCGAGTCGAGCTGGCCGTTGAGCTGCTTGAAGCGGGTGACCAGCGAATTGCCGGCGTCCAGCAGGTTCTGCCGGTTGGCGCTGGCCGAGGCGTTGGAGGACAGGCCGGTGGTGGCGTCGAAGAAGTTCGACCACTGCCCGGCGATGCTGGTGGCCTTGTCCGAGAACAGCCCGTCGACGCGGCTGGACAGGCTGGAGAGCTGCTTCAGCCGGGCGACTTCGCCGGTGCTGTCGAACAGGCGCGAGATCGCCAGCTGGTCGGCGACGCGGGAGACGTCGGTGATCTGGGTGCCGTTGCCGATGAACTCGCTGCCGTACTGGCTCGGGACCGTTGTCGCGAACGTCGTCCGCTGCCGGCTGTAGCCGTCGGTATTGATGTTGGCGACGTTGTGGCTGACCGTGGACAGGGCCCGCTGGAAGGCGAGCAGGGCGCCGGTACCGGTGGAGAGGATGGACATGGACGGCTACCTCAACGGCGCACGAGGCCGGACGGATCGACGGTGCTGGCCAGCACGCGCTCGATGCCGCCGGCGGCGGCGCTGCCGATCGCGGCCACCGCACGGCCGATGGTCGGGCCGCCGGCGATGGCGGCGATCTTGGCTGCGTAGGCGGGGTCGGTGGCGTAGCCGGCGCGCTGCAGGCCCTGGGCGAAGCCGCGGATGTCGGTGCCGGCCTTCAGCGCCTGCTGGTAGCGCGGATTGGTCTTCAGCAGGCGCACGTAGTCGGCGAAGCTTTCCGCCGGCGAGGAATAGGCACGGAAATCGGCGGTCTGCGCCTGCTTGACCCCATCCACGTACTCGTGGGTGCCGGTGGTCACGCGGTCGCCGTTCCAGCCGGTGGCCTTGATCCCGAACAGGTTGTTGGAACTGGCGCCGTCGCCGCGGGAAATGCCGCGGCGGCCCCAGCCGGTCTCCAGCGCGGCCTGCGCGACCAGGGCGCGCGCGTCCACGCCCAGTTCCTGCGCGGCCTTCTGCGCATGGTTCCAGATCTTGGCGACGAAGCCTTCCGGGGTCCGCTCGCCGAGGCTGGCCGCGGCGGCGTTGGCGGCCGCGGCGGCGCTGGGATCGATGGCAGTGCCGCTGTCGGCGGCCGCCTGCACGTTCGACCAGCGGTCGTCGGCACCGGCCCAGGACAGGCCGGCGCTGCCGTCGGCCGGGCTGCTGCCGATGGCCTGGTGCATGGCGCTGCTCTCGCGGCCTGCGATCATGTCCAGCACCTGCTGCTGCGGGGCGGCGGTCGCCTCGGCGCCGCTCCACGGGCCGACGCCGGCGCCGGCTGCGGCACCGGCGCCGAGCGCGGCCTCGCCCTGCAGCGCCATCGGGCCGTTGCCGGACTGGCCGGACACCAGCGAGTAGGCCTTGGCCGCCTTGGCCGCGCCCAGCGAGGTATTGGCCGGCGTGGTCGCCGCCGGCTGGCCGCCACCGAGCTGCTTGGAGATCATCGCCGCCAGGCCCAGCCCCTTGCCGTCGGTCAGGCCCTTGGCGAGCTGCTGGTCGTACATGTCGCGGAAGGTCTGGTTCTCGCCGGGGAACAGCGAATTGCCGAAACTGGCCTCGCGCATGCTTTTGACCAGCATGTTGGCGAACTGCCCTTCGAGCTGGCGCGAGACCTTGTCGATCTTGGCCGGATCGTTCTGGGTAGAGGCGTGCAGGTCGAAGGGAGCGGCCGAGATACGCATGTCAGATCACCTCCAGCTCCGCGCTCAGGGCACCGGCCTGCTTGAGCGCTTCCAGAATCGCGATCAGGTCGCCAGGCGCGGCGCCGACCTCGTTGACCGCCCGCACGATCTGATCCAGCGAGGTGCCGCCCTCGAACTTGAACATGCGGCTGCCTTCGTTGGTGGCGGTGATGGTGGACTTGGGCGTGGCCACGGTCTGGCCGCCACTCAGCGCATTCGGCTGGCTGACCTGGGTGCCTTCGCTGATGGTCACCGTCAGCGAGCCGTGCGAGATCGCCGCCGGGCTGACCCGGACCTGCGAACCGATCACCACCGTGCCGGTGCGGGCGTTGACCACGACCTTGGCTGCCGCCGCGCCCGGCGACATCTCGACGTTCTCGATCCGTGCCAGCAGGCCGATGCGCGCGCTCTGGTCGGTGGGCGAACGCACCGCCACGGTGGAGCCGTCCACCGCATGCGCGCTGCCGGGGCCGAAGGTGCTTTCCAGCGCCGAGACCATGCGCGAGACGGTGGTGAAATCGGGCTGGTGCAGGTTGAGGGTGATCTCGCCGGTGTTGCCGAACACGTCCGGCAGCGCACGTTCCACCGTCGCGCCGTTGGGGATCAGGCCGACGCTGGGCACGTTCACCGAGATCCGCGAACCGTCCTTGCCCTGCGCGCCGAAGCCGCCGACCACCAGATTGCCCTGGGCCACCGCATAGACCTGGCCGTCGGCACCCTTCAGCGGCGCCATCAGCAGGGTGCCGCCGCGCAGCGAGATGGCGTTGCCGATCGAGGAGACGGTGATGTCGATGGTCTGGCCCGGCTTGGCGAACGCCGGCAGCTGTGCGCTGATCGCCACCGCGGCCACGTTCTTCAACTGCGGATTGACGTTTGCCGGCACGTTGACGCCCAGCTCGCCGAGCATGTTCTTCAGGCTCTGCACGGTGAAGGGCGCCTGGCTGGTGCGGTCGCCGCTGCCGTCCAGGCCGACCACCAGGCCGTAGCCGACCAGCGCGTTGTTGCGCACGCCGCCGACCTGGGCCAGGTCCTTGATGCGTTCGGCCGCGGCCGGCGCGGCCAGGCCGGCGCACAGGGCGACGGCGGCGAGCAGGCGGCAGGGCAGGGACAGGAGAGTCATGGCGGGCCTCAGTACGGCGAGATGCGCGAGTTGAAGAAGCGGCTCAGCCAGCCCATCGCGTTGGACTGCGCGACCGCGCCGCGGCCGCCGTAGGCGATGCGCGCTTCGGCCACCTTGCTGGAGGGAATGGTGTTGTCCGGGGCGATGTCGGCGGCGCGGACCACGCCCTGCACCTGCACCAGTTCGTCGCCCTGGTTCAGCCGCAGGTTCTTCTGGCCCTGGATCACCAGGTTGCCGTTGGGCAGGCGCTGCATCACGGTCACGGTGATGCTGCCCTGCATGGTGTTGCTCTGCGCGGTGTTGCCCTTGCCGGCGAAGCTGCGGTCGCCGCTGGTGGAGTTGTTGAGGATGTTGGTGCCGTTGACGGTGAGCGGCGCGCCCAGCAGCGTCGGCGTGGCCATGGTCACCGCATCCTTCTTGCTGATGCTGGTGTTGGCGGTGCTGCTGGCGTTGGTGCTTTCGACCAGGGTGATGGTCAGCAGGTCGCCGACGTCGCGGGCGCGACGATCGGAGTACAGCTGCAGGCCGGGGCCGGCGGCGTAGATCGCACCCGCGGTCGGCTGCGCCTGCGGCGCCATCACCGGCACGATCGGCGCCATCGGCGCGTACGGACGCACGTCGCCGGCGGCCACGCCCAGACCGGCGCAACCGCCGAGCAGGACCGGCAGCAGCAGCGCGGCGGAGAAGGAGAGAGAGGACAGGCGCGACATGGCGGATTCCGGAGGCGAGGGGATCAGACGTTGTTGTTCAGATAGCCGAGCATCGAGTCGGTGGTGGAGATGGCCTTGGCGTTCATCTCGTAGGCGCGCTGGGTCTCGATCATGCTCACCAGCTCTTCCACCACATTGACGTTGCTGCCTTCCAGCGCGCCCTGCGCGATCTTGCCGAGGCCGTTGAGACCGGGCGTGCCGTTCGTCGCCGGCCCGGAGGCGGCGGTTTCCACATACAGGTTCTGCCCCTGGGCCTGCAGGCCGGAGGGATTGATGAAGTCGGTCAGGGTCAGCGCGCCGACCTGCAGCGCCGCGGCGGTACCGGCGACCTGCACGCTCACCGTGCCGTCGGAGCCGATGGTCACCGACTGCGCGCCTTCCGGGATCTGGATGCCCGGCTGGATCGGGTAGCCGCTGTTGGTGACCAGTTGGCCCTGCGCATCGATCTGGAAGCTGCCGTCGCGGGTGTAGGCCGAGGTGCCGTCCGGCATCTGCACTTCGAAGAAGCCGCGGCCGTTGACCATCACGTCCAGGGCGCGATCGGTCTGCTGCTGGCTGCCCTGCTCGAAATCCTTGGCGGTGGCGACCACGCGCACGCCGGTACCCACCTGCAGGCCCGAGGGCAGCTGCGTCTGCGAGGAACTGGCGCCGCCTGGCTGCCGCAGCTGTTGGTACAGCAGGTCCTCGAAGTTGGCGCGGTCGCGCTTGAAACCGGTGGTGTTGGTGTTGGCCAGGTTGTTGGAGACGACCGACATGCGCGTCTGCTGCGCATCCAGTCCGGTCTTGGCGACCCACAAAGCCTGATTCATGACCCGAGTTCCTCTGATGGTGGCCCCGGCACGACGCGCCGGGGGCGCAGGGAGTGATGCACGTGCCGTGCCAAACCGGCGCCGCTGGCGCCGCGGCGTGCCTTAGCCGTTCAGACGCAGCAGGGTGTTGGCCGACTGCGCGTTCTCGTCGCCGTTCTTGATGACCTTCACCTGCATTTCGAACTGGCGCTGCAACTGGATCATCTGCACCAGCGCGCCGGCGGCATCGACGTTGCTGCCCTCGAGTACCCCGGTTCGCAGCGAATTGCCGGTGGCCGGCGCAAAGGCCTTGGCCGGATCGTCGCTGACGTTGCGCATCAGGCCGTCGGGCCGGCGCGTGAGCTGGTCCGCCGGCGCCTGCACCACCTTCAGCGTGGCGATGGTGCTCATCGCGGTGGGCGCTTCGCCCAGCGGCACGATCGACACCGTGCCGTCGTTGCCGATCTCCAGCGACTGGTGCGGCGGAATCGCCACCGGATTGCCCTGGTCGTCGAGCACCGCATGGCCGCTGGCGGTGACCAGTTGACCGTTCGGGGTCAGCGCCAATTCGCCGCCGCGCGTATAGGCCTCCTTGCCGTCGGCGGACTGCACCGCCAGCCAGCGATCGGCATCCAGCGACAGATCCAGTGGATTGCCGGTCTGGTGCTGGGCGCCGACGTCGCGGTTGAACCCCTGGTCGATGTGCAGCGCATCGATCCGCGACGGATAACCGGCGCCAGGAATCCGATAGGCCTCGGTATTGGCCAGCGCCGCCTTGAACCCGGAGGTCTCGACGTTGGCCAGGTTGTGCGACACGGTGGCCTGCGCCTGCAGCGACGCGCGGGCGCCGGTCATGGCGACGTAGAGGGCTTTGTCCATTGGAGGGAACCGGGAATGGGGAATCGGGAATGGCGGAAAGCGGGAGGTCGGTGGCGGGAACCGCGTTTACGATTCCCGTTTCCCGATTCCCGATTCCCGGTGGTCATCAACGCATATTGATGATGGTCTGCGTGACCTGATCCTGGGTCGAGATCACCTGCGAGTTCGCCTGGAAGTTGCGCTGGGCCACGATCATGTTGACCAGCTGCTCGGTCAGGTCGACGGTCGAGGATTCCAGTGCGCCGGACTGCACGCTGCCGAAGTCCGAGGTCGCCGGCGAGCCGGTGCGGGCGATGCCCGAGGCCGAGCTTTCCGCCCAGGCGTTGTCGCCGAGCGAACTCAGGCCCTGCGGATTGACGAAGTTGGTCACTGCGATCTGGCCCAGCGCCTTGTCGGCGTTGTTGGAGTAGCGCGCGTAGACGATGCCCTTCTCGTCGATGCTGATCGAGTTGAGCTTGCCGCTGGCGTAGCCGTCCTGGGTCGCGCCGCGCAGGGCGAAGGCTTCGCCGTACTGGGTGGACCCGAACACATTCAGGGTCAGCGACAGGGTGCCGGCGCCGGTGGCGGGGGTGAAGGAGCCCAGCGGAATCTTACCGTCGGCCGGGCTGACCAGCGCGCCGCTGTTGGAGAACTGCAGCGTGCTGGCACCGCCGGCGGCGACGCCGTCCACGTAGTTGTAGACGGTCCACTGGTTGGGCGTGGCGGTCTTGACGAAGTACGAGGTCTGCACGTGGGCCACGCCCAGCGAGTCGTACACCGTGGTGCCGCCGCTGGAGTTGTTGTAGCTGTTGGCGTCGTTCGGATCGAACGTGGTCACCGTCGGCGGCTGGGTGTTGCCGGGCAGGGTGAAGGTCAGGTTGACTGTGCTGGTCTGCTTGGGCGGGCTGTCGGTGGTCAGCAGCTGCAGGTCGGTCAGGGTGCCGGCGGCGAAGCCGTTGCCGTTGCTCGCCGGCGGGAACACCTGCAGCCGCGCGCCCTGCGGATTGACCACATAGCCGTTGGCGTCGGTCTGGAAGTTGCCGGCGCGCGAGTACACGCGAGCGCCGTTGTTGGACAGGGTGAAGAAGCCGGAGCCGGAGATGGCCAGGTCCAGGCTGCGCCCGGTCGGATCGATGGTGCCCTGCGAGAACTGCTGGGCGACGTTGCTGACGCGCACGCCTGACCCCACCGCGTTGCGCGCCAGGCCGTAGCCGTTGAGCGTGAACTGGTCGGCGAATTCGGCGCGCGAGCCCTTGAAGCCGGTGGTGTTGGCGTTGGCGATGTTGTTGGCGGTGACGTTGAGGTCGGTATTGGCCGCCCTGAGGCCGGACAGCGATGTATTGAAACCCATGGTGGACTCCTGTGGATGTCGGCGTGGCGTTAGCTGACGCGGAGGACGTTGGTCAGCGGCGTGGTGCCGAGCCCGGTCAGATCGAGATAGATGCCGTCCGATCCGATGATGGCGCTCTCGACCGGCGCCTGGACGTAGGTGGACAGGGACAGTTGGTTGCCCTGGGCATCGGTCTGCCCAGCGGTGATGCTGTAGCTGCCGGCCGGCATGCGCTTGCCGCTGGCGTCGGTGCCGTCCCAGGCGAAATCGAGCTGGCCGGCCTTGTCGGCGGTGAGGCTGATCTTCTTGATCGGCTGGCCGGTGGCGTCGCTGACGGTGACGTCGACCACGCCGGCGGCCTTGGCCGCGACCAGGCCGCCGGTGCTGCCCTCGGCGCCCAGCGGCAGCGTCGCCGACGGCACCAGCACCTTGTGGCCGATCAGGTTGGCGCCGCGCAGCACCTGGTCGGTGCTCATCGACGAGGACAGCGCGGTGACGGTCTTGTTGAGGTCGCCGATGCCCTGCACGGTCGACAGCTGCGCCATCTGCGCGACCATCTGGCTGTTGTCCATCGGCTTGAGCGGATCCTGGTGCTGCAGCTGCTCGGTCATCAGCTTCAGGAAGTCCGCCTGCTGCAGCGCCTTGTTCTTGGTGGTGCTGGTGTTGGCCGAGGCGCTCAGGCCCAGGCTGGAATAGGTGTCGGTGGAGGTGGTGACGCTGCTCATGGAAGCGGTCCTGGGACGTGACGCGGCGGAAGGAGGGCGGATCAGCGGCCCATGGTCAGAGTGGCCAGCGCCAGTTCCTTGGCGGTGTTGAGCACCTCCACGCCGGCCTGGTAATTGCGCGAGGCGGAGATCAGGTTGACCATCTGCGAGACCGGGTCCACATCGGGCGAATAGATGTAGCCCTCGGCGTCGGCAAGCGGATGGCCGGGTTCGTAGCGCTTGATCGGCGGTGCGTTGGTCTGGGCGATTTCCTTGACGTTGACCGAGGTCAGGCTGCTGTCGTGCGGGTTGCGCACCGCCTGGAAGATCGGCTCGATCGGCTTGTAGGCCGCCTCGGCCGAACCGGCCACCGAATCGGCGTTGGACAGGTTGCTGGCGATGGTGCTCATGCGCACCGACTGCGCCTGCAGCGCGGAGCCGGCGACGTCGAAGATCGGCAGGTTGCTCATGCTTATTGGCCCGTGATCGCGGTGAGCATGCTGCGCACCTTGGATTCGAGGAAGCTCAGCGAGGCGCGGTACTCCAGCGCGGCGCGGCCGTAGGCGGCGCGTTCGGCGTCCGGATCCACCGTGTTGCCGTCCATGCTGGGCTGGCTGGCGGCCCGGGTGATCTGAAACGGATTCAGGCCATCGCCGCCGACCGCGATGTGGCGGCTGTCGTCGACCGCGAGCTGGGTGCCTTCGCGCTGTCCCTGCGCGGCACGCATCGCCGCGTCGAAATCCAGGTCCTGGGCCTTGTACCCGGGCGTGTCGACGTTGCTGAGGTTGCTGGCGATCAGCTTCATGCGCTGCTCTCGCAGCGGCAGGGCGTCGCCATGGACGCCGAAGTAGGCTGTGATCGGATTGGACATGGCACGATCCCGCGGTTCGTTGCCGAAACCACAGGCAAGGCGCGTGCCAAAGGCGGGCGCGGGGGCCCGTGAGATCAGGGGGTTGCCTCTGGAGGCGGGGGACGCCCGCGCTCTATTAGAACGTCAGGCAGGCCACGCAGCGAGACGCGGCGCCCGGGTCAGGCGGCCGCTTGCGCTGCCGCGGCGACCACCCGCAGCCGGGTCAGCACGTACTCGGCCAACTCGTTGGGGCTGTACTTGGCCACGAAGGCATTGGCGCCCACGCGCTCGACCATCGCATTGTTGAACACGCCCGACAGCGAGGTGTGCAACAGCACGTACAGGCCGGCCAGCCCGGGGTGACGGCGGATTTCCGTCGTCAGCGTGTAGCCGTCCATCGCCGGCATCTCGATGTCCGAGATCACCATGGCGTAGCGTTCGGCCGGATTCTCGCCGGCGGCGTGGATCTGCAAGAGATGGTCCAGGGCCTGGCGGCCGTCCGACAGCAGGGTCGCGCCGACCCCGAGCTGGTCCAGTACGCTGCGGATCTGCTGCCGCGCCACCCGCGAGTCGTCGACCACCAGCACCTGCAGCTGCGGGCCGGTGAGCGCCAGCGACGGGTCCAGGTTGGCCTCGACCCGGGTCTGGGCGATGTCGGCCAGCACGCTTTCCACGTCGATCACCTGGATCAACTCGCCCTGGAAACGGGTCACCGCGGTCAGGTAGCTGGACTCGGCGCCCAGTTCCGGCGGCGGATGGATGTCCTCCACCGCGATGTTGACGATGCGTTCCACGCCGCTGACCAGGAAGCCCTGGACCGAGCGGTTGAACTCGGTCACCACCAGATAGCCTGGGGCGGTGTCCGCGTTCGGCTCGCGCTCCGGATGGCCGATGGCCAGGCCCAGGTCGAGCACCGGCACCGAGCGCCCGCGCACGTCGGCGACGCCGGAGAATTGCAGCGGCAGCCCCGGCACCTGGAACAGCTCCGGCCGGCGCAGCACTTCCTGCACCTTGAAGACGTTCACGCCAAAAAGCTGACGACCGCCCAGCCGGAACAGCAGCAGGGCAAGCCGGTTGTGGCCCGCCAAGCGGGTGCGCTGGTCGATTCGGTTGAGAAGGTCATGACTCATGGCGTTCATATCGGCGCCTGCGCGGCGGAACTTGAGGGCGCGGTCCGGATCGGTCGTGCGGTTTGCGGCACGGCCTTTGCATGGTGCCGGCGACCTTTCCCAGAGAGACGGCGATGCGCCCGATCCTATTGCTGGTCCTGCTGGCGGCGACGCCGGCCTGGGCTGCGGACTTCCAGCCGGTGGAGTCGATCCGTGCCGCGGCGCTGTCGCTGGCCGGGGCCGACGCCGATGCCGAAGCGACACTGGACCCCTCGGTGCGGGTGCCGCTGTGCCCGGTGCCGCTGCAGGCGCAGCCGACCGGCACCACGACCGTGGAGGTGAGTTGCCCGCGCGAGACCGGCTGGCGGCTGTTCGTCCCGGTCAAGGTGCGGCGCATGCAGCATGTGCTGGTGCTGGCGCGCGGCCTGTCCGCTGGAGAAACCATCGGCGCGGCCGATATCGTCCCCGAGAAACGCGACGCGGCGCGTATCGTCGGCGCCGCGATGACCGAGCCGGAAGCGGCGATCGGCAAGGTGGTGCGGCGAACCCTGCCGGCCGGCACCCTGCTGTCCGCCACCGACCTGGTCGCGCCGCGGCTGGTCCGGCGCGGCGACAATGTGGCGCTGGTGGCACGCAGCGGCGGCCTGGAAGTGCGCATGTCCGGGCGTGCACTGGGCGATGCGGGCGAAAACGAGCGGGTGACCGTCGAAAACCTGTCGTCCAAGCGCATCGTTCAGGGAACTGTGTCACAAAATGGCGACGTTTTAGTGACGCGCTAAGAATCCGGCTAAAGTTCTCCGACGCTGTGCCGTTACCTACACCGAACCCGTAACAGGATGTCCGTCATGACCCAGAAAATTGAAGGGAGTTTGCCGAGCCCGGCCACCCTTCGCACGTCGTCCGTCTCGACCAAGGCCGCCTCCGGCGCGTCCGAGGAAGGCAAGGAGCGTGCGGTCGGTGCGGCCGCAGCCACCGATAGCCTGCGCCTGACCGGCGAAGCGTCCGGCCTGCAGACCCTGCAGCGCCAACTGTCGGCCGCGCCGGCGGTGGACAGCAGCCGCGTCGATGCGGTGCGCTCGGCGCTGCAGAACGGCAGCTACAAGATCAACCCCGACGCGATCGCCAGCCGCATGATCGACATGGATCGGCAACTCGGCGCATGAACATGTCCGTGACCAACCCCCTGCAGCAGCTCAGCGACGCGCTCGCCGGCGAGCGCCAGGCGTTGTTGGATCACAACGTGGAAGGCCTCATGCAGGCGACCAGCGCCAAGCTGGCGGCACTGCGCGCACTGGAGGCCGACGTGCCCGCCGGCGCCGAGGCCGAACTGCGGCTGCGTGAGCTGGCTGACGCCAATCGCGCCAACGGCGCGCTGCTGTCGCGGCGCCGACGCGAGGTCAACTGGGCGCTGCGCCACCTCGGCCGCAGCGAGAGCGCGTCGTCCTACGACGCCAACGGCGAGTCCAGCACGCCGCTCTCCCAGCGTCCGCTGGCGGTCGCCTAAGCCGCGGCGCACTCCCACTGCGGGACGCGCATCCGCCGGCGGCAACGGCGTATATTGGGCATCCATCGATCGCCCGCCGCCTGTCGTGAATTTCGCCGAAATCAATCCCAACGCACCGCTCGTCCTGCCCGCACGCGAGAACCTGCTCGCCCTGAGCGAACTGCTGTACGAAGGCGTGGTGCTGTTCCGCGCCGACGGCCAGTTGCTGCTCGCCAACAGCGCCGCGCGCCGCCATCTCTCCTCCAGCGCCGACACCGGCGCATTGGCCTCGCATCTGGCGCAGTGGCTGCCGGGCGACGCGCTGTCGCAGGCGCGCAGCAGTGGCCGCTGGAGCGGCAGCCTGCCGACCGAACAGCACGTGGTGCTGGCGCACCTGTACTTCCACGCCGACGCGGACGGCGGCCATTACCTGATGCTGATCCAGGGCATCGAAGGCCAGCAGGACTACGAGCAGGAACTGCAGCAACGCCACGCCGAGCTGCGCCAGGCCTACCTGCGCCTCAACGGCGCCCAGGAAAAACTGCTGCAGTCGGAGAAGATGGCCTCGATCGGCCAGCTCGCCGCCGGCGTCGCCCACGAGATCAACAACCCGATCGGCTATGTCCATTCCAACCTGGGCAGCCTGCAGGAATACCTGCGCAGCCTGTTCACCCTGATCGAGGCCTACGAGCGCGCCCTGCGCGCGCCGGATCCGAAGGCGCTGATCCCGGAAATCGACGACATCCGCAACCGTTTCGACATCGACTTCATCAGCCGCGACCTGCCGCAGCTGATGGCCGAATCGCGCGAAGGCATCGAGCGGGTCACCCGCATCGTCCGCGACCTGAAGGACTTCTCCTATTCCGGCCGCGAGGAGTCATGGAAGCTGGTGGACCTGCATTCGGGCCTGGAATCGACGATCAACATCATCTGGAACGAGCTCAAGTACAAGGTCACCCTGGAGCGCCACTACGGCAATCTGCCGCTGGTGGAGTGCCTGCCGTCCGAGCTCAACCAGGTGTACATGAACCTGCTGCTCAACGCCGGCCAGGCGATCGGCGAGCGCGGCACCATCGTGGTCAGCACCGGCCAGGACGGCGAGGAGGTGTGGATCGAGTTCAAGGACTCCGGCGCCGGCATTGCGGCGGACCTGCTGCAGCGCATCTTCGACCCGTTCTTCACCACCAAGCCGGTCGGCAGCGGCACCGGCCTGGGCCTGTCGATCTCCTACGGCATCGTCAACAAGCACCACGGCCGCATCGACGTCAGCAGCGTCGTGGGCGAGGGCTCGACGTTCCGGATCGTGATTCCGGTTAGGCAGCCCAAGTAGCTGGGAATGGGGAGTCGGGAATGGGGAATCGGAACAGCGGGAGCGCTGCCGCTGCCGCTTTCCGCACCCGATGTCGTTTCAATGAACTGACCTGAAAAACGAAAAGCCGCAATGCGGCTTTTCCCATTCCCGATTCCCCGTTCCCGATTCCCGGCCCTCAGGACCCCGCATCCCGCCGCTGTTCAAGGCTCGACGTTCCGGATCGCGATTCCTGTTAGGTAGCCCTAATAGCTGGGAATGGGGAATCGGGAATGGGGAATCGGAAAAGCGGGAGCGCTGACTCTGTTCGATTTCCGTGTACCCGATGTCGCCTCAATGACCTGACCTGAAAAAAGAAAAGCCGCGATGCGGCTTTTCCCATTCCCGATTCCCCGTTCCCGATTCCCAGCCCTCAGGGCCCCGCATCCCGCCGCTGTTCGTCGTGCGTGCGGAAGGCCTGGCGGATGTGTTCGCGCAGTTCGTCGTCGTTCCACGGCTTGGTCAGGAAGCGGTAGATCGCGCCGCGGTTGATCGCGTCGGTAACGGTGGCCAGGTCGGTGTAGCCGGACAGGACCAGGCGGATGGTGTCGGGGTAGAGCATCTTCACCCGGCCCAGGAATTCGGTGCCGCTCATGTCGGACATGCGCTGGTCGGACAGGATCACCTGCACGTCGTTGGTGGCGAGCAGGTCGAAGGCGTCGCGGACGTTGCCGGCGGCGAGGATGCGGTAGCCGTCGCGGCGGAACAGCCGCACCAGCGAGCGCAGCACGTTCTCTTCGTCGTCGAGCAGCAGCAGGGTGCGGTCCGGGCGGGTCTCGGTGAACGATTCCGGGCGCAGGTAGCGCCGGCGCAGGGCCATGCCGGCGGCTTCGGCCGACATCGGTTCGCCGAACAGGTAGCCCTGGAAGATGTCGCAGTCGTTGCGGCGCAGGAAGCCCAGCTGCGCCTGCGATTCCACGCCGTTGGCGATCACCACCATGCCCAACTGGTGGCCCATGGCGATGATCGCGCGGGCGATCGCCGCCTCGCGGTTGCCGGCCGGCGCGCTCTTGATGAAGCTGCGGTCGATCTTCAGCTTGTCCACCGGGTAGCGCACCAGCGCGCTGAGGCTGGAGTCGCCGGTGCCGAAGTTGTCCAGGCTCAGGCTGATGCCTTCGCGGCAGAGATTAGCCAGGGTCTCGTGGACGAAGTTGACGTTGTTGGTCAACGCGCTCTCGTTGATCTCCAGCACCACCATCTGCGGTGGCACCCCGGCCGCCTGCAGCGCCGACATCACCTCGTTGAAGAAGGTCGGGCGCAGCAGTTGCAGGGTGGAGACGTTGACCGCGATGGTGAAGTCGTCGAAGCCCTGATCGCGCCACAGCCGCGCCTGGCGCAGCGCGCCTTCCATCACCCAGGTGCCGATCTGCACGATCACGCCCAGGCGCTCGGCGGTGCGCATGAAGCGCTCCGGCACCAGGATGCCCAGGGTCGGCGACTGCCAGCGCAGCAGCGATTCCATGCCGACCACGCGGCCGTCGCGTGCGCTGACCATCGGCTGGTAGCGCAGGCGCAGCTCGCCGTTGGGAATGGCGTCGACGATCTGCCGCGAGATGATGCTCTCGCTGTGCGCGCTGGGCGGGCCGTCGGCGGCGTACAGGCGCACCAGGTTGCCGCCTTCGCGCGCGGCCTGGTAGACCGCGTCCTCGGCGAAGTCGAGCAGGGTCGATAACCGCGTGGAATGCTCCGGGCACAGGCTCACGCCGATCTTGCCGGTCATGAACAGGGTGTACGGCAGCACCGACAGCGGCAGCTCGATCTGCTGCCGGATCTCCTCGGCGAAGGCTTCCGGCGGCGGCACGTCGGCGGTGCGCGGTACCGCCATCACCAGTTCGTCGCTGCCGTGGCGCCACAGCAGGCCGCGGCCGCGCAGGTGCGCCTGCAGCCGGTGCGCCAGCAGCGCCAGCGCCTGGTCGCCGACCTCCGGGCTCATGTTCTCGTTGATCGAGGCGAAGTGGTCGATGTCGATGTGCAGCAGCATCACCCCCGGCCCGCCGGCGAGCGCCTCGGCGATCATGCCGGTCAGGGCGGGATGGCCCGCACCCAGGCGCGACGGCAGTTCGTCGTCCACGGGTACGGCGCTGGCGGGATTCCACATCGGCTCAGGTTCCAGGCGGGGGCGACGGTGGTGCCGCGGTGGTGTAGGGCAGGCACAGCGTCACCCGGGTGCCGGCGCCGGGCGCGGTGTCGATCTGCAGGGTACCGCCGGCGCTCTGCGCGCGCTCGCGCATCACGATCAGGCCCAGGCCGCGCGGCCCGGCCGGATCGAAACCGTCGCCATCGTCGACCACTTCCAGGCGCAGGCGCTGGCGTTCCTCGTCGCCGAGGGTCATCCGCACCTCGCCGGCGCTGGCATGGCGCAGCACGTTGGTCAGGCTCTCCTGGGCGATGCGGAAGCAGGCCTGTTCGACCTCGCCGCTGGGGCGCTCGGGCAGGGTGGCGATGTCCAGGTGCAGGCGCACCGGCGACGCGCGGAACAGCATGCCGGCCTGCCAGCGCAGCGCCGCTTCCAGGCCCAGCGCGTCCAGCTGCGGCGGCCGCAGCAGCGTGGAGAGGTTGCGCAGCTTGGTGATGCTGCTGTCGGCAAGGCTCACGATCTCGCTGAGGTCCTCGCGGCGGCGCTCGGCGTCGGTCTCGTCCAGCGCCGCGTGCGCCGACAGCTTCATCGCGGTGATCGCCTGGCCGATGTCGTCGTGCAGGTCGCGCGAGATCGCGCGGCGCTCGTCTTCCTGCAGCGAGAACAGGCGTCGGGCCATCGCCTGCAGTTCGCGGTTGCTCTGCGCCAGCGCATCGCGCATGCGCTCCGGTTCGCTGAGGTCGCGCACGATCAGCAGCTTGCAGTCGCGGCCGCTGTAGCGGACGTTGCCGAACGACAGCCCGGCATGGAACAGCGAGCCGTCGCGGCGGCACATGCGTGCGGTGGCGCCGCGTTCGCCCTTGGCCCCGGCCGCGCCCATCCGTTGCCGTACCAGCGCCAGGTCGGCGCTGTCGACCAGGCCCTGCAGCGGCTCGCCGAGCAGGTTCTCGCCCTCGAAGCCGAACTGCCCGGCGCAGGCGGCGTTGGCGTACAGCACGTGTTCCTGGTGCAGGATCGCCACGCCGTCCGGCAGCACCCGCACCAGTTCGCGGAACTGCTCCTCGCGCTCGTGCAGCAGGCGCCGCGAGCGCTCGTGCTCGGTCACGTCCTGCAGGGTGCCGTGCACGCAGGCGCCGCCTGCGTCGTCGCTGGACGATTCGGCGCGCAGATGCAGCATGCGCGCCTGGCCGTCGGCGGCCAGCACCGGCAGCAGCATGTCCAGTTGCAGCGGCGCGCTGCCGCACAGGTCCTCGATCACCCGCTGGATGCGCGTCTGCGAGGCCACGTCGGGCGGCACCAGCAGCTCTTCCAGGCGGTGCTGGCGCGGCTGGTCCGGCACGCGCCGGCCGAGCATCCGGTAGACCTGCTCGGAGTAACTGCCCAGGCCGCTGGCCCGGTCCAGTTGCCAGGAGCCCAGCCGCGCGATCGACTGCGCTTCCTGCAGATGCTGCAGGGCCTGATCGCGGCGGCGCTGCGCGTCGTACTCGGCGCTGCGGTCGCTGATGACAACCAGCCGCGCCTGCCGGCCGTGGTAGTCCAGGCTGGTGCTGCGCGCCTCGGCCATGCACTGGGTGCCGTCGCGCAGGCGCAGCGGCTCGGCCACCACGCAGGTCTTGGACGGGGTCTGCCGGATCGTCTCGATCACCTCGGCCAGGCGGGCGCTGGCGCTGGGCGGCCACAGCCGCGCCAATTCCAGTCCGACGAACTCGTCGTGCGACCAGCCGAAGAAGGCGACCGCGGCGGGGTTCACGTCGAGGATGCGCAGGCTTTCCAGGTCGTAGACCAGCATCGGGCTGGGATTGGCGTGGAACATCTGCCGGTAGCCGGCCTCCGACAGCGCCAGCCGGGTGTGCGCCTGCACGGCGGCGCGCACCAGCGGGCGCAGCAGGTAGTACAGGGCGATTGCAGTCAGGGTCAGGAACAGGGCGTCGTTGACCAACTGCAGGACGATCAACGTGCGGGGATCGTCTACGAAATGCGCCAAAACCAGGTCGCTGCCGATCGACAGCGCCAGTCCCAGCAGCACGTACAGCAGCACCACCCGCCAGATGCCGCGGTCCAGGCGCTGCGCCAGGCGCATGCCGGAGGTCGCCTGATGGGGCAGGGAGCTGTCGCGTTGTGGTTGCATGCCCCGGCAGCCTGCTGCGGTGGTCCGTGTCCGGCGGACATCTTAGCCGCTGACGGCCGCCGCGGCCCATGGTCGGGCGGTGCGGGCGCTCAATTAATGCCGCCGGGTGCCGTTATCACCTTCGACCGCTGGCCTTCAGGGCGGCGAAACGGAGCATCTCGGCGTGGATCAAGGCGTCATCGCAAGCTTGCTGCAGCACCCGCTCACCTCGGCGCTCGTCCTGTTGGACGCCGACGGCAGGCCGCTGGCGGCGAACCGGGCAGCGCAGGCACTGGAGCTGCCGCGCACCGTGGAGGCGTACGCCGAGTTGTTGCGTGCGGCCCGCGAGCGCCTGTTCGGCGGCGAGACCATGCTGGCCTGCGCCTTGCCCGGCACCGCCGGGCGACGCCTGGACGGCTGGCTGCGCGCGGTGCGCGACGACAGCGGCGGCCTGCTGGCCTACACCCTCAGCGTGCCCGAACCGGTCGGCAGCGACGGCGCCACCCGCTGGGAGATCGCCCTGGACAGCGCCGAGCACGGGCTGTGGGACTGGGACATCCCCAGCGACACCATCTTCCGCTCCGAGCGCTGGAAGCGGATGCTCGGCTACGCTGGCGATGCTCCGGCCGACGGCCTGAACGCGTTGCTGCCGCTGGTCCACGGCGACGACCAGGAGCGCCTGCGCCAGGCGATCCGCGCGCATTTCGAGGGGCGCACCGAAACCTATATGTGCGAGTTCCGCCTGCGCCGGCAGGACGGGCAGTGGCACTGGATCCTGGACCGCGGCCGCATCGTCGCGCGCACCGCCGACGGCAGTCCGCTGCGCATGATCGGCACGCACACCGACATCCACGAGCAGAAGCTGCTCGAGCAGCGCCTGCGCGACCAGCAGACCCTGCTGCGCGAGGCGCAGCGCATGACCCGCATGGGCAGCTGGTCCTGGGATCCGCTGCGCGACCGGGTGTGGTGCTCGCGCGAATTCCTGCGCGTCACCGGGCTGGACGAACAGCAGGCGCCGAGCAGCCGCGGGTGGCTGCGCCTGCTCAGCCGCGATTCGATGGCGCAGCTGATCTCGGTGTGGCGGCGCATGGCCCGCGAGGCCAAGCCGGCCAACTTCGAGGTCGAGCTGGTGTGTGGCAGCGAGTCGCCGCTGCACCTGCGGGTGTGGGCGCAGCCGCAGGTGGAGGCCGACGGCCGCATCCAGCGCGTGCTCGGCCAGGTGCAGAACATCACCGAGCAGCGCCAGACCGACGCCCTGATCCGCTGGCGCACCGAGCTGCTCAACCGCGTCTCGGCGCTGGGCAAGATCGGCGGCTGCGAGATCGAGGTCGGCACCCGGCGCATGCAGTGGACCGAGGAGTGCTACCGCATCCATGGCCTGCGCAAGGAGGCCATCGATCTGGATCACGCGCTGGCCTTGTACACCCAGGACTCGCGCGATGCGTTCGAGTCGGCGCTGGTGCGCATCACCGAGGGCGGCCTGCCGGAGCAACTGGATCTGTGCTTCCACCGCCCGTCCGGGCAGCGCATCTGGGTGCAGGTGCTGATCGAGCTGGACGAACGCGACGGCCTGCCGCCGCGCTTCGTGGTGCTGTTCCGCGACATCACCCGCGAACGCGAGGCCAGCGAGCGCATCGAGCTGCTGGCCCACTACGACCTGCTGACCGGCCTGCCGAACCGGCAGCTGCTGCGCGAGCAGGCCGAGAAGGCGATGCACGAGGCGGTGGAGCGCGGCACCACGCTGGCGATGCTGTTCGTCGACCTGGACGGCTTCAAGAGCATCAACGATTCCTTCGGCCACGCCACCGGCGACGCGCTACTGAAGCTGGCGGCCACCCGCATGCACCAGCAGCTGCGCACCAGCGACCTGTTCGGCCGTTTCAGCGGCGACGAGTTCGTGGTGGTGCTGCGCGACCTGGCCGAGCCGGGCGATGCCGGGCACGTGGCGCGCAAGCTGATCGCGGCGCTGGCCGAGCCGCTGCACAGCGGCGAGAACGTGATCAAGATCGGCGCCAGCATCGGCATCGCGCTGATGGAGGAGGGGCGCCAGGACTTCGACGGTCTGCTGCGCGCCGCCGACGCGGCGATGTACGCGGCCAAGGAGTCCGGACGCAACACCTGCCATTACTACAGCCAGGACGTGCTGCTGCGCGCGCAGCGGCGCCTGGAGATCGAGCATGCGCTGCATGGCGCGCTGGACCGCGAGGAGTTCTCGCTGGTGTACCAGCCGCTGGTGCACGCGGCGGGCGAGCGCGCGCCGGCGGTGGAAGCGCTGCTGCGCTGGCATCGCCCCGGCCACGGCCATTGCAACCCGGCCGAGTTCATTCCGATCGCCGAGGAATGCGGCGAGATCGTGCGCCTGGGCGACTGGGTGATCGGCGAGGCCTGCCGCCAGGCCGCGGCCTGGGATGCGGCGGGGCTGAGCTTCGACCGGGTCTCGGTGAACGTCTCGGCGATGCAGTTGCGCGACCGCGGCTTCGCCGAACGGGTCATCGAGTTGTGCCAGCGCAATGGCTGGTCGCCGAAGCGGCTGGAGCTGGAGCTGACCGAGTCGGCGCTGATCCGCGACAGCGAATCGCTGCGCCGCTGCTTCGAACTGTTCGAGCAGGAAGGCGTGCTGCTGGCGGTCGACGACTTCGGCACCGGCTTCTCCAACCTGCATTACCTCAATCGCTTCCCGGTGCAGCGCCTGAAGATCGACCGCAGCTTCGTGCAGGACATGCTGCACGACAGCGGCACCGCCAAGGTCACCCAGGCGATCGTGCAGCTCGGCCACGCGCTGGGCATGCAGGTGGTGGCCGAGGGCGTGGAAACCGTGCAGGAAGAGGCCTTGCTGCGCGAGCAGGGCTGCGACGAGATCCAGGGCTATCTGCACGCGCGGCCGCTGCCGCCACGCGAGCTGGCCGCCTGGTTGCGCGCGCGCCAGCAGGTGGCGCCGGCCACACACCCGCGGCTGGTGCTGGCTGCGCAGTGAATGTGCGGCGCCGCGTGCGCCGCACGGGCTTGCGGCGACGCAGCAGCTGGCTATACTGCGCGCGCCCACCGTTTTCCGGCCAGAGGCCACCTTCCTTGGACAGTCATCCTAGACCGACGCTGCAGCGACAGAGCTGACAGGACCGCCACGGTCTGGGTCGTCCCAGATGGGTCCCGTCCGCTCAGGACGGGATCGTTCGCCAGCCCCGCGCGGTGCTGGCCTTGATTCCGAGAGTGCGCAAGCCCGATCCGCGAGGACTCCGAGCGTAGCCCCTGGCGTTGCCCATCGTCGGAGCCGCCCATGCGCCTGCCATCGCCATCCTCCCTGAGCCGTCCGTCGCTGCGCGGTTGCGTCGTGTGGCGACGGCGTGCGTGCACCGCATTGTCTGGGGACACCCGCGCGGCCGGCAGCGGCTGACGCACGGCGTACATCTTCCCCGGTCACACTGGGCGGTCCGCTTCGCGACCCGCGCCAGCGTCCTTTTTCCTGCGGCGTTCGCTGCCGCTCCTGCCGGATCTTCCCATGCTGCCATTCGCCCGCGACCGCTCCGCGCCCGGACAGCTCGCCGCACGCCCCGGCGTGCTGCCCAACCTGCACGATCTTGCGGTGTTCGCGCTGCTGCTGGGCCTGGGTGCGTTGCTGCTGCACGGCGCATCCGACATGCGCGCGCCGCTGCCGCCGGCCGGCACCGCCGCGGTGTCGCTGGACCTGTGGCAGCTCCCCGAATACGGCCTGCGCACCACCTTGCGCATGTTCGCGGCGATGGCCGCCTCGCTGGTGTTCACCTTCGTGGTGGCGACCCTGGCCGCCAAGAGCCGGCGCGCCGAGCGGGTGATCGTGCCGGCGCTGGACATCCTGCAGTCGGTGCCGGTGCTGGGCTTCCTTACCTTCACCGTGACCTTCTTCCTGGGCCTGTTCCCCGGCCGGCAGATCGGCGCCGAACTGGCTTCGATCTTCGCCATCTTCACCAGCCAGGCCTGGAACATGGCGTTCTCGTTCTACCAGTCGCTGCGCAACGTGCCGCGCGACCTGGACGAGGTGTCGCGCGGTTTCGGGCTCAGCGCCTGGCAGCGTTTCTGGCGGCTGGAGGCGCCGTACGCCACGCCCTCGCTGATCTGGAACATGATGATGTCCATGTCCGGCGGCTGGTTCTTCGTGGTCGCTTCCGAGGCGATCAGCGTCGGCGACCACACCCTGGAATTGCCCGGCATCGGCTCGTACCTGGCGCTGGCGATCGCGCAGCGCAACTTCGCCGCGGTCGGCTGGGCGGTGGTGGCGATGGCGGTGCTGATCGCCCTGTACGACCAGTTGCTGTTCCGCCCGATCGTGGCCTGGTCGGACAAGTTCCGCGCCGAACTCACCGCCTCGCAGGACAAGCCGCAGTCGTGGCTGTACGACCTGCTGCGGCGCACGCGCCTGGCCAAGCGCCTGGTCGCACCGCTGGCCTGGGTCTGGCAGCGCGCCATGCTGGTGCGCTGGGCGCCGCGGCAGCAGCCGCAGCCCGTGGCGGCGCCGCGCGCACCGGGCCGCAGCGGAGTGTGGGGCGACCGGCTGTGGAGTGCGGCGCTGGCCCTGGCCGGTGCGGCCGCGGCCTGGTTCGCCTACGACTACGGCCGCCACCACCTGGGCCTGCACGACCTGGCCGAGGCCTTCGGCGGCGGCCTGGCCACGCTGCTGCGGGTGGTGGTGCTGATCGCCCTGGCCAGCGTGGTGTGGGTGCCGATCGGGGTGTGGATCGGGCTGCGCCCGAAGGTGGCGCAGCGGGTGCAGCCGCTGGCGCAGTTCCTGGCCGCGTTCCCGGCCAACGTGCTGTTCCCGTTCGCGGTGCTGGCCATCGTCAGCACCGGCGCCGATCCCAACATCTGGCTGTCGCCGCTGATGATCCTCGGCACCCAGTGGTACATCCTGTTCAACGTGATCGCCGGCGCCAGCGCGTTCCCCACCGATCTGCGCGAGGCCGCAACCATCTACCACCTGCGCTCGTGGACCTGGTGGCGGCGGGTGATCCTGCCCGGCATCTTCCCGTACTACATCACCGGTGCGTTGACCGCGTCGGGCGGTTCCTGGAACGCCAGCATCGTGGCCGAACTGGCCAGCTGGGGCCACACCCAGGTGCAGGCCTACGGCCTCGGTGCCTACATCGCCCGCGCCACCGCCGCCGGCGACGGCCCGCGGGTGCTGCTCGGGGTGGCGGTGATGTCGCTGTTCGTGACCCTCTTCAACCGTGCGGTCTGGCGACGTCTGTACGTCTTCGCCGAACGCCGCCTGCGTTTCGACTGATTCCTGGAGACCGACCATGAGCTATTCCGCAAGCGTGCCCGAGCGCGCCCCGCTGGTCCGCGTGCAGGGTGTGCGCAAGACCTACGACAAGGGCGGGGCGACGCCGCTGGTGGTGCTGGAGGACGTCGACCTGACCTTGCACTCGGGGCAGATCGTCGGCCTGCTCGGCCGTTCCGGCTCGGGCAAGTCGACCCTGCTGCGCGCCATCGCCGGGCTGCTGCAGCCCAGCGCCGGCAGCATCGCCTTCCGCGATGCCGCGCCGGGCCAGGTCGCCGACGACATCGCCATGGTGTTCCAGAGCTTCGCCCTGTTCCCATGGCTGACCGTGCTGCAGAACGTGGAAGTGGGCCTGGAGGCGCGCGGCGTGGCCGCCGACGAGCGCCGCCGGCGCGCCCTGGCGGCGATCGACCTGATCGGCCTGGACGGCTACGAGGGCGCCTACCCGAAGGAACTGTCCGGCGGCATGCGTCAGCGTGTGGGCCTGGCGCGGGCGCTGGTGGTGCGGCCGAAGCTGCTGCTGATGGACGAACCGTTCTCGGCGCTGGACGTGCTGACCGCCGAGACCCTGCGTACCGACCTGCTCGACCTGTGGTCGGAAGGGCGCATGCCGATCGAATCGATCCTGATGGTCACCCATAACATCGAAGAAGCGGTGCTGATGTGCGATCGCATCGTGATCTTCGGCGCCAATCCGGGGCGGGTGATCGGCGAGATCGAAGTGACCCTGCCGCAGCCGCGCAATCGCCTGGCGCCGGCGTTCCGCGCCCTGGTCGACGACATCTATGCGCGCATGACCGCCAGCCCGCAGCGGCCGCAGACCCGCGAGGGCGTGTTCCCGGGCAGCGGCATCGCCATGGTGTTGCCGCGCGTCTCGAGCAACCTGCTGGCCGGCCTGATCGAGGCGGTGGCGGCCGAGCCCTACCATGGCCGCGCCGACCTGCCGCCGCTGGCGGCCGGCCTGCAGCTGGAAGTGGACGAACTGTTCCCAATCGCCGAGACCCTGCAACTGCTGCGTTTCGCCGTGTTCGAACAGGGCGACCTGCAACTGACCCCGGCCGGGCAGCGCTTCGCCGAACTCGGGACCGACGCGCGCAAGCAACTGTTCGCCCAGCACCTGGCCACCTACGTCCCGCTGGCCGCGCACATCCGCCGCGTGCTCGACGAACGCCCGGCGCATCACGCACCGGCGCGCCGCTTCCGCGACGAACTGGAAGACCACATGTCCGAGGCCTACGCGGCGGAGACGGTCCAGGCGGTCACCAGCTGGGCGCGCTACGCCGAGTACTTCGCCTATGACAAGCAGGCGGACCTGTTCTCGCTGGAGAATCCGAGCTGAACCTTGCTCGCCGCCGAATGTGCCTTTGCAGCAACGATGTCGCGATCTGGTCGGAGTCGTTGTGGGAGGGACTTCAGTCCCGACTGCAGGCACATCGAAGCGCCGGACGGCATCACGCGTCGCGACTGAAGTCGCTCCCACAGTGACGCTTGCCCACGGCCGGTGGGAGGAGGGTTCAGGCGCGCGCCTGGATGCGACGCCGGTCGGTCGATGTGTCGTAGCTCGCCGCCGAATGCGCCTTTGCAGCAACGATGTCGCGATCTGGTCGGAGTCGTTGTGGGAGGGACTTCAGTCCCGACTGCAGGCGCATCGAAGCGCCGGACGGCATCGCGCGTCGCGACTGAAGTCGCTCCCACAGTGACGCTCGCCCACGGCCGGTGGGAGAAGGGTTCAGGCACGCGCCTGGATGCGACGCCGGTCGGTCGATGTGTCGTAGCTCGCCGCCGAATGCGCCTTTGCAGCAACGATGTCGCGATCTGATCGGAGTCGTTGTGGGAGGGACTTCAGTCCCGACTGCAGGCGGCCGGCCAGGCACGTGTCGCTCGCGTTTCGCGACCGAATGGCATCGCGCATCGCTGCTTGTTGTCGTGGTTCAGTGAAACCAGCCGTCGCCTCGCAAGAGCGGCTTCAGCCGCGACAGGAGCATTTCCGGTATCGCCTTTAGCGGCTGAAGCCGCTCCTGCAGCCGCGAAGAATGCAAGGGCTGCCCGGCCTCCTGCAGCAAGCAAAATCGAGAGATTGGGGCCGGGTGACTCTCTAGCGCGGCGCCCCGAACGCGCGGCCACATCAGGCACCGCGCGATGCCAACGCAACCGCCGCGATCGACTCAATCGCCGTCGTACAGCGGAAAGTGCACCAGCGGCGCCGGCGTGCCGGCAGCGGCGACCGCGCTGCCGTTGAGGCCCATGTCCCAGGCCAGGCCGGCCCAGACCGGGTCGGCGATGCGCGCGTCCTGCTGCGCCGGTACGCGTGCGATCAGCAACTGCCGCAGTTCGGCCTGGGCCAGCGTTTCCAGCCGTCGCAGGGCGTGGCCGGGCTGGCGCGGCGCGGTCACCGGCCGGATGCCGGGTGCGACCACCGGCTCGGACGCAGGCACGTGCGCGCCGCTGCTGTCATCGCAGGACATGGCCGCAACTCGGGACAGGGACTGGAGATGCATCGACATCGACGGGGCCGGACGGGAAGGGCAGAGACGACAAGCCCCGGCAGGGGCCGGGGACTCGTCGGTTCATGGCGCGGAGCGCGACAAGGCGGACTTAGAACAACTCGACCGTGCCGGCACCCATGCTCTGCTGCGCCACCGGCTTGTGCGGCGGACGCTCCCACTCGGTGCGCATGTCGCGCAGGCGGTTGCCGACCCGCTGCAGGGCGTCGAGCAGTTCGTGGTCGAACACGCCGCCATTGCGGTGCAGCAGTTCCTGCAGCGCCACGGCCTCGCGGTTGATCGCGGTCAGGCGGTCCAGGTGGGTGTGCACGCCGCCCAGGGCCTGGGTGGCGATGTCCTCGAACTGCAGGGCGCGCACCGCTTCGGCGACGCTGCTGTCGATGGCGCGGCCGCACTCGGAGATCTCACGCATGCCGTCGCCCAGCGAGTGGTTGATCGCGGCCACGTTGTCCAGCATCGCCGCGGCCTCGGCCCGCGCCTCGCGGGAGCGGTCCATGTCGCGGGAGGCCATGTTCGAGACCGTCTCGCGGACCTTGGCGATGGCGTCCTTGGAGCTGTGCGCCAGCTTGCGGATCTGCTCGTTGAAGGTGGTCGAGCGCTCGGACAGGTTGCGCACCTCGTCGGCCACCACCGCGAAGCCGCGGCCCGCCTCGCCGGCGCGCGCCGCTTCGATCGCCGCGTTCAGCGCCAGCAGATTGGTCTGGTCGGCGATCGACTTGACGTCCTCCAGCAGGGCGAAGATGCCGTCCAGGTGCTGGGACATGTCGTCGATGTAGTGCACCGTGGTGCTGCTCTGGCCGCTGACCTGCTCCAGCGCCTCCACCAGCTGCTCCATGCGCTGGCTGGCATGCTGGGCGAAGCGGGCCACGTCCACCCCGGCGCCGCCGTCTTCGCCGGCGCGGTCGACGATGCGGGCCAGCGCCACGCTCTGCTGCCGCGACTTGCGGTTCATCGCCTCGAAGCTGCCACCCAGGCCGCTGACCGCCTGGCGGATCAGTTCGCGGGCACGTTCGATCTCCGAGCGCGAGCCCTCGATCTCGTTGCCTACGAAGCTGCGCAGCTCGGTCAGCAGGTGGTCCTGCTCGCGCATGACCTTGGCCTGCTCCGGCGAGC
Organism: Xanthomonas sp. LF06-19; assembly: GCF_034105425.1. Classification (NCBI taxonomy): domain Bacteria; kingdom Pseudomonadati; phylum Pseudomonadota; class Gammaproteobacteria; order Lysobacterales; family Lysobacteraceae; genus Xanthomonas; species Xanthomonas sp. LF06-19. Next base: position 399,121 of record NZ_JAXGGH010000004.1, on the reverse strand, counting down.
GCCGGCTTTGGCTGTACGCGGTCCAGCCGGCGAAACCGAGCCAGCTCAGCGTCATGGTGGTGAGGATGGCCCAACGGACCGGGGCCGGCCAATCGAAGCCGGCGGCGATGGGGAACAGCAGCGTCAGGGCGAGCGGGGCGGCCAGACGGATCAGGAGGCGTGAGTACATGGAAGTTCTCGGCAGATTCACGATTGCTGTATCGGCCGCCCCCCCCGGGTCTTTAGCAACGCGGTGCGCGGATCATCGAAACCTGCCGACATTCGTACGATCCGCGTCGCAGAACCACCGCGGGCGGCGCGCTGCCGGCCCGGCGCCGGCACCCCGGGGACTCAGCGCAAGGCGCGGTCCACGGTTTCGCGCATGCGCCGCTTGGCCAGCAGGAAATCCCACAGGCTGCCGCCCATCTGCCGCCACAGCACCGCCGAACGCACCGCCGCCAGCAGCAGTGCGCGGATCTCCGCCACCACCCCGGCCTGACCCAGGTAATGCGGGTTGCCCTGCACCATCACCCGCGGGCGCAGGTGGCTGATGGTGTCGGCGTAGAGCTGGCCCAACGCCGCGATCACCTCGGGGTGGGTGCTGTCGGCATGGCGCTCCAGTAGCGGCGCGATCCGGGCCAGGCCGGCATCGACCTTGGCGTCGGTCTCGGCATCGCCGGCGAAGCGCCGTTCCAGCTGGATCACCGCCAGCGCCAGCCGCGGCAGCACCTCGTCCTGGCCCTGGTTGCGGAAGTAGTTGTGCAGCAGGCGCAGGCCCGGCGCGAGGTCGGCGCGGCGGCCATAGACCGCTTCGGGGCTGGGCGCGTCGATGCGGAACACGCTGTCGAGCAGGGTACGCACCAGCGACGCCTCGGACTGGCCGGTCTCGGCGATGCGCCGCACCTGCTGCAGGGCCTGGACCATGCCCGCCAGCGCCAGCATGCGCGCGTCCATGGAATCGGTCATCGAATCGGGTCCTCGTGTACGGCGGGGGCCTGCTGCGCCAGGCGGCGCTCCAGCGGGGCATCGGTGGTGGCGATCACGGCGCCGCCCAGGCATTCCTCGCCCTGGTACAGCACCAGCGACTGCCCGGGGGTGACGGCGCGCTGCGGGCGCGCGAAGCGGACCGAGAGGGTGCCGTCGTCGCCGACCTCGACCGTGCAGGGCTCGTCGGCCTGGCGGTAGCGGGTCTGCGCGGTGCACTCGAAGCGCCGTGCCGGCGGCGCACCGGCGATCCAGTGGGCGGCCTCGGACTGCAGCCCGTTGGCCATCAGGTAGGGGCTGTCGCGGTCCTGGTCGACGTACAGCACGTTGCGGGCGACGTCCTTGCCGACCACGTACCACGGCGCCGCGGCGCGGCCGCGTACCCCGCCGATGTTCAGGCCCTCGCGCTGACCCAGGGTGAAATAGAACACCCCCGGATGCTCGGCCACGACCTGCTCGTGCGGGTCGCGGATCTCGCCGCGCCGCGCCGGCAGGTAGCGACCGAGAAATTCGCGGAAATCGCGTTCGCCGATGAAGCAGATGCCGGTGGAATCCTTCTTGGCGTGGGTCGGCAGGCCGGCTTCGCGGGCGATGCGGCGCACCTGTTCCTTGGGCAGTTCGCCGACCGGGAACAGGGTCGCGGCCAGTTGCGCCTGGCCCAGCTGGTGCAGGAAGTAGCTCTGGTCCTTGTTGCGGTCCAGCCCGCGCAGCAGCCGCCAGCGACCGCCGAGGCTGTCCACCCGCGCGTAGTGGCCGGTGGCGATGCGCTCGGCGCCGAGCTCGCGCGCCGCGTCCAGGAAATGCTTGAACTTGACCTCGCGGTTGCACAGCACGTCCGGGTTGGGCGTGCGCCCGGCGGCATATTCGGCCAGGAAGTGCGCGAACACGCCTTGCCAGTACTCCTGCGAAAAGTCGCGGAAATGGAAGGGGATGCCCAGTCGCCCGCACACCGCCACCGCATCGCGGCGGTCGTCGTCGGCGCGGCAGTCGCCGCTGCCGTCGTCGGCCCAGTTCTGCATGAACAGGCCGGACACCGCCGCGCCCTGCTGGACCAGCTGCCAGGCCGCCACCGACGAATCCACGCCGCCGGAGACCCCGACCATGACCGCTGCGCCGCTCATGCCACCTGCCGCAGCAGATCCAGCGGGTAGCGGCGCCCGGCCAGGTAGTCGGCCACCACCTGCCACACCAGCGGGCTGCGCCAGCGCGGCGCTTCGGCCTCCAGTTCGGCCGGGGTCATCCACAGCGCGCGCACGATGCCGGTGTCCAGCGGCCGCTGCGCATCGTGCGCGACCGGATCGGCGGCGAAGGCGAAGCGCAGGTAGTGGCGGCCGGTGTCGGCCTTCCACTGGTAGGCGCCGATGAACGCGGTCGGCTGCACCTGCCAGCCGGTTTCCTCCAGCGTCTCGCGCACCGCGGCCTCGATCAGGCTCTCGTCCGGCTCCAGGTGGCCGGCCGGCTGGTTCAACACCAGCGCACCGGCGATGGCTTCCTCGACCTGCAGCAGGCGTCCGTCGCGCACCACCACCGTGGCCACGGTCACGTCCGGCTGCCAGGGTTCCGCGGCCGCCGTCATCAGAACAGATCCTTGCCGCCGTTCAGTTCGGCGTCCATCGCGTCGGCGCCACGCGCGGCCGCCTCCAGTGCTTCGCGCAGCGCCGCATCGTCGGCATCGGCGGGGATCTTGACCACGAACACCGCGGTGCCGCCCTGGCGCACCCAGCCGCCGAGGATGTCCGACTGCGCATCCTCCAGCAGCCGGTTGGCGACCTTGGCGGGCAGGCTGTCGCCCTGCGCCTGGTAGGCCGGCGACCACACCTCGCGGATGCGGTAGCTGCCGAAGGTCTCCACTGGCGAGCGCACATAGGTCAGCTGCTTGCGCTCCTGCCCGTGGTCGCGCAGGCCGAACAGCACCTGATAGTCGCCGTCCTCGTCCGCCTGCACGTCGTAGCCCAGCGCCTGCAGGCGCTTGCCCAGCGCCGCATCCGGCGTCTCGGCGGCGGCCGGCAGGGCGGCGGCGAGCAGCGCGGCGAGCAGCGGAAGCTTGGGGAACATCGTCGAATGCATGCGGAGCGCCATCGAAAGGAGGGGAATTGTGCGGGCAGGGCCGGCGATCGTCCAATCCTGGCCGGCGGCCCCCGTATATAATGGGCGGATGCCCCGCAAGAATTCCCCCGAGCACGATCATGGCGTCATGGTGGAGACCGGCAAGCCGGAAGTCGCCCGCCCGCCCATGTATCAGGTGCTGCTGCTGAACGACGACTACACCCCGATGGACTTCGTGGTGACCGTGCTGCAGCAGTTCTTCTCCCTGGACCTGGAGCGCGCCACCCAGGTGATGCTGCACGTGCATACCCGCGGCCGCGGGGTGTGCGGGGTCTATACCCGCGAGGTGGCTGAATCCAAGGTGGCTCAGGTGAACGAGTTCTCGCGGATGAACCAGCATCCCCTGTTGTGCACGATGGAAAAAGCCTGATAGTGGGAGGCGTCGGTCACCGGTTTGCCCGGACTAACGCGGTGTGAACACACTGATCCGATAGGGTTGTGGAAATTCGCAACTCAAGCCACATATTGTCGGCAACAGACGTCGGAGTACACCATGTTCAGCAAAGATCTCGAGCAGACCATCGGCCAGTGCTACAAGCGCGCCCGGGAAGCCCGTCATGAGTTCATGACGGTGGAGCACCTGCTGTTGGCATTGCTCGACAATCCCTCCGCCCAGGCCGTGCTCAAGGCCTGCGGCGCCGACGTCGACCGCCTGCGCGGCGACCTGGAACAGGCCATCGAAGCCTCGGTGGCGCGCCTGGCCGACGACGATGGCCGCGACACCCAGCCCACCCTGGGCTTCCAGCGGGTGCTGCAGCGGGCGGTCTACCACGTGCAGTCCTCGGGCAAGAAGGAAGTCAGCGGCGCCAACGTGCTGGTGGCGATCTTCGGCGAGAAGGATTCGCACGCGGTGTACTTCCTGAACCAGCAGGACATCACCCGCCTGGACATCGTCAACTACCTGTCCCATGGCATCGCCAAGATGGGTGAGGACGGCGAGCACGCCGCGCCGTCCGACGGCGAGCCCAAGGGCGAGGCGGGCGAGGGCGAGCCCAAGGGCGACGCACTGGCCGAGTACGCCACCAATCTGAACGAGCAGGCCCGCAATGGCCGCATCGATCCGCTGGTGGGCCGCGCCGACGAGATCGAGCGCACCATCCAGGTGCTGTGCCGCCGCCGCAAGAACAACCCGCTGTACGTGGGCGAGGCCGGTGTCGGCAAGACCGCCATCGCCGAGGGCCTGGCCAAGCGCATCGTCGAGGGCACGGTGCCTGAGGTGCTGGCCGACGCGGTGATCTTCTCGCTCGACCTGGGCGCGCTGGTCGCCGGCACCAAATACCGCGGCGACTTCGAGAAGCGCCTGAAGGGCGTGCTGACCTCGCTGAAGAAGGTGCCCAACGCGGTGCTGTTCATCGACGAGATCCACACCATCATCGGCGCCGGTTCCGCCTCCGGCGGCACCATGGACGCGTCCAACCTGATCAAGCCGGCGCTGTCCTCGGGCGAGCTGCGCTGCATCGGCTCGACCACGTTCCAGGAGTACCGCGGCATCTTCGAAAAGGACCGCGCCCTGGCGCGGCGCTTCCAGAAGATCGACATCGTCGAGCCGACCGTGGGCGAGACCTTCGAGATCCTGCAGGGCCTCAAGCCCAAGTACGAGGCGCACCACGGCGTGACTTACGCCGACGACGCGCTGCAGGCGGCGGTGGACCTGTCGGTCAAGCACATCGGCGACCGGTTGCTGCCGGACAAGGCGATCGACGTGATCGACGAGGCCGGCGCGCGCCAGCGGCTGCTGCCGGAAGGCCAGCGCAAGGAACTGATCGACATCGAGGAGATCGAGACCATCGTCGCCAAGATGGCGCGGATCCCGGCCAAGCAGGTCAGCGCCACCGACAAGGACGTGCTGCAGCACTTGGAGCGCAACCTGAAGATGGTGATCTTCGGCCAGGATCCGGCGATCGAGACGCTGGCCTCGTCGATCAAGCTGGCGCGCTCGGGCCTGGCCAACCCGGAAAAGCCGATCGGCAACTTCCTGTTCGCCGGCCCCACCGGCGTGGGCAAGACCGAGGTCACCAAGCAGCTGGCGCTGCAACTGGGCATCGAGCTGGTGCGCTTCGACATGTCCGAGTACATGGAGCCGCATTCGATCAGCCGCCTGATCGGTGCGCCCCCGGGCTACGTCGGCTTCGACCAGGGCGGCCTGTTGACCGAGAAGATCGTCAAGACCCCGCACTGCGTGCTGTTGCTGGACGAGGTGGAGAAGGCGCATCCGGACATCTTCAACATCCTGTTGCAGGTCATGGACCGCGGCGTGCTCACCGACACCAACGGGCGCGAGGCCAACTTCAAGAACGTGATCCTGGTGATGACCACCAATGCCGGCGCCACCCAGGCCTCGCGGCGCTCGATCGGCTTCACCCAGCAGGACCATTCCACCGATGCGATGGAGATCATCCGCCGCAGTTTCACCCCGGAGTTCCGCAACCGCCTGGACGCGGTGGTGCAGTTCCAGCCGCTGGCCTTCAGCCACATCCTGCGCGTGGTCGACAAGTTCGTGATCGAGCTGGAGATGCTGCTGCAGGAGAAGCACGTGTCGCTGTCGGCGACCCCGACCGCGCGCGACTGGCTGGCCCAGCACGGCTTCGACCCGCTGATGGGCGCGCGGCCGATGGCACGGGTAATCCAGGACAAGGTCAAGCGCCCGCTGGCCGACGAACTGCTGTTCGGCAAGCTGGTCAACGGCGGCCGCGTGACCATCGACGTGCGCGACGGCGAGCTGGTGGTCGATACCCAGGCCGAGCCGGAGCGCCTGCTGCCGGCCACGGTGGACTGAGGCCGGACCGGGCGACGGGCACGACGAAAGGCGGCTGCAGAGGCTGCAGCCGCCTGGCGAGGTCACCGTCGTTCCATCGTTGCAGACGCGAAAGGCGGCCAGTGGCCGCCTTCTTCATGTCCGCCCGGGGCGGATTACTTCATGCGGTAGGTGATGCGACCCTTGGTCAGGTCGTACGGGGTCATTTCGACCTTCACCCGGTCGCCGGTCAGGATGCGGATGTAGTTCTTGCGCATGCGGCCGGAGATGTGGGCGATGATTTCGTGCCCGTTTTCCAGCTTGACCCGGAACGTGGTATTGGGCAACGTCTCGCTGACGGTGCCTTCGAATTCGATGGAGTCGTCTTTCGACATGTAATCCTGTGCGATTCGGAACGGCCAAAGGCCTGAAGAGCGAGGATTTTACTCGCCTGGGCCGCGCCATGCAAAGTTTGCGTTAATCCCGCTCAGCCCTGGGCCAGTTCCGCGGCCGCCAGGGTGCCGAAGCGCAGCGTCCACGGCGCGGTCTCGGCAGTCGCCGCCACCAGCGGCGCGATGGTGTCCAGGAACCGCGTACGCGGCCAGCGCTCGGCGCCCAGGCTGAGCAGGTGGTCGTTCTCCACCTGCGCGTCGATCAGCGGCCAGCCCCAGCCGTGCAGGCGCCGCGCCAGTGCCGCCAGCGCCACCTTGGAGCCGCCGCTGCGCGCACTGAACATGCTCTCGCCGAAGAACATGCGCCCGCGCGCCACCCCATAGATGCCGCCGACCAGCTCGTCGCCGTCGAACACTTCCACCGAATGCGCGTGGCCAGCCTGGTGCAGGGCCAGATAGGCGTCGCGCATCGGCGCGGTGATCCAGGTGCCGTCCTGGCCGCGGCGGGGGAGTTGCGCGCAGGCATCGATGACCTGGGCGAAGGCGGTGTCGGCGCGCACGGTCCACGGACAGTGGCGCAGGCTGCGCCGGAAGCGCGAGGACAGGCGTACGCCGTCGCTGCGGAACACGGTGCGCGGGTCCGGACTCCACCACAGGATCGGCTCGCCGTCGGAGTACCAGGGGAAGATGCCCTGGGCGTAGGCCGCGAGCAGGCGCGTCGGCGACAGGTCGCCGCCGACCGCGAGCAGGCCGTCCGGCTCGCGCAGGGCGCTGGACGGCGGCGGGAACGGGGCGGCAGGATCGGCCGCGAGCAGGACAGGGAGACGACGCATCGCCGGCAGCGTAGCCGATGCCTCAGGCGTCGTGGCGGAACGGCGAGTGGCGCTGCAGCGCCGCCGCGTGCTGGCGCACCTCGGCGCGCTCCTGCGCGCACCACTCGGCCAACGGCACGCGGAAGCCCGGGTCGGCGATCCAGTGGCGGCTGCGTACCAGCCGCGGCAGGAAGCCGCGGGCGATCTTGTGCTGGCCCTGCGCGCCCGGCTCGAAGCGGGTCAGGCCCTCGCGCAGGCAGTACTCGATGCCCTGGTAGTAGCAGGTCTCGAAGTGCAGGCCGGGCAGGGGCTCGCCGCCCCAATAGCGGCCGTACAAGGTGTCGCCGCCGCGCAGGCAGAACGCGCCGGCCACCGGCGTGCCGTCATGGATGGCGAGGAAGATCAAGAGGTTGCGCGGCATCGTGCGCGCAAGATGCGAGAAGAAGTCCAGGGTCAACGCCGGCGAATTGCCGTAGTCGTCGAAGGTGCGCAGATAGAAGCCGTGCATCGCCTGCAGGTCGGCGGCGCTGGCCTCGTCGCCGTGCAGCACGCGGAAGCCGATGCCGGCGCGCTGCACCTTGGCCCGCTCCTGGCGGATGTTCTTGCGGTGCTTGTGGTCCATCGCGCCCAGGTAATCGTCGAAGCCGGTCCACCCGGCGTCGTTGTGCCACTGGTACTGCACGTCGTTGCGTTCCAGCCAGTCGGCGCCGAATGCGGCGTCCTCGTCGGCGCGGTGGAAATTGACGTGGGCCGAGGACAGGCCGGTGCGCTCGGTCAGCGCCTGCATGGCCGCGAGCAGTTCCTGCTGCGCCGCCAGGTCGCGGGCGAGCAGCCGCGGCCCGGTCACCGGCGAGTAGGGCACCGCGCACAGCCACTTTGGGAAGTAGTCCTGGCCGTAGCGCGCATAGGCATGCGCCCAGGCATGGTCGAACACGAATTCGCCGTGCGAGTTGCTTTTGACGTAGCCGGGCGCCGCCGCGACCAGCGTCTCGCCGTCCCACACGGTGAGATGCAGCGGGCTCCAGCCCCAGTCCGGGCGCAGGCAGCCGTGCTGTTCCAGGCCGGCCAGGAAGGCGTGGGCGATGAAGGGATTGCGACCGTCGTGCAGGGCGTCCCAGTCGGCGGCGGCGACCGTATCGAGCTGGTGCAGCCAGCGGATCCGGCTCATCGCCGGCGCTGCTCGCGGTGGAAGGCGGCGCAGCGGCCGCCGGCGTCATCGGCCGCGCGCGCGGGCGCACGGCCGCTGCCGGCCTGACGCCGGCAGTTCAAGGCGTGCGCGGACTCAGGCACCCTTGTCCAGATAGCGCTCGGCGTCCAGCGCGGCCATGCAGCCGAAGCCGGCCGAGGTGATCGCCTGGCGGTAGTGCTGGTCGGCGACGTCGCCAGCGGCGAACACGCCCGGCACCGAGGTCTCGGTGGCGGCGCCGCCCAGACCGGAGCGGATCTCCAGGTAGCCGTTGTGCATCGCCAGTTGGCCGTCGAACAGCTGGGTGTTCGGGTGATGGCCGATGGCGACGAAGAAGCCGTGCGCCTCCAGGTCGCGGGTGCTGCCGTCCTGCACCGACTTGACGCGCACGCCGGTGACGCCGGCCTCGTTGCCCAGCACCTCGTCCACCTGGTGGTGCCAGACGGTCTCGATCTTGCCGGCGGCGACCTTGGCGAACAGCTTGTCCTGCATGATCTTTTCCGCGCGCAGGGTGTCGCGGCGGTGCACCAGATAGACCTTGCGGGCGATGTTGGAGAGATACAGCGCCTCTTCCACGGCGGTGTTGCCGCCGCCGACCACGACCACGTCCTGGTCCTTGTAGAAGAAGCCGTCGCAGGTGGCGCAGGCGGACACGCCGCGACCCTTGAACGCCTCTTCCGAGGGAATGCCCAGGTACTTGGCGGTGGCGCCGGTGGCGATGATCAACGCATCGCAGGTGTAGTCGCCACTGTCGCCGCTGAGCCGGAACGGGCGCTGCGACAGGTCGGCGGTGTGGATGTGGTCGAAGATCACCTCGGTCTCGAAGCGCTCGGCATGCGCCTGCATGCGCGCCATCAGGTCCGGGCCCATCAGGCCGTGCGGGTCGCCGGGCCAGTTGTCGACCTCGGTGGTGGTCATCAGCTGGCCGCCCTGCTGCAGGCCGGTGATCACCACCGGCTTGAGGTTGGCGCGCGCGGCGTAGACCGCGGCGGTCCAGCCGGCCGGGCCGGAACCCAGGATCAGCAGGCGGGAATGCTTGGCGGAATTGGCGGCAGAGGGGCTCATGTATACTCGCGAACAGGGTGAAATGGCGGCGGAAACGCGGCATTGCGCGGGTTCCGGCGAAGGCGCATAGAGTGGCGGCCGGCCTGGAACGAATCAAGCCGCGTGGCGGAAACGCTGCGGCCCGCGGCGACAGACTTCGGGTTTCGCGCGTCGTTGCCCGCCTCGTTCGGGCGCTGCCAGCATCGGCCTGCGCAAGTCCGGACGATTCAGGTACCGCCTGCTGAAATGCAAGGGCGAGTCGTTTATTATCAATCACTAACGATGCATTTCTAAGGTCTGGTCATAGCGTGGCGAAGCAGGTTCCGGAACGCGGCAAAACCCAGGGCGCCAATGCGGCGGCACGCAAGCAGGGCGCCGCGCCCAACCCACGCCGGCAGAAGCTGTGGCGCGATCTGGCGCTGATCGCGATCGCGCCGCTGCTGCTGTACTTGCTGGCCAGCCTGGCCACGTACTCGGCGACCGATCCGGGCTGGTCGCATACCGGCAGCGTGGTCGCGCCGGTGCACAACATGGGCGGCAAGTTCGGCGCCTGGATCGCCGACGTGCTGCTGCAGCTGTTCGGCTACGTGGCCTTCCTGCTGCCGGTGGTGATCGGCGCGATCTCCTGGATCGCGCTGTTCGGCATGGACCAGGACGGCGACGGCGAGGCCGATCTCGGCCCGGCGCTGCGCCTGGTCGGCATCGTCGGTTTCCTGATCGCCGCCACCGGGCTGCTGCACCTGCGCCTGTTCGCCGGCGACGTGGCCGGCGCCGGCGGCATCCTCGGCAAGCTGGTCGGCAATTCGCTGGGCGCCGGCTTCGGCGCGCTCGGCGCCAACCTGTTCGTGCTGGTATTGCTGCTGGTGTCGGTGACCCTGGCCACCGGGCTGTCCTGGTTCGCGGTGATGGAGCGCATCGGCAAGGCGGTGATGACCCTGCCGGCGCTGGCCCGGCGCGGCACCCAGCAGGCCAACGAATGGCAGCAGACCCGCGCCATGCGCGAGGAACGCGAGGAAGTGCGCAAGGTCGACGCGGTGCAGCGCGCCAAGCGCGAGCCGGTCAAGATCGAGCCGCCGCCGGCGCCGGTGGTGGAGAAGAGCGAGCGCGCCAAGCGCGAGCAGCAGATCCCGCTGTTCCACGGTACCGGCAGCGACCCGTCCGGGGTGCCGCCGCTGGCCCTGCTGGACGACCCCAAGCCGCAGGCCAAGGGCTATTCCGAGGAGACCCTGGAAACCCTGTCGCGGCAGATCGAGTTCAAGCTCAAGGATTTCCGCATCGAGGCGCAGGTGGTCGGCGCCTATCCGGGTCCGGTCATCACCCGCTTCGAGATCGAACCGGCGCCGGGCATCAAGGTCAGCCAGATCAGTTCGCTGGACAAGGACATCGCCCGCGGCCTGTCGGTGAAGTCGGTGCGCGTGGTCGACGTGATCCCGGGCAAGTCGGTGATCGGCCTGGAGATCCCCAACGTCAGCCGCGAGATGATCTATCTCAGCGAGCTGCTGCGCTCCAAGGAATACGACAAGTCGGCCAGTCCGCTGACCCTGGCCCTGGGCAAGGACATCGCCGGGCGTCCGACCGTGGCCGACCTGGCGCGCATGCCGCACCTGCTGGTCGCCGGTACCACCGGCTCGGGCAAGTCGGTGGCGGTCAACGCCATGGTGCTGAGCCTGCTGTACAAGGCCTCGGCCAAGGACCTGCGGATGCTGATGATCGACCCGAAGATGCTCGAACTGAGCGTCTACCAGGGCATCCCGCATCTGCTGGCGCCGGTGGTCACCGACATGAAGGAGGCCGCCAACGGCCTGCGCTGGTGCGTGGCCGAGATGGAGCGCCGCTACAAGCTGATGAGCGCGGTCGGCGTGCGCAACCTGGCCGGCTTCAACAAGAAGGTCAAGGATGCGCAGGACGCCGGGCAGCCGCTGATGGACCCGCTGTTCAAGCCCAACCCGGACCTGGCCGAGGCGCCGAGGCCGTTGGACACACTGCCGTTCATCGTCATCTTCATCGACGAATTCGCCGACATGATGATGATCGTCGGCAAGAAGGTCGAAGAGCTGATCGCGCGCCTGGCGCAGAAGGCCCGCGCCGCCGGCATCCACCTGATCCTGGCCACCCAGCGCCCGTCGGTGGACGTGATCACCGGCCTGATCAAGGCCAATATCCCGACCCGCATCGCCTTCCAGGTCAGCTCCAAGATCGACTCGCGCACCATCCTCGACCAGTCCGGCGCCGAGACCCTGCTGGGCCATGGCGACATGCTGTACCTGCCGCCGGGCACGGCGATGCCGGACCGCGTGCACGGCGCCTTCGTCAGCGACGAGGAAGTGCACCGGGTGGTCGAGCACCTCAAGGCCAGCGGCCCGGCCGACTACATCGAGGGCGTGCTCGACGAAGTGCAGACCATGGGCGACGGCACCGTGATCGGCGCCACCGGACTGCCCGAAGCCGGCGGCGGTGGCGGCGACGAATCCGACCCGCTGTACGACGAGGCCCTGCGCATCGTCACCGAGACCCGCCGCGCCTCGATCTCCGGCGTGCAGCGGCGGCTGAAGATCGGCTACAACCGCGCCGCGCGGCTGATCGAGGCGATGGAAGCCGCCGGCGTGGTCAGCCCGCCCGAACACAACGGCGACCGCAGCGTGCTGGCGCCGCCGCCGCCGAAGTGACGCGCACCGCGCCGTCCGCCGGCCGTGGCCTGCGTCTGCCTGACCGGAGGCCTGCGCGCGCCTCGCGCTGGCTGTTCGGCGCGGCGCTGCTGGCGCTGTCCGGCCTCGCCGGCGCGCAACCGGCGCCGGCCGCGCATTCCAATGCCGACCAGACCGCGGGCGCGGCGACTGCCCCCGTGGTCAGCAACAACTACAGCTACGTGCGCTACCGCGCCGACTACGAGGTGCGCGAGGACGCCACCAGCGTCGAGACCGACGAGTACGAGCTGCTGCTCAAGACCAAGGCCGGCGTCGACCAGTTCAGCCAAGTGCGGCTGGGCTACAGCGAGAAGCTGGAGATGCTGGAGGTGCTGGCCGCCTACACGCTGACCCCGGACGGGCTGCGCCACGACGTGCCGGCCGACAAGATCTATACCCAGGAGAGCTATTCCAGCGCGACGGCGGCGATGTACGCCGACCGCAAGGTCAAGGTGGTGGTGTTCCCCAACCTGATGCCCGGCGCGCGCCTGGTGTACCGGGTGCGGCGCACTCAGAACGTGCCGTACTTCCCGGGCTACTTCAGCCTGTGGGAGACCTTCAGCGTGTTCTCGCAGTACGACGACGCCACGGTGACCCTGGTGGCGCCGCGGCGCCTGCAGATGCACCTGTACACGCGCGGCGTGCAGGGCAGCGATACGCCGACGATCGACGGCGAACAGGCCCGCTGGGAGTGGCGCTACAGCCGCCGCGAGCCGATGAAGAGCCAGAACTGGTCGGCGGCCACCTGGGAGTTCAGCCCGACCATCATGGCCAGCAGCTTCCGCCGCTGGTCGCAGATGGCCCAGGCCTACCAGCACAGCAGCGCCGCCGCCGCGCAGGTCACGCCCAAGGTGCGCGCCCGCGCCGAGCAGATCACCGCCGGCATCGTCGATCGCCGCGCGCAGGCCGCGGCGCTGTACGAGTGGGTGGCGCGCAACATCCGCTACGTGGCGGTGTACCTGGGCAACGGCGGGCTGCAGCCGAACAGCGCCGACAGCATCCTCGACAACCACTACGGCGACTGCAAGGACCACACCGTGGTGCTGGAAGCGCTGCTGGCGGCCAAGGGCATCGCCAGTACGCCGGTGCTGATCGGCGCGCAGGGCGGGCCGACCCTGCCGGAGGTGCCGGTGCTGGGCCGCTTCAACCACGCCATCACCTATCTGCCCGAGTTCAAGCTGTACGTGGATTCGACCAGCCCATACGCGCGTTTCGGCCAGTTGCCTGCCGGCGATCTGGGCGCGCCGGTGCTGCACACGGCCGACGGCACCGTGGCGCGCACGCCGCCGGACGACGCCAAGCGCAACCGCTACCTGGCCGAGACCGACTACCGCTTCGACGCCGACGGCGGCGTCAGCGGCATCACCCGGCTGGACAGCGGCGACGTCGGCGAGGTCGGCCTGCGCACGATGTTCGTGCAGCTCAACGCGCAGAACCGCACCCGCATCGAGGAATCGATCGTCGCCGCGTCCGGCTTCGACGGCAGCGGCGAGTTGCTGCTGCAGGGCACGCCGCAGGACCTGAGCCGGCCGTTCGGCTACGCCTACCGCTTCCGCGCCCACGACTACGTCGACTTCGGCGTGGTTGGCGGCATGAGCCTGCCGTTGATGCCCGGCGCCGATTCGGTGCGCGGGGTCTACAGCACCGCCTCGGCCGAGCGCAACCTGACCCCGTTCTACTGCAACGACAACGCGCGCAGCGAAACCTACCGGCTCACCTTCCCGGACAGCGTGCCGATCATCGCGATTCCGGCCGACACGCATTTCCGCAACGCCGCCGGCGAGTACGCCGCGACCTGGGTGCGCGACGGGCAGACCGTGACCGCCACGCATACGCTGCACCGCCGCGCGATCCACGGGCCGGCGGCGCTGTGCCAGCCGCAGGACTACGCCGCCTTCCGCGAGCTGTACCAGCAGGTGCGGCGCGGCTTCCGCGGCCAGATCCTGTACGGCGACCTCGGCCGGATGCAGACCGGGCCGTAGACCTGGTGCGGCCGGCCATCCTCTGATCGCCTATTCAGGCGCGGCGCGTCACACTTCCCACACTTCATCCGGAAACCCATCCGCATGCTTCGCACACTCCGCTACACCGTCCTCGCCACCGCGCTGCTGGCCGGCTCCGCCTTCGCCGGCGCCCGCGAGGACCTCACCGCCTTCACCCGCGGGCTGAAGGGCCTGGACGGTCAGTTCGCGCAGAAGGTCTACGACGGCAAGGGCACGCTGAAGGAAAGCTCCAGCGGCCGCGTCGCGCTGTCGGCGCCGCGCCTGTTCCGCTGGGAGTACCGCAAGCCGTATACCCAGCTGATCGTCGCCGACGGCAGCAAGGTCTGGGTCTACGACCCGGACCTGAAGCAGGCCACGGTGCGCGCGCAGGGCAGCGAGGAACAGAACAGCCCGCTGACCGCGCTGATCGACCCGGGCCGGCTCGACCGCCAGTACGACGTCAGCGAGGAGGCGGTGGCCCGCGACGGGCTGCAATGGCTGACCATGACCCCGAAGGTGGACACCGAGGCCAGCTTCCAGATGGCCAAGCTCGGCTTCGACCGCAATGGCCTGGCGCGTATGGAAGTGGTCGACCCGGTCGGCCAGCGCACCGACATCAGCTTCAGCGACTGGAAGCGCAATCCGGCCTTCGCCGCCGGCACCTTCCGCTACGTCCCGGACAAGGACGTGGACGTGGTCGGCGACCGCTGAGCCAGCCGCCCCGCCGCCGCGCGCCGGGTCGGTGCGCGGCGGCCTTTCCGCTCAGTTGGGGCAGGCCTGCACTTCGATGCTGACGTGGCCCAGCGTGGCCACGCCCTGCAAGCGCGCGTGGTAGAACGCCGCCGGCCGCGGCTTGTGCGTCACCAGCGACACGATCGCCGCATGCTGGCCGGGGCCGACCCGCCACACGTGCAGGTCGGCGATGCGCTCGTCGTCCTGCTGCAGGCGGTCGCGGATCTGCGCCTGCAGCGCCGCCGGCGCCGAGGCGTCGAGCAGCACCGCGCCGGTGTCGCGCAGCAGCGCCAGCGACCAGCGGGCGATGACGATGGCGCCGACGATGCCCATCAACGCATCGGTCCAGGTCCAGCCCAGGTACTTGGCCAGCAACAGGGCGACGATCGCCATCACCGAGGTCAGCGCGTCGGCCAGCACGTGCATGTAGGCCGAGCGCAGGTTGTGATCGGCGTGCGCGTGGCGGTCGTGGCTGTGCGTCGGCGCAGGCGCGGCATGGGCGTGCGCATGCCCGTGGTGATCGTGCGGGTGGTGATGGCCGTGACCGTGCGCGTGATCGTGGTCGTGGTCGTGCCCATCGTGGTGCGCGTGCGCATGGTTGCCATGCCGGTGCGCGGCATGAGCGTGGTCGTGATGATGCCCGTGCCCGTGCCCGTGACCATGGCCATGGCCATGCCCATGATCGTGATGGTGATCGGCGCCGAGCATCCAGGCGCTGAGCAGGTTCACCAGCAGGCCCAGCGCCGCGATCCACAGCGCCTCGTCGTAGGCGATATGGACCGGCTGCGCCAGGCGCAGTGCCGACTCCACGCCGATGCCCAGGGCGATCAGCGCCAGGATGAGCGCGCTGGAGAAGCCCGCCAGGTCGCCGACCTTGCCGGTGCCGAAGGTGAAGCGCGGGTTGTGCCGGTGCCGGCGCGCGAACCAGTAGGCGAAGCCGGCCAGCGACAGCGCGCCGGCATGGGTGGCCATGTGCAGGCCATCGGCCAGCAGCGCCATCGAGCCGGTCCACCAGCCAGCGACGATCTCCACGAACATCATCGCGGCGGTCAGCGCCACCACCGACCAGGTCCGGCGCGCATTGCGCTCGTGGCGGGTGCCGAGGAAGTCGTGCTGATGGGTGAACGCGTCCAGGGTGTCGTGGTGGCTCATGGCGGGATCGGCCGGGCAGGGAGGCGCCGCGATTCTAGCGCTGGCGTCCGTGCCACGCAGGATTGCGGCACGGCGTATACGGGCCGCGGCGATAGAATGGGCAGATGGCCAAACGCAGACCCTTCGCTTCCGATACCCCCGACCTGTTGAGCGTCGACCGCGAGGCCATGCGCCCGCTGGCCGAGCGCATGCGTCCGCGCACGCTCGACGAGATGGTCGGGCAGAAGCGCCTGCTGGCGCCGACCAGTGCGCTGCGCCGTGCGGTCGCGTCCGGCCGGGTGCATTCGATGATCCTGTGGGGGCCGCCGGGCTGCGGCAAGACCACCCTGGCGCTGCTGCTGGCGCAGTACGCCGAGGCCGAGTTCAAGGCGATCTCGGCGGTGCTGTCCGGCCTGCCGGAGGTGCGGGGGGTGCTGGCCGAGGCCGCGCAGCGTTTCGCCGACGGGCGCCGCACGGTGCTGTTCGTCGACGAGGTGCATCGCTTCAACAAGGCGCAGCAGGACGCGTTCCTGCCGCATATCGAACGCGGCACCATCCTGTTCGTCGGCGCCACCACCGAGAATCCCTCGTTCGAGCTGAATTCGGCGCTGCTGTCGCGCTGCCGCGTGCACGTGCTGGAGGCGGTGTCGCCGCAGGACATCGCCGAGGCGCTGCAGCGGGCGCTGCACGATCCAGAGCGTGGGCTCGGCGCCGAGCCGTTGCGGGTCTCCGATGCGGCGCTGCTGGAGATCGCCGGCGCCGCCGATGGCGACGTGCGGCGCGCGCTGACCCTGTTGGAAATCGCCGCCGAACTGGCCCAGGACGAGGGCGGGGAGATCACTGCGCAGACCCTGCAGCAGGTGCTGGCCGACCGCACCCGCCGCTTCGACAAGGGCGGCGAGCAGTTCTACGACCAGATCTCGGCGTTGCACAAGTCGGTACGCAGCTCCAATCCGGATGCGGCGCTGTACTGGCTCACGCGCATGCTCGATGGCGGCTGCGACCCGTCCTACCTGGCACGGCGGCTGACCCGCATGGCGATCGAGGACATCGGCCTGGCCGATCCGCGCGCGCAGTCGATGGCGCTGGAAGCCTGGGACATCTACGAGCGCCTGGGCAGCCCCGAAGGCGAACTGGCGTTCGCGCAACTGGTGCTGTACCTGGCCAGCACCGCCAAGTCCAACGCCGGCTATGCCGCGTTCAACCAGGCCAAGGCCGAGGTGCGCGAGACCGGCACCCAGGAAGTGCCGCTGCATCTGCGCAACGCGCCGACCAAGCTGATGAAGACCCTGGGTTATGGCGCCGACTACCAGTACGACCACGATGCCGAGGGCGGCATCGCCCTGGACCAGACCGGCTTTCCCGATGCGATGGGCGAGCGCGTCTACTACCGGCCGGTGGAACGCGGCCTGGAGATCAAGCTCAAGGACAAGCTGGATCGCCTGCGCGCCGCGCGCGAGCAGGCGCGGGCTGACAAGGCCGGGCGATCGGCTTCATAATCGGCGTACAGGAGATGGCATTCCTCCTCGAACCGCCCGCAGCATTGCGCGCTGATGATGCCTGCCCAACCCCCGCCGGGGTGGCAGGCGTGCGCCCCGGCATCGTCCTTGTGGAGAATCCGATGCCCGTTCCTTTTCGTTTTTGTGCTGCCGCTCCCGCGTTCGTTTCGCGGAGGCGCGCATGAACCTGACCCTGTGGTGGCAGCAATTGCTGCTGGCGATGGCCGGCGGTGCGGTCGGCTCCGGTCTGCGTTTCGCGGTGGGCAGTGCGCTGCTGCAGCGCTACGGCGCCGGCTTCCCGTGGGGCACGCTGGCGGTGAACCTGGCCGGCGCCTTCGTCGGCGGCTTCCTGCTGGTGTGGATCGAGGGCCGCGGCGCCAGCGCACCGTACTGGCGGGCGCTGCTGATCGTCGGCCTGGTCGGCGGGCTGACCACGTTCTCCTCGCTGATGATGGAAAGCATGGTGTTCGTGCGTAACGGCCGCCTCGGCATGGTGCCGCTGTACCTCGCGATCACCCTGGCGGCGGGGCTGGTGCTGGTGTTCGCCGGCGCGCGCACCGCGGCCGAACTGCGGGCACCGACGGTGACCGCCGACCGCTGAACAGCCGGGCGTGCGCTTATCCCAACAACGCGGCGCCCACGCCCAGCGGCGGCGCCAGCAACGCCA
Source organism: Xanthomonas sp. LF06-19 (assembly GCF_034105425.1). Taxonomy (NCBI): domain Bacteria; kingdom Pseudomonadati; phylum Pseudomonadota; class Gammaproteobacteria; order Lysobacterales; family Lysobacteraceae; genus Xanthomonas; species Xanthomonas sp. LF06-19. Next base: position 381,189 of record NZ_JAXGGH010000004.1, on the reverse strand, counting down.
GCGGCACGATCAGCCGCGGCCGGTACGGCAGCAGGCCCAGCGTCAGCAGCGCCGCGCTGGCGCTGAGCGAGCCCACCCACAGCACCGGGCCGATGCCCCAGCCGCGCGCGGCCACGCAGCAGGCGAACGCCGTGCCCAGCAGCAGCCAGCCGGCGGCCTGCAGTTGCCGCATCCGCGGCGCGGCGGCGCGGCGTGCGCCGTACAGGTCGAGCTGGTGCTTCTCCATGCCCAGGCACAGCGCAACGAAGCCGGAGAAGGCCAGGCACAGGCCGAGGACGGTCATGCGCCCTCCGTGGCCAGGACCGGCTTGCCGGATCCGCCGCGGTCGCGGGCGCGGCGTTCGGCCGCCGACAGCGGCGGTTGCCAGCGCTGCATGCGCCGCGCGGCCAGCGCCAGCGCGATACCGAGGAACAGGCAGACCAGGTCGAATCCGGCCAGCGCCCAGTCGCCGGCCAGCAAGCTCACCCCCAGGTGCGCATCGGTGGTGACGGCGTTGAGCAGCGGCAGCAGGCCGAACAGTGCCGCGCCCGCGTACAGTTGCCAGGCCCACATCGCGCGCTTCGGCCACACCTGCGCGGCGACCAGGGCCGCGGCCCAGGCCAGGAAGAACACCGCCGCTTCGCTTTCCGGGCGCGATTCCAGGTGCAGCGGCAGCAGCCGGTTGCCCCAGAAATAGGCGGCGAAGGCGATCGGCAGCCCGGCCACGGTGCCGATGTTGAGCGCATCGACCAGGCGCAGGCCCAGGCCGATGCGGCCGGCCTTGGCGTGCTTGGGCCGTTCCTTGACCGCCCACAGGATCGCGCCGCTGGCCACCATCAGGCAGCCGAGCAGGCCGCAGCCGAAGAACAGCCAGCGCAGCCAGGGACCGGCGAAGTGCGCCAGGTGCAGGCCGTACAGGGTGCTGCGGGTTTCCGCGGCGGCGCCGAGTTCGCCGCTGCGGCCGAGGATCTGCCCGCTTGCCGCGTCCAGCAGCAGCGACGGTGTGCTGTAGCCCAGGCGCTGGCCGTCGCCCTGGCGGATCTGGATGGCCGCAGCGGCGTCGCCGGCGTTGTACACGGAGAAGCCGGCGATCGGCGCCTGCGCGCCCCATTCGCGGCGGGCCACGTCCAGCAGTTGCGCGATCGGCAGCATGTGCCCCGGCGTGCCGCTGGCCTCGCGCAGGTTCTGCGGTTCCTGGAAGGCCTCGGCGTAGAACGCCTGCTCGGCGTCCGGATAGGCGGTCTGGATGCCCCAGGGCAGGTACATCAGCATCAGCGTGACCAGCCCGGTGTAGGTGATCATCGCGTGGTAGGGCAGGGCGAGCACCGCGCTGGCATTGTGGAAGTCCAGCCACGAGCGCTGGCCCTTGGCCGGGCGGAAGGTGAAGAAGTCCTTGAAGATCTTCTTGTGGGTGATCACGCCGCTGATGATCGCCACCAGCATGAACATCGCGCAGAAGCCGACGATGTAGCGCGCCCACAGCGCCGGGATGTAGTGCAGGTCGAAGTGCAGGCGGTAGAAGAAGTCGCCGCCGCGGGTCTCGCGGGTCTCGCTGGCCTCGCCGCTAACCGGGTCGAGCAGTGCGTTGCCGAACAGTTCCTTGCGGCTCGGGCGGCTGCCGTCGGCCGGCGGCGGATTGCGCCAGAACAGGTCGGTGAACGGCGCGCGCGGGTTGGCCAGCGACACGAACCACTGCGGCGACTGCGGCGCCTCGCGCTGCAGCAGCGCCACCGCGCGTGCGGCCACCACGTCGGTACTCGGCTGCGCACGCGGCAGTTCCGGGCGCATCCACTGGCTGATCTCGTTGCGGAAATAGCTGGCGGTGCCGGCCATGAAGATCAGCAGCAGCACCCACGACACCAGCAGGCCGCTCCAGGTGTGCAGCCAGGCCATCGATTGGCGGAATCCCTGCTTCATGGCGCGTGCTGCTGCAGCCAGGCGATGGCCAGCGCCATCGGCGCCAGCAGCGCGGCGATGCCCAGCCAGGCGCGCCCGGCGCTGCGCGCGGCGAACGCCCACAGCGCGGTGCAGGCGCAGACCAGGATGCCCAGCATCATGCCGCTCAACACCGCCTGCGCACGCACCGATGGCCAGAGCAATGGCAGCAGCACGGACGTGGCCGCGGCCAGCGCATAGCCGCCGACGATCGCGGCCAGGGTCCGCGCCAGCACGCCCAGCCAGGGCGGCAGCCCGCGCGAGGCGGCGGTGGGCGGCGTGGAGAGGCGCGGCGGCGCTGGCGGAACTGGATGCATGGGGGCCCGTCGGGAGAGGCACCGGCTTGGCGACAGGGCTAGGCGGAGCGGGATGGCAGCGAGGCGGTCAGTTCGTTAATGATACGCATTCTTATTTTCGGCGCAATGTGCAGGTGGATCGGCACTGCGGAGTCTGCAGGTTGCCCCGGTGTAAGCGGACATATATTTTGCGAAGCCGGGACACATGGTCTGCAAAGTCCTACAGGCCAGTTTGAAGTCCCTTTGAAGGCCCATCAATGAGAAGCCTCCGACTAGTAAAACGGGCCGTGCAGCCCTGGCGGGCTGGGAGCCTATCCCCTTAGCCGGCGCTGCATCCGCTTCTTCCCGACTGGCCGGCCTCTCAGGCGGCCAGTCGGCGGCTGTCCGTCAGGATCTCATGGCGTATTCGGACCGCGCATGCGTACGCCCATCGCTCGGCCATATGCGGGGCCACCTCCCGCTTTCCGAAGTAGGCGTAGTGTGCTGCGCGCTCCTCGTGCCGATTGACACGCTGCCAATCCATATCCCACCAAATGCAGTCGTGCTCATACCAGCGACGATCACCCGGCCACACCTCAGCCAGTGCTGGCGCCACTGATTTTCCGGGTCCCACTGGAAGTCGTCCGGAAGCATGGGCCAATGCTATCGCCGTCGATCTCCAGGGCTGAGAGACCTCGCTTTGGTCTAGCTGAATGGCTTATCTGGTAGACAAATGTCACCAGGTCTTGTGGCTGGTTAGGGATGGGAATAGCGTTTTGATGTAAGCGCCTATCCGCCATGGAAGATCACCATGAACCTCGCGAAGAACCTGCTGAAAGTTGTATTCGCGGCTCAGTTTCTCGTTGCCCCCCTTTTCGCCGGCGCTGCCCCCTCGTCGCCATTCATCATCACGACCACGGCAACATATGCCGACAAGTCTCCTGAGCAGCAGGCGGTTGTGGCTTGGCTTCGGCAGCATGCTCAGTATGTAAACGGGCATCTGATCGGGGAGTTCGATAAGCTACAGGACGTTACCGTCACATATACCCGTACAACGGACGGTCGTGTACGCCCGCAGTCGCCTGGGGATGCCCCGCCGGGCCCGCTACCGCCCGGACAGCCCGGAGACACATATTCCGTCTCGAACTGCACTGGTGGCGTCTCCCAGTCGTGGAGCTACAAGTTCGTTTCTGGCTCGAACGGAGGCACTTGGGTGTTGGTCGACTACAAGTACGCTAGGAAAGCCTGCGGCTCCGAAGGGGCATGAGTTAAGCGTATCTTCGACATCTGCGACCAAAAAAAACGGGCCTAAAAGGCCCGTTTTTCTTTGCTGAAATTTTACCCTGACATGCACCCTGTCAGTTCAGACATTTACACCTGGTAGGGCCTTCAAACGCCCATAGAACGCCGCTCCCTCGGGGGCGGCGTTTTTCATTTCAAGTGTCTCTCTCGCCAGTCTGGCGCCGATTTCGCAAGCCTAAGCCGCAGCTCAGCGTCGGCGGCCGCGTGGCGCCGAAAGCCGCGCCATCACTAGGTTTCGTGACGTTTCATCCCGTTTTTTCGCGTTGTCCCGGCCTCTCAAACCAGGTACCCGGCTTGGTCGGTGGCATCGGAGGCAGGACTCCTCCACCATCGGTCCTGCCATCGGACTGCCTGGGGACGTCATGAAGATTCTGGTCGTCGACGACTACCGCACGATGCGGCGCGTCATCCGCATGCTGTTGGGCCAACTCGGCTATGACGACATCGTCGAAGCAGCCGACGGCGAGGCGGCGCTGGCCGCGATGCGGGCGGAGAAGATCGGCCTGGTCATTTCCGACTGGAACATGGCGCCGATGACCGGGCTGGAGCTGCTGCGGGCGGTTCGCAGCGACGCGAAGCTGAAAAGCACGCCGTTCCTGATGACGGTCACCGAGGGGCGCAGCGACAAGGTGATCGAGATCCGCGAAGCCGGTGTCAGCGGCTACATCGTCAAGCCTTTCAATGCGGACATGCTGAAGGAGAAGATCGCGTCCGCGCTGTGAGTGGACAGCGGAGCGCAGGTGCGATCTGGTGCTCGCATCAGTGTGGCGTGGCGGCCGCTGCGCCTGTTTTTGCGACCATCGCTTCGGCGGCGGCGATCTTCTGCGTCACTGCCTCGCGCAGTGGCGATGCGGCGGGCAGCAGGGTCGACAAGTGGCGCCAGTCGCCGGCCGCATCGGCATAGCGCTGCTGCTGGAAGGCGGCGATGCCGTGCATCCACAGCGCCCGCTGGTTGTCCGGCTGCTGCGCCAGCACCCGGTCGAGCATGGCGCGTGCGGCGCTGCCCACCGTGAGATCGGTGCGTTGCGCCATGTCGGTCTCGGCCCAGCCGAGCAGGGCCTCGACGTTGTCCGGGGCGATCCGCAGCGCCTGCGCATAGGCCTGCTGCGCTTCGTGTGGGTGCTGCGCCTGTTGCGCATCCCAGGCCTGCTGCAGCCAGCCTTGCAGCAGTTGCGCGGTCTGGTCCGGCGCGGGCGGCGGCAGCGGTTGCAGTGGGACGCCGGCCAGGGCCGCGGGTGTGCCGATGCGCCAGTACAGGCCGGCGCCCAGCAACGGCAGCAGCAGCGCAAGCAGCAGCGCGACGCCGCGTTGCCGACCTGCGCCGGAACGCTGGACGAGCAACGGGCGCAACACCGCGAACAGGGCGATGCCCAGCATCGCGGCGGCGGCGAGCAGAAAGCCGGGCGTCACCAGGCGTCCTCCGCTTCCACTCCCGCCGTAACGGCGCCAAGGGCGCGGCGGCGTTGCCGCAGCGTCGCCAGCACCATCGCGGCGCCGCCCAGCAGCAACAGTGCCGGCCCGAACCACAGCAGCCAGGTGCCCGGCGCCAGCGGCGGGTCGTACAGCACGAAGGCCGAGTAGCGATCGACCATGTATTGCTTGATCTGCGCATCGCTGCGCCCGCCCTGCAGTTGCGCGAACACCTGGTGGCGCAGGTCGCGCGCCAGGGTCGCGTCGGAGTCGGCCAGGTTCTCGTTCTGGCACACCAGGCAGCGCAACTGCGCGGTCAGGTGCTGGAAGCGCTGTTCCTGCGCGCGGTCCTTGAACGGGAGTGGGTCCACTGCCTGGGCGAAGGCCGGCACTGCACCGCCCAATAGCCACAGCAGCACCAACAGCCGCCACCACGGCGTGCGCCTGCGCGTCCGTGCGACCAGCACGCTCATCGACGTGCTCCGTCGAGCGCGGCAATCGCCGGACGCAGTTCGTCGGCCAGCACCTGCGGCGTCAGTACGCCGACGTGCTTGTAGCGGACCACGCCGTCGGCATCGATCAGGAAGGTTTCCGGAGCGCCGTACACGCCCAGGTCGATGGCGCGCTGGCCGCCGGTGTCCACCAGCACCAGCGCATACGGATTGCCGCGCTGCGCCAGCCAGGCGGCGGTGTCCTGCGGATCGTCGCGGTACGCATAGCCGACCAGGGTCACGCCCAGTTGCCGCGCCTGCGCCATCAGCAGCGGATGCTCCTCGCTGCAGGCCATGCACCAGCTGCCGAACACGTTGAGCAGATACGGGCGGCCGCGCAGCGCCTGGCTGCCGCTGCGCAGGTCCTGGCGGTCCAGGCGCGGCAGCGCGAACGCCGGCACCGGCTTGCCCAGCAGCGGCGAGGGCACCTCGCGCGGGTCGTGGCTGCGGCTCCACCACAGGCCGAATCCGAATAGCGCGGCCAGCAGCACGAACGCGGCCAGCGGCAGCAGCCGGCTCATGGTACGGCTCCCGCAAGCGCGGCCGGCGCGGCGGCGCTCGCCGCAGCCGGCTGCGCACGCAAGCGGCGCGCGCCGGCGCTGACGAAGCCGCCGAGCATCATCAGCAGGCCGCCGGCCCAGATCCAGCGGATGAAGGGCTTGTCGTACAGGCGCAGGGTCCAGCCGTATTCGATGTGCTGGTCGTCGACCGGCTCGCCGAGCGCGACATACAGGTCGCGCAGCACGCCGGCGTCGATCGCCGCCTCGGTCTGGATCCGCTCGCTGCTGTACAGACGCTTCTGCGGATGCAGCACCGCCACCACGGCGCCGTCGCGCAGCACGCTCACCGTGCCTTGCTCGGCCTTCCAGTTGGGGCCATCGACCAGGCGCACGCCATCGAAGCGGAATGCATGCGCTCCAATTTGCGCGCTCTGGCCGGGATCCAGGCGCACATCGCGTTCCACCGACAGGCTGTCCGACAGCAGCACGCCGGCCACGAACACCGCGACCCCGGCATGCGCGAGCAGCATGCCGGCCAGTTCGGCGGGGAAGCGGCGGCCACGCGGCGCGCTGCGCCAGCGGGTCAGCGCATACAGCGCGGTGCCGACGCCGACCCAGGCCGCGGCGGCGACGCCGGCCACCGCGCGCAGCGTGCCTGCGCTCAGTAGCCACGCCAGCAGCGCGCAGGCCAGTGCGGCCAGCCCGGCGCGCGCGGCCACCGCGCGCAGTGCGCCGGGTTCGGTGCGGCCCCAGCGCAGGTAGGGACCGAACGGCAACAGCAGCACCACCGGCAGCATCAGCAGCGGGAACACCAGGCCGAAGTAGGGCGGCCCGACCGAGATCTTGCCCAGCCGCAGCGCATCGCCGAGCAGCGGGAACAGCGTGCCCAGCAGCACCATCGCCGCGGCCACGCTGAGCATCAGGTTGCCGACCAGGATCGCGGTCTCCCGCGACAGCGCGGCGAACGGCTTGCCCGCGGCCAGGCGCGGCGCGCGCAGTGCGTACAGCAGCAACGAGCCGCCGACCACCAGCACCAGGAAGCCGAGGATGTACAGGCCGCGCCGCGGGTCGGCGGCGAAGGCGTGTACCGAGGTCAGCACGCCCGAGCGCACCAGGAAGGTGCCCAGCAACGACAGCGAGAACGCCAGGATCGACAGCAGCAGGGTCCAGGCGCCGAGCGCGCCGCGCTTCTCGGTGACCGCCTGGGTGTGGATCAGCGCGGCGCCGACCAGCCACGGCATGAAGCTGGCGTTCTCCACCGGGTCCCAGAACCACCAGCCGCCCCAGCCCAGCTCGGCATAGGCCCACCAGCTGCCGGCGACGATGCCGGCGCTGAGGAAGCCCCAGGCGACATTGGTCCACGGCCGCGCCCAGCGCACCCAGGCCTGCTGCTGTTCGCCGCCGAGCAGGGCGGCGATGGCGAAGGCGAAGGCCACCGAGAAGCCGACATAGCCGGTGTACAGCACCGGCGGATGCAGCACCATGCCCGGGTCCTGCAGCACCGGATTGAGCTCGCTGCCGTCGCGCGGCATCGGTGAGAGCCGCACGAAGGGATTGGAGGTGAACAGGACGAAGGCCAGGAAGCCGCTGGAGATCAGCCCGAGCACGCCGAGTACGCGCGCGGCGAACGCCTCCGGCAAGTGCCGGCCGCTGCGCGCCAGCGCCACCGTCCACAGGTTGAGGATGGCGATCCACAGCAGCAGCGAGCCTTCGTGCGCGCCCCACACCGCGGCCAGCCGGTAGTACCAGGGCTGCGCCAGGTTGGCGTTGGCGGCGACGTAGCGCACCGAGAAATCCAACTGCAGCAACACGTAGCCGAGCAGGCCGAAGGCCAGCCAGGCGAAGCCGGCCTGGGCGTAGGCGGCCGGCCGCGCCACCGCCATCCAGGCGCGCTGGCCGCGCCAGGCGCCGAGCAGCGGCAATACGGCCTGCACCAATGCCAGCAGCAGGGCCAGGATCAGCGCGCACTGGCCAAGTTCGGCGCTCATCGCGCGTCGTTCCCGGCGCGGTGGGGCGCGATCGGCCTCATGGCCGTGCCGTCGCTGCAGCGGCCGCCGCGGTGTTGCCGACGTGGGCGCGCCCGGCATGCGCCTGCGCCATCGCGTCCTTCAGTTCCTGCGGCATATAGGTCTCGTCGTGCTTGGCCAGCACTTCGGTGGCCACGAAGCGCGCGCCCTGCATCGAGCCAGTGGCGATCACCGCCTGGTTGTCGCGGAACAGGTCGGGCAGGATGCCGGTGTAGGCGACCGCGGTAGCGCCGGCCTTGTCGATCACGGTGAACTGCACCTGCAGCGCATCGGCGCTGCGTGTGATCGAGCCGGCCTTGACCATGCCGCCGAGCCGAAACACCCGGTAGTCCCGGGCCGCGCCGGCCTGCACCTGGCTGGGCGTGAACAGGTAGCTGACGTTGTGCTGCAGGGCCAGCACGAACAGGCCGGTGGCCAGCGCCGCGGCGCCGAGCAACAGCAGCACCAGCAGCAGGCGGCGCTTACGGGTGGGATGCATTGCGCGCTCCGTTGGTCGCAACGTTGCCGCGGGCACGGCGTGCCTGTTCGCGCGCCACTTGCGCACGGATGTCGGCGAGCAGGCGGCGCTGGCGGCGGCGCGGCAGCACGCTGTTCAGAATCAGCACCAGCAAGGCCAGTGCGTACGCGCTCCACACGTAGACGGCGTAGCCGCCCATCGCCCAGAACCCGCTCATGCCGCGTGTTCCGCGGGCAGCGGCACGGCATCGGCGGGCGTCGCCGGCACCGGCGCGGCCTGCAGCGCGATCGCACGCACCCAGGCCTTGCCGCGCTCCAGCGCCAGCAGGTCGCTGCGCATGCGCCCGCACAGGCTGGCGACGTAGTAGCACTTGCTGGCGACCACGCCGATCAGCAGCGGCCACAGCATCGACAGCGGCATCTTCGACGGGCCCAGCACGCGCACCGTGGAGCCCTGGTGCAGGGTGTTCCACCACACCACCGAGTAATGCACGATCGGCAGGTTGATCAGTCCGACCAGCGCCAGCAGCGCGGCGGCGCGCGCGCCCTGGCGCGGATCGTCGATGGCACGGTGCAGGCCGATCACGCCCAGATACAGGAACAGCAGCACCAGTTCCGAGGTCAGCCGCGCGTCCCAGGTCCACCAGGTGCCCCACATCGGCCGGCCCCACAGCGAGCCGGTGCACAGGGTGACGAAGGTGAAGGCCGCGCCGATCGGCGCCGAGGCCATGCAGGCGATTTCCGCCAGTTTCACCCGCCACACCAGCGCGACCAGGCCGGCCAGGCCCATCGCGGCGTAGACGAACAGGCTCATCCACGCGCACGGCACGTGCACGAACATGATGCGGTAGGCGTCATGCTGCTGGTAATCCGGCGGCGCCAGCACCAGCCCTCCGTAACCCGCCACGGCGCCGAGCAGCACGGCCGCGGCCAGACTCCACGGGCGCACCGCGCCGGCCACGCGGTAGAAGGTCGGCGGCGCGCCGAGCCGGTGCAACCAGAGCGGGATCCAGGAACGCATGGAGGTCTTCAGCGGGCGAGGGGCGCGCTGCGCGGCAACGCCTGTACGGCGGCGGCGGCATCGACCTGCAGCAGGCCGTCGCGCGTGCGGCTGGTCCGCAGCAGCAGCTCGTGCACGCTGCGCGCGTCCAGTTGCGGGGCCAGCGCCAGCAGCAGCGCGACCACGCCGCTGACGTGGGCGGTGGCCATCGACGAGCCGGAAGTGAAGTCGTAGCCGCCGTTGGGCTGGGTGGTGAGGATGTCCTCGCCCGGCGCGCTGAGCACGCCCGCCGGCGCCGGGGCGGTGGCGCTGCTGCGCACCACGATCACCCCGGGAATGCCGTCGGGAAACCCGTCCATGCGGCCGTTGGGCGGCATCGCCGCGACCACGATGCGGCCATCGCGCAGCAGCTGTTCCAGCAGCTTGCGCAGCAGCGGGTCGGCCGGGCCGCCGAGGCTGAGATTGATGATGCGGGTGCGGGTGTCGCCGATCGCCGCCAGCGCCTTGGCCAGGGTGAAGGAGTTGCAGCCGGCGCCGGCGCCGGGGCGCTGCGGATACCAGCAGGCCTTGTACACGTCGAGCATCGCCTTCGGTGCGATGCCGACGATGCCGAGGTGGTTGTTGCTGCCGGCGGCGATGATGCCGGCGACCTCGGTGCCGTGGTGGTCGCGGTTGAACGCGCCCGGGTCGGCGGCCACCAGGTCGCGGGTGTTGCGCAGGCGCCCGCGCAGGTCCGGGTGCGCGGTGTCCACGCCGGTGTCGACGATCGCCACGTCCACGCCCTGGCCCTGGCTCAGCGCCTGCGCGGTGGCCGCGTTGGTCGCGGCGAAGCCGCGCTGCATGTCCACGTAGGGATCGTTGTAGCGCAGCGGCTGCGCCGGTGCGGCCGCAGCCTGGCTGTCGGTCGAATAGGTGCCGAAGTCCTGCAGCGGCTGCGACAGCGCCACCCGGTCGTCCTTGGCCAGTTGCGCTAGCAGCGCGGTGCGGTCGCTGCCCGGCGCCGGCTCCAGCACCACGCAGTACAGCCCCAGCGCCTTGATCGGCCAGCCGGCGACCTGGCGCAGGCCGTAGCGCTTGTTCAGCGCGTCCAGGGTGGCGACCGCCTGGGTGCCGGCGCCGTAGTAGCGGGCGGAGGCGTAGCCGAGCAGGTTGGAGCCGGCGTGGCGGCTCGGCGCGGCCATCGGGTTGGCCACGGCGAGGACGATCTGGCGCTCGCTGTCCAGCGCCGGCGACGGATCCAGGCTGGGCGCCTTGGCGTCCGTGGCGGGCGCCGGATCGGCGACGGCCGCCGGCGCGGCGTGGGCGCAGGCGCCCAGGCCCAGGCAGGCGAGGAGCAGGCTGGCGAGACGCAGCTTCATGGCGCGGCGATCGGCTCCGCCAGGCGGATGCCGGCGGTGGCGCGCAACTGCTGCACGCTGCGCTGCGGCTGCGCCGGCGACCCGGCCTGGGTCGGCACCACGGTGTAGGCGCCGGCGGCGTTGGGGCCGCCGATCACCCGCAGCTGCAGCTTGCGCAACAGCGCGTCCCAGTCGGCCAGGGTCATGCGCGCGTCCGGCACCACCCGGATCGCGTCGGCCGCCAGCGGCTGCGCGGCATCGCTGAGGGTGCGGTAGGCGGTGCTGCGCTCGTGCTCGGCGGACAGGCGCATGCCCAGCACGCCCAGGCCCACCGCCTGCAGCAGCGCGGCGGCGACCAGCGCCCGCGTGGTCCAGCTGGCGCGGCCGCGCTGCGGCGGCGCCTGCGGAACCGGCGCGTCCAGGCGCTGCAGCAGGCGCTGCAGCCCGGCCTCGGCGTCCACCGGCACGTCGCTGGGCAGGGTCATGGCCATGCGCAGGCGGCTCTGCTGGGCGAACTCGGCGCTGCAGTGCCGGCACTTGGCCAGATGCGCGACCAGCCACTCGTTTTCGGCTTCCGTGGCGCTGTCCTGCAGCACCCACGGCATCAGGTCCCAGGCATGCGCGCACTCGTTGCCCGGCTCGTTGAAGCCCGTTTTCATCACGCGCTCTCCGTCAGCGTGGACGCATCGCCGGCCAATCCCGGCAACACGTTGCGAAGTTTGACCCGGGCATGGAACAACCGGGCTTTGATGGTGCCCACCGGGCACTGCATGATCGCGGCGACCTCTTCCAGCTTGTGGCCGAGGCCGTAGACCAGTTCCACCACCAGGCGCTGGTCGGCCGACAGGCGTTCCAGGCCCTTGCCCAGCCAGTCGCGCAGCTCGCGGTCCTCGTCCGGGTCGGCCGCCGCGGCGTGGTCCTCGGCGGCCACGCCGTCGTCGATGGCGTCGTCGCTGTGGTGGCGGATCGCCTTGAGCCCGCAGCGGTAGGCGATGCCCATGATCCAGGTCGAGACCTGCGAATCGCCGCGGAAGTCGCCGGCCTTCTGCCAGACGATCCAGAAGCAGTCGTTGATCGCTTCCTCGATGATGTCCGGGCGCCGGGTCAGCCGCGACAGGAACCGGCACAGGCGCCCGTGGTAGGCGCGGTACAGGCGGGTCAGCGCCTCGCGGTCGCTGGCGGCCATGCGCCGGAGCAGCATGCGGTCGGTGGCATCGCCGAGCAGGTCGGTGTCGTTCATGGGGGCAGGTGTGGCAACGGGCACCGGTATGTGCCGGGGCGGCACGGAAAGGTTGCGCTCGCCTCAGAAGCTGCGGGAGACGCTGGCCACCCACGGCCACAGGCCGCGGTCGGCATAGCCGGTGCGGGCGTTGCTGAACACACGGTCCACCTCCAGGCTCCAGCGCCCGGCGTTCCAGATCAGCCCGGCGTGGCCGTAGCGATAGTGCGCCGTGTACTCCAGTCCGTACAGGGTCGGCGGTGCCTGGCTGACGCCGACCCCGGCCGACAGCGACAGCGGGCCGGTCAGTGGCTGGTGCGCGGTCAGGTCCAGCGCCCCGTACCAGCGCTGCTGCAGGCCGCTGTCGGGCATGCGGAAGGCGGCCAGCGACAGGCTCAGGCGGTCGCGGTAGCTCCAGCCCAGGCTGACCTCGTCGCGGTTGAACAGGCGGTTGGCGCGCGCGCCGGGGTAGCGGTACAGCAGCGCCTCCGCCTGCAGTTGCCAGCTGTCGGACACGGTCCAACTGCGCGACAGGCCGACGCTGCTCATCAGCACCGTGCCCGGCGCGTCCAGCGCCACGCTGGCCGAGCCGCTCAGCGACCAGCCCGGCGCCGGCAGCCAGAACAGCGCGCCCTGCAGGGTCGGGGTAGCGCGGGTCACGGCGATGCCGCGGTCGACCAGTTGCGAGCTGATCCCGGCGGCGCCGCCGATGTCGCCGGCCGTCGCCGCCGGGGCGTGCAGGGCGGCCAGCGCCAGGGCCAGCGTCGCGCCGGCGCACGGATGCACTGACCGCCGGGCCGCGGTACCCGTCCTGCAACGCTGGGCGACGGCGGGTGGCCGGGACGAGGCACCGCGGACGGCAGGCAAAAAACGCACGGTGACTCGATGCTCGCAGGTCAGGAATCGGGCACGGGCGCGGCACGCTGGCCGGCCCGTCGGGCGCCGAATATGACCGGATCGGGCAGCGAGTTCAATGCAGGCTGTGCAGGTAGGCGATCAGGTCCTGCAACTGCTTGGCGTCGTCCAGGCCGTCGTACTTCATCTTGCCGCCGGGCAGGGCCTTGGACGCCGGTTGCGACAGGTAGCTGCGCAGCTTGTCGTCGCTCCAGGTCCACTGGCTCTGCTTCATCGCGTCGGAATAGGCGTAGTCCGGCACGCTGCCGGCGCGACGCCCGGCCACGCCGAACAGGGTCGGGCCCTTCTTGTTCTTGGCCGGCGCGGCGCTGTGGCATTCGGCACATTCGCTGGCGAACACGCCGGCGCCGGGCATGCCGCCGGCGGCCCGTGCGGACGGCGCCACCACGGCGGCCAGCGGCAGCAGGCCGGCCAGCAGGGTGCGCAGGGGGAGGGCATGGGTGCGTTTCATGGGGGAAGCTCCGTGCGGGGGAATCAGAAAGCGAGGCTCAGGCTCAGCGCGAACTGGTTGAGGTCGCGCGGGCGGGTGACCGGGATGGCCCCGAACACGTTGCCGGTGCTGCCGTTGAACTTGCTGAAACGGAACCAGGTCGCGGACAGGCGCAGGTTGGAGATCGACGAGTAACTGTCGTCCTTGCCGAACGGTGCCCACGAGGCGCTGATCAGGTTGCTGGTGGTGTCCGGCGCGCCGTAGGGGCGGTAGCGGAACGGATCGTCCGAGCCGGTGTTGATGAAGTGCGCCAGCAGCAGGCTGTAGCTCTGCTTGTAGGTGTAGTTGAGGCTGATCGACTGGTCGCGCACGCTGGCCCGGCGCGGGCCGGCCAGGGCCGGGTTGGTCGGGTCGATCAACGCGCTGCCGTAGCGGCGGCGCTCGTAGATGTTGAGGTAGCCGAGCTTGAGGATGTGCTCGCGGGTGCCCAGGAACTGATAGTTGAGGTCGTAGCCGAGGTCGGTGAAGTCGTCGCGCGGGCCGGTGCTGCGCGGCAGCTGCCGGCGCGTGGTCAGCGCGACGACGCCGGCGGAGAAGAACTGCCGCTTGAGGTCCTTCATGTAGCTCAGGCGCAGGTAGCCGGTGTCGCTGAGCTTGCCGGGATCGCCGCCGATGGCGTAGCCGAGATCGTCCTGGGTCGACACCGGCAGGGCGGTGTAGGTGCCGACCTCGCCGTACCAGTTGCGGTCGTACAGGCCGTAGACGCTGGTGCCGATCACCCGGTTGGACAGCGACGACTGGTTGAGCAGGGTGGTCGAACTGGCATAGGCCGAGGCCGGACCCAGGCCGGAGGCGTTGGGCAGCATGCCGATCGGATCCTGGCTGCCGGGATTGTTGTTGACGCTGACGCCGAGCAGGGTGTCCTTGCCGCCGAGCTGGAAGCTCTTGACCACCGCGCGCAGGTCCACGTTGTCCAGGCGCGTGGTGTAGTCGTTCTTGCCGTTGTTGGTCCTGGCGACCTTGACGTAGCCGCCGACGTTGTCGGTGATGCGTCCGGCCAGGTACAGGTCGGCTTCGCTGAAGCGGGTGCGGCTCTCGCCGCGCGCCGGCACGCTGCGGGTGGCGGTGAGCTGCGCGGAGACCGGGATCTTGGTGCCGTTGCCGTCGCTGTCGGTGTAGCCGCCGAGCTTGAAGCGCATGCCGTACGGGGTCAGCGCCGGGCCGTAGGCACCGATGTGGCAGTCGGCGCAGGACGAGCCGGTCTGCCGCGCGAATGCAGGCACCGCGGCCGCGCGCGGGCTCAGCACCAGCAGCAGCGAACCGAGCGCCGACCACAGCAGCGCCTGCTCGGCGCCGCGCGTCCTGTCGCTGCGGGAGAAGGTGGAGGGGGACGACGGGGCCTGGTGCATGCGGAAAGTCCTTTGGCGGGCGGGTGGGGGCGGCGACGGACGCAAACGGGGGAGGGAGACGCGGCTCAGCGGCGGCGCAGGAACGGCAGCATCCGTTGCAGCACCGCGTCGCGGCGGACGAGGTGGTGCCACAGCGCCGCGCCGATGTGCAGCAGGATCAGGCCGAGCAGCAGCCAGGCCGCGTCCACGTGCCAGGCGCCCAGGGTGTCGGCGAGATCGGGATCGGGCGCGACCAGCTCCGGCAGCGTCGCGCCGAACAGATGCACCGGTTTGCCCATCGATTGGCTCAGCGCCCAGCCCAGCACCGGCAGGGTCAGCAGCAGCGCGTACATCACCACGTGGGTGGCGCCGGCCAGCAGGCGCATCAGCGCCGAACCGGCCTCCGGGTCGTGGCGCTTGCCCAGGCGCATCCGCAGCACGACGCGCAGGCAGAACAGGCCGAGCACGAACAGACCGAAGTGGCGGTGGCCTTCCAGCAGCCACTGCCGCCACATGCGGCCTTCGATCTCTTCGCGCAGCAGGATCAGCCCCGCCGCCAGCACCAGGCACAGCACGGTGAGCCAGTGCAGCCACACCATCGGCCGCGGCAAGGCGGCCGGCGCGGCGGCAGGGGACACAGGTGGTTTCGGAGCGGCCGGCGTGGGCGAGGTCATGGTGGTACGCGGTGTCCTTGGAGGCGACGAGGTGGGGCGCCGCGCCATGCCGGGGGCATCGCTGCAGCTGTTGCGTCGATGGGTGCCGGCGCTGCGGCGAAAGGTTGCGTCGCGCGGCGCGTCGGCCTCGCGCAACCTTTCCGCAGACCCGCGGCACTCAGCCTGGACACTCCGATGTGGAGCCCGGTCGGGCACTCTGATGGCAATCGAACGAATCCAGTTGCGGACGCACGGCGATGCGCGCGGGCAGCTCGTGGCGCTGGAACAACAGCGCGACGTGCCTTTCGACATCCGCCGCGTGTACTACCTGTTCGCCACCCGCAACGGCGTGCACCGCGGCCAGCACGCGCACCGCCATCTCAACCAGTTGGCGGTGGCGCTGCACGGTTCGGTGTCGTTCCTGCTCGACGACGGCAGTGGACCGATGCAGGTGGTGCTGGACGATCCGCGGCAGGGCCTGCTGCTCGGCAGCATGGTCTGGCGCGATCTCTACGACTTCAGCGAGGACTGCGTGCTGATGGTGCTCGCCGACCAGGCCTACGATCCCACCGACTACATCTTCGACTACGACGAGTTCCTGCGCGAAGCCGCGGGCCTGCGCCGCCAGGAGGCCTGAAGCCATGGCACGTCCCCTGGTCATCGTCGGCGCCGGCGAACTGGCGCAGATCGCCTGCGAATACTTCACCCACGACAGCGACTACGCCGTGCTGGCCTTCAGCGTGGAGCGCGACTACCTGTCCACGCCGACCCTGGCCGGCCTGCCGGTGGTGGCCTACGAGGAACTCGAGCAACGCTATCCGCCGTCGCAGGTGGAGGTGTTCGTGGCGATTCCCGCCAGCGGCCTCAACCGGTTGCGCACGCGCTTCTACCTGGACGCCAAGCGTCGCGGCTACCGCATGGCCAGCTACGTCAGTTCGCAGGCTTTCGTCTGGCGCAACGTGGAACTGGGCGAGCACTGCTTCGTGTTCGAGCATAACGTGCTGCAGCCGTTCACCCGCATCGGCGCCAACTGCATCCTGTGGAGCGGCAACCACATCGGCCACCGCACGGTGATCCACGACCACGTGTTCGTGGCCTCGCATGCGGTGATTTCCGGCTACTGCGAGATCGGCGCGGGCAGCTTCGTCGGGGTCAACGCCACGCTGAGCGACCGGGTCAAGGTGGCCGCCGACAACGTGATCGGCGCCGGCGCGCTGCTGACCCGCGACACCGAGCCGGGACGCATCTACGTCGGTGCGCCGGCGCGGGCGGTGGCCGGCAAGTCCAGCTTCGACGTGGACCTGTGAGGCACATGTTCGCCTGGCACAAACGTGGTCTTGTCTTCGATACCGCACGCGATGGCGTCGGCGGCTGGATGCGGCATTCGGCGCTGACGCCGACGCCGCTGCGCCTGGATGCCGAGCGTCTGCGCATCTACGCCGGCTTTCGCGACGACGCCGGCGTCAGCCGCATCGGCTACGTCGACGTGCGCGCCGACGATCCGACCCGGGTGCTGGGCGTCAGCGCAGCCCCCGTACTGGACATCGGCCGTGCCGGCTGTTTCGACGACAACGGCATAATCCTCGGCGACGTGGTGCACGGGCCGGACGGTCTCTACATGTTCTACGTCGGCTTCCAGCAGGTGGCGAAGGCCAAGTTCCTGGCCTTCACCGGCCTGGCGGTGTCCACCGACGGCGGCGACACGTTCCAGCGCCGCCAGGACACGCCGCTGCTGGACCGCGCGCCGGGCCGCAGCACCATCGCCGCGGTGCATTCGGCGCGCTATCGCTCTGGCCGCTGGCAGCTCTGGTACGCGGTGGGCGACGACTGGGAATGGCTCGGCGGCACGCCGTATCCGCGCTACCACATCCGCTGCGTGGAGACCGACGACCTGCAGGCGGTCCCGCGGCAGGACACCGTCTGCCTGCAACCGCAAGGCGACGAATACCGTATCGGCCGCCCGCGGGTGTACCGGCACGATGGCCGCTATCTGATGTACTTCACCCACGGCAGCCGCGCTGGCGCCTATCTGCCGGGCATGGCAATCAGCGACGACGGCCGCCACTGGCAGCGCTGCGACGCGGCGCTGGGCCTGCCGCTGTCGGCCGATGGCTGGGATGCGCGCACGCTGTGCTATCCGGCACTGATCCGCCATGATGAGCGGCTGTTGCTGTTCTACAACGGCAACGACATGGGCCGCGACGGCTTCGGCGTGGCCGAGGCGGTGCTGCCCGCTGGCACCGTCTGGGAGGATGACGATGCTGTCGGTTAGGGCCTACACCGCGGCCGACGCACCGCTGTGGGATGCGGTGGTGGAGGCCTCGCGCAACGGCAATCTGCTGCACCGGCGCGGCTACATGGAGTATCACGCGGCGCGCTTCGTCGATGCCTCCTTGCTGGTCGAGGATGCCGGCACGCCGGTGGCGGTGTTCCCGGCCAACCGCGACGGCGACGTGGTGACCAGCCATGCCGGACTCAGCTATGCCGGTCTGGTGTCGACCCACGCGCTGCGCGCGACGGCCACGCTGGAAGTGTTCGAGCGCATCGCGGCGCATTACCGCGACGCCGGCGTGCGCATACTGCTGTACAAGGCGGTGCCGCATCTGTTCCACCGCAGTCCGGCGGAGGAGGATCTGTACGCGCTGCATCGGTTGGATGCGCGCCTCTACCGTCGCGACCTGTCCTCGGCGGTGCCGCTGCGCGTGCCGCCGCGCTTCGCTGCCGCACGCAAGCGCTCGGTGGCCAAGGCGCGCCGCGCCGGGCTGCGCGTGCAGCGTGTGGACGACCCGGCGCCGCTGCATGCGCTGCTGGGCGAGGTCCTGCAACGCCACGACGCGCGTCCGACCCACAGCCTGGACGAACTGCGCCTGCTGTGCGCGCGCTTCCCGGCGCAGATCGTGCCGTATGAAGTCCGCGACGGCGGCGACCTGCTGGCCGGCACGCTGGTGTACGACTTCGGCCACGTCGTCCACACCCAATACCTGGCCTGCTCGGAGCAGGGCCGCCGCACCGATGCGCTGAGCCTGCTGCTGGCCGAGCTGATCGAGCAGGTCTACGCGCAGCGCGACTTCCTCAGCCTAGGCATTTCCACCGAGCAGCAGGGCCAGGTGCTCAATGCCGGCCTGGTCGAGCAGAAGGAGCGCTTCGGCGCGCGCGCGTTGGTTCACGATTTCTACCGTTGGGAGTTGCAATGAGCCTGCCGCCGGCCAGCGTGCCGTTCCTGGATCTGCGGGCAAGCAATGCACGCTATGCCGATGAGCTCAAGGCCGCAGCGGCACGGGTGATCGATTCGGGCTGGTATGTGCTCGGCGAGGAGCTGGAGGCGTTCGAGCGCGAGTTCGCCGCCTACTGCGGCACCGCTCACGCCATCGGCGTCGGCAACGGCATGGACGCGCTGACCCTGATCCTGCGCGGCTACCGTGCGCTGGGCCGGCTGCACGAAGGCGACGAGGTGCTGGTGCCGGGCAACACCTTCATCGCCAGCTTCCTGGCGATCAGCGAGAACCGGCTGCGGCCGGTGCCGCTGGAGCCGGAGGCGGCCAGCTTCAATCTGGATCCGGGGCAGGTGGAGCGGGCGATCGGCCCGCGCACCAGGGCGATCCTGGCGGTGCACCTGTACGGGCAGCTGGCGGACATGGCCGCGCTCCGCGCCATCGCCGAGCGCCATGGGTTGCTGCTGCTTGAGGACGCCGCGCAGGCGCACGGCGCGCGCCGCGACGGCCGCCATGCGGGCAGCTTCGGCGATGCCGCCGGCTTCAGCTTCTTCCCCGGCAAGAACCTGGGCGCGTTGGGCGACGGCGGCGCCGTGACCACCGACGACGCCGAACTTGCGGCGCAGCTACGCGTCTTGCGCAACTACGGCTCGGACATCAAGTACCGGCATCTCGTGCAAGGCGTGAACTCGCGCCTGGACGAGCTGCAGGCGGCGCTGTTGCGGGTCAAGCTGCGCCACCTGGACGCCGATATCGCCGCGCGCCGCGCGATCGCCCAGCGCTATCTCGACGGCATCGCGCATCCGCAGATCGCCGTGCCGCAGGTGGCCGACCCGGCGGCGCATGCCTGGCACCTGTTCGTGGTGCGCTGCGCGCAGCGCGACGCGCTGCAACGGCATCTGCAGGCCCAGGGCGTGCACTGCCTGGTGCATTACCCGACGCCGCCGCATCGTCAGCCGGCCTATCCGGAACTGGCCACCCTGCAGTTGCCGCTGTGCGAGCGCTTGGGTGCCGAGGTGTTGAGCCTGCCGATCGGCCCGACGCTGGACGCTGCGGCCGTGGCGCAGGTGATCGATGCCTGCCAGCGTTTCGGGGATGTGGCGGCATGAACGTGCTGCGCAGCGGCGTGTACAGCGGCGTGGCCACTGCGGCCAAGCTGCTGTCCGCGTTGCTGGTGCTGAAGCTGGTGGCGGTGTACGCCGGCCCGGCCGGGGTCGCCCGGCTCGGCCAGTTCACCAGCCTGATGTCGCTGCTGGCGGTGGTGGCCGGCGGCGGCATCGGCGCCGGCGTGGTCAAGTACGTGGCCGAGTACCGCGACGATGCACCGGCACTGGCCCGGCTGCTCGGCAGCGCACTCGGGTACGCCTGCGTCGCTGCGGTCGCGATGGGCGTGGCCGCGCTGCTGTGCAGCCGCCTGATCGCCGAGCGCCTGCTCGGCGATGCGCAGTACCAGCCGCTGATCTGCGTGCTGGCGGTGGCGCAGCTTGGCATCGCGCTGGCCAACTACATCCTGGCGGTGGTCAACGGTTTCATGGACGTGCGCCGACTGGCCTTCGTCCAGGTGGCCGGCGCGGTGCTGAGCGTGCTGCTGGTGGCCGCGCTGGCGCACGGCATGGGCCTGTCCGGGGCACTGCTGGGCCTGGTGCTGGGGCAGGTGGCCTGGCTGTGCGCCGGCGTCCCGGCGCTGCGACGCAGCCCGTACTTTCGTCGCGAGATGCTGCGCATCCGTTTCGATCCGGCGATGGTGCGGCGACTGGCCGGCTTCTCGGTCATGACCCTGGCCTCGGCGCTGCTGCCGCTGCTGGTCAACATCGGCGTGCGCGATCATCTGGCCGGCCAGTTCGGCTGGCAGCAGGTCGGTTACTGGCAGGCGGTGAGCCGCGTGTCCGATGCCTACCTGCTGTTCTTCACCACCGCCATCAACGTCTACTACCTGCCCAAGCTGGCGGCGCTGCATACGCGGCAGGCGCTGTGGCAGGAACTGCGCGGTGCCTACCGCTACGTGCTGCCGGCGGTGCTCCTCGCCGCAGCGGCGGTGTACCTGTGCCGCGACTGGATCACCCGGCTGCTGTTCTCGGCCGATTTCGCCGCCGCGCTGCCGCTGTACGCGCCGCAACTGCTCGGCGACGTGCTCAAGATCGCCTCCTTCGTGCTGTCCTACCTGATGCTGGCCAAGGCGATGACGCGGCTGTTCGTGCTCTCCGAATGCCTGTTCGCCGCCAGTTACCTCGGCCTGGTGGTGCTGTTCACCGCGCGCATGGGCCTGATCGGCGCGGTCTACGCGTTCGCCTGCAACTACGCGCTGTACCTGGCGTTCAACATGCTGGTGGTGCGCCGCTACCTGCGAGGACTGGGCTGATGGACGCAACGCACACCCCGCCGACGCTGCCGCTGGTGTCGGTGCTGATTCCGGCCTACAACCACGCGCGCTTCGTGCAGCGCTGCTTGGACAGCGTGCTGGAAGACCCGTACCCGAACAAGGAACTGGTGATCGTCGACGACGGCTCCAGCGACGGCACCGCCGAGCGCATCGCCGAGTGGATCGCGCAGCACGGCGACAGATTGCACGTGCGCTTCTGGCCGCGCGAGAACCTCGGCATCGCCGCCACGCTCAACCACCTGGTGGCGATGGCGCGCGGCGAGTTCCTGCGCCTGGGCGCCAGCGACGATTACCTGTTGCCCGGCGGGCTGGGTGTGCAGGTGGCCTACCTGGGCGCGCATCCGCACAAGGCCGCGGTGATCGGCGACGCCATCGTGGTCGACAGCCAGGGCCGCACCGTGCACCAGAGCAGCATGCGCGACCTGCACGGCGTGGACAAACGCCTGTACCTGAGCGAGGCCGGCATCCGCCGCGCGGTGATCCGGCACTGGGCGGTGAGCGGGGCCGTGGCGCTGGTGAGGCGCAGCGCGCTGCAGCCGGGCGCCGAATGGGACGAGGGCCTGCGCATCGAGGACTGGGACTTCTTCCTGCGCCTGGTCGCGCGCGACGCGCTGGGCTTCCTGGATGTGGCGGTCTGCGCCTACCGCGTGCACGACCACAACGCCAGCCGCACCCGGCATCTGCCCAGCCGCCTGGCCAACCTGGCCGAGTCGCGGCAGGTGGCGTTGCGCCGCGCACGCTTGTTCGATCCGGCCTGCCGCACCCTGCTGCACGCGCAGGCACACTACATCGCCGCCAAGATCGCGTTCCTGCGGCGCAGCCCGCTGGCGCTGGGCGGACACCTGCTGGCGCATGTGTGGCTGTCGCTGTTGGCGCGGCTGCGCCAGGGCGGCCAACCGACGCTGGCCCAGCGCGGATGAGCCGCCTGCTGCGCCTGCCGTCGGCGTATTTCGGCCTGCCGCTGCTGCTGAGCTGCGCGCTGACCCTGCTCACCTTCGACCTGCCGCTGGGCTATCTCGCCGGCATCGCACTGCTGGCCGCCGTGGCGCTGGCGACGCTGGGCCTGGATGCGCTGCTCGGCATCCGCCTGCCGCCGCTGGCGGCGTTCCGGTCGCGCGAGTACGCCGGCACGCGCGAGGCCTTCGTCGCGCTCGGCCTGGCCGCGGCGGTGGGGCTGTTCTGCGTGCTGGACCTGCTGCTGTTCCCGATCCCGTTGCTGCACAACCCCTCCGCCTACGCCGACCTGAGCCCGCTGCAAGCGCACGTGCGGCATGTGTCGAACATGTGCTGGATCCTGCCGCCGATCGGACTGCTGTGTGCGCGCGAGCGCAGCGTGCGCAATGCGCTGCTGCTGGCCGGCTTCGCCTTCCCGGTGCTGGTGATCGACCGCAACCGCCTGTTCGCGGCAGTGTTCAGCGTCGGCCTGTTGCTCTTGCTGCGCCGCCACCCGACGCGGCCGCTGCCTTGGAAACGGGTACTGGCGCTGCTGTGCGCCGGCGCCGCCGCGTTCTCGCTGTTGGGCACGCTGCGTTCCGGCTCGCTGGATTCGGTGGCGCTGCCGTTCGGCGCGCTGTACCGGGCCGCACCGCAGGGCATCAAGTGGCTGCTGCTGTACATCGGCGCCGGCCCGTACAACTTCGGCGCGCTGCTCAGCAAGGGCTACGCCAACGCCAGTTTCCTGATCAACCAACTGGTGCCGCTCAGCGGTTCCATCGCCACGGCCGGGACCGGCATCCCGCTGGATGCGCCGAACATCAATGTCGGCACCGAGTTCCTGCCGTTCCTGCTGGCCGGCGGCCCCGGTGCCGCGCTGGTGGCGATGCTGGCGCTGTACGCGGCGCTGCTGTGGAGCGTGCGTCTGCTCGGACGCGGCGTGGCGCTGTTCAACCTGCTGGTGTTCCTGCGCATCGCCTACGCCTGCGTGATGTCGCCGTTCGCGCCGCAGGCGTTCACCTGGACCAATGCCGGCTTCGTCGCGCTGTGCCTGCTGCTGCACGCCTGCAGCGCCTTGCTGCCGAACCGCCGCGAGCCCGCCGCGGACGCGGCCCTGCCTTCCGTTTCCCCGAGATCCCCGCTGCCATGACCGACACCGCCATGCCCCAAGACGAAATCTACCTGCTCGACCTGTGGCGGATCCTGCGGCGCGAATGGCGCTGGTGCCTGCTGCCGCTGCTGCTGGCATTGGCGCTGGCGGCGTTGTTCCTGCACGGCGCCACCCGCCAGTGGCAAGCGACCGCCTGGGTACAGGTCGGCGAATTCGGCCCGACCCCGGCCGGGCGCGACCCCAAGCTGGAGCCGTTCCAGCGGGTGATCGATCGGATCAAGACCCGGCAGTTCCAGGAACAGGTGCTGCATAGCGCCGGCGTGGCCCTGGACAGCCGCCAGGCCGCGCTGTACCGCGACAGCCTGAAGCTGGATCCCGACCCGTACGCCAACCTGATCCAGTTGACCCTGCG
Source organism: Xanthomonas sp. LF06-19 (assembly GCF_034105425.1). Taxonomy (NCBI): domain Bacteria; kingdom Pseudomonadati; phylum Pseudomonadota; class Gammaproteobacteria; order Lysobacterales; family Lysobacteraceae; genus Xanthomonas; species Xanthomonas sp. LF06-19. Next base: position 357,824 of record NZ_JAXGGH010000004.1, on the reverse strand, counting down.
CGCGCAATCGCCGCAGCAGGCGCGACAACTGGCCACGGCCACCATCGCGCAGTTGCAGGCGCTGCACCGGCGCATCCAGGCCGGTCCGCTGCAGCAGGCCACTGCGCGGCTGCAGGAGCTGGCCGCGGACATCGCCGCGACCCAGGCCGAGCGCGAGCGCCTGCTGCAGCAGCAACGCGAAGGCCGCGGCAGCGTCGAGCAGCAATTGCTCGGCAACATGCTGCTGTCGGAGAAGACCACCACGCTGCGCGGCCTCAAGGCCGAGCGCGAGGATCTGCTCGGCCGGCTCGGCACGCGCTACACCTACGACACCTCGGCGCCCTGGGAGACCTACGTGCCGCCGCGCGCGGCGTTTCCCAACCCGGTGCTGGTGCTGGCGGCGGCGCTGCTGGCCGGGCTCGGCGGCGGCGTGCTGGCCGCGGTGGCGCGCAATGCGCTGCGCCGCCGCCATGTCCGGCGGGCAGGGGCGAGCCTCGCCGCCGCGTAACAGCAATTCGCCGATTCAACCAAACGGCGCTGCCGCCGCACCTACCTGCAGTACCGCGTGCTCGATGCGCGCGGATTCCGACAAGGGCAGGGCAGTGGAGAGGTGCAGGTGACAGCGAATGGCAAGGCGGGTGCAACGGCGCACACGACCACTCTGGACCCGGTGCGGTTGCTGGACACGCAACGCGCCTTCGACAGCGTGGCCGCCGATTACGACGGCCCGCGCGGCAACAACGCGCTGATCCAGCGCATGCGCACCACCCTGTGGGACACGGTGGCGACGCAGTTGCCGGTCGGCTCGCGGCTGGTCGATCTGGGCTGCGGCACCGGCCTGGATGCGCACGCCTTCGCCCAGCGCGGCTACCGCGTGCTGGCCACCGACTGGTCGCCGCAGATGGTGGAGCGCACCCGTGCCCGCGCGCAGGATCCCAGTCTGCGCGGCCGGCTCAGCGTGGCCCATGTCGGCATCCAGCAACTGGATCTGCTCGACGGCGAGTTCGACGGCATGTACTCCAATTTCGGCCCGCTCAACTGCGCGCCGGACCTGCCCGACGTCGCGCGCCACTGCGCACGGCTGCTGCGCCGCGACGGCCGCCTGGTGTTCTCGGTGATCGGCCGCCTGTGCCCGTGGGAGCTGGGCCACTACCTGCTGCGCGGCCGCCTGCGCCGTGCCGCCGTGCGCGCCGCACGTGGCGCCACCGCCGTGGGCATGAACGGGCACACGATCTGGACCTGGTACTACTTCCCACGCGAGTTCTACCGCGCGTTCGCGCCGCACTTCGCGCTGGAGTCGTACCGCGCGCTCAGCCTGTGCCTGCCGCCGCCGTACCTGGTCGACCACTACCAGCGCCATCCGCGCCTGGGCGAGGCGCTCGGCCGCCTCGACGACCGCATCGGCGGCTGGCCGCTGCTGCGCGACATGGGCGATCACTTCCTGATCGTGATGCGCAAGCGCTGAGCATGGCCGCGTCTGCCGCCCCCATCGACCTCTGCCTGGAGGGTGCGCGTGTCGCGCACGCCTGTGGGGCGGTGCACGCGCCGCTGGCGCTGCGCGCCGGCCGGATCGCCGCGGCGGCCACGCCGGCCGCGCTGCGCATCGATCTGCACGGGCAGTTGGTGCTGCCCGGCTTGATCAACGCCCACGAGCATCTGCACGTCAATGCGGTGCCGCCGCTGCCGCAGGCTGCGCCGTTCGCCAACAGCTATGCCTGGATCGACGCCTTCGCCGCGCATTTCCGCACGCCGGCGGTGACCGCCGCGCTGGCCCTGCCCAAGTCGCTGCGGCTGCGCCATGGCGGGCTGAAGAACCTTCTGGCCGGGGTGACCTGCGTGGCCCACCACGATCCCTGGCATGCCGCGCTGGATGCGGCCGACTTCCCGGTGGCGCTGCTGCGCGAGTTCGGCTGGAGCTACACCTTGCACGGCCCCGACTACGGACCGCCGCTGGCACGGAGCTTCGCCGCGGCGTCCGCCGCCGGCTGGCCGTGGATGATCCACCTGGCCGAAGGTACCGACGCGGTGGCCGCCGGCGAACTCGCCGAGCTGGAGCGGCGCGGCTATCTGGCGGACAACACGGTGCTGATCCACGGCGTGGGCCTGGGCGCGGACGACGTCGCCCGCGTGCTCACGTGCGGCGCGGCGGTGGTGTGGTGCCCGAGCAGCAACCTGACCCTGCTCGGACGCACCCTCGATCCGCAGCGCCTGAGCGCGGCCGGGCGCCTGACGCTGGGCAGCGATGCGCGGGTCAGCGGCGGCCGCGACCTGCTCGAGGATCTGCGCCTGGCCGCCACCCACGGCCTGGACGCGACCCAGGCACTGCGCCTGGCCACGACCGCCGCGGCCGACATCCTGCGCGTGCCGGATCGGGGGCATCTGGCGCCGGGCGCACACGCCGATCTGCTGATCGTCGCCGACCGTGGCGGGGCGCCTGCCAACAGCCTGGTCGGGCTGCCGCGCAGCGCATTGCGCGCGGTGGTGCGCGACGGGCGGCCGCGGATCGCCGATCCAGATTTCGCCGCGTGGTTCGCTGCCGCCGGCGTGGACACGGTACCGGTGACGCTGGACGGGACCCCCAAGCTGCTCGCAGTGGAGCTGGCCGACCCGACGCTGCTCGCGCTGGAGCCGGGCCTGGAACTTCACGTTGCGCCACCGCGTTCACACACGACACAACTGTCGCAGGAATGCCCGGCATGAGCGCGATCCCGACCCTCGATCCGCTGACCGCCTATGCGCTGTGGGCGGACAGCTACCCGGCGCAGGCGCACAACCCGGTGATGCAGGCCGAGCAGCGCGCCATGCTGGCCTTGCTGCCGCCGTCGTTGCGCGGCCAGCACGTGCTAGATGCCGGCTGCGGCAGCGGCCGCTACCTGCTGCATGCGCTGCAGCGTGGCGCCGGCCACGTCACCGGCGTGGACCTGTCGCCGCAGATGCTGGCACGCGCCGCGCAGGAACTGGGCGACGTCGATACCGGCCGCTACACGCTGCACGAAGGCCGCCTGGAGGCCTTGCCGCTGGCCGACGCCAGCGCCGACCTGAGCCTGTGCGCGCTGGCGCTGGGGCACCTGCCGCAGCTGCCGCCGGCCCTGGCGGAACTGCGCCGGGTCACCCGTCCCGGCGGTTGGGTGCTGTGCAGCGACGTGCACCCGATCGGCCCGGCGCTGGGCTGGCGCCGCGACTTCAAGGCCGGTGGCCAGCGCTACGCGGTGCGCCACACCCAGCATCTGTACAGCCACTGGCACGCCGCCTGCGCCGCGCTCGGTCTGGCCATCGACGCGGTCAGCGAACCGATGCTCGACCCGGCGGACATCCCCGCCGGCGCCCATTTCGATCCCGCTGCATTGCAGGTGCCGGTGGCCCTGGTGCTGCGCCTGCGGCGCCTGCCGTGACCCCCGTCCTGCGTTCGCCCCGTATGTCCTCCACACCCAACACGCTGCTGGTCAATCCCACCATCGCCAAGCCGTCCAGCGCCCGCTTTCCGCTGTCGCTGCTGAACCTGGCGGCGGCGCTGGATCGCACTGGCGACAGCCGCATCATCGACGGCAACGTCGACCGCGACTTCATCGACCGCAGCCTGCAGGCGCTGCAGGAGCAGCGCTTCGATGCGGTCGGCATCAGCGTGATGGGCGGGCCGCAACTGGCGCCGTCGATCGCGCTGTCGCAGGCCATCCGTGCGCGTTTCCCGGCGCTGCCGATCGTGTGGGGCGGCTATTTTCCCACGCTGTACCCGGACACCGCGCTGGCCGCGCCGTACGTGGACTACGCGATCCGCGCGCAGGGCGAGGACACCTTGCCGGAACTGCTGGCCGCCTTGCGTGGCGAGGGGCCGACGCTGGCGCAGGTCGATGGGCTGTCCTGGAAGCACGACGGCGCCGTGGTGCACAACCGCAACCGCGCGTTCCAGCGCGGCGACGCGCTGCCATCGCTGCCGTACGAGAAACTCGGCGAACCGCGCCGCTATCTCGGCCGTACCTTCCTCGGCCGCCGCACCGCCTCGCACCAGGCCGCGCTGGGTTGCCGCTTCCGCTGCACCTTCTGCGGGGTGGCGGCGATGTTCGGCGGCGCCACCGCCTTGCCGACCGCGGCCCGCCTGGAACGCGAGCTGGGCTATCTGAAATACGGCCTGGGCGCGGACTCGATCCAGTTCTTCGACCACAACTTCTTCGACCGCGAAGCCGACATGATCCCGCTGCTGGATGTGATGGCGAAGCTGGAACTGCCGTGGTGGTGCTACGCCCGCGCCGACGCGCTGCTCAACCTGTCCGAGAGCACCTGGAAACTGGTGCGCAAGAGCCGCCTGCGCATGGCCTACATCGGCGCCGAGTCGCCGAGCGGGGCGATGCTCAAGGAGATCCGCAAGGGCACGCGCCCGGACCAGACCCTGGAAGTGGCCGAACTGTGCCGGCGCAACGGGGTGATTCCGGAGCTGTCGTTCATGGTCGCGCCGCCGCAGGACAGCGAGCGTGAGACCGAGCAGACCTTCGAGTTCATCCGCGAGCTGAAGCGGATCAACCCGCAGTCGGAAATCATCGTCTACGTGTACACGCCGCTGCCGGACAGCAGCCGCCACGAGAAGGACCGCGGCCGCCGCGCCGGCACACCCTTGCTCGACCGCGACGGGGTGCCGGTGCAGTTCCCGCGCACACCGGAGGAATGGGCGCAGCCGCAGTGGGTGGACTACGCCTGCCACGCCGATGCGCCCTGGCTCACCGATGCGCTGCGCCAGCGCATCCGCGATTTCGTCACCGTGCTCGGCTGCCGCTATCCCACCGCGCAGGACCAGCGCTCGCCGGGCTGGGCCAAGCGCGGCCTCAGCGCGCTGGCCGCGTGGCGCTACCGCTACCGGCGCTACGACCGGCCATGGGAACTGAACCTGGCCAACCGGCTGGTGCGCCTGCACCGGCCGCAGGTATCCGGGATCTGAGCATGGACGGCAACGTCGACCGCGCCGTGCATGCCGTGCAACTCAACTTCGTGCCGTTGCCGGACGGGGTGACGCCGGAGCAGGCGTTCGCGCTGTGGCCGTCGCTGGCCGACATCGCCGAGGCGGTGGCCAGCGCCGGCACCCGCGTTTCGGTGATCCAGGCCGCCGCGGTCGATGCGCACCTGCAGCGCAACGGCGTGAACTATCACTTCGTGCGCCATGCCGAGACCGCGCGCCGGCGCCATCTGCGCCGCATCGCCGCGCTGCTGGCCGAGCTGGAGGCCGACGTGGTGCACGTGCACGGCCTGCAGTTCGCGCGCGAGGCGGCGACGCTGGCGCGCTGGCGGCCGTCGCTGCCGATCCTGCTGCAGGACCACGCCAACCGTCCGCCGCGCTGGTGGCGGCGGCCGCAGTGGCGGCGCTGGTACGCCGCCGCCGCCGGCATCGCCTTCACCTCGCTGGAGCTGGCGCGCGGTTTCGTCGGCGCCGGACTGTTCGCCGGATCCACGCGCCTGTTCGCCATTCCCGAATCCAGTTGCCGCTTCACTCCCGGCGAGCGCGACCAGGCGCGCCGCGACAGCGGGCTGCATGGCGCGCCCTGCGTGCTGTGGGTCGGCCATCTGAGCGAGGGCAAGGATCCGCTCACCGTGCTCGACGGCGTGGCCCGCGCCAGCGAGCAACTGAGCGGGCTGCAGTTGTTCTGCGCGTTCGGCGATGCGCCGCTGCTGCCGGTGGTGCAACAGCGCATCCAGGCCGATCCGCGGCTGGCCGGCCGCGTGCACCTGCTGGGCCGGGTGGAGCACGCGCAGATCCAGACCCTGATGCGCGCGGCCGACCTGTTCGTGTCCGGCAGCCTGGGCGAGAGCTGCGGCTACGCGGCGCTGGAGGCCTATGCCTGCGGCACGGTGCCGGTGTTGACCGACATCCCGGCGTTCCGTGCGCTCAGCGACGGCGGCCGGGTCGGCGCGCTGTGGCCGTGCGGCGACGCCGAACGCCTGGCCACCGCGCTGCTGCAGGCCTCGCGCGACGGGCCTTCGCGAGCGCTGGTGCGCGCGCATTTCGATGCGCAGCTGTCGTTCGCGGCAGTCGGCCGGCGCTGGGCGCGCGCCTATGCGCAGTTGCTCGGTGCCACGTCGCGGAGCGCGGCATGAAGCTGGCCCTGGTGGTGCCGGGCGGCGTCGACCGCAGCGGCGAGTACCGGGTGATTCCGGCCTTCCTGAGCCTGATCGAGCGGCTGGCGCGCGTGCATGAATTACACGTCTTCGTGCTGCACCAGGAAACGCTGCCGGCGCAATGGGACCTGCTGGGCGCGCGGATCCACAACATCGGTGCGGCGCGTACGCGCTGGCGGGCGATCGCCGCGATCCGCGCCGAGCACCGCCGCGCGCCGTTCGACGTGGTGCAGTCGCTGTTTTCCGGCCACTGCAGCCTGATCGCGGTGGCGGCAGCGCGCTGGCTGCGGCGGCCGAGCCTGGTGCACATCGCCGGCGGCGAACTGGTCGCACTGCATGCGATCGGCTACGGCGGCCGGCGCAAATGGCAGGGGCGGCTGCGCGAGGCGCTGGTGTTGCGCCTGGCGAGTGCGGTGACCGCCGCCAGTGCGCCCATCCTCGACAGCTTGCGGGCGTTGGGCATCGCCGCCGAACGCGTGCCCCTGGGCGTGGACCTGCGCGCCTGGCCGCCGCGCCCGCCGCGCGCGCGGGGGGAGGGCCCGGCGCGGCTGCTGCACGTGGCCAGCCTCAATCCGGTGAAGGACCAGACGACCCTGTTGCGCGCACTCGCCGCACTGGCCCGCGCCGGGGTCGACTTCCGCATCGACCTGGTCGGGGTGGACACCCTCGACGGCGCGATGCAGCGCCTGGTCGCCACGCTTGGCCTGAGCGCGCGCGTGCGCTTCCTCGGCTTCAAGACCCAGCGCGACCTGCGGCCGCTGGTGGAGGCGGCGGATCTGCTGGTGTTGTCGTCGCAGCACGAGGCCGGGCCGCTGGTGTTGCTGGAAGCGGCCGTGGCCGGCGTGCCGACCGTGGGCACCGCGGTCGGGCATCTGCAGGAGTGGGCGCCGTCGGCGGCGCTGGCGGTGCCCGTGGGCGACTGGGCCGGGCTGGCCGATGCGCTACGCCAGGTACTCAGCGACGACGACCTGCGCCTGCGCCTGGCCTGGGCGGCGCAATGCCGGGCCGTGCGCGAGGACGCCGACTGCAGCGTGCGCGGCTTCACCGCGCTGTACCAGCGCCTGTGCGCACCGCGCAGCACCGATGAGCGGCGCGCGGCGCAGAACGGTTGACGCGCAGCGCGGCGTGCAGGCGCTTCGCCTTTAAGGCGGCCTCGTGTCTTTTCGTGGCAGCGGCTTCAGCCGCGACGTGCGCCGCCACAACGGCTGTCGCGGCTGAAGCCGCTCCCGCGACGGTCGCTTACTGCGCGCTCTAGGAGGGCGTGCGTCACTCCGACGACGGCGCATAGCCCTGCAGCGCGGTGCGCACCGCGTACAGCGTGTCCATCCGCGGCACCGGACGCAGCAGACGCTGCAGCACGCGGCGGCGCTGCGGCAGGCGCACCCAGTCCTGGCCCTGCAACCACAGTTGGGTACGAATCATCTCGGCGCGTTCCTGGCGGCTTTCCGCCGAGGGCTGCAGGCGCTGGCGCAGATAGTCCAGCACCTCGCCGCCCGAACGCGCCCATTCGATGCCCGGTAGCGCCGGCAGCCACAGTTGCGAGCACGACGCCGCGGTCAGATCCAGTCCGCGCGCGCGCAGCCGCAACAGCGGCGGACACTGCGCGCGCAGTTGCTTGAGCACCGCCGACGGAATCGCCGCGCGGTAGTAACGCAGCATCAACCGCAGCGGCGGCCATGCCCACCAGGCGTCGGTGCCGGTCAGCATCTGCCAGTCGCTGGCGCGCATGCGCGGGGCGAGCAAGGCCAGGTCGTGCAGGTGCATCAGCCGCAGACTGCGGCTGCACAGTCCGCCGGCCGCGTGCAGCAACAGGTGGCGCATCAGCGCGCCGTTGCTGGGGTAGGGATTCAGGCCGGGCCTGCCGTTGCGCGGCAGGAGTTGCGTACCGAGGTCGACCGAGCGCAGCGGCAGGCGTTCCTGGATGCGCACGTGCAGTTCGATGTTGATCGGCGTGTCGCGGTGCTCGCCCAGGCCACCCACCGCCTGCGCCTGCGCTGGACGAAAGGTCTGGTGCTTCCACTGCGCGAACTCGGCCACGTAGCCCAGCGCGGCGAGCAAAGTCGCGGCACGCTCGGCGTCCTCGGGGCGCACCAGCAGGTCGATGTCGGCCATCGGCCGGTCGCCCGGCCGATACAGGCCTTGCGCATGCAGCGCCGCGCCTTTCAGCGGCACGATCGCCAGGCCGGCGGTCTGCGCCAGGGCGTCGATCCGCTGCAGCAACGCCGCGATGCGCTGGTAGCGCTGCGCCACGTGTTCGCGTTGCCCCTCCAGGAACGCGCGCCACGGCCGGTCCGGCCATTGCGAGCGCTGGCTCAGCAGTGGCGCCACGCCGTGCGCGACCGCCGCGGCTGCGGCCAGTTGCCAGTGCAGGCCGCTCCAGTCCGGCATCGGCGCACCGGGGCGTGCCAGCTCATGCGCCAGGGTTTCGGTGGCCAGGCGCAGGCCACGGCCGATGCGCCGCAACGGCAGGTGTGCCGGCGTCGCCGCGGCTGCCGCTGTCGGCAGGTCGGCCGCCACGGTCGGAGACGAGGGCGTCGCCAGGTCGCTCATGAGCGCTGCACCAGCGGGATGCGGCGGCTGCCGCCGGCGGCGACCGCCTTGGCCGCCGGCGCTGGCGGCGCGTCGGTCCGATGCTCGGCTTCGCGCGCGATCAGCGCTGCCCAGTCGGCGTCCAGCGCCGCCCAGTCCTGCGCGTGCGTCGGCGCCGGGCGCGCATCCTCGCGACATTGCAGGTCCACCTGCCGGTGCAGCAGATCGCGTACCTGGCGGTAGAACGCCGAGTCGTAGGCGCCACGGAACATCATCGCCAGGTCGTCGCTGTCCTGCCAATGGGTCTTGCGCCCGAGCTGGTCCTTGACCTGTTGGTAGAACACGGTGCCGGGCAGGGGATAAGACACGCTGACGCCGATGTCGTCCGGGCGCGCCTGCGCCACCAGCCGGCGCGTGGCGAGGATGTCGTCGAGTTGCTCGTCCAGGTAGCCCAGCTGCAGGAAGAAGCCGACGCGGATGCCCTGCGCGCCCAGCCGCTGGCGCGCGGCGATCACGCCGTCCACATCGGTGCCCTTGGTCATCTTGTCGAGGATGCGCTGGCTGCCGCTCTCCGCGCCGATCCAGGCCTCGCGGCAGCCGGCCCGCGCCAGGGCGGCGGTCATGCGCTCGCTGCACAGGTCGGCACGGGTCTGTATGGTGAAGGGCACCGCGCCGTCGGTGGCGGCCAGCGCATCGGCGAAGTCCTCCACCCAGTCCACGTGGAAGCCGAAGATGTCGTCGGCCATCCACACATGGTCGGGCGCGAAGCTGCGCTTGAGCTGGGTCATCTCCGCGGCCACGTCCTGCGCCTCGCGGCGCTTGTAGTGATTGCCCCAGATCGGCTTGGCGCACCAGTTGCAGCGGAACGGGCAGCCGCGCGAGGCGGCCATGTTCAGACTGAAATGGCCTTGTCGCTGCTGCCAGAACGCGCGGTAGCGCGGGATATCCAGCAGGTCCCAGGCCGCCGTCACCGACAGCCGCGGATCCGGCGGCCGCGCGCCGATCTGCGCGCGCTTGAGTTGCGGCAGCACCGCGCTGGCCACCTCGGCGAGGCCGGCCACCCAGCGCGCCGGGTCGATGTCCGGTTCCGCCTGCAGCCGCGCCACCAGGTCCAGCAAGGCCGCGATGCCTTCGCCGATCAGCACCGCGTCGGCACCGGCCGCAAGGAACGCCTCCGGATGGTCCGAGGCGTCGGAGCCGGCGACGATCACCCGGCTGCCGCCGGCGCGCGCCTCGGCGATCATCCGGCACGCGGCCTCGCGCATCCGGCTCAGGCACATCTTGGTGAGGAAGTTGAAGTTGTCCTCGTAGAACACCACCAGGTCCGGCCGCTGCGTGCGGACGGCGTGGTCGTAGTCCTCCACGCCCTCGGCCAGCATCGCGTCGAACAGCGTCACCTGGTGTCCATGCTGACGCAGCAGTGCCGCCACCTGCAGCGTGGCCAGCGGCGGGTACGGCTTGCCGCGTTCCCATTGCTTGGGGTCGTAGCGCAGGAAGTAGGAGTGGCTGACCTGGATCTTGAGCATCGGCGAAAGGTCTCGTTCGGCGCCGCGGGGGAGGGGCGCATGCAGCGATGGCCGCGCGCAGGTGGCCGTGGCGGTATGTGCCGGGGCTGCGCCGTTTGGTTGCGCGAAACACCGGCATGACCCCGCGCAACCTTTGGCCGCGGCAGGCGCACCCACGCTGCATCCACCCAAGCGACTCTTCTCCGATGCAGCGATCGACCGTGCGTGTTCTGGACGTGGCAACAAGCGACCACGCCACGCCAGTCGTCGCTGCGGGCGGTGCCTGCGATCCGTTCCACACCCAGCTGCGGCGCCCCCACACCCTCAGCAAGCAACTGCTCGGTGGACGCTTCCACTTCGAGAGCAACAGTCCGGCGCTGCTGGCCTTGGTGGAAGCGGCATTCGGCGCGGTGCCAGCGCATCGCCTGCCGGAGAGCGCCGCGTTCCGTATCGAACTGACCCTGGTGGACCGTGGCGACGCGCCCTACGCGCTGGCAATGGAGCCGCCGCCGGTGCAGACCCATTCCGGCGCGGGTGTATTGAGCGGGGTGATCGATGCGCACAACTACGTCGTGCTGGTGCCCGAGCAGCGCAGGGCGCTGGTGGTGGTGTCCGAGGACATGCTCGCGCACGCCTACCACGTGCGTTACGAACTGATCGAGTTCGCCGTGTTCGTGCTTGCCGCGCACGGCATGCGCCTGGTGCCGCTGCACGGCGCCTGCGTCGGCCGCGACGGCCGCGGCGTGCTGCTGCTCGGCGGCAGCGGCGCCGGCAAGTCGACCCTGGCGCTGCACAGCCTGCTGCGCGGGCTGGAGTTCCTTGCCGAGGACGCGCTGTTCGTCGCCCCGCACTACCTGCTCGCCACCGGCATCGGCAACTTCCTGCATCTGCGGCCGGAACTGTTGCACCTGCTCGATCCGCAGACCCACGCCTGGATCGCCGCGGCGCCGATGATCCGCCGCCGCAGCGGCGCGCTGAAGCACGAGGTGGACATCCGCCAGGGCGAGGGGCGCCTGGCACAGGCGCCGTTGCGGCTGGCCGCGGCCGTGTTCGTCTCGTCCACCATGGCCGCCGATCCGCAGCGGCTGCTGCAGCCGATGCCCGACGCGGACGTGGCGGCACGCCTGGCCGCGGACCAGCCCTACGCCGCGGGCCAGCCGCACTGGCCGTTGTTCGCGCGCAAGTTGCAGCGGCTGGGCGTGTACGAACTGCAGCGCGGCACGCATCCGGAGGCCTCGGTCGATGCGGTGCAGACACTGTTGGCCTGATCCCGTGCAAAACGTGACGGTGCCGGCGACGCGCATCGCCGACGCAGGGGAGTGCGGATGGCGCACCGCGTCGATGGTCCGCCCCAAGGACACCCACCGATGAGCACACGCCCGGAACCGGTATCGCACTTGCTGCGCGCCTTCGTCGCCGTGCTCGGTCGCGGCGAGCGCCTGCGCATCGCCGGGTACGTGCTGCTGTCGCTGCTCGGCGCGCTGGCCGGCGCGCTGGCCGCGGTCGCGCTGGTGCCGCTGGTGCAACCCGGCCACGTGCTGACCCTGGCCGGCCACGCCTTGCCGTTGCCGACCGGCTTCCTCGCGCAGACCCTGCTGTTCGTCGCCGCCAGCAGCGGCTTCGCCCTGCTGCGTTGGTGGGGCACACGACTGGCCGCGGACCTGGCCAGCCGCCACGCGCTGGACCTGCGCCGGCAGGTACATGCGCGGCTGCTGCAGGCGCCGCTGCCGGCCCTGGCCGACGCCAGCTCGGCGGAAATCGCCAACCTGCTCACCTACAACGTCGAGATCGTGGTGCAGGGCTTCAGCGCGCTGCTGCAACTGCTGGTGGCGGCGATCACCGCGGCGGTGAGCCTGGCCGCGGCGTTCCTGGTCTCGCCCATGCTGGTGCTGGCACTGCCGCCGCTGCTGGCGCTGGGCCTGCTCGCCTTCCGCATCGCCGGCCACGAACAGGCCCGGGTCAGCCGCGAGTACGTCGCCGACATGACCCGGCTGTTCTGGCTCAGCGAGGATTTCCCGCGGCGCCTGCGCCACGTGCGCTCGTTCGCCCGCGAGGCGCGCGAGCAGGAAGCCTACGAGGCGATCGCCGGTCGGCTCGCCTATGGCTACGCGCGCCAGCAGGCGCTGGTCGCCTCCGGCCGCCTGTTGCTGGAACTGGCGGCGGTGGCGGCCATCGCCGCGATCATGCTGCTGGCCGGAGTGTGGCACGGCATCGACCGCGGCGCGCTGATCACCGTCGGCCTGCTGCTGGGGCGGCTGCTGCCGTACCTGGTCTCGACCCGGCAGAGCGTGCAGCAACTGCGCTCTGCCGCGCCTGCGCTGGTATTGTGGCAGCGCTACGTCGCGCTCGGCACGCTGCCAACGCCACCTGGCACCGTGGCGGCACAGCCCAGGGCGGCGACAGGATCGACGGCGCCGATCCAGATCGAACGCATCGGCCTGGCACCGCCGCTGGCCGCGGTGGCCCTGACCGGTCTGGTCCTCGCGCCAGGCACACTGACCCTGATCAGTGGCCCATCCGGCGTCGGCAAGAGCAGCCTGATGGACGCGCTGGCCGGCATGGTCGCGCCACCGCAGTTCGCCGCGCACTGCGACGGCCGTGCGCTCGACTTCGCCGGCTACCGCGCCGCGCTGCAGCCCTTGGCCTATGTCGCCCAGGGCGTGCGGCCCTGGCAGCACAGCGTGCGGCAGTGCCTGGCCTGGGCGGCGCCGAGCGCGAGCGAGACGGCGATGTGGGAAGCCCTGCGCGACGTCGGCCTGGCCGCGCGCCTGCAGGGCGGCGCCGGCCTGGACACCGCCGCGCACGGCGCCGGCGCGCGCCTGTCCGGCGGCGAACTGCAGCGGTTGCTGCTGGCCCAGGTGCTGCTGCGGCAACCGCGCGTCGCCTTGCTCGACGAAGCCACCAGCGCGCTCGACGCCGCCGCCGAACAGCAGGTCCTGAGCACGTTGCGGCGACGGCTGCCGCAGACCGCCCTGGTCGCGGTCTCGCACCGCCTCGGCCTGACCGCCATCGCCGACCAGTGCGTGATGGTGCAACGCGGGACCGTGTCGCCGCTGCTGTTGGCTGATCGGGCTTCCTGAGCCGACAGCATTCCCTCAGCGTCGCACTCATCAGCAGGGGCCGAACTCCGCTCAGCCCGCTACAGCCTACTGCTTCGTATGCGTCAGGCAGTCCGATATTTGGGACCAGCAGAAAAACAAAACCCCGCAAGCGGGGTCTTGTTCCTAGGCCATGCCATCTGGACAGGCAAGGCTAAATGGCCACACGCCCCCTACGGGATATCGCACTTCATCTTTCCATCCACGTAGTACGGCTTGGGCACGTCCGGATTCTGGCTGGTCTTCTCGAACACCACCTCGAACGAGTTGGCGTCCGGCTTGCCCTTGCGTTCGGTGCAGGCGTCCTGCAACTTCTTCTTGACCGCGGCGATGCCGGCGTCGCGGTTGGCACCGTCGGCGCTGTTGGTGAGATTGGCGACCTCGGCGAAGGCCGGCGAGGCGAGGCCCAACAAGCTTCCTGCGAACACGAGTGCGTGCAGCGTCTTCATGGCGTCTCCTTGTTTTGATGTCCGTACGCGGTGGGAGGCGTGCGTTGCGGCGCATGCGGCAATGCCCGGCGCCGCGGCAGCCCTCCAGCGCGGAGCCAGGATAGGGAGTGCTGGTTAAGGCTTCGTAGGGATCGGCGCGCAAGACCGTCGCAGCAACATTCGACGGGTTAACGCAGCGCATTGACGCGGCGCTGGATCTTCGGGCCGAGCGCATGCTTTGACACGCGCCGGCTCGCCCATGGACGCACAGGCCGCGCAGGACGACTCAGCGACTACTCGGTCCGCGGCGCCTCGTAGTTCTGCCCAGGCTGCAGCGTGGTGACGTAGGGGCCGTTCCAGTCGCGGTCGAAGATGCGCGTCAGCGTCTCGGCCGGTCCCTTGCCCTTGACGAACACCGAGGCGTCCACCGCGGTATTGAAGTAGCTCCATTCCCAGTTGCCGGTGCCGATCACGCTGCTGCGGTCGTCGGCCACCGCGTACTTGGCGTGCTCGACCCGCGCGTATGGGATGAAGCCCTGCGGCGCCGGCGGCAGGCGGCTGAACTTCACCGCGATGTTCGGCAGCGCGGCCAGGCTTTTCAGATAGGCCTGCATCGGTTCGCGCAGCGCCCAGTCGGCGACGATGATGTGCACCTGCACGCCGCGCGCGGCGGCGTCGCGGATGGCGCTGTCGACCGGTGCCCACCAGCCCTTGGGCCCGAAGCTGCGGATCGCCGACAGCGTCATCACCTGGATGCGCAGCGCATGCTGGCTGGCGCGGATCATCTCGACCAGGGCCGGCTCCTCGGCGCTGACCCACGCCGGCTGCAGCGCCGGCGGGCTGAACGCGGGAAAGGCGACCAGCGGCGCGTCGCTGCCGGCATCCAGCAGCACCGGATCGGTGGCGGTGACCGGAACGAAGTCCGGCGGCTGCACACCGCGCGCCTGCGCCTTGGCCAGATTGCCTTCGTCGGCCAGGCGCCAGCTGTAGTCGAAGCTCGCGGCGAAGGTCTTGGCGAAGCGCGCGTCATCGATGCGCGCGCCGATCTCATGGATCTGCTCCAGCGCCCGCCAATCCCAGTTCTGGCTGCCGACGAACACGCTGGCGTCGTCGACGATCATGTACTTGGCGTGCAGCACGCCGCCGGTCAGCGTATCGACCGGCAGCACCCGCACGGTGATGCCCGGCACCTTGCCCAGCCAGGCGACGCTATCCGGGTTCTTGGCCAGGAAGGTGTGGTCGACCAGCAGGTGCACCGCCACCCCGGCGCGGGCGCGGGCGGCCAGTGCGTCCAGTACCGGCGTCAGGCCGGTGCCGGGCTTCTCGGAGATGTAGAACGCGGCGATGTCGATGCGCTGCCTGGCCCCGTTGATCATCGCCAGCCAGGTCTGCTGGGTGCGCGGCACGCCGGGTTCGCCGTAGACGCTGGCCTCGGGCACGCTCTCGACGATCTGGAACTGCGAGGGCTGCGGCCGGGCCTGGGCGCCGGTGGCTGCCGACAGCAGCAGGCAGGCCATGGCGGCGGACAGGAAGCGGCGTGCGGGATGCACGCTGGCGATGGAAGCGAGAGGCACGTTGGGTGTCCTTGCGGGAGCGTGGGAAGTGGATGCCGGGCGGCGATGCGCGTGCATGCTACCGGCAGCGGTCGTAGCTTGGCAGCCTGCTTTGCAGCGCATGTGTCAGTGAGATGGTTACGGCTAAGTTGGCGTTCCCGTCCAGGGGCGTCAGCGCTTCAAGGCAGAGCGCGCCACCAATGCGCACGCAGGCCGCGGCCGACCTTCATCGCTTGACCACTCACGGTCCTGATTGGATCAGGGCGTCGCCATGCCGCGCCGCGCGGCGTTCGCAGAAGGAATGCATCGCCGTCCAACGGCACCGGCGGCGACCGCGTCGTGCCGCGCGAGAAGATTCATGCCCGACCGTCGGCGAATGCGGCCTGCGCGTGCGCAAACCACTGCAGCACCTGCTGGCGATGCGACTCGCCCCAGCAGCGCACGAATTGCTGGGTGTGGTGATCGGTGAGGTCGTTGAGCGCGGCGATGCGTTGCGCGACGTAGGCAGGCTCCAGTCGCAGGCCGCAGTCGACCTCGATGCAGTGGCGCCAGGCGGTGTAGCTGTCGGGAATGATGGATGAAGACATGAAGATCCCTGGAGTTCGGCGCCCATCGCGGCACAGGGCCGCCGCGCGAGGCGCGTCGGTGGTGGCCGGATGCGAACCGCGGCTGACTGACGGCAACGGCAGGCTTGCGCCCGCGCTCGATAGTTCACTAATGTTATAGTGTAACTCAACCGATGCGCTGCATATGCGACCTGGCATTCCCCTGATCCTGTTGCTCCTCTCCGCCAGCTCGCCAGCCACCGCTGCGATCCGCCACCATGGCCCGCACGTGCACGGCCAGGCCAACCTGGAGGTCGCCGTCGACGGCACCGCCGTGGACGTGCAGCTCAGCGCGCCCGGCATCGGCATCCTCGATTTCGAACACCCGACGCGCGATGCCGGCGAGCGCCAGCGGCTGGAGGCCGCGGTCGCCACCCTGCGCGGTGCGGGCTGGTTGCAGTTCCCGGTCGCGGCGGCCTGTTCGCTGCGCAGCGCGCAGGTCACCACCGAGGGCTACGACGTGGCGATGGCCGATCCAGACGAGCCCGGCCACAGCCACGCCGAGTTCCACGCCCGGTACGCGTTCAACTGCACGCAGCCGGCGCGACTGGATCACCTGCAGGTGCTGTTGCCGCAACGTTTCCCCGGGCTGCACACGGTGCTGGTCGATGTCGCCACCGCTGCGGGCCAGGGCCGCACCGAGGTGGTGCCCGGGCAGACCCGGGTGAAGCTGCCGGAATGAACCAGCACCACGTCGTCGAACTGACCGAGGTGCGCTTCGGCTATCCCGGCGCCGCCGCACCGGTGCTGGACATCGCATCGTTTGCGCTGCCGCGTGGGCAGCAACTGTTGCTGCGCGGCGCCAGCGGATCGGGCAAGAGCACCTTGCTGGCCTTGATCGCCGGCGTGCTGCAGCCCACGGCCGGCTGCGTGCGCGTGGCCGGGCAGGACCTGGCGGCCTTGCGCAAGGCCGCACGCGATCGCTTCCGCGCCGACCACTGCGGCGTGGTGTTCCAGCAGTTCAACCTGCTGCCGTTCCTGAGCACCCGCGACAACATCGCGCTGGGCCTGCAGTTCTCCGCGCGCCGCGGCCGGCTGGCGGCGGGCACGCAGGCGCTGGACACCGAGATCGAGCGGCTGATGGTCGCGCTGGGCCTGGACGTGGCGGCGCTATGGTCGCGGCCGGCTGCCCGCCTCAGCGTCGGCCAGCAGCAACGCGTTGCCGCCGCGCGCGCGTTGATCGCGCGGCCGCCGCTGCTGCTCGCCGACGAACCCACCTCCGCGCTCGACCCGGTCGCGGCGCAGGCCTTCCTGCAGTTACTGTTCGCCGAGTGCCGGCAGGGCGGCACCAGTTCGATCGTGGTCAGTCACGATCCGTCGATCGCACCGCTGTTCGACGCCCAGGCCGACCTGGCCACGCTCAACCGCGCCGGCGCCGGAGGTGCACGATGAGCCTGTTGAAGCTGGCCCTGGCCAGCCTGCGCAGCCGGCGCCTGGGCGTGGCGTTGACCGTACTGGTGATCACCCTGAGCGTGACCCTGCTGCTGGGCGTGGAGCGGATCCGCACCCAGGCGCACGAAGGTTTTGCCAGCACCGTGTCGGGCACCGACCTGATCGTCGGCGCGCGCTCGGGCCCGGTGAACCTGTTGCTGTACTCGGTGTTCCACATCGGCGACGCCACCAACAACGTGTCGTGGAAGAGCTACCAGGACCTGAGCGCGATGCCCGAAGTGAAGTGGGCGGTGCCGCTCTCGCTGGGCGATTCCTACCGCGGCTACCGGGTGGTCGGCACCAGCACCGGCTTCTTCGAGCACTACCACTACGGCGCCAAGCATCCCCTGGCGTTCGCGCAGGGCAGGGCGTTCGACGATCTCTACGATGCGGTGATCGGCGCCGACGTCGCCGCCGCGCTCGGCCGCCACCTCGGCGACGAGATCGTGCTGACCCATGGCACCGGGCGCATCAGCCTGGCCAACCATGCCGACAAGCCGTTCCGGATCGTCGGCATCCTGCGCCGCACCGGCACGCCGGTGGATTCCAGCGTGCTTGTGTCGCTGCAGGCGATCGAGGCGATCCATATCGACTGGCATTCCGGCGTGCGGCTGCCGGGCCACCACGTCAGCGCCGCGCAGGCGCGGGCGATGGACCTGACCCCGGACACCATCACCGCCTTCATGCTCGGCCTCAAGACCCGCATCGCCACCTTCTCGGTCCAGCGGCGGATCAACGAGTACCCCGAGGAAGCGATGCTGGCGATCATGCCGGGCGTCACCCTGCAACAGTTGTGGGGCACGCTGGGCACGGCCGAAGGCGCCTTGCGGATGATCGCCTCGCTGGTGGTGCTGCTCGGCCTGGTGTCGATGGTCGCGCTGCTGGTGGCCACGCTGCAGGAGCGCCGGCGCGAGATGGCGATCCTGCGCGCGGTCGGCGCACGGCCGCGCGACATCGCCTGGCTGCTGCTGTTCGAGGCCGGCTTGGTCACCGTGGTGTCGTGCACACTTGCGCTGCTGGCGGTGACCGCGGCCAGCTGGCTGGCGCGTGGCTGGGTGCTCGATCATTTCGGCCTGGCGATCAACCGCATCGCACCCAGCGCGGCGGAATGGGGCTGGCTCGGCTGCGTGCTGCTGGCCGGCGTGCTCGCCGGCATCGTACCGGCCCTGCTGGCTTATCGCCGCACCCTGGCCGATGGCCTGTCGCCGGAGCTGTGAGCATGACCCGCTGGATCCTTCCCTTGCTGGCGCTCGCACTGCTGTGCGGCTGTGGCCGCCAGCAACACCCCCCCATCCCGGAAAAAGCGCAGGCGACAGCGGCGGCGCAGCCAGCACCAGCCAACGACGCCGCGATCAATCCGCCACTGGGCGAGCCCGATGCCGACGGCTATCGCGAACTGGACTGGAGCGCGATGCTGCCGCCGGCCGAACTGAAGGCGCTGGAAAACAGCGAAGAACCAGCGGTCGACCACACCGGCAAGCGTGCGATGCCGCAGACCGGTACCTACAACACCGTGGCTGCCGTGCTGGCGCGCAAGGTACGCCTGCCGGGCTACGTGGTGCCGCTGGACAGCGACGACGCCGGCCGCGTGCGCGAGTTCCTGTTCGTGCCGTACTACGGTGCCTGCATCCACGTGCCACCGCCGCCGCCGAACCAGATCGTGCATGTGCGCCTGGACACTCCGATCGACCCGCCCGACATGTACAGCCCGTTCTACCTGAGCGGCCAACTGCGCGCGGAAACTCTGCACGGCGAACTCGCCGGCACCGCCTACACGATGGAGCAGGCCCACCTGCATCCTTATGAAAAAAGCTGATTGCCATTTCCTGCTGGCCGCGGTGCTGTGCCTGCTGGCGGGCTGCCAAGGTGATGGCGGGAAGCAGCCGGACGCCACGCCGACACCATCACCGGCAGCGACGCACGCGACCGCAGCAGCCGACGCCGTCCCGGGCACAGTGGAACGCTGGGAACAACTGGCGCCGGCCAACGACATCTACCAGCGCCCGCCGCCGCGGATCGGCACGGCCTGGCGCGGCGACGCCGCGGTGATGGACCAGGCGGCGCCCGTCGACGATGGCCCGTCCGTGGTCAACGGCATGCCGATCGACCACTCTGGCACCCAGCGCGCCGCCCAGTTCGGTTCGTCGCAAGTGGTGAAGGGCCTGGAAGGCAAACGTTTCGCCCTGGACGGCTACGTGGTGCCGCTGGAAAGCGACGACCAGGGCAAGGTCAGCGAACTGCTGTTCGTGCCGTTCTATGGCGCATGCATCCACGTGCCGCCACCGCCACCGAACCAGATCCTGCACGTGGTGCTGCGCAAGCCGATCGACGTACCCGAGCTGTGGGACCCGTTCCACCTGCAGGGGCGGCTGCATCTGGCAGACTTCAAGGCCGATATCGCCAATGCCACCTACGAGGCAGAGGACGCCACGATCACCCCGGTGCAGGGCTGAGGACGCGGGTCGATGCACCTGAAGTCGCCGATGCTTTGGGCGATCGCGATCGCCACCTGTGGCGTCGTCGTTGCCGGTGGCGTGCTGTTGGCATTGCGCAAGCATGGGCACGTGGCACCGACACCGCGTGCTGCTGCGACCGCGGCGATCCACCCGCCAACTGTGCCCGCATTTCATGTCGCGCCATTGTCCGAAGATGCAGCCGACAAGCGCATCACCACACTGCTGCACAGCGATCCAGCATTCGCGCGCGACGCCACATTCCTGATCGCCGCCAGCGTCCGCGAACGCTGCGCACCGGCTCATTCTGGTGAACTGGCGAAGATGGCCAACCGCGCCCGCCTGCCGGTGCTGGCCGCAACGTCCGAGGTGACGGCACGCGAACCCGACCTGGACCAGCCGATCTACCAGGCGATCCAGCGCATCGCCGCCGCCGCACCGTGCGGCCGCGCGCTCGACCTGACGGCGACCGGCCTGCCGCTGCAGCTGGACCCCGAACGCTACGCGGCCGCGTTCCCCGACAGCTATTACCAACCGACGCTGGACACCGTGCCGCACGAGTACGCCGGCCAACCGTTGGGCGCCCGTGCCGCGCAGGAATGCCAGTCGATCGCCTACGCTGTGCTGCCGCTGGGCCGGGATGGCTGGCAGTGCAGGGCGCTCTGGTCCGGCATGCGCCCGCGGATCCTCAAGGCCTGCGAGCAAGCCCGCAGCGAAGGCGGGCAGGGGGCTGGTGAGGCGATTCCGCCGGAGGTCGCGAACCGGCTGACGCCGGTGGTGGCAGGCTTGCTGGAGAAGTTGCCGGAGTCCTGTCGCTGAGCATGGTTGCTTCTGTACCGCGAAAGTCAACGGCTGCAAACAGCAGGAGCTGGGCAGGACAGCAGTTCGCGCAGCAACTGATCAGGCACGCTTCCCACGCCGCGTTGTTGATTTGGCGGTCACCTGGGATGGCCCACCAAACCCCTGCAACCGCACCTGGATGAACTCCAGCAACGCCCGAACCCGCGCAGTGACCGAGTGACGGTGACTGTAGGCACCAAGCAATTGCAGCGGGGCAGGGCGTAGATCCAGGGGCACTTCCTGCAACCTGCCTGCGGCAAGATCTTCCTGGCACGGGTAGGCCGCAACGATCGCAAAGCCGAGACCCTGGCGCGCGCCGGCCACCGCGAGTTCCCCGCTGTTGACGCGATAGCGGCTGCGCACCGGTACCTTCACGACCTCACCCGCAGGATCGAGAAACTGCCAGGGCTGCCCCTTCAGTGCGCTCACGGTGGTGATGCACGGCAGGGACTTGAGTTCGCGCACATGGCGCGGCATTCCGGTTTGGGCCAGGAGCACGGGGGACGCGACCACGATGCTGGGTAAGGTCGCCAGTTCGCGGGTGATGAACGCGCTGTCGTCCTGACGCCCCCGGTGGAAGACGATGGAGAGATCCATGTCCTCGCGCAACACCTCCAGGCCGGTCAGGCGGGTGTCGCATTCCAACTCGATGCCCGGATGGAGACTGCAGAATTCCGCGAGGATCGGCGCGAGCAACCTGGGCGCTTCGTTGGGCATGCACATCCTGAGGGGCCCCTTCAATTCGCGCTGGACTACGCCAAGCTCCTCCTCCGTGGCCAGCAAGGCGTCGAGGACCGGCTTGGCGCGCGCATACACCAGCTTTCCGGCTTCCGTCATGCGCAGATGGCGCGTGCTGCGTTCCAGCAAGCGCACGCCCAGCCTGCGCTCCAGCGCCGCGACGTGACGGCTGACGTTGGACGACGGCAACGCCAGCAGGCGCCCGGCCCCGGAAAAGCTCTGCGCGTCGACGACGGCCACATAGACGCGGACTGCATTGAGGTCGAGGTCGCTGCGCACCATTATCCCAACTGGGGTATGAAACCCCACCATTTTCGCATGCTAGTTGACGGAATTGGCGAGGTCCAAGATGCACTCCCGTCCAACGGCTGCCCTTCAGGGGCACGCCTGGACCAATTGAATCGGGATGCATCGGCATGGAAATCGGAATACTGGGTGGCGGCATCGCAGGCTTGAGCGCGGCCCTCGCGTTGCACAAGCAGGGGCACACCGTCTGCGTCTATGAACGCCGGAACGGGCCGGCCACCATGGGCGCTGGCGTGACGCTTTGGCCCAACGCGGGCTTTGTGTTGCAGGAGCTCGGATTGTTGGAGGATGTCGGGGCAGTGGGCGGTCGGCCAGTGTCGGTACACCGCAAAGACGCAGCGGGTAGCGCGCTGGGAGGCCTGGACATCACCCTGCTGGACCAACTCATGGGCTACCCGACCCACACGATCCTGCGCCGCGACCTGCAGGCGGTACTGCTCGACCACGTGGCACGCGCTGGTATCCAGGTGGAGTTCGGGCATCGAGCCATCGCGATCGACCTGGATGCCGGCGGCAAGGCCGTGGCGCGGTTCGAGAACGGGAAGAGCATCTGTCCGGATCTGCTCATTGGCGCGGATGGCCGCATGGGCTCGGTGGCGCGCAAGTTCGTCGCCGGGGACAACACGCCCATCTACCAAGGATTCGTGAACTGGATCGGCGTTGCGCAAGGGAATGGCGCGTTGCTGAGCGACATGGCGATTCATGACTGCTGGGGGGCTGGTGATCGTTTCGGCTGCGTCCCGATCCGGACGGATCTGGTGTACTGGGCCGCCGCGCAGGCGCGGCCATTGCCGGAGGCGACGCCAGCGGCGGAGATGCGCAAGGAACTGATGGATCTGTTTGCAAGATGGCCGGAGCCGGTCGCCCGCCTCATCGAAGCCACGCCGGCGCAGGCCATCCAACTGATTGCTGTGCACGACGTGGATCCGCTGCACACATGGAGCCGAGCGAACGTGCTGCTCGTCGGCGATGCGGCGCACGCGCCACTGCCGACCTCGGGCCAGGGCGCATGTCAGGCGTTGGAAGACGCCTGGCATCTGGCGCGGTGCCTCGAAGAGGCAGACGGCGCGCTGGATCAAGCATTGCCGCGCTTTGCCGCAATCCGTGGACCCAAGACCACCAAGCTGGCAGAGCAGGGCAGACTGTTCGCACGCGGCCTGTTCGCTCAAGACCCCGAAACCTGCCGTCTCCGCAATGAGCGCGCCAGGGCGTCCGATCCATTGCGTGATGCGCAGGCCATGGCGGCGGGATGGTCGCAGGGGTTGCCGATGGCTGACTGCACAGACGCTGCGCAGGCGAGCGGCGCTGGCAGTCTGTATCGCCTATAAAAGGTAGTCTCGATCCAAGCGTCGCGTGGCATCTCCGCTGCAGGGCGCATTTCCACTGGATCCGGGGATCCATTTCACTGGGTAGCCACGTCATGCTGATCAAAGACCTCCCACTGCGCTGCCCCTGCTGTGGCTACAAGACGCTGTCCGAGCGAGCGGCATTTGAGATTTGCGCCGTTTGCTTCTGGGAGGATGATGGCCAAGATGACGATGATGCTGATGAGGTACTAGGCGGTCCGAATGGCAATCTCAGCCTCACACAAGCCCGAGCTAACTATCAGCAACTTGGTGCTTCTCGTAGACAGGATCTCCGATATGTACGCCCACGCTTAGATGAAGAGAAGTAAATTGGGGCTAGCAAACCCGGCTTTTAGGTTCGGCTTATACCGATATCTTGAGCGGCCGTGAGGCGATTAGGGAAATTTATCGGGGGTAGAGTAGGGCTGTTCCCGGCCCGGTGCGTAGGCTGTAAAGTGCTAATGAGGCACATCAAAGCGATTGCTTCTACCTCCGCACGACCATTGAAGGAAGTGGTGAGCGGCTGGAGTAGGCCGCCGTCAAGGAAGAATGGAGAAAGAGCCAAACATGGGCAGAACTAAGCCAAGCAGGAACGAACTCTGCCCGTGCGGAAGCGGCAAGAAGTTCAAGCGCTGCCACGGCGGCCCCAATGTCAACTATGAAGAGATGATCTCGCGAGGCGCCGCGGATGCTCAGCGCAAGGCCGAGATAAATTTGTTACAACAGCAGCGACAGCAAGGCCTAGGTCGTCCTATCATCGCGCCCCAGACAGCCGGTAGGCGAACCGTCGCTGTGGGCCATCGTCTATTTCAAGGCGCATGGCCAACATTTCAGGACTTCCTGTATAGCTATATCTTCGATGTACTGGGGCGGGACTGGGTCGAAGCCCAGACCCAGATGGAACAGAGCGAACGTCATCCTGTCATTCAGTGGCATGAAAGGATGCTGCTTGCGTCCAAAGCTGCCAATCTGGCGCCAGGCGAAACACGCCGAACGCCGATGACCGGTGCGGTTAGCGCGTTTCTTTCGCTGGCGTATGACATCTACACACTGGAACATAACAATGATCAGACGCGCACCCCTGAGCTACGGAAATCACTGATTGGGCGTTTGAAGAGCCAGGATCAGTTTATCGGGGTGCGTTATGAGATCCGTGTTGCGGCTATGCTGTTGCGGGCAGGGTTCGAACTCGAATGGGAAGATGAAACCGATCGCCGTTCCAGGCATGTAGAGTACACAGCAACCTACGCGCGGACCGGAAAAGCCTTCGGCGTCGAGTGCAAGACCCGAAACCAGGATGCTCAGAAGCAGGGGGAGCAGCGTCTTGGAAAGTTTACTGGGCTGGTGAGTGATGCGCTGAAGAAGGCAACGCCACATGACCGTCTGATCTTCGTTGATCTGAACACGCACGCCTACTCCTATGTTCCGGGCGGGCCACATGACTGGCGAACGATCAGCATCAATATGCTTCGAAAGTTCGAGGAACAACCCAAGGCAGCAACGCTGCCGCCCGCCGTAGTGTTTATCACCAACTATCCGGACCATCACCATCTCGAAACTCAGGTTCCCGATGCGGGAGCTATCGTCGAGGGGTTTAAGATCGATGACTATCGGACCGGTCGGTCCCTGGCTCTGCAGCAAAAGATTGAGATGCGCTCACGCAACCCTGAGGTCGAGGCACTCTTGGCATCGATCCAGGAACACATTGACCTGCCTTCCACATTTGAAGGGGAAATTCCTGGGTTACCGTCAAACCGCTTGCTCATTGGACACCGATATCAGATGGACGATGGAGTGATTGGCACCTTGGAGGACGCCTGCGTGATGGACGACAACGGGATAGTCGCATTGATTATTAATCGGAACGAAGGCGGGCGCGCGATCTACACCAATCAGCTCAGCCCTGAGGAATTTGCTGCTTGGAAGCGATATCCAGAGACCTTTTTTGGGCAGATACGCCAAAGATCGGGCCCGATCAATGATCCAATTGAACTTTATGATAGGTTGAAGGCTACTTACCTCTGCACCTCCAAAGAAAAGCTCCTTCGGTTCATGGGGGAATGTGGCGACCGCTTTGCCGCGCTCTCGCAGCCTGAGCTGTTGGAGGTCTATTTGCAAGGTATGGTGACCTCAGTGATGGAGCGGGCAGGAGCGCAAGAAGTGCCGTTGCATATCCAAAGAATGAAGCCGCCGCCGAACCGGGCTGACTAGCCAATAATTGACATGCGTAGTCGACGCTCGCGTGGGGTGAATGACGAAATCTCCGGTGGCGGACTCCGGCTTTGGCCAGTTGGCGGCAAATTCGTCCCGTTAGCTAACCGGGCCCGGCCATGTTGTAGGCCCCGTCCGAACTCGCTATGGTGCGATTGGGGTGTTGGTCTTTCGCTGTATCGACTGGACGCGCGCGCGCGATCCGCGCGTCTCCAACATGTGTGATTACAGAATGCATAGCCTTTATCAATCTGAACTCGCCATCGCTCGCGGTCTGGGCCCCGGCGTCGCTGCGCTGACGCACCTGTCTTCGATTTTGCGATCCGTGCTGCAAAGCGCCGCGATCTGCGCGATCGAGATCGTCCACCAGGCGGCGCCCGCGACAGAGCACGACACGGAGCTGGAGGGGTACCTCGACCGTTTCGGGCAGCCCTCGGACGGTTTGCCGGTTGAAGTCCTCGATCACCTCGTCCCGGCGATTCGCGGATTGGTGTCGCGCCAGTACTTCCGTGGCTGGTTCGAGGTGAGCGACGCCGGCGATCCGCCGCTCGTGGCTGCGTTGAATGAATGGGTTCGATTCCGCAATCAACGCTTGGGCCACGGTGTCGTCGATGTACCTACGGCCGCTTTGTGGTCCGAGAAGACCGAGGCACTAATCACGCGGCTCTTAGCCGTCGATACCGGTGTGTTACCTAGGAACACGCCGGCCGGCTTGCAGCTTCGCGTCGGCGATATTGAGGTCCGGAGCGCCACACCGCTTGTCATTGACGACCACCCGATCGTCGTCACCAAGATAGGCCCCAGTCGAGGTGTCTGGAAGCTGCATGCGCAGTTGCTATCGTTGCACAACGCTCGCGTGCTGACTGTCGATCTACCCGCGACCAATGTTTTCGCCACTGACGGGGTGCGGCCGGACAAGTTCCACTGGACTGAAGTCCCGTCCCGTGACGGGTCAAAGCTCGTGCTTCACAACATACCGGGTCGACAGACGTCGACGTTCGTTGGACGAAAGCGCGAACTCGAAAAACTTGTCGACTGGTTCGACGAAATGACTGACTACCGCCCATGCCTCGTGTTCGGTGATGGCGGCTTCGGCAAGACCACGTTGGTCCTCGAATTCTTCAATTCGCTCATCGAGGGCGAGGAAGAGATCAAGGCGCCCGTGCCGTCGATTATTAGCTACTACACGGCCAAGCGAACACGCTGGTCGGAAGATGGACTCATCCACATTAAGGGCATGGCCGAGGCGATGGAGGACAGCGTCCGGGAGCTGATGTACTGCCTCGGCCCTGTCCTGGGCCGGGACTGGTATCGGGCTGAGGGCCGCGCCCTCGTCGACAAGGCGGCAGGCGAATTGAAGGCCGAAGGCTTCTTGCGTGGTGATGTGTTGCTCATCATCGACAATACTGAAACGCTGGCTACGTCTACCGCTGACGCTGAGGCTTTGGGCGATTTCCTCAAGCACGTCGCCAGATCCATAGGGCGGGTCGTCATCACGTCCCGCCGGCGGGAGTTGCTCGCCGCCGAGCCTGTGCCGGTGGCCAAACTTTCGGAACCCGAGGCTCTCACGCTCATCCAGCGGCTCGGTGACGTGTACGGAGCAGTCGCGATCCAGCAGTCGGGGGAAACGAAGTTACGCCGCGCCTGCGAGCAGCTGATGTATAAGCCGCTACTGATCGACACTCTGGTGCGATACATCGCTCGATCGTCATCGAGCGTGCAGGAAGGCTTGGACCAAATCCTTCGCAAAACCAACGATGAGCTCCTAGAGTTTCTGTACGAAGATGCGTGGCAGCGCATGCTGCCGACCGTCCAAGACGTCTTCATGACTCTCGTTTTGTTAGTCACCCCCGTCGATGGAAAGTCAGTAGGCGACGTTTGTCGCGAGATTGGCGTGCAGCATGCGGAGTTCCAGGCGAGCTTGGCCGAAACCTACTTTGCCACGGTCGTTGACCACGGCGAGACGTACGAAATGGAGATCGTCGAGCTAGCCAAGGAGTTCTTCAGGCAGAAGAAAAAGCGTTTGGTCCAGCATGAGGCGGAGAAGCTAGAGAAGACCGCGACTCGGGTCGACAAGCTGGCCACGGAACGCTTTGAGATCGCCAAGAACTATCGCCAGGACCGAGTGGCGGATGCTTTCCGGAGCGAATTCGCGAAGGCGGCGAAGATCGCGACCTTCAAAAAGGACTATAAGAGCGCACGAGAGCTCTTCGAACTTGCGCTGCAGGACGAACCATTGAACGCTGCGCTGCATGAGCGGTATGCATCGTTCCTCTTTAGAACTCTACGCGATGCGGCGGCGGCGCTCCCGGTAGCGCATGCGGCTGTCGAGCTCGACTCTAAGAACGCCGATGCCCACCTTACGCTGGGCCTGATCCTCTACAAGCAGGGACGGCTCGGTCACGGCGACAAGTCAATCGCGCAGGCCGAGGAGTTGGGCAAAACCACGGCCCTATGCATGCTGAGACGCGCAATCGCGCGATACCACGCTGTTGCCCGCCAACCCTACGCGCGATCGAGTGGGCGTCTTCTGCGTGAGGCGGAGCAGTTCATTGAGTTGGCCATGCGCACCGGCAACACAAAGGACCTTTACTATGAAAAGAATCGGAAGGAAGCCGAGAAGTACGCGGCGATGATCAGGGCGTTGAGGAATCGGATCAGCCGCCGCGAAGCATTGGTCGACAATGCGCCGGAAGCTGCGTAGGGCCGAGCACTCCGGATTCGCTGCTGCATTGCCGGCGCTGGTGCGTGCGCCGATCCCGATGCATTAATGCTCTAGGCTTGGTGGACCCAGGTGCCGGCTACGGAGGCCACCCACATAGTCGTTCAAGTGATTTCCAGCCAGCATGATCTGGATTTCTTGGCGCTGGTATTCGGCAACTAGTAGCGGCTTGACCCATCGCTGCGGGTAATTGGTGCCTTCATAGGAGAAGGCGTTTATCCGCATGCCATGGGTAGCCTCAACTTCACTGACGGAAAAGCCCACATCCACTATGCTGCGATGCTTGCAGAGGTTGTCCAGAGCGACCAAATACCTGAAATCGTCATGGAAATGCAGGATCTTCAGGTCCTCAACGAGCTCGGGTGCAGGAAGCTTGTCCTTGACCTTGTGCAAGCTGATCGACCTTTCCTCGATACAGGTTGCGTTGTCCAGGTTCATGCCGGTGGCGAAGTAGGCTAGGTGCACCAGATTGTCGGCGACTGCCCGCATGTTGTGGACGCAGGCCACGATGTTGAGATAGGCAGCAAACCTGGCATCTTCGAATGAACCGGTTTCCTTATGGTAGGCGCCCAGCATGGCGGCCATTACCTCGCAATCAGGCCGACCCTCGATCTTAGCTGCGATGGCGCGCATGGCTTCGTTGTAGTGGTGTCGGGTGAATTCGCGACGGTCCACGACGGATCGGATGCAGCTTGACACGATCCGTCTCTGTTCAGCGCCAAACAGCCGTTGCACGTGGTCGCGAAGGGCGCCCAAATCCCGGCGGATCATTGAGATCGAAACGTCGGGAATCATCACATTGTTCCTTCATCAATGGATCACATCAGCCTGTAGACGGTGTGTCCGTGCGTCGCTTCGACGGACTGATCGATCACAAGAATATAGTCGGCAAGAATTTCCCAGCGCCCACCATCGAGCGCCCGAGGCTTGGAGGAAGAAGAAAGTCAAGGAATTGCGGATCGAGCCTCTAGGTTCGGCTCCTCGCCTTGCAAGTCTTCCGCGGCGCGTGGCATGCCGCAGATGAAGCGATGGTGGAGCACGCACGTACCAAGCTCGTGAACTCAGCGATGATCAGTCCTCCAGTAGGCGAGCGGCGGGGTTCGTCGTAGCGCCACCTGTCTGGAAGTAGCCAATCACGCTCGACACCGACCGATGCTCGGTCAGCTGCATGATCGCCGGCAGCGAAACACCCTGGCGACTCGCTTCGGTCACGAAGCCAGACCGCAGGCTGTGTCCACCAAAATCCCCCTCTAGCCTGGCCAATTGCGCCCGCCGCTGCACGATTTCCGCGACGGCGGCCGGGGACAGGGCAGGGACGACCCGCCGCTTCCAGAGCCGGCGAAAAATTGCCCCCTCGGTGATGTCAGCCGCCTCCAGCCAATTCTGCAGGGCAAGGGCGGCCCGATCCAGGACCGGCTTGTCCGGCGTCGACGTGGCCGTGACGCCGGCTTGCTGGGTCTTGCTGTGCTCGAGCCGGTAGATGTAGCCCTGGTCGCCGATCCGCCTCAGGTCGCGCAGGTCGAAGGCAGCGGGGTGTAGGGGCAGCACCCCTACGGGCAACTCACTCAGCACGGATCTTTGAGTTGCTTCCATCCGTTTTCTATTCGTTGCAATCGCCGCCCTTGCATGCATCTTTCTCCTGCCTCTAGGGGTCTTGGCCTGTATACTGAAATTTCCTCCTTGGTATTCCAGAGCGCTTTTCTGAGGCTCTCCATTTCTGCTGCGTTTTCCTCATCTATCTTTTTTTTGAACCTTTCCGCTTGAGCCTTCAGTTGCAGTTCTTCATTCTTTGTCATTGGTCGCATCAGTTCCGCGGTCATTGCGGCAGCTTGACGTCGCGCATTCCACTCTATTAGCCACATCGCTGTAACTATCAACACGATTAGGCATACTCCCGCTCTTATCCAGAAATCCGAACTATCGCTGGCGATGTGTTTAGCCGGGCCGCGATAGCTCCTGGGCCTGAATTCCAGTTCTTTTAGATCCTCGTCTTTTCCCAGTGTCGGTTCTTGGCGTTCCATGGCGTTCCCCGTTTCGTACCCCCATCATTGTCGGGTGCAGGGGCTTGCACATGCGTAGACGCCTTATCCAGCCATCCGGCCGAAGGGGCGTTCCCGCCAGGCCGCAGGTCTACAACCACAACCTTAACTATCGACTGCTGACGCGCTTTCCTGGCCTGGTTCCGGTTACGTGCGGCGTCACGTAAGTCCGTGGCACACAGACAATTTCGCATAATGTATCTTATGTAAAAATCAAGCGCCTGAAGTAGCCGCCAACCAGCCCCCATCAGACCGACAAACCTCACCGCACCGTCACCAACCCCTGCGCCCCGGCCCACTGCTGGATGTCATCACGGCGGATCGCTGCGGCCATCAGGCCCGGGAAGGCATCCGGCGTGCAGGCGAACGACGGTACGCCCAGCGCCGCCAGCTTGGCGGCCAGGGCGCGGTCGTAGGACGGCGTGCCTTCGTCGCTGAGGGCGAGCAGCACGATGAACTGCACGCCGGATTCGATCAGTTCGCGGGCGCGCGCCAGCAGCCGCTCCTCGACGCCGCCTTCGTACAGGTCCGAGATCAGCACCAGGATGGCGTTGTGCGGTTCGCGGATGATGCCCTGGCAGTAGCTCACCGCGCGGTGGATGTCGGTGCCGCCGCCCAGTTGCACGCCGAACAGCAGGTCTACCGGGTCGTCCAGTTGCTCGCTCATGTCGACCACTTCGGTGTCGAACACGACCAGGCGCGTGG
The DNA here is from genome assembly GCF_034105425.1 of Xanthomonas sp. LF06-19. Classification (NCBI taxonomy): domain Bacteria; kingdom Pseudomonadati; phylum Pseudomonadota; class Gammaproteobacteria; order Lysobacterales; family Lysobacteraceae; genus Xanthomonas; species Xanthomonas sp. LF06-19. The sequence goes on along the minus strand of NZ_JAXGGH010000004.1, from coordinate 327,237 downwards.
ACACTGCCGGCAGCGAGGCCATCACCGCGCCGAAGATGCTGGAATACACCACCGAGGCGGCCATCGAGCCGCTCTGGTCGATGCACAGCAACACTTCGCGTTGCGGCTTTCTGGCCTTGCGGCCGTAACCGACCAGGTCCTGCGGCACCACGGTACGCAACTCCGGCTGCCAGTGCCGCAGGTTGCTGCGGATGGTGCGGTGCCAGTCGATCTCGGCCAGGCGCGGGCGGCGGTTGCGGCGGGCGCGATCCAGGGCGCCGGTCACCGCCGAGCGCATCGGTTCCTCCAACTGGCGCAGCAGGCGCTCCACCACCTGGCGCACCACCATGCGCGCGGTGTCCTTGGTCTGCGCCGGAATGACCCGGCTCAGGCCGATCAGGTTGGCGACCAGGTGCACGTCGGGCTGCACCTGCTCGAGCATTTCCTTTTCCAGCAGCATCTGGGTGAGGTCCAGGCGCTGCAGGGCGTCGCGCTGCATCACCTGCACCACCGACGACGGAAAGTAGCGGCGGATGTCGCCCAGCCAGCGGGCCACGTTGGGCGAGGAGGCCCCTCGCCCGCCGCGGCGCCCCAGGCCGCCTGGGCCATCGGGTTCGTACAGCGCGGCCAGCGCCTGGTCGATGCCCTGCAGCGGCTTGGGCAAGGCGCCGCAACTGGATTCGGCCTCCTGCCCCAGGATCAGGCGCCAACGCTGCGCGCGCGAGGTGGCCGTGTCGGGTGTGGGTGTCGTGTCGGTCATGCGGTCAATCCCAGCAGTTCGCGCAGCGTCGGCAGGGCCCGCTCGGCGCGGGCCAGGTTCCAGTCCGGGGCGACGGCGGCCACGGGGGCCTCCATCGGCGCCTGGCGCACGCGCGTTCCCAGGTCGCGGCGGTCGGCCGGCTGGAAGGCGGCGAAGGTGCGTCGCACCAACGGCAGCACGCGCACCAGTTGCGCCTCATCCAGCGCCACGACCCAGGCGTCGATCATCTGCCACACGGCGTCGTCGTGCAGCAGCACGGTGGCGTTGCGGTTGAGGAAGCCGTCCAGCCACTGCGCGGCCTGCAGCGGTTCGGCACCGGGCGACAGTTGCTGCTGCAGTTGCAGGTGCACGGTGTCGGCCTGCACCGCCTGCGTGTCGAACAGCAGCCGCAGCGCCACGCCCCGCAGCAGCGCGTTGCATGCCGGCGACAGCGCGACGCGTCGCAAGGCCTGCTGCCAGTCGGCGCTGCCGTCCGCGTCGCCACGCAGGCCGATGGCGCGGTCGGCGTCCAGGACGATGCTGCGTGCCTGCTCGGCGCGGGCCTCGTCGAGGCTGGACAGCGCCAGGGTCAGGCCGACGACCGCACGCGCCAGCATGCTGTCGAACAGGTGCGCGACCTGGTGGCCCTCGGTCTGGCGGACATTGCCGTAGCGGTACACGTTGGCCAGCGGCGGCAGTGCGCCGAGCAGCGCCAGCGGGTCGGCATCGGTGGCGGCACGGGCCTCGAGTTCGGCCGCGATCGCGCTGACCGCCTGCGGCAGGTCGGCCAGCAGTACCTGGTCCACCAGCGCGGACAGCGCAGGCAACGCCTCGGCCTTGCGTGCCTGCGCGATGGCCATGCTGGACGCGGCATCGGCCAGGGTCTGCCCGTGGCGGCTGGCTTGCACCAGGTCCACCAGGAACTGCGGCTGCCAGGCCAGTTGCCAGATTTCGTGGAAGGTGCCGCGTGCGGACTGCCCGGTGCGCGCCAGCCGGCCCCACTCGATGCCGATCAGGCGCAGCCGATGCAGCAGATGGCTGCGTGCCAGGTCGGTGTCCTTGCGCAGGTCCAGATCCAGGGTCTTTTCCAGCGCTTCGGGTTTCAGGCGCAGGCGCTTCTGCTGCGCCTCCAGGTCGCGCTGCAGCGGCACCGCCGGCACGCTGTCGGGCACCTGCCCCAGGGCATCGCCGATCATCAGGCGCTCGCGGATGAGCCGCATCGGCGCATCGTCGCCGTTGCAGATGACCGCGCGGCTGGCTTCGGCGATGTCCTCCAGGCCAGGGGCCGGATGACCACGCAAGGCGGCCAGCGTGTCGGCCAGGCGGGTGGCCTCGATCAGGTGCGCCGACGAGCAATCGAGTCCGTGCTCGCGCAACAGGCGCCCCACCCGCGCATACCAGCCGACGGCGCGCTGGTCGTGAACGCCGCTGCTGCGCCACAGGTGGTCGTACCAGCCCGGCGCGTCAACGCCGGCGCCGTAGCCGCTGTCCATGCTCAGGTGACGATAGGTCCACGGCACCCAGGTGCTCTGCGTCTTGCGCTTGGGCATGGCCTTGAGCAGGCGGCTGTCCGCGGTGGCGCTGTTGGCGCGCAGCGCGTCCGGCTGCAGCGCCGGCACATGCCAGGCGCCGCAGACCACCGCGACGCGCGCGAAGGCCTTGCCAGCACTGCGCAGCGCGCTGCGCATGTGGGCCTCGCGCACGGCCTCGTGTTCGCCGCGCGGGCCGGGATGATCCGGCGTGTGTGCCCGCACGGCGGTCATGGCCTCGGCGATGGCATCGAACAGGCCTTGCCCATCGCCACGCTCTTCCACCATGTGGTTCCACCAGGTCTCGCCGTCGGCATGGCCGGCGGCGCGCGCCAGCCAGTCCAGCGGATCGGACGGGCGCACCTCGGCGCGCTCGTCCTCGGGTGCGTCGGCGGCGTCCTGCACCGGTGGCGGCGTGTCCGCCGGCTCCGACGTTTGGTCTGCAGGCGCAGCCACGCGCTCGGCGCGCGCCTGCGCCTGCCATTCCAGGGTCAAGGCCGGCGGCACGTCCATGAAGCGTACCGCCACGCCGTTGCGCAGCGCCCAGTGCATGGCCTGCCATTCCGGGGAGTACGCCGCATACGGATGGAACACGGCTAACTGCGGGTCGTCGACGCAATAGGACAGCAGGGCCACCGGCGGCTGCATGCCCTCCTCTAGCACGTGCGGCAGCAATGCCTCGTTACCTGCCGGCCCTTCGATCAGCACGCAGTCCGGCTGCAACGCCGTCAACGCGGCGACCAGGCTGCGCGCGCAGCCGGGGCCGTGGTGGCGAATGCCGAACAGGGAGATGGCTTCGCTCATCGAGGCCGGCTCGCTCAGGCCTGCTCGCGGAACGCGCGGTACAGGTCCTTCCAGTCCTCGCGCTCCTTCACCACGGTTTCCAGGTATTCCTTCCACACCAGCGCGTCCTGCACCGGATCCTTGACGATGGCGCCGATCATGCCGGCGGCCATGTCGCCCGGACGCAGCACGCCGTCGCCGAAATGGCCGGCCAGGGCCATGCCGTTGTTGATCACGGAAATGGCCTCGGCGGTGGAGAGCGTGGCGGTCGGGCTCTTCAGCTTGGCCTTGCCGTCTTCGGTGACGCCGTTGCGCAACTCGCGGAAGATGCGCACCACGCGCGCCACTTCCTGCAGCGCCGGCGGCTCGGCCGGCAGGTCCAGCGCCGCGCCCATTTCGGCCACTCGCTTGCGCACGATCGCCACTTCGTCCTCCTCGCTGGACGGCACCGGCAGGATCACGGTGTTGAAGCGGCGCTTCAGCGCGCTGGACAGTTCGTTGACGCCCTTGTCGCGGTTGTTGGCGGTGGCGATCACGCTGAAGCCGCGCACCGCCTGCACTTCGCTGCCCAGCTCCGGGATCGGCAGGGTCTTTTCCGACAGCACGGTGATCAGTGCGTCCTGCACGTCGGCGGGAATGCGGGTGAGCTCCTCGATGCGGGCGATCTTGCCCAGGCGCATGGCCTGCATCAGCGGACTCGGCACCAGCGCCTTCTCGCTGGGCCCGTTGGCCAGCAGCTGCGCATAGTTCCAGCCGTAGCGGATCTGCTCTTCGCTGGTGCCGGCGGTGCCCTGCACCAGCAGCGTGGAATCGCCGCTGATCGCCGCGGTCATGTGTTCGGACACCCAGGACTTGGCGGTGCCCGGTACACCGAACAGCAGCAGGGCGCGATCGGTGGCGATGGTCGCCACGGCCACTTCCATCAGGCGGCGGTCGCCGATGTACTTGGGGCTGACCACGAAGCCGTTCTCCAGCGTGCCGCCGAGCAGGTAGGTCACCACCGCCCAGGGCGACAGCTTCCAGTTGGCGGGCCGCTGGCGGTTGTCCTGGCGGCGCAGTTCCTCAAGTTCCTCGGCGTATTGGTGTTCGGCGTGCTGGCGCAGGACGGCGGTGCTCATGAGGTCTCCAGTGAAAGGCGTAAGGATCAGGATGCGGCGTGCAGGCTCTGGCGCAGGACCAGGAGCTGGCGGGCCTGCTGCACGCAATCGAGCAAGGCGGCGCTGGCGTCCGCGGGCGGATCGGCCACCTGCACCCGCGGCAATGCCGACGGATGCAGGACGGCGAGCAGTTCCAGCAGCGCGTCGCGCAGCAGATAGTCGTGGCGCAGCATCGGAGCGCCGAACAGCGAGCCCAGGTCTGTCGCCAGCGACTGCGAATAGGCGGCGCTCAAGTGCTGGCCGTGGGCGGTGCCGGCCAGCACCTCGCCGAGCAGCGCCTGCCGCTGCAGTTGCGCGGTACTCGGCGGCCAGTAGCCCTCGCGCCGCTCCGGCGGCAGCAGGGCCAGCAGCTCGCTCGGGCTGCGCTGCCGTTGCTCCACGTCGAGCAGGGCTTCCACCCAGGCCGGCTCGCTGGCGTCCACCTGCTCCAGCCAGGCACGCAGCAGGGCGGCGTCCCACTCCGTGGTGCGGGACCAGGCCAGCACCTCTTGCGGGGTCTTCTCCAGCGTGCGGCACCACCAGGCGAGCGGCAACTGCCGCGCCAGTTGATAGAGCCACCAGGCGCGCTCACCGAGCGCGTCGCTGTCGGGCCGCTTGCTGTCGATGGCCGCCTCGTTCCACCCGGCATCGGCCGCCCTCGGCGCCTCCAGGGTCCAGCTCACTCGGCGCAACAGGCCGGTGCGCTGCTGTTGCAACACCGCCGACATCTGCGCCTGCAGGTACTGCGCATGTGCGGTGGACGACAACCGCGCCAGCATCGGCCCGGCCAACTGGCGGACCTCGCGGCTGCGGTCCTTCAGCAGTTGCTGCAGGAACGGCGCATCGGCCTCGCACAACTGCGGCTGTAACGCATCGACGCAGGCGGCGCGTTCACGTGCGGACAGTTCCTTCTGCGCGTCCTGCAGGCGCTGGCGCGCGCCGTCGGGGTCTGACGCGCGCAACTGCCGCAAGGCCAGCAGGCGCGCATCGAACGTGCCCTCCTCCCAGATCCGCGCCAGATCGGCAGGCGTCTGCGCCGCCGCTACCGCATCGGCGGCGTAGGTCCACTCCGCATTGCGCCCTGCGAGCCAGCGGCCGCGCGCGCCCAGCACCGGGCGCAATGCGCCCCGCAGCGCGCTCAGGCGCGCGCCTGCGTCCAATGCCTGCGGCAGTACCACGACCGGCAGATGCTGGCCGCGTGCGGCCAGTTGCAGACAGGCTTCGTGGCGAAGGCGTTTCAGCCACGCTGCGGGCTGCGCGCTGGCGAACAGCGCCCGCAACAGCGGCACCCAGGCATGGTCTGCGGGCAACGCTTGCGGATCGTGCGGCGCGGGCGGCGGTAGTGGCAGTGGCGCGCCGAGACGCAGCGCCGCACGCCGGCAGGAGGCCAACGCGCCCACCTGCAGGCTGTAGCCCAGTGCGGCGTCGTCCTGCGTGGCGATGGCGGCGAGCACCTCGCCGAGTGCGCCATCGAGGGCAATCCGTTGCGCGCGATCGATGCCCAGCAGCGCCGGTTTCAACCAGGCCTCGTTCATGCCGCGCTCCTTTCCCAGCGCTCGCCCTGCGCGTTCCACGCGCTGAGCGGCCACAGCGTGTCGCCGTCCCACTCGCCCATCAGGCAGACAGGATGACCGCCGGCGAACGCGAGCAGCGCCCAAGCCTGCATCGCGGGCAGCTGCAGCGGCAGGCTGCCTTCGCTGTGCTGCGCCCGGACGCTGCGGCCGTCGTGCGCGATCTGCGCCTCCTGCAGGCGCATCGGCACCTGCGGCAGCCATGGGTTGAGCGCATGCGCACGGGCGGCGGGGTCCAGGGTGTCGGTGCGCGGCAGCGCGGCGCCGGCCTCCACGCCGGCATCGAGTTCGCTCGGCACGGCGCGCAACGGCACCGTACCCGGATGGAAATGCAGGCAGCCGGCATGCACATGACCGTTGCGCCAATGCTGCTCCCATCCGCGCCCGCCGTGGCTGTACTCCTGCAGCAGCGCGGGGCGGCCGCTGTCTAGGCCCTGCAGCCACACCCGGCGTTCCAGCAGATTGCCCGGCTGCTCGATCAGGTGCTGGCCCTGCACATGCCAACGATCGTGCACCGCCTCGCCTTCGCGCAACACGGTGTCGCGCTCCAGCGGCCAGCCCAGTGCGGCACGCAGGTCCGCCTGGCGCGCGGCGCTGAAATCCCCTGCGCGCGGCACCGCCTGGACCAACAGTTGCAGCAGGCCGAGGCGTTCGCCGAGGTCGGCGAGCTGCGCGAGATCGCGGCCGCCCTCGCCCACGGCGCGCTCCAACTGCGCGGCCAGGCCGGGAGCCTGCGCATCGACCATGCGCGCCATCATGCGCCGCGCGTCCTGGTCGAATTCCGCGCCCAGATTGGCCAGGCCCTGGCGGAACTGGTCGGCGATCCAGCGTTGCAGTTCGGCCGCGCCGGCCTGCATGCGCGCCCAACGCGCCTGTTCGCGCCTGGCCGCCGCCGCGGCCTGGACCTGCGGATCGGGCGGCGGCTTGCTGGCGGCGACTTCCTCCTTGCGCGCCGCGCGTTCGCGACGTCCCTGCATCCATTCCTCGACCCAGGCCGGGCGGGTGCCAGGCACGCAGCGCGGGTTGCCGTCGGCATACAGCAGCAGCATGGCCAGCCCGTGCTTGCACGGAAACTTGCGGCTGGGGCACGAGCAACGGCTGACCAGCGCGACCAGGTCCACCTGGGTCTGGTAGGGCTTGGCGCCACTGCCCTGGCATTCTCCCCACAGCACCTCGGCGTCGGCGCCGAGCAGGCCCCACTTCCCGTCCGTGGCCAGGCCGGCGGCCGCCTTGGCCGATGCCGCATCCGGCGCAAGCGCGAGGACCTGCTCGCGCGTGAGTCGCACTTCCATATCCTTACTCATCTCAGCGTCTGGTCGATGATAGCCGAGGTCGTGTGGCAATCAGCGACATGGTCGGCGCCGGACACGCGGCACGCGGGCGGCTGCCTCGTTGGCTCACCGACCGCGTGTGCCTTTGCGCTGACAACTGGGCATGCGACGCCGGTCGATGGCGCCTGTCATGCCCTCGCTGGCTGCGGCATCACGCACCCCTCGCATGTCGCACTGCCGCACCTGCAGCCGCGGGATTCAGACGCCCCGCGCCAACCGCCGCCGGATCTGGGCGCGCTGTTTCGCGCTGAACGCAGCGGCGTGGGTCTGCAGCAGCGCGATCACCGCCGTATGCGCCGCCTCGGTGCGACGTTGCAGTTCCCGAGTGGCGGCGTGCTCGATGGAGCGCCATTCGGCGGGGGTGGTTCCGGTCGGGATGGCGGTGCTGGCTACACGCATTGCGGGATCCGGTTGCGGCATGGGGCGGCCGATGCAGTGTCGGCCTTGATGCACTTTACCGCCAAGCCGGTCATCGGTGGTTCGTGCCGCGTGGACAGCCAGATGCAGAACCACATCTGCGCTCCGCAGTTCGGCGCGTGGACGTGCCGCGGTCGACGGGTTCATCGACGAGGCGCCGTTCGCCGCGACATCGAGCATGGGCACTGCGATGGGGCGAATTGTGCGCCACTCCCGCTGGCCAAGCCCCCGCCACATCCCACAGTCGTTAAGAGCCTCAGGCCAGGCGCTTGCGCGGGTTCGCCGCGGACGCACCTGTGACCAGCGCATCCGCGTCGCCGGCAGGCGCATGCGGCAAGCGCACCCGCGCGCACAGTCCACCGCCCGCGCGGTTGGCGAACTCCAGCGTGCCGCCGTGGGCCTGGCAGATGGCCGCGGCGATCGAAAGGCCCAGTCCGCTGCCGCCGGAATGGCGTGCCCGCGAATCGTCGGCGCGCCAGAAACGGTCGCCCATCCGCGCCAGCGCTTCCTCGTCGACGCCGGGACCGCGATCGGCCACGAGGATCAGCACGCCATCGGCATCGGCCTGCGCCTCCAGCGCCAGTTCGCCGCCGGCCGCGGCGTAGCGCAGCGCATTGTCGATCAGCACCGACAGCACCTGGCCCAGGCGGTCGCGGTCGGCGCTGATGTGCAACTGCTCGGGAATGCGCACCTGCACCTGCATGCCGGCCTCCTGCAGCGGCTGCGCCGCCCAGGTCAGGCGTTCGCGGACCAGGGCGCCGAGTGCGAACCGCTGCGGCTCCAGCATCAACTGGTTGGCGCGGGCCATCGACAGCAGGTGCAGGTCGCCGACCAGGCGATTGATCTGCTCCAGCTGGCGCTGGACCATGCGCAACTGCTCCTCGCTGCTCGGGAACACCTGGTCGAGCATGCCCTGCACCCGCCCCATCGCCGCGTTGAGCGGGGTGCGCAGTTCGTGCGCCAGCATCGCGCTGGACTCGCGCACCTCGCGCTCGTACTGCTGCAGTTGCGCACTCATGCCATTGAAGTCCGTCGCCAGCCCGGCCAGTTCGTCCGGTGCGCCGGGCACCACGCGCGCACGCGCGGCGAAATCGCCATCGCTGATCCGCCGCGCCGCCTCGGCGACGTTGGAGAACTGCCGCGACAATGGTCGCGAAGCGAGCAGGCCGCAGACCACGATCACCGGGATCGACGCCAGCACCATGCCGGCCAGCAGCCACCAGTCGCGGCTGGCCAGCCCGGGCAGGAAGTCGGCCACGTCGTAATAGGTTTCGAACAGCTCCCACAGGCGCCGCGCATTGCTGTGCGGATCCTCGCGCAATTGCAGCATCTCCTGCCGCGCCTGCGGCGGCAGGCGGCTCAGGGTGGAGACGTCCCAGATCGCGAAGCGCAGCACCATGCCCAGCGCGATCGCGATGATGGTCAGCACCGCCAGCGCGCTCATGCGCAGGCCTACCCATTGCCACAGCGGCGCGTGGCGCTTGCGGCGGAACCAGGCCCAGTTCATCGGAAGCGGTAACCGATGGCGCGCACCGTCACCAGCAGCCCGGTGACCTGCTCGTGTTCCAGCTTCTTGCGCAGGTTGTGCACGTGCGCATCCACCACCCGCTCCAGCGCATCGCTGTCGGGCAGGCAGATCTCCAGCAGTTCGCTGCGGGTGAAGGCCTTGAACGGCGTCTTCATCAGCGTCGCCAGGATGTTGAATTCGGTCGGGGTCAGTTCCAGCGCCACCTCGTGGCCGTCGGCATCGCGCACCGTGGCGCGCACCGCCGCGGTGTCCACGGTGAGGCGCTCGTGGCGCAGCGGCTCCTCGCTGGCGCGCGCCGGCCCGGCGCGGCGCAGCACCGCATACACCCGCGCCACCACTTCCTTGGGGCTGTACGGCTTGACCACGTAGTCGTCGGCGCCGTAACGCAGCGCGCCGAGCTTCTCCGGTTCGTCGCCCATCGCGGTGACCATGATCACCGGCGTGTCGCTGCTGCGGCGGATCGTGGACAGCACCTCGGTGCCGCTGAGCCGCGGCAGCATCACATCCAGCAGCACCAGGTCCGGCTTCCACTGCGCATGCACCGCCACCGCCTTCTGCCCGTCCTCGGCGATGGTGACCTCGAAGCCGTCGCGGCGCAGGTAGGCCTCTAGGATGCTGGCGCTGTCGGCATCGTCTTCGACCAGCAGGATCTTCTTCGCGTGCATTGCCCGGTGCCCGTGTTTGGCGTCTTGATGGAATCTTGAAGATTCCTAGAAGGCGGCTTGAACATGCCCGCCGATGCTGGCAGTCGAGTTCGATCACCCGACCGCTGCCATGATTCTACCGTCCCTGCCGCTTCGCCCGTGTCGCACCCGCGCCCTGCTCGGCCTGCTCTCGCTCGCCCTGGGTGGCTGCTCCCTGGCGCCGGTCTACCAACGCCCGCAACCGGCCCTGCCGCCCACCTTCGGCGCGACCAACGCGACCGCGGCCGCCGCACCGGATCGCGGCGAGAGTGCGCTCACCGACCAGGAACTGCAGTTCGTACGGACATTCTCGCCGCAGCACGACCTGGCCCCGCTGCTGACCCAGGCACTGGCCCACGATCCGGACTTCCGCAATGCCGTGCTGACCGTGCAGCAGGCGCGCGCCCAGTACCGCATCGAACGCGCGCAGCAGCTGCCGCAGCTGGGCCTCGATGCCCAGGGCACGCGTCGCAGCTACGACGACGCGGCCATGCAGGCGCGCTATGGCCAGAAGCTGAGTACCGTCGCGGTCGGCGTGGATGGCTTCGAACTGGACCTGTTCGGCAAGCTGGCCTCGCTGTCGGCGGCGGCGCAGCAGCGTTACCTGGCCTCCGAAGAAGGCCGCCAGGCGGCGCGCGGTGCGCTGATCGCCGAGGTGCTGCGCGCCTACACACTGGAGCGTGCTGCCCTGCAGAGCCAGCAGCAGGCGCAGACCATCGCCGAGCGCAGTGCGGCGCTGCTGGCGATCGCCACGCGCCAGCAGGCGGTCGGGCTGATCTCCCGCGATGCGCTGGACCGCCAGCGCCACGACGACGACCAAGCGCAGGCGCGCGCGCAGCAGGCCACCAGCGATCACGCCGCCGCTCGCCGAGCCCTGCAACTGCTCGCCGGCTACGCCACGCCGGACGGCGCCGGCACCTTGCAGGACCTGCTGCCGGGTGCCGGGCAGGACGACGGCCGCACCTGGCGCGACCTCGACTCGCAGTTACTGCTGCAGCGCCCGGACATCCGCCAGGCCGAGGCCGAACTGCGCGCGCGCAATGCCGACATCGGCGCCGCCCGCGCCGCCTTCTTCCCGTCGATCCGCCTGAGCACCTCGCTGGGCACCGCCAGCGATGCATTGAACGGCCTGTTCACGCCCGGCAGCCGCACCTGGAGCTTCATGCCGCAACTCGTGATGCCGCTGTTCGACGGCGGCCGCAACCGCGCCAACCTGGATCTCGCACAGCTGCGCAAGGAAGGCGCGGTGGCCGACTATGAGAAGACCGTGGAAGCGGCGTTCCGCGAGGTCGCCGATGCGCTGGATGCGTTGCCGGCGCTGCAGCAGCGCGAACGCGGCGAACGCACCAATCTCGAACGCGAACGCCAGCGTGTGGCGCGCCTGCAGCAGCGCGTGGCGCAAGGTCTGCAGGACCGCCCCGAGTTGCTGGCCGGCGACATCCAGGCCGCGCAGGCCGAACTGGCGCATCTGCAGGCGCGGCAGGACCTGCTGCTCGATCGCATCGCGCTGTTCCGCGCGTTCTACGGCGTGCCGCTGCCGCACGCGCCCTGATGACCTTTCCCCCGCACGAGGTTGCTCCGATGAAACATCTCCTGTCCGTTCTGTCGCCCACGCTGACCGTGGCGGTGCTGGCGCTGCCGGCGGTCGCGCACGCCGCAGACGCCGATCCGGCCCCCAGCGCCGGCCTGTTCGGCGACCGCACCCAAGTGAGCGTGGGCGCCGGCGCCATGCTGACCCCGCGCTATGCCGGTTCCGCCGACGATCGCGTGCAGGCGGTGCCAGTGCTCTCGGTACAGCGCGGCATCCTGTTCGCGGACACGCTGCGCGGCGCCGGCGTCCAGTTCCAGAACGCGGACGGCTTCTCCGCCAGCCAGTCGTTCGGCTACGACCTGGGCCGCCTGCAGCGCGACAGCAGTTGGCGCCCCGGCTCCAAGCGCCTGGCCGGCATGGGCGACGTGCCCGGCGCGATCACCGCACGCAGCCTGGTCATGCAGCAGCTCACCCCGTACCTGGCGCTGGACGCCGAGGCGGAGTTCGCGCTGAAGGACGGTGCGCGCCGCAACCGCTACCGCGCCGGCGCGCGCTTCACCCTGCAGGCCGCGGCCGACAACGTGACCCTGGACCTGGACGCGCACGTCGGCGACCGCCGCTTCAACCAGGCGTACTTCGGCATCACCGAGGCGCAAAGCCTGACCAGCGGATTCCAACCGCACCGCGCCGATGCGCGCGTGTACGCCTATTCGGTCGGTGCCGAATGGGATCACACCCTGTCGCCGCACTGGACCGCCTCGCTGCTGCTCAACGCCACCCGCTACGTCGGCCCCGCCGACGGCAGCCCGGTGGTGCGTCGCCGCGCCGCTGCCGGCGGCGGCGCCACCGTCACCTACACCTTCTGAACGTTCCCGGGACACCGCCGATCATGACCCTGCGCCCCACCCTGCTTCTCACGCTGTGCCTGCCGCTGGCCGTGCTGGCGCTGTCCGGCTGCGGCCGCGAGGCCGCACCGCCCGCCGACGCGCCGCGCGCGGTCAAGCTGGAAACCGTCGGCAGCGATGCCGCGCGCGACAGCACCCGCTACCTCGCCCAGGTGCGCCAGCAACAACGCGCCGATCTCGGCTTCGAAGGCGGCGGCCGCATCGCCGCCATCGCCGTGGACGTGGGCGACCGCGTGCGCGCCGGCCAGGTGCTCGCACGTCTGGACCCGGAACCGAACAACCTGCGCCTGCAGCAGGCCGAGGCCGGCGTCGGCATCGCCGCGGCAGACCTGCAGCAGCAACAGACCCAGCTCGCCCAGCAGCAGGCCATGTTCGACGACGGCGCCGCCTCGGCCGCGACCCTGACCGCGGCCAAGAGCGCCTTCGCCGCGGCGCAGGCGAAGGTGCGCAGCGCGCAGTCGGATCTGGCGCTGGCGCGCCGCGCGGTGCGCCAATCGGAACTGCGCGCACCGTTCGACGGCAGCGTGGTGGCACGCCTGCAGCAGCCCGACAGTCTTGTGAGCGCGGGCCAGCCGGTCCTGCAACTGGACGGCGCCGATCGCGCGCAGGTGCTGGCGACGCTGCCGGCCGATCGCGCCGCGGCACTGCAACCGGGCCAGAGCGTGCTCGCCTACCGCAGCAGCGCGCCGCAGCAGGCGTTGCCGCTGCGCCTGCGCAGCGTGTCCGAACGCGTGGACGGCGGGGCCACCGTGCAGGCGCTGTTCGACAGCACCGGCGCCGACGCGGTGCAGCCGCGCAGCGGCGAATCGCTGCTGCTGGCCCTGCCCGACAGCGCCGCCGATCAGGCGCCGAGCGTGCCGTTGAGCGCGCTGATCCCGAGCATGGCCGACGGCCAGACCATGCTGTTCGTGTACCGCCAGGACAGCGGCAGCGTGCGCCGCCGCCAGGTCGTCACCGGGCACGCCGAGGGCGGCCGCGTGCAGATCCTGCGTGGCCTGGCTCCGGGCGAGCGCATCGTCGCCGCCGGCGCCGCCTTCCTTCACGACGGCCAGCACGTCGTGCCGTTCCGTCCCACCACCCGCCTCGGCACCACCTCGCCATGAACCTGACCCGCGCCACCTTGCAATCGAGCCGCCTGGCGCTGTTCAGCGCCGCCCTGATCCTGATCGGCGGCATCGTCACCTTTCTCGGTTTTCCCTCGCAGGAGGAACCCAGCGTGACCGTGCGCGACGCGATCGTGCAGGTCGGTTACCCCGGCATGCCCAGCGAGCGCGTGGAGAACCTGCTCGCGCGTCCGCTGGAGGAACGGCTGCGCGAGGTCAGCGGGCTGAAGAAGATCGTCACCACCATCCATCCCGGCAGCGCCATCGTGCAGGTCACCGCGCAGGACAGCGTCAAGGACCTGCCGGCGCTGTGGCAGCGCGTGCGCAGCAAGGCGGCCGAGGCCGGTGCCGAACTGCCCGCCGGCACGCAGGGGCCGCTGGTCGACGACGACTTCGGCCGCGTCGCCATCGCCTCGATCGCGGTCACCGCGCCCGGTTTCAATACCGCGGAGATGCTCGGGCCGCTGCGGCAGATGCGTGCGCAACTGTACGCCGTGCCGGGCGTCGAGCGGGTCACCTTCCACGGTCTGCGGGACGAACGCGTCTATGTCGCCTTCGACCGCACCAAATTGGGCGAGGCCGGCCTCACCCCGGCCGCGGTCGCGCAGCAACTGCGCGCGCAGAACGTGGTCGCCGGCGGCGGCTTGGTCGCCGCGTCGGGCATGGCGATGACCGTGACCACCTCCGGCGAGGTGCGCGACCTCGACGACCTGCGCAATGCCCCGATCGCGACGCAGGGTGCCGACGGCCCACGGCAGATCCCGCTGGCGCAGCTGGCGCGGATCGAGCTGATGCCGGTGGATCCGCCGGAAGCCGGCGCCATCTACCAGGGCCAGCCGGCGGTGGTGGTGGCGGTGTCGATGGCGCCGGGCAACAACGTCGCCGAGGTCGGCAAGGCGCTGCGCCGCACCCTGGGCGAGACCGCCAAGATGCTGCCGGTGGGTTTCGCACAGCACGTGGTCACCTTCCAGGCCGACGTGGTCGAGCGCGAGATGGGCAAGATGCATCATGTGATGGGCGAGACCATCGTCATCGTGATGGCGGTGGTGATGCTGTTTCTCGGCTGGCGCACCGGCCTGATCGTCGGCGCGATCGTGCCATTGACCATCCTCGGCGCGCTGATCGCGATGCGGGTGCTGGGCGTGGAACTGCAGACCGTGTCCATCGCCGCGATCATCCTGGCGCTGGGCCTGCTGGTGGACAACGGCATCGTCATCGCCGAGGACATCGAACGGCGCCTGGCCGCCGGCGAGGAACGCCGCGCCGCCTGCGAGGCCGCCGGCCGCAGCCTGGCGATCCCGCTGCTGACCTCCTCACTGGTGATCGTGCTGGCGTTCTCGCCGTTCTTCTTCGGCCAGACCAGCACCAACGAATACATGCGCTCGCTGGCGATCGTGCTGGCGGTGACCCTGCTCGGCTCGTGGCTGCTCAGCATCACCATCACCCCGCTGCTGTGCATGTACTTCGCCCGCGCGCATCTCGCGCCGGCCGATGGACATGGCGACAGCTACACGTCCAAGCCGTACCGGCTGTACCGGCGCACGATCGAGGCACTGCTGGCGCACAAGGCGCTGTTCCTGGGCAGCATGCTCGCCCTGCTGGCCCTGGCGGTGACCGTGCTGGCCTCGGTGCCGTACAGCTTCCTGCCCAAGTCCGACCGCCTGCAGTTCCAGATGCCGGTGACCCTGCAACCGGGCAGCGATGCGCGCGAGACCCTGCGCACCGTGCAGTCGATCAGCCAGTGGCTGGCCGACCGTCGGCAGAACCCGCAGATCGTCGACAGCATCGGCTACGTCGCCGACGGCGGTCCGCGCATCGTGCTCGGGCTGAACCCGCCGCTGCCGGCGGCCAACATCGCCTACTTCACCGTCAGCGTGCGGCCGGGCAGCGACATCGACGCGCTGATCGCCAAGGTGCGCTCCCACCTGCGCCAGGCCTACCCGGCGGTACGCGCCGAGCCCAAGCGATTCTCCCTGGGCTCGACCGAATCCGGCGTGGCGATCTACCGGGTGATCGGCCCGGACGAAACGCAACTGCGCCGGATCGCCGCCGGCATCGCCGACGCCTTGCGTGCCCTGCCCGGCACGCTGGACGTCAGCGACGACTGGGACAGCCGCATTCCGCGCTACGTGGTGCAGGTGGACCAGGCCAAGGCGCGCCGCGCCGGCGTCACCAGCGAGGACATCGCGCAGGCGCTGCAACTGCGCTACAGCGGCGTGGACGCCTCGGTGATCCACGACGACGGCAGCAACGTGCCGATCGTGCTGCGCGGCGACAGCGACCCGCGTGCACGCAGCGGCAATCCCGGCGACACCCCGATCTACCCGTCCTCCGGCGCCGCGCCGCTGCCGCTGTCGGCGATCGCCGACATCCAATTGAGCTCGGAACCCTCGACGATCCAGCGCCGCAACCTGAGCCGCGCCATCACCATCACCGGCCGCAACCCGGACCTGACCACCGACCAGGTGGTGGCCGCGCTGGCCGACAAGGTGGCGGCGCTGCGCCTGCCGCCGGGCTACCGCATCGAGATGGGCGGCGAACTGGAGGACGCCGCCGAAGCCAACCAGGCGCTGCTGCAATACATGCCGCATGCGCTGGGCGCGATCCTGCTGCTGTTCGTCTGGCAGTTCAATTCGTTCCGCAAGCTGTTCATCGTGGTCGCCAGCATTCCGTTCGTGTTGATCGGCGCCACCCTCGCGCTGCTGGTCACCGGTTATCCGTTCGGCTTCATGGCCACCTTCGGCCTGCTCGCACTGGCCGGCATCATCGTCAACAACGCGGTGCTGCTGCTCGAACGGATCGAGGCCGAGCTGGCCGATGGCCTGAGCCGGCACGAGGCGGTGATCGCCGCCGCGGTCAAGCGCCTGCGCCCGATCGTGATGACCAAGCTGACCTGCATCGTCGGCCTGATCCCGCTGATGCTGTTCGCCGGTCCGCTGTGGACCGGCATGGCCATCACCATGATCGGCGGTCTGGCCCTGGGCACGCTGGTGACCCTGGGGGTGATTCCGGTGCTGTACGACCTGCTGTTCGCACGCCGCGCCGGCAAGCCGGCGAAGGTCGCGGCATGAAGCGGCGGCGCTGGCACCGCGCGATCCTGGCCTGTGTCGTGCTGTGCATGGCGCTGTGCACCGGCGGCTGTGCCAGCGTCACCCTGCAACGCGTGGATGCGGCGCGCTACATCCAGGCCAAGCGCGGCGACGCGCTGAGCACCGCGCGCCCCAGCGATGCCGCGCTGCAGACGCTGAACGTGGCCGGCCTCGACGCGGCGCGCTGCACGGCGACGGTGCCGCCATGCATCGACCGGTTGCTCGGCAATGCCGACATGGACCAGGAGCGCACTCTGGCGACGGCGGCGGAACTGTCGCTGCTGGCCGCGCAACGTGCCGCCAGGCAGCACCCGGCCAGCGATGCCACGCTGGCCGCCTGGCTGCAGACCGCGCGTTACGCCTACGCCTACCTGTTCTTCAGCGCACGCACGCCAAGCGAACGCGCTTTCGAGGAACGCCAGACCCAGGTGCGCGACTACTACAACTACGCCGTGCAGCAGTCGGTGACCGCGTTGTTCGCACGCTACCGGCGGCATCCGCCGGCCACGCACGAGGCCGGCGCGCAGATCGCCGCCCTGCCCGACTGGACGGTGACGCTGGATGCCAGCGGCGTCGGCAACCCGCAGGACATGCCGATGCCTGAGACGATGCTGGCGGCCAGCGGCCTGCGTTTCGATGGGCTGCGCAGCCTGTATCGGCGCGATGGCTTCGGCGCAGAGATGGTCGCGGTCCTGCCGCAGCCGGCGGCGGAGGCCATCCGCAGCACCGACGCCGCTCCTGTCTACAGCGACATGCCCACCCCCAACCTCACGGTGTTGCTGCGTTTCGATGGCCGCACGCTCAAGCAGGTGCTGGCCAGCCACAGCGCACACGTGGAGGTCCACGACCCCTCGCTCGGCGATCGGGTCACGATGGGCGGTGTCGACGTGCCGCTGGCGGCCAATTTCAGCGCCGGCTACGGCGTGTGGATGGCGCGCGCCGGTTTCGCCGCGCAATCGCTGCGCACCCTGCTCGGCCTCGGGCACGGCATCGACCGGCCGCACGTGTTCCTGACCCAGCCCTACGATCCGAACCGGCGCGTGCTGGTGCTGCTGCACGGGCTGGCCAGCAGCCCGGAAGCCTGGGTCAACCTGGCCAACGACCTGCTCGGCGATCCGCAGGTCCGCGCGCGCTATCAGATCTGGTTCGTCTACTACCCGACCAACCTGCCGATTCCCTACACCCACCTGCAGGTTCGCAACGCCCTGGAGCAGACGCTGGACCAGTTCGATCCGCAACGCCGCAGCGTCTCCGCACATGACATGGTGCTGATCGGGCACAGCATGGGCGGCGTGCTGGCGCGCTTGATGGTGTCTTCCAGCGACGGCGAGCGGCTGTGGCGAACCCTGTTCGACGGGGCGGCGCTGGATCCGCAGGCGCGCCAGGCACTGCACGCCAGGCTCGGACCGATGCTGCAGTTCGCACCGATGCCGGAAGTCTCCGAAGCGATCTTCCTGGCCACCCCGCAGCGCGGCACGCCCGAGGCCGCCGGCACGGTGGGCGAACTGGCACGCGCCGTGATCGGCCTGCCACGACGCGTGCTCGACCAGTTCCAGGACATCGCGGGCAAGAACATGCTCGACGGGCTACCCAACAGCATCGACAGCCTCAGCGACCACGACCCTTTCATCCTCGCCGCAGCGCAGTTGCCGATCTCACCACAGGTGACCTATCACTCCATCATCGGGCAGGAGGATCCGCGCGTGCCGCTGGCGCAGTCCAGCGACGGCATCGTGCCGTACTGGAGCGCCCACCTGCCCGGCGCCGCCTCGGAAACGGTGATCGTCTCCGGACACAGCGTGCAACGCACGCCGCAGGCGATCCTGCAGATCCGCCGGCTGCTGCATTGAACTGGTGCAGCGTCAGCCCTTCATCGATGCAGCACCAACCCCACTGTCCCTAAGGGAGAAGGAACCAAAAGCCCCTCTCCCACCGGGAGAGGGGTTGGGGTGAGGGTCCGGGGCGCGCAGCGCCCGCACCAATCTGGCCATGCGAGGCGACGCCAGGACCCTCATCCGCCCCTGCGGGGCACCTTATCCCGGAGAGAGAAGGGAGCAACCAAAGCCCCTCTCCCTCCGGGAGAGGGGTTGGGGTGAGGGTACCGGGGGGCGCAGCGCCTGCACCAATCTGGCCATGCGAGGCGACGCAAGGACCCTCATCCGCCCCTGCGGGGCACTTCTACCGGAGGGAGAAGGGAGCAACCAAAGCCCCTCTCCCCTCGGGAGAGGGGGTGGGGTGAGGGTACGGCGCGCACAGCGCCTGCACCAATCTGGCCATGCGAGGCGACGCCCGGACCCTCATCCGCCCCTGCGGGGCACCTTCTCCCGGAGGGAGAAGGGAGCAACCAAAGCCCCTCTCCCCTCGGGAGAGGGGTTGGGGTGAGGGTACGGGCGCCCTCGCACATCCTGGATGCAGGCAGACAAGGAACAGCAGCACAGCTCGCTTGAAGAAGCCAGCGATCCACCCGGCTTCCAGCGCATGCTTGCCGCATCTCGCCGCCGCCGCACACGGCCGCCACACGCATAAAAAAACACCCGGCAGTGCCGGGTGTTTTCGAAAAGTGGCGTCCCCACGGGGATTCGAACCCCGGTCGCCACCGTGAAAGGGTGATGTCCTAGGCCTCTAGACGATGGGGACGCGGATAACGATGTTGCTTTGCGGACGGCCTATGTCCGAAAAGTTGGTGGAGCCAGCCGGGATCGAACCGGCGACCTCTTGCATGCCATGCAAGCGCTCTCCCAGCTGAGCTATGGCCCCACGTGTACTGGCAGAAGCGGAATCTTACCCGACTTTCTTCCGATGTACAAACCCCGCACTCAGTGCGTTCGGCAGAGCCGAACCCGGATGCGCGCGAGGAATTCCTGCGAAAAATGGCGTCCCCACGGGGATTCGAACCCCGGTCGCCACCGTGAAAGGGTGATGTCCTAGGCCTCTAGACGATGGGGACGCTGTGTAACGATGTCGCCTTTGCGGACGGCCTATGTCCGAAAAGTTGGTGGAGCCAGCCGGGATCGAACCGGCGACCTCTTGCATGCCATGCAAGCGCTCTCCCAGCTGAGCTATGGCCCCACGTGCTGCGAGGAGCGGAATATTAACGATCGTGATCGGCACACGCAAGCGTTTTTTTCGGAACGTTCGCGACGCCGCACACGCCCTCGCAACGACCGGCTGCATCCGCGCGCACGCTTGCATTGCGCGACGTCTGCGCCTCACGTCCAACGATGGAGGCGACCTGCGGAACTCGCCGCACACGGTGCCAACCCGCCTCTGCAGCCCTGCGCCACTCGTGTCGATGATTGCCGATATCGGCACAACGGCTGGATTTGCGCGCCCCTTGCGCGGTCGGCAGGAACCGAATGCTTCGCCTAACGTGCGACGCACATATAGAGATGTGCTCGGGAAGTACCCATGGCCACTGCCATTCCCCCTGCCTCCTCCGACGACGGCAAATGCAGATGCGCTGGCGGCGCGGCCGAACTGTCGGCTATACTCCGCGGCCGCGCCGAAGTGGCGGAATCGGTAGACGCAGCGGACTCAAAATCCGCCGCCCTTAAAAGCGTGTGGGTTCGAGTCCCACCTTCGGCACCAGGACTGACGGCAGCTTCGGCTGCCGTTTGTTTTTTGCGCGACCGCCGCGGCGCACGTCGACGTCGATCACAGGTAAACGCTTCATCTTCCTGCGCCCGTTTGTCTAGGCGGTGGCAGTGACGGTCCCGCTATACTTTCTGTTCCCAAACCTTAACGAGCAAGCGATGTCGGCATTGCGGGGCCTGCGTATCCTGGTGGTCGAGAACGACGAGATGAACGCCACGCTGCTGGAGTTGCAGCTTGCCCAGGCTGGTGCCGAGGTGGTCGGCGTCGCCGCCTCCGTGCAGCAGGCGCTTGCGCTGATCGATAGCGAACGCCCGGACCGGGCGGTGCTCGACTTCCGCCTCTCCGCCGGCGAGACCAGCGAACCGGTCGCCCGGGCGCTGAGCGA
Organism: Xanthomonas sp. LF06-19; assembly: GCF_034105425.1. Classification (NCBI taxonomy): domain Bacteria; kingdom Pseudomonadati; phylum Pseudomonadota; class Gammaproteobacteria; order Lysobacterales; family Lysobacteraceae; genus Xanthomonas; species Xanthomonas sp. LF06-19. The sequence continues at coordinate 306,934 of NZ_JAXGGH010000004.1, read as the reverse complement.
GCGTGGCACCCCCTTCGTACTCGCCACCGGCGTGGCCGCCGACGCGCTCCCTCCCGGTTTCGCCGCCGGCGTGGTGCTGACCAAGCCCTACCTGTCCGAGCAGCTGATCAAGGCGCTGCAGGACGCTCACGCCAAGACGACCGCACGCCCCTGAGAATCCTCGGTCGTAAGCCCGCCGCCTGGCGGGAACGCTTCGAGGAACTCCGCCATCAACGTCAAGGACTGTTCGCCGCCTCCTGTCCGGTTTCCCGCCGGCAGCGCCACGGGGGCCTTGCTGCGCGCCATCGATTGGCGTGAGCACGAACTGGGCCCGATGGAGCACTGGCCGCGGAGCCTGCTCACGGCGCTGTCGATCTGCCTGAACTCGCGGTTCCCGATGGCGGTGCGCTGGGGCGAGCGCCAGTTCAACCTGTACAACGACGCCTACGTGCCGATCCTCGGGTTGCGACACCCGCAAGGGTTCGCGCGGCCGATGGAAGAGGTATGGCCGGACGTCTGGCCCGAGGTGCGGGCGCAGGCCGACCAGGTGATGGCCAGTGGCGAATCGACCTGGAACGAACACATCCCGTTGACGATGATGCGCAACGGCTATGGCGAGCAGGTGTATTTCACCTTCTCCTACAGCCCGCTGTTCGACGACGAAGGCGGCATCGCCGGCGTGCTATGCGTGTGCACCGAGGACACGGCGCGGATCACCCTGGCGCGCGAACGCGACACGCTGCTGAAGGCGCTGGACGCGCAACGTGCGCAGATGGCCGATGCCTTCGAGCAGTCGCCGGCGGCGCTGGCGATCCTGCGCGGCCCGGATTACGTGATCGAGACCGTCAACCGGCGCTACCAGCAGCTGGTCGGACCGCGCGAAGTGGTCGGCCGGCCGCTGACCGAGGCCATCCCCGAAATCCAGCATCAGGGCGTCATTGGCCTGCTCGACAACGTCCGCACCAGCGGCGTGCCGTTCATCGACGAGTCGATGACCTTCCAGCTGTGCCGTAGTCCGCACGAAGCGACCTCGGACACCACGCTGGAATGCGTGTACCAGCCGATGCACGACGCCGAGGGCCGGGTCAGCGGAATCCTGGTGCATGGCATCGACCGCACCGAACAGGCGCGCGCGCAGGCGCACGACAGCTTCCTGCTGATGCTCGAGGACACCCTGCAGAACCTGCACAGCACCGAAGCCATCTGCGAGACCGGTGCCGCCCTGCTCGGCCAGCACCTCGGCGCCAATCGCTGCGCCTACGCGATCGTCGAGGCCGACGAGGACGTGTTCGACGTGCGCGCCGACTACGTCGACGGCGCCTCGCACCTGACCGGGCGCTCGCGCTTCAGCGATTTCGGCAGCGACCTGCTGGACTGCATGCGCGAAAACCGGCCGTGGGTGGTGCAGGACACCGAGACCCACCAGCCGCCGATGCGCCTGGACGACCAGAACTACCGTCGTCTGGGCATGCGCGCCGTGCTGACCGCGCCGCTGCACAAGGCCGGCCGCCTGGTGGCCGCGATCGGCGTGCACCACGCCCAGCCGCGCGTGTGGACCTCGGCCGAGATCGAGCTGGTGCGGCTGGTGGCGGCGCGCTGCTGGGAATCGATGCAACGCGCGGGCGCGCAAAGCGCACTGACCAGCAGTGCGGCGCGCCTGAGCGAACTGGCCGATGCGATGCCGCAGATCGTGTTCACCGCCATGCCCGACGGCCACGTCGACTACTTCAACCGCCGCTGGTACGAGTACACCGGGCTGCCGGTCGGCGAGGCCGGCTACGACAGCTGGCGCCATGTGCACACCGAGGAAGGCCTGGCACGGGTGATGGAGGTGTGGCCGGAAGCGCTGCGCAGCGGCAAGCCGTACGAGATCGAGTACCCGCTGCGCCGCCACGACGGCGAGTACCGCTGGCATCTCGGCCGCGCCCTGCCGATCCGCGACGACAGCGGCCGCATCGTGCGCTGGATCGGCACCAACACCGACATCCACGACCGCCGTCTGGTCGAGCAGCGCCTGCAGGAAAGCGAACTGCGCTTCCGCCAGCTGTGCGACAACGCGCCGGTGATGATCTGGATGTCCAATGCCGACGGCGACTGCGAATACATCAGCCGCCAGTGGTATCTGTTCACCGGGCAGAGCGAGCAGGAGGCGCTGGGCAGCGGCTGGCAGGAAATGATCCATGCCGACGACCTGGCCACGGTCGGCCGTACCCTGGCGCGCGCCTGCGCCGACCGCCGCGCCTACACCGTGGAATACCGCCTGCGCCGCCACGACGGCGAGTACCGCTGGTGCGTGGACACCGCCACGCCGCGCTTCAGTTCGTCCGGCCAGTTCCTGGGCTTCATCGGCTCGCTGCTGGACATCGCCGAGCGCAAGCGCATCGAGAATGCCACCACCGCCGAGCGTGCGGCGCTGGAGATGATCACCACCGGCAAGCCGCTGAGCACGGTGCTGGAGGCGATCGCGCGCGGCATCGAGTCGCAGAGCGATGTCGGCCTGCGCTGCACCATCATGCTGGTCGACGAGCACCGCCAGTGCCTGCTGGAAGGCGCCGCGCCGAGCATGCCGCCCGCCTTCCGCAAGGCGGTGCAGCGCCTGCCGATCGACCCCAACACCGGCTGCTGCGGGCGCGCCGCCTATCTGCGCCGGCAGGTGCTGTGCAGCGACGTGCGGGTGAACCCGCATTGGCAGGCGTATCTGGCGACCGCCCTGGAGGCGGACATCGTCGCCTGCTGCTCGACGCCGATCCTGGCCAGCGACGGCGAAGTGCTGGGCGTGGTCGCGCTGTACTACCCGTTCGTGCACTACCCCAACCCGCACGAACAGGATCTTGCGCGCTCCGCCTCGCACCTGGCCGGCATCATCATCGAGCGCCGCGGCACCGACCTGCGCCTGCAGCAACTGCTCGCCGCCGAGCAGAGCGCGCGCAGCGAGGCCGAACGCGCCAGCCGTATGAAGGACGAGTTCCTGGCCACGCTCAGCCACGAGCTGCGCACGCCGCTGAACGCGATCCTGGGCTGGTCGCGGCTGATGCAGGACGATGCGGTGCGCCAGAAGGACCTGACCAAGGGCCTGGAGGTGATCGAGCGCAGCGCGCATTCGCAGGCGCAGATCATCGACGACCTGTTGGACATGAGCGCCATCCTGTCCGGCAAGGTCCGCCTGGAGGCCGGCGAGCTGGACCTGCGCGCACTGCTCAGCGAGACCATCGATGCGGCGCGCCCCGGCGCGCAGAACAAGGGCATCGACATCGTGCTGGTCGCCGACGAAGCGACCGCCCTACCCTATCTGGGCGATCGGGTGCGGCTGCAGCAGGTGCTGACCAATCTGATCGGCAACGCCATCAAGTTCACCCCCAGCGCCGGCACGGTCACGGTGACCCTGGACAGCACCAGCACCCACGTCCGCATCGCCGTCGGCGATACCGGCATCGGCATCGACCCGGCGTTCCTGCCGCACGTGTTCGACCGCTTCCGCCAGGCCGACGCCAGCAGCACGCGCAGCGCCGGCGGCCTCGGCCTGGGCCTGGCGATCGCCAAGCAGCTGGCCGAACTGCACCAGGGACAGTTGTCGGTCAGCAGCGACGGCGTCGGCCTCGGCGCGACCTTCACCCTGCTACTGCCGCGCAACGACGTGCAGAGCCTGGATCCGATCCGCCGTGGCAACGACGCCGCGCTGTCCGGCGGCATGCTGCGGCGCGACGGCATTCGCCTGGATGGCGTGCGCGTGCTGGTGGTGGACGACGACATGGATTCTCGGGGCGTCACCCAGCGCTTCCTGCAGGAAGCCGGTGCCGTGGTCGAGGCCGCGGTCTGCGCCGACGATGCCGAAGCGCTGCTGCGCGAACGGCAGTATGCGCTGCTGGTCAGCGACGTCGGCATGCCGCGCCGCGACGGCCACAGCCTGATCCGCAGCATCCGCGCCCGTGGTGCCGGCGCAGCCAGCCGCATCCCGGCCATCGCGCTGACCGCCTACGTGCGCAGCGAGGATCGCGCGCTGGCCCTGGAGGCCGGCTTCGACGCGCACCTGGGCAAGCCGGTGGATCCGGTCAAGCTGCTCGGGCTGGCCGCATCGCTGGTGGCGCCGGTACCGGCCGCGCTCGCCACCGACCAGAGCCAAAGCGCCGAATCGGCCTGAGTCGGCGCTGCGCGGCCGCACCGTGTGGCCGGCACTGGATGCACCGGCGCGAGCGCGCCGGATTTTTTCTGCTGGAACCTCAGCTGCGCTTGGCGCGCGCGAACGCGTCGGCCAGCGCGCTGTTGACCGGCGCCGCGGCAGCCGGCCGCGGCTTGGCATTGCCGCCGCCCGCATTGCCACGCCCGTCGCGCTCGCGCCGCGGCGGGCCGCCGGCGCCACGTGCGTCGCGGTCGCGGTCGCGGTCGGCCGGACGCGCCGGCGCCGGCGTGTCGTCCAGGCGCCGGGTCAGCGCGATGCGCTTGCGCGCCACGTCCACTTCCAGCACCTTGACCTTGACGATGTCGCCGGCCTTGACCACGTCGCGCGGATCCTTGACGTAGCTGTCCGAGAGCGCGGAGATGTGCACCAGGCCATCCTGGTGCACGCCGATGTCGACGAACGCGCCGAAGGCGGCGACGTTGCTGACCACGCCTTCCAGCACCATGCCCGGCTTGAGGTCCTTGATGTCCTCCACGCCGTCGGCGAAGCGCGCCGCCTTGAACTCCGGGCGCGGGTCGCGGCCCGGCTTCTCCAGTTCCTTGAGGATGTCGCGTACGGTCGGCAGGCCGAACTTCTCGTCGGTGAACTGGTCCGGCTTGAGTCCGCGCAGGAAACCGCCATCGCCGATCAGCGCCTTGATCGGCTTGCCGGTGGCACCGACGATGCGCTCGACCACCGGATAGGCTTCCGGGTGCACCGCCGAAGCGTCCAGCGGCTCCTCGCCATCGGCGATGCGCAGGAAGCCGGCGCATTGTTCGAACGTCTTGTCGCCCAGCCGCGGCACCTTGAGCAGGTCCTTGCGGCGCTTGAACGGGCCGTTGTCGTCGCGGTGGCGCACGATGTTCTCGGCCACGCTCGACGACAGCCCGGACACGCGCGACAGCAGCGCCGCCGAGGCGGTGTTGACGTACACGCCGACCGCGTTCACGCAATCCTCCACCCTGGCGTCCAGCGCCCGCGCCAGGCGGTACTGGTCGACGTCGTGCTGGTACTGGCCCACGCCGATCGCCTTGGGCTCGATCTTGACCAGTTCCGCCAGCGGATCCTGCAGGCGCCGCGCGATCGACACCGCGCCGCGCAGCGACACGTCGAGCTGCGGGAACTCCTTGGCGGCGAACTCGGACGCCGAATACACCGAGGCGCCAGCTTCACTGACCACGATCTTTTCCAGCTTCAGCTGCGGGTTCTGCTTGATCAGGTCCGCGGCCAGCTTGTCGGTCTCGCGGCTGGCGGTGCCGTTGCCGATCGCGATCAGTTCGACGCCGTGCTGCGTGCACAGCTGCCGCAGCGTGTGCAGCGACTGGTCCCACTGCCGGCGCGGCTCGTGCGGATAGATGGTGTCGGTGGCCAGCAGCTTGCCGGTGGCGTCGACCACCGCGATCTTGCAGCCGGTACGGATGCCCGGGTCCAGGCCCAGGGTCACGCGCGGCCCGGCCGGCGCCGCCAGCATCAGATCCTGCAGGTTGTCGCCGAACACCGCGATCGCCTCGGCCTCGGCCTTTTCGCGCGCCTGGTTGAACAGGTCCAGCAGCAGGTGCATGTGCAGCTTGGCGCGCCAGGTCAGGCGACAGGCATCCAGCAGCCAGCGGTCGCCCGGGCGGCCCTGGTTGGCGATGCCGGCGCGCAGCGCGACGCGGCCTTCGGCGTACTGGTGACCGGCTTCGGCCTCGCTGCCGGGATCCAGTTCCAGATACACGATCTCCTCGCGGCGCGCGCGGAACAGCGCCAGCAGCCGGTGCGAAGGAATCTTGGCCAGTGCTTCGGCGTGATCGAAGTAGTCGCGGTACTTGGCGCCTTCCTGCTCCTTGCCCTCGGCCACGCGGGCGCGGATGACGCCCACCTCGCCCAGCCAGGTGCGCAGTTCGCCGACCAGTGCGGCATCCTCGCCCCAGCGCTCCATCAGGATTGCGCGCGCGCCTTCCAGCGCGGCCTTGACGTCGGCCACACCCTTGTCGGCATCGACGAAGCCGGCGGCGAAGGTTTCCGGCACCTGGCTCGGATCGGCCAGCAGGCCGTCGGCGAGCGGTTCCAGCCCGGCCTCGCGGGCGATCTGCGCGCGCGTGCGCCGCTTGGGCTTGTACGGCAGGTACAGGTCTTCCAGTCGCGACTTGGTGTCGGCTGCGACGATCTCCGCACGCAGTTCGTCGCTGAGCTTGCCCTGCTCGGCGATGCTGGCGAGCACCGCGGCGCGGCGCTCTTCCAGTTCGCGCAGATAGGTCAGGCGCACTTCCAGGTTGCGCAACTGGGTGTCGTCGAGCCCGCCGGTGACTTCCTTGCGGTAGCGTGCGATGAACGGGACGCTGGCACCCTCGTCGAGCAAGGCGATGGCGGCGCGCGCCTGCGCCGGCTGCGCGCCGATCTCGGCGGCGATGGTGTTGGCGATCTGCTGGGCGAGCTGAGTGTCGTGCATTGCGTCCGGCCGAAGCCGCCTTGCGGAAAACCCGCATTTTCGCAGTGCGCGCGCCGCCGGGGAACCCGTTGACAGGCGCGCGCCAAGCTGGCGGCGTCAGGTGACGCCGTTCGGCCCGTCCAGCACCATGCGCACCTTGCGGATCAGTTCCTGGCGGTTGTACGGCTTGGCCAGCACCTCGAACTCGTTGCCGCCGGCATCGGTACGCTCGATCGAGGACTCGGCATAGCCGGTGGTCAGCAGCACCTTGATCTTGGGCCGGCGCCGCCGCGCCTCGCGCGCCAGCATCACCCCGTTGAGGCCGCCGGGCATGATCAGGTCCGAATACAGCAGGTCCACGTGCACGCCGGTGTCGAGCAGCTCCAGCGCCTCGCGCGCGTTGTACACCACGTGCGTGGCATAGCCCTGGTCGCCCAGGAACAGCCGCGCCAGTTCGGCGATGTCCGGCCGGTCCTCGACGATCAGGATGGTCTCGTCGCCTTGGCGATCGAACGGACGGCGCGTGCGCGAATCGCGCGGGGCCATGTTCTCGACGTTGTCGTCGATCGGGAAGTACAGGCGCACGGTGGTGCCGTGGCCCTCCTCCGAATACAGGCGCACCGCACCGCCGGACTGCTTGGCGAAGCCGTAGACCATGGACAGACCCAGGCCGGTGCCCTTGCCCTCTTCCTTGGTGGTGAAGAACGGATCCAGCACGCGCGCCAGCACCTCCGGCGGCATGCCGCTGCCGTTGTCGGTGATCGACACGCACACGTAGTGGCCGGGCAGCAGGTTGTCGTAGGTAGTGGGTTCGTCCGCGCGCACCGAGACGTTGCGGGTCTGGATCACCAGACGCGGCGCCGCCTGGTCGGCCATCGCATCGCGCGCATTGATCAGGATGTTGAGCAGCGCCACTTCGGCCTGGGTCGGGTCGATCCGGCAGTTGCGCAGGTCCGGCGACAGTTCCAGCGAGAACGCGATGCCGTCGCCCAGCGTGCGCTCGGCCACATCGCTCATCCCGGCCACCAGGGCATTGAGATTGAGCACGCGTCCTTCCAGCTTCTGCTTGCGCGCGAACGCCAGCAGCTGCTGGGTCAGGCGCGCGGCCTGGCCGGCGGCATCGCGAGCGCGGTCCACGCTCTTGCGCAGCAGCGACGGATTCAGCGGGTCGCTCTCGACCGCGTGCTCGATCAGTTCCAGATACCCGGACATGACCTGCAGCAGGTTGTTGAAGTCGTGCGCGATGCCGCCGGTGAGCTGACCCAGCGCCTCCATCTTCTGCGCCTGGCGCAGCGCGTCCTCGGCATCGCGGCGGCGGCTGACGTCCAGTTGCGAACCGAAGAAATACACCAGCTCGCCGCGGTCGTCATACACCGGGGAGATATACAGCGCGTTCCAGAAGCTGGAACCGTCCTTGCGGTAGTTGAGGATCTCCACCGCCACTTCGTCATGCGACTTGATCGCATCGCGGACGCTGCGTACGGTCTCGCGATCGGTGTCCGGCCCTTGCAGGAAGCGGCAGTTATTGCCGATCAATTCCTCGCGACCGTAACCGGTCATTTCCAGGAACGCGCGGTTGACGAAGATGATCGGATTGTCCGGCTGCCGCGGATCGGTCACGATCATCGGCATGCGCGTGGTCTGTACCGCAGCGAAGAAAATATCGCTGCGCTGGTTGGACATGTCGGTGGGGGCGTTCGGGTCGACGGTCGTCGGCGGCGCCGAGGTGTTGCTGGTTTCTGGTGCGGGCATGGTCGGTGGCAGGTCGATGCGAACCGTCGCTGGCCCGCCTAGGCGAGCGGCCACACCGGGGTTCGCACGCCGGCGTCAACGCGAATAATACCTGTGCAAGCGTTCTACCACGATATCGTCCTGCAGCGACTCCAGCGCCATGATCCGCACCTGCCGATCGCTCAATGCCAGCACGCGCTCGACATAGATCTCCGGGCCTGCCTCGGTTTCCTTCATGGACTTGCGGAAACCGTAGGGCACGACGCCCTTCTCTCCGTCCTTGCTGCCACCGATATACAGAACGACCGACATGACGCTTCCTCTACAGGGAATTCGTGGAACTGGCGCGCACCATACACAGCGCGATGTGAGGGACTTCTGCACCGAGATTAATCGCGGCTGTTTGCCCGAACATGACGTCCGCGGCGGCTCACGCGGACTTAACCGGACCTGCGCCTAAGTCGCACATCCTTTCTGCGCCGGGGCGTCATGGATCTCAAGAGCGGTTATCCCTTCTGGTCGGTCCGCAACGGCCTGATGCAGAGCTTTCCGCAGCTGCGCGACGACGTGCGCTGCGATGTCGCGGTCGTCGGCGGCGGTATCACCGGCGCCTTGATCGCCGAAGAACTGAGCGCGCACGGGCATGCCGTGACGGTCCTGGAGCAGCGCGACATCGGCTGGGGCAGCACCGCGGCCAGCACCGCCCTGCTGCAGTACGAGATCGACACCCATCTGATCGATCTGGCCAAGCGCTATGGCGAACCTGCCGCCGCCCTCGCCTACGGCGCCTGCGCGCAGGCGCTGGAGCAGTTGCGCGACCTGGTCCGGCCGCTGCGCGATGTCGACTTCGGCTGGAACGACAGCCTGTACTACGCCAGCAAACGCCGCCACGTGCGGGTGCTGCTGGAAGAGCTGGAAGTGCGCGCGCGACACGGCCTGGACGTGGAATGGCTGGACGCGCAGACGCTGGACGCGGACTACGGCCTGCAGGCGCACGGCGCGATCCTCAGCCACCAGGCGGCACGGGTGGATCCGTACCGCCTCACCTATCGCCTGCTCGGCCGCGCCTTCCGACGCGGCGTCGGCGTCTACGACCGCACCCGCATCGCGCGGATCGTGGTCACTGGCCGCGGCGTGACTCTGCACACCGATCAGGGCGCGCAGGTGCGCGCCGGCCATGTGGTGATGGCCGCCGGCTACGCCAACCAACACTGGCTGGATCAACGCGTGGCCCGCAACCGCAGCAGCTATGCCTTCGTCAGCGACCCGCTAGAGCCCTCCGTCCTCGGCCCATTGCGCGACACCATGATCTGGGAAAGTGCGCGGCCGTATCTGTACCTGCGCAGCACCGGCAACGGCCGCATCGTCGCCGGCGGCGAGGACGACAGCGTGGACGTGCCGGCGCGCCGCGACGCGCGCGTGGACAGCAAGGCGCGCACGCTGTCGCGCAAGATCGCCAAAGTGATGCCGGGACTGGAGCTGCAGCCGACCTTCGCCTGGGCCGGCACCTTCGCCGAGACCGAGGACGGCCTGCCGTTCTTCGGCCCGCACCCGCAGCACGGCCCGCGCGTGCAGTTCGCCATGGCCTACGGCGGCAACGGCATCACCTACAGCATGATCGGCGCCGGCCTGCTGCGCGCCCAGATCGAGCGGCATGCGCACCCGCTCAAGCGCCTGTTCGGTTTTTCCCGGCTCGACTGACCCGAGCCACCAACAAGCGCCACTGGTACATCCGTACGAGTGGCTTCAGCCGCGACCGGGACGTTCCCGGGAAAGCGCGTCGCGGCTGAAGCCGCTCCTGCGCGGCAACGTCGTGCATTGCGAAAGCAGCGATTTGCGGACGCCACGCGTTCAACCCGTCCCCGGCCACCAACCCCGACCGTACAGCGCATAGCGATCGGCGGCGCGTTCCAATGGATTGCGCACGCTGACCCCGCCGCAGGCCAGGTACACCGGCAGGAACAGCGGCCCGAGCAGCATGTACTGCAGCACGTGCGCACGTTCGTGGTCGCCGAGCCGTACCGCAGGATGCCGGCAGCGACCGGCAGCGTGTTCGTAGGTGGCGCAGGCCACGTCCAGATCGTCTGCGCTGAGCAGGATCACGTTGCCCAGCGTCATCGCCCCGCGTGGCCGCATCGGCACGCGTTCGAACACCAGCGCCAGTTCGCGTCGGCTGAAGCGCAGGCGCGCACCGAAGGCCAGCGCGATGGTCCCGACGAGCATGCCCAGGACAGTGTTCGGCGAGGTCCAGAGAACGCCGACGGCGATGCCGGCACGGCGCCAGACCCGCGACAGCGGCCGCGTCAATCGGCTTCGTTGGGAATCAGCAGCCACAGGATCAGATAGACCAGGATGCCGGGGAAGGCGGCCGAGACGATCGACCCGACCACGTACAGCACCCGCAGCAGAGTTGCATTCCAGCCGAAGCGGTGGGCGATCCCGCCCATCACGCCCGCGATCATGCGGTCGTTCAACGAGCGCGACAGCGAACGGGGTTGCGACATGGCAGCGGCTCCAGCGACGGCGGCCGGCTCACTCTACGCGCGCCGGCGCGGGCGCGGCGTGACGGCGCAATGCCGCCAATTGTTGCTCGAACCAGGCCGCCGCCTCCTGCTCCGGCCGGCCAGGACAGGCGACACGGTAGGCGCTTCCGCTGACGCTGCTGCGGCTGGCGCCGCGCGCGATGAACTGCTCGGCGCTGTCCACCAGGTCGCGCGAACGCAGTGCCGCATACTTGCGCTGCAGATGCGCCTCGGCCTCGCGACCGGAGTACCAGGTCCCGTTGCGTTGGAACCGGCACGGCGAGGACTGCAACGCCGCCAGCAGTCCGCGGATTTCACGGTCGGCCGCGGCCGCAGGCGCAGCGATGCCGCACTCCACGCTCAGCCAGGCCAGCGCCATCGCCAACACGACGCCCGCAAGACGCGCCCCTGGCGGCACGACGCGTCGCCGCTGGCGCTCAGTGCCCGCCATCGCGCTCGGCCAGCCACTGATGCAGCGCCGCCGGCACTTCGCGTTGGGCGCGGCCGGAGACGTAGATACCGATATGGCCGCCGCGGAAACTCAGTTCGGCGTAGTCGCGGCTGCCGACCACGCCGCGCAGCGCCCGCGACGCGTCCGGCGGCACCAGGTGGTCCTGCTCGGCATAGACGTTGAGCACCGGCATGGTGACCCGCCCCAGGTCCACCGTGTGCGCACCGATGCGCGCGCGCCCGTGCATCAGCGCGTTGTCCTGATAGAACTGCTTGACGAACTCGCGGAAGGTCTCGCCGGCCAGATCCGGCGAATCGAAGATCCATTTCTCCATGCGCAGGAAGTCCTCCAGCGCCCGCGGATCGTCGAGGATGTCGAGCAGGCCGACGTACTTCTGCAGGTTCAGCCGGAACGGCTTGAGCATCAGGTAGCTGACGTTCATCAGGTCCGCCGGCACGTTGCCCAGCGTGTCCACGAACAGGTCGACGTCGACCTGGCGCGCCCAGTTGGACAGCATGTTGTCCGGGGTGTGGAAATCCACCGGGGTGACCATGGTGACCAGGTTGCGCACCTTCTCCGGCTGCAGCGCCGCGTAGCACAGCGAGAACGTCCCGCCCTGGCAGATGCCGAGCACGTTGACCGGCGCGCCGCCGCCGGCGGAACGCAGATGGTCCACCGCGCCGTCGATGTAGCGCAGCAGGTAGTCCTCCAGCGTCAGGTAGCGCTCGGAGCGGTCCGGGTAACCCCAGTCCAGCACATAGACGTCCTCGCCCAGCGCCAGCAGGCCCTGCACCAGCGAGCGGTCGGCCTGCAGGTCGACCATGTACGGGCGATTGACCAGGGCATAGACGATCAGCAGCGGCACCTTGGCGGTGGGCGGGCGTTCGCCGACGAAGCGGTACAGCACCACCTTGCCGTCGCGCCACACTTCCTGGCGCGCGGTGGCGCCGTAGTCCACCGTGTCCAGGCCCGGCAGCACGCGCAGACCTTCGAGCAGCTTGCGCTGCAGCTCCAGGGTCTCCTGGACCAGATCGTCGCTGCTGAAACTCAGCGGTCCCTTCATGCGCGACTCCGGCGTGCCGCCGGCGTGGTCCCGGCCCGCCGCGACGTGGCGGCGGGCGTGGCCTTCGCTGGCGTGGCGGCGTTGGATTTGGACTTGGAATTGGGCGCGGCGGCTGCCGCCCGCGCAGGGGCCGACCTGGCCGCGGTCTTTCTGGGGCTTTTCTGCGGCGCAGCCGGGGCCGTGGCAACCGGTGCAGGTCCGGCTGCGGCAGTCGCGCCCTGCCCTTCGCCGCGCTCCAGTCGTCGCAGCCGGCGTTCCAGGTCGGCGATGCGCCGATGCGCGGCATCCAGTTCGGTACGCGTGGGCAGGCCCACCTGCTCGCACACCTGCTCGGTCTCGCGCTGCAGCAGGGCGCGCAGGCGCATCTGCGCGTTCGCGACGTCGGCATAGACCTGGCGGAACTCCGGCGACAGCGCGGCCGCCGCATACGCTTCCTCGGCCGCGTCGATCCACAGATCGAACATCGCCCGCGCGTTGGTCAGTTGCCGGCCCGGATCCTCGTGCGCGCGCAGCTTCTCCTCGAACAGGCCGAAAGCGCGGTCGATGGCGCCCTGCAGCAGCCCCAGATAGGCCTGCAACTGCGCCTGATAGTCCTGCTGGGCCTTGGCCAGCGCCCGCCAGCGCGCCTGGTGGTTGCGCGCCGGGCCGAACCCGGGCATCTGCAACCATGGGCCACTGTCGCGTTGCAGGTCCTGCAGCCACTGCGCCGCCTGCTGCAGCCAGGGGTCGATCCCGGCCTGGCCGGCCCCGCGCACCGCACCCAGCAGCCACTGCAGCAACTGCTCGCGTTGACCCTGTACCTGTCGCTTCCAGGCGTCAGCGACGTCGGCACTGCTGGCGTCGCGACCGGCGAACTGCGCTGCCACCTGCTGCATCGCGCCGAGCCAGTCGCCGGCCTGCTGCTGGAACTGCGCCAGCGCGTCCTCGGCCTGCGGCGCGCTGCCGCGCGGCAGCCACTGGCTCCAGGCCGCGATCGCCTCGCGCCAGGAACCGGCGCCATCGCCAGCCGCGGGGGACGCGGGGGCCACGGCGCCCTGGCGCAATGCGGCGCTCCAGGCCTCCCAGTACTGCCGCGTCATCGCCTCGAAATCGCCGGCGCCACCGCCGCTAGCCTTCATCGCCACTCTCCAGACCTGGCCCGCGATGATAGCAACCCGCTGCGATCAGGGCTTGGGGATGCGTAGCGTCTTGCTGATCATCAGCGAGCCGGACAGCGCGAACAGCAGCGCCAGCGGGTGCAGCAGCCACGGTCCCAACCGCCACTCGCCCCACCACAAGGCGTCGCCGATATGGCCCAGGTGCGCGGCGATCGCCAGCACGATGACCAGGCCCAGGCTGCTCGGGATCGGCGTGCCCTCGAAGTACGGCACCTTGTCGCCGTCGCCGGCGATCTGCTCGGCGGTGACGTTGTAGCGGGCCAGGCGGCTGACCCCGCAGCAGACGAAGAAACTCAGCACCAGCCAGTCCCAACCGCCCTGCATGCCGCAGGCGTAGGCCAGCGCCGCCGGGGCCACGCCGAAGGAGATCACGTCGGCGAGCGAGTCCAGCTCGCGGCCCAGGGTCGAGGACGACTTGCGCCAGCGCGCCACCCGCCCGTCCAGCGCGTCGAACACGAATGCCAGCGGGATCAGTGCCATGCCGAACAGCAGGTCGCTGCGGCGGCCGTCCTGCAGGAAGCGCATCGCCGCGAACACCGCGCCGGTGCCGCAGAAGGCGTTGGCGAGGGTGAACCAGTCGGCCAGCTGGAACTCGCGCAGCATGGAGAAGTGGCGTTTCATCGGCATAACGTGGCGGATCCGGCGTGAGCGGCGAGCGACGGCACAGGGTAGCGTGGCGCCGCCGCACTGGCGAGCGGCCGCTGCCAGGCGTCACGGCGCGCTGCTACGCTGATCGCCCCCCACTCCGCGCAGGTACTCCCCATGCAGACCGTCCTGATCACCGGCGCCGCCAGCGGCATCGGCGCCGGCATCGCCCACGCACTGGCCGCCGACGGCCGCCACATCGTCGTCAGCGACCTCGATCTCCAGGCCGCCGAAACGGTCGCCGCGCAGGTGCGCCAGGCCGGCGGCTCGGCCGAGGCGGTGGCGCTGGACGTAGCCAGTGCGGACAGCATCGCCGCGGCGCTGGCGGCCGTCAGCCGGCCGGTGGACGTGCTGGTCAACAACGCCGGGCTGCAGCATGTGGCGCCGCTGCAGGAGTTCCCGATGGACAAGTGGAGCCTGCTGGTGGAGGTGATGCTGACCGGGGTCGCCCGGCTGACCCAGGCGGTGCTGCCTGGCATGCGCGAACGCGGCTTCGGCCGCATCGTCAACATCGGCAGCATCCACTCGCTGGTCGCCAGCCCATACAAGAGCGCCTACGTCGCCGCCAAGCACGGCCTGGTCGGCTTCTCCAAGGTGATCGCACTGGAGACCGCCGACACCGACATCACCATCAACACGCTCTGCCCCAGCTACGTGAAAACGCCGCTGGTGGACAGGCAGATCGCCGACCAGGCGCGCACCCGCGGCATTTCCGAAGCCGACGTGATCGCCCAGGTGATGCTCAAGCCGATGCCCAAGGGCGTGTTCATCGCCTACGACGAACTGGCCGGCTGCGTGGCGTTCCTGGCCTCGCCGGCGGCGCGCAACATCACAGCGCAGACGATCGCCATCGACGGCGGCTGGACCGCGCAGTAGCGCTGCGGCAAGCGCGCACGTGCGCCTGCTGGATCGCGCGATCGACGCTGGTCAAATTTTCGCCATTGCGGCGGCGGCCGTTGCGGCACAACGCCACTGGCATCTTATCCACAGCGTTCGTGCGCTTTCATCCACACCGGCTGTGGAGAAGCGCGACCGGGACTGATGAAATTTTCGCCACCCGGCAAAATCGGGCAGCCATTTCAGCGACTTGCGACGCTTGCCCACAGGCTTGTGCGGCATCGATCCACAACCGCTGTGGACAAGACGGACGCGGTGCCGCGCGAGCGTTCGACCGAGCGGCGCGCCGGCCCCTCGCCCATCCCCCGGCGCGAAAGGCAGAGGCTGTTCCTTCTCCCGACGGGAGAAGGTGGCCCGAAGGGCCGGATGAGGGTACGGGCGGAGCCTGGTGCAATCAAACATCGCGAGACGCTTGGCGCCGCACCCTCGCCCCCCAAACTCCGCGAGTCGCTTTCGCGCCATACCCTCACCCCAACCCCTCTCCCGATGGGAGAGGGGCTTTACGGCAGCGCGAGCGCGTCAGACCCGCGAGTAGCGCCAGGACTGCATGCATCCGTCGCGGTATGGCATGACCCCGTGGAACGGGCGTGGGTCGCCGTCGAACGCCAGCGGCAGGAACAGGCTGTTCCTTCTCCCGTCGGGAGAAGGTGGCCCGAAGGGCCGGATGAGGGTACGGGCGGAGCCTGGTGCAACCAAACTGCGCGCGTCGCTTTCGCGCTGTACCCCCAAACTTCTTGAGTCGCTTTCGCGCCGTACCCTCACCCCAACCCCTCTCCCGATGGGAGAGGGGCTTTACGGCAGCGCGAGCGCGTCAGACCCGCGAGTAGCGCCAGGACTGCATGCGTCCGTCGCGGTATGGCATGACTCCGTGGAACGGGCGCGGGTCGCCATCGAACACCAGCGGCAGGAAATGGCGATCGCCCTCCCACAGCGGCAGCGTGTCCATCTGCGCGATCGGCACCCAGGCCAGCGTGCCCTCGGCGTTCTCGGCGAACGGCTCGCCGGCGTAGGCGTCGATCAGGAACACGAAGCCCAGCCAGTCCTCACCGTGCTTGCCGAACCCCGGCCAGCTGATGGTGCCGCGCAACTGCAGCGCCTCGCAGGTGATGCCGGCCTCCTCCAGGATCTCGCGGCGCATGCCGGCCAGGACGTCCTCGTCCGCCTCCACCTTGCCGCCCAGGCCGTTGTACTTGCCCAGGTGATGGTCGCCGGGCCGGGCATTGCGATGGACCAGCAGCACCTGGCTGCGGTCGGGCGAGAGCACGTAGCCCAAGGTGGCGACGATGGGGGTGTAAGGCATGCGACGAAGGCAGAGGACGACGGGCGCGCAGTATGCCGTAACCGTGCCGCCGCTTCGTCTAGCCTGTGGCTAGACGGCGGGCGTCGCCGCGTCCTGCGCCGCGCGCGGCAACGGCGGCGCCGATCGCAGCGTGGCCACGCCGTGGCCGCGCTCGGCCAGATATTCCAGCCATTTGCCGAGGAAGGTGTTCATGCGCATGCGGTGGCTGATCAGTTCCGCCGGCGGCGGGTACAGCCCCATCACGTCCTGCCAGCGGCGGCCGACATAGCAATGCGTGGTCTCGGCCTGGCGCGCGTCCAGGTACAGGCGCACGTAGGCCGACGGGTCCGGCTCGCCGGTCAGCGGGTCGCACAGATCGTAGGTCAGGCGCAGTTCGACGGTGTAGCGGTGACGCTCGATCACGTCCAGGCGCAGGTCCAGGCCGTCGCCGATGCTGGACACGTAGCTGCCGGCGGCCAGGTCGGCCGGCACGAACAGGCGGTTCAGGTGCAGATAGTTCTCGGCGTACAGCCCCATCAGCCAGCCGAAACGGCTGAGCCGGGGGATGCGTTCGCTGCGGGTCATGGCGTGCTGCATGGACCGATCCTACACGCTGGATCGCGCCGGTGGCAGCATTGACGGATCGGCGCCAGCGGCCTACCGTGGAAATCCCTGCGAGGACGTGCGGAAATGCCGTCGCCGCCAGGAACGGCCCCGCCCGACCGGCGCGCGCTGGCCAGTCACACCCTCTCTCAGAACATCTCGCGCTGCAGTCCCAGCGTCGCCAGCACCTTGCTGGAAATCTCCTCGATCGAGGTATGCGTGGTGCTCAGGGTCGGAATCCGCTCCATGCGGAACATGGTTTCGGCCGCCGCCACTTCGCGCCGACAGGTCTCGGCGTTGGAGTAACGCGAATTCGGCCGCCGCTCCTGGCGGATCTGCTGCAGCCGCTCCGGATCGATGGTCAGCCCGAACAGCTTGTTGCGATAGGCGCGCAGCCGCGGTGGCAGCCGATCGCTCTCCAGGTCCTCGTCGGTCAACGGATAGTTCGCCGCGCGCACGCCGTAATGCAGCGCCAGGTAGATGCAGGTCGGGGTCTTGCCCGCGCGCGACACCGCCACCAGGATCACGTCGGCTTCGTCGTAGGTGAGCGCGATGCCGTCGTCGTGCGCGAGCGCGAAGTTCATCGCGTTGATGCGGCGGTGGTAGGTCTCGAAGTCGACCAGACCATGCGCCTGTCCCACCCGCGAGTGCCGCGGCGCGTTCAATTCGCGCTCCAGCGGCTCGATGAAGGGCGCGAACACGTCGAGCATCAGCGCCCCGCTCTCGGCCAGCAGCATGCTCAGTTGCGGATCGACGCAGGAGTTGACCACGATCGGCCGGACCTGATAGCGCTCCCCTGCGGCATGGATGCGCTGCGCGGCATCGCGGGCTTTTTCCGGATCGTCGACGAACGACATGCGGTCGGTGACGAAGCTGAAACCGCTGAACTGGGTGAGCAGGCTATGCCCAATGGTTTCAGCGGTGATACCGGTTCCATCGGACACGTAGAACACCGGTCTGATCGTCGACATTGCCTGCATTCTCCTGGCTGAAACCCAACGGATGCGCCCGCTTCGCTTGTGCCGGCTCGGGTGCGCACTGCATCATATCGGCTTCTTCCCTCACGGACGCGGCCATTCAGCCCGCCTCGGGCGATGGCCTAACGGAGCATCGCGCTTGAACGAGAACATCCTGTGGTTGCATGAGCTGCGCCTGGCCGACCTGGCTCGCGTCGGTGGCAAGAATTCCTCCCTTGGCGAAATGATCGGCAACCTGGCGGGGCTCGGCGTGTCGGTGCCCGGCGGCTTCGCCACCACGGCCGAAGCGTTCAAGGCCTTCGTCGCTCACAACGATCTGTACCAGCGCATCTTCGACAAACTGGCCACGCTGGACGTGGAAGACGTGGGCGCGCTGACCGCCGCCGGCAAGGAAATCCGCGGCTGGGTGATCGACGCGCCGCTGCAGCCGGAGCTGGACCAGGCGATCCGCGACGCCTACGCACAGCTGTGCAACGAGAACGGTGGCGGCGACATCGCGGTCGCGGTGCGCTCCTCGGCCACCGCCGAAGATCTGCCCGACGCCAGCTTCGCCGGCCAGCAGGAGACCTTCCTCAACGTGACCGGCGCCGACGACGTGGTGCACAAGGTCAAGGAAGTCTTCGCCAGCCTCTACAACGACCGCGCCATCGCCTACCGCGTGCACCACGGCTTCAAGCACGAGGACGTGTTCCTCTCGGCCGGTGTGCAGTTGATGGTGCGCTCGGGCGTCGGCGCCTCCGGCGTGCTGTTCACCCTGGACACCGAGTCCGGCTTCCGCGACGTGGTGTTCGTTACCTCGAGCTTCGGCCTGGGCGAAATGGTCGTGCAGGGCGCGGTCAATCCCGACGAGTTCTACGTCTACAAGCCCACCCTGAAGGCCGGCAAGCCGGCAATCCTGCGCCGCTCGCTGGGCAGCAAGCTGATCCGCATGGTGTATTCGGACGTGCCGGGCGAGCGCGTGCGCATCGAGGACACCCCGGCGCAGTTGCGCAACACCTTCTCGATCAACGACGAGGACGTGCAGGAACTGGCCAAGCAGGCGCTGGTGATCGAGCAACACTACCAGCGGCCGATGGACATCGAGTGGGCGAAGGACGGCGTCAGCGGCAAGCTGTTCATCGTGCAGGCGCGCCCGGAGACGGTGAAGTCGCGCGGCCACGCCACCCAGATCGAACGCTTCGCGCTGCAGCAGCGCGGCGAGGTGATCGCCGAAGGTCGCGCCATCGGCCAGAAGATCGGTGCCGGCGTCGCCCGCGTGGTGCGCAGCCTGGAAGACATGAACCGGGTACAGCCCGGCGACGTGCTGGTCGCGGACATGACCGATCCCGATTGGGAGCCGGTGATGAAGCGCGCCTCGGCAATCGTCACCAACCGCGGCGGCCGCACCTGCCACGCGGCGATCATCGCCCGCGAGCTCGGCGTGCCGGCGGTGGTCGGTACCGGCAACGCGATGGAGCTGGTCGAGGACGGCAAGGAAGTGACGGTGAGCTGCGCCGAAGGCGACACCGGCTACATCTATGGCGAGCGCCTGCCGTTCGAGCGCACCACCACGGACCTGGGCAACATGCCGCCGGCGCCGCTGAAGATCATGATGAACGTGGCCAACCCGGAGCGCGCGTTCGACTTCGGCCAGTTGCCCAACGCCGGCATCGGCCTGGCGCGCCTGGAGATGATCATCGCCGCGCACATCGGCATCCATCCCAACGCGCTGCTGGAATACGCCAAGCAGGACGCGGCGACCAAGAAGAAGATCGACGAGAAGATCGCCGGCTACGCCGACCCGGTGAGCTTCTACGTCAATCGCCTGGCCGAAGGCATCGCCACGCTGACCGCGTCGGTGGCGCCGCACCCGGTGATCGTGCGCCTGTCGGACTTCAAGTCCAACGAGTACGCCAACCTGATCGGCGGCAGCAACTACGAACCGCACGAAGAGAACCCGATGATCGGCTTCCGCGGCGCCAGCCGCTACGTCGATCCGAGCTTCGCCGCCGCGTTCGCGCTGGAATGCAAGGCGGTGCTCAAGGTCCGCAACGAGATGGGCCTGGACAACATGTGGGTCATGATCCCGTTCGTGCGCACCCTCGAGGAAGGCCGCAAGGTCGTCGAGGTGCTGGCCAGCAACGGCCTGCGCCAGGGCGAGAACGGCCTGAAGATCATCATGATGTGCGAGGTGCCGTCGAACGCGCTGCTGGCCGAGGAATTCCTGGAGATCTTCGACGGCTTCTCGATCGGCTCCAACGACCTGACCCAGCTCACCCTGGGTCTGGACCGCGACTCCTCGATCGTGGCGCACCTGTTCGACGAGCGCAATCCGGCGGTCAAGAAGATGCTGTCGATGGCGATCAAGGCCGCGCGCGCCAAGGGCAAGTACGTGGGTATCTGCGGCCAGGGCCCGTCCGATCACCCGGATCTGGCCGAGTGGCTGATGCAGGAAGGCATCGAATCGGTCTCGTTGAACCCCGACACCGTGGTCGACACCTGGCTGCGCCTGGCCAAGCTCAAGAGCAAGGGGTGATGCCGATGCAGTCGTGGCTGACGGCACTGACGGCGGCCACGACCGCTGCACCGGCGACGCGGGCGGCGCGCCCGTTCGACTGGCGACAGCTGGACTGGGCGCAGTACGCGCTCAACTGGGGCGTGGCGCTCCTGATCCTGGTGGTCGGGATGTGGGTCGCCAAGCGCCTGAGCGAATGGCTGCGCAGCGCGCTGCTGCGCGCCAGGGTGGAAACCACCCTCAGCAACTTCCTGCGCAACGTCGCCTACGCGTTGATGCTGGTGCTGGTGCTGGTCACCGCGCTGCAGAAGATCGGCGTGCCGCCGACCTCGCTGTTCGCCGTGCTCGGCGCCGCCGGCCTGGCGGTGGGCCTGGCGCTGAAGGACTCGCTGTCCAACATCGCCTCCGGGGTCATGCTGATCGTGCTGCGGCCGATGCGCGACGGCGACCACGTGGTGGTGGCCGGCCAGGAAGGCGTGGTCGACGAGATCCGGATCTTCCAGACCCGCATCCGCACCTTCGACGAGCGCATGGTGACCCTGCCCAACAGCACCATCACCACCGCGCCGATCGTCAACTACAGCACCCTGCCCAACCGGCGCCTGGAGATCACCGTCGGCGTCGGCTACGGCGACGACCTGAAGAAGGCGCAGGAACTGTTGCTGAAGATCGCGCAGGACAATCCGAACATCCTGAAGACGCCCGCCCCGTTCGTGCAGGTCACCAACCTGGGCGAGAGCACGGTGGACCTGATGCTGTTCGGCTACGCCAAGAACGGCGATTTCGGCGCGGCCAAGAGCAGCACGCTGGAGCAGATCCGCAATCAGTTGCTGGAGAACGGGCTGAGCATTCCGTATCCGCAGCGCGACCTGCACGTGTATCACCACGATGCCGACGGGCGCCCGATCGCGGAATTGTTGACCAAGGGCGTCACCGACGACGGCGAGACCAAGCCGGGACCGCCGCTGGCGCGCTGAGCGGCGGCGTCAGCGCCTGCATTCCCTGCGCGACTGTATCCGCCCGATGATCGTCGGGCGATCTATCGCATGCTCTCTGACAGCGTCCTGATCGCGGATCAGCCCTCGCCCTGCCCGCCCAACGTGCCCATGAACGGACGGTAGTAACGCAGTTCGTCGATGGAATCGTGCACGTCGCTGAGCGCGGTGTGCGAGGAGGTCTTGGTCAGGCCGGCCGACACCGTCGGCGCCCAGCGCCGCGCCAGTTCCTTCAGCGTCGACACGTCCAGGTTGCGGTAGTGGAAGAAGCGCTCCAGCCGCGGCATCTGCCGGTGCAGGAAACGCCGGTCCTGGCAGATCGAGTTGCCGCACATCGGCGAAGTGCCGGGCTTGCACCACTGGGTCAGGAACGCCATGGTCTCGGCCTCGGCCTGGGCCAGCGTGACCCGGCTGTCGAGCACGCGCTGCCACAGGCCGGAGTGGCGGTGCTGATTGCGGTTCCACTCGTCCATCGCCTCCAGCGTCTGCAGCGGATGGGCGATGGCGAACTCCGGGCCCTCGGCCAGCACGTTGAGTTGCGCGTCGGTCACCACCGTGGCGATTTCGATGATCGAATCGCGATCGGTATCCAAGCCGGTCATTTCCAGATCGATCCAGATCAGCCGATCGTTCGCCACGTGCGCTTGCGCCATATCACCGTCCTGTCGTTCGCGGCGGCGAGGCCGGCGCGGAAGTGTCGTATCAGGCTTCAATGATACCGCGCGGCCTGCGCGACCGGCAGGGGCTGGCCGCTCACGCGCCCAGCGGCGGCTTGCCGCGCTTGGCGCGGAAATAGTTGGTCAGGCGCGTGCTCGCCTCCGCCGCCAGCACCCCGCCGCGGACCTGCACGCGGTGGTTGTGGCGCGGATCGGCGAGCAGGTCGAACACGCTGCCGCAGGCGCCGGTCTTGGGATCGGTGGCGGCATAGACCAGTTCCGCCACCCGCGCATGCACCACCGCCATCGCGCACATCGCGCACGGCTCCAGGGTCACGTACAGGCGGCTGCCGACCAGGCGGTGATTGCCGATCCGGCGGCCGGCCTGGCGCAGCGCGACGATCTCGGCATGCGCGCTGGGATCGTGTTCGGCGATGTTGAGGTTCCAGCCCTCGCCCAGCACCTCGTCCTCGGCCGAAACCAGCACCGCGCCGACCGGGATCTCGTCGAACTCGCGCTCGGCACGCTCGGCCAGGGCCAGCGCATGGCGCATCCAATGTACGTCGCGCGCCAGTTGCGCGTCGTCGCCGACGCTCATCGCGACGCGCCGTGCTTGCGCACGAACTCGGCGAAGACCGCCAGCGTCGCTTCGCTGACATGATGCTCGATGCCCTCGGCATCGCGGCGCGCGGTGTCCGCGTCGATGCCCAGGGCCAGCAGGAACTGCTCCACGGTCTGGTGGCGCTGCCGGCTGGCCGCGGCCAGCGCCTCGCCCTCGGCGGTCAGGAACACGCCGCGGTAGGGCCGCTGCACCACCCAACCACCCTTGACCAGGCGCTTGAGCATCTTGGCCACGGTCGGCTGAGCCACGCCCAGGCGCGCGGCGATATCCACCTGCCGCGCTTCGCCACCGTCGGCGAGCAGGTCGGAAATCAACTCCACGTAGTCCTCGATCAGCTCCAGGCGGTGCGCCTCGCGCACCTGGCGGAAGCTTTCGACCTGCACTTCGGCGTCGAGCAGCACCGCCGGCGGCGCCATCGACTTCCCGCTTTTCTGCATCGCAACGCCCTTGTCCTGTGCCGGCGCCCGCCGGCCACCCGCCTATTCTGGCCGAATCCGGGCTATCGCAGCGATCTGAATTGCCAATGCTAATCCATATAGCACCTGCTATATACTCGTTCGCACCCCGCCCCACGTGTCATTGCCATGGCCGCCCCCCTGCCCCTGCCGAGTTCCGCTGCCGCGCACGCCAGCCGCGGAGAGGCGCGTCCCAGCCTGGGCGCGATGCATGCCAGCGTGGCCGTGCCGCGCAGCGGCCTGGGCTGGCGCCGCTTCCTGGCCTTCCTCGGCCCCGGTTACATGGTCTCGGTCGGCTACATGGATCCGGGCAACTGGGCGACCGACATCGCCGGCGGTTCGCACTTCGGCTACCTGCTGCTGTCGGTGATCCTGCTGTCCAACCTGATGGCGATCGTGCTGCAGGGCCTGGCCGCGCGCCTGGGCATCGCCACCGGGCTGGATCTGGCCCAGGCCTGCCGCGCGCACTACTCCAAGCCGGTGAACTTCCTGTTGTGGCTGGCCTGCGAAGCGGCCATCGTCGCCTGCGACCTGGCCGAAGTGATCGGCACGGCGATCGCGCTGAAGCTGCTGTTCGGCATCCCGCTCACCGCTGGCGCGATCATCACCTCGATCGACGCGCTGCTGGTGCTGTTCCTGATGCGCCGCGGCTTCCGCGCGCTGGAAGCGTTCGTGATCGCCCTGCTGACGGTGATCTTCGCCTGCTTCCTGGTGCAGATCGTGCTGGCCGCGCCGCCGCTGCGCGAGGTGCTGTCAGGCTTCATCCCGCGTGCGCAGGTGGTGACCGATCCGGCCGCGCTGTACCTGGCGATCGGCATCATCGGCGCGACGGTGATGCCGCACAACCTGTACCTGCATTCCTCGATCGTGCAGACCCGCGCCTACGAGCGCACCGACCAGGGCCGCCGCTCGGCGCTGCGCTGGGCGCTGGCCGACAGCACCATCGCGCTGAGCCTGGCGCTGTTCGTCAATGCCGCGATCCTGATCCTGGCCGCCGCGGTGTTCCACGCGCACGGCCGCACCGACGTGCAGGAGATCGAACAGGCCCACGAATTGCTCGCGCCGATGCTCGGCGTCGGCCTGGCCTCGACCCTGTTCGCGGTGGCGCTGCTGGCCTCCGGCATCAATTCCACCGTCACCGCCACCCTGGCCGGGCAGATCGTGATGGAAGGCTTTTTGCACCTGCGGCTGCCGCCGTGGGCGCGGCGCCTGCTGACCCGCGGACTGGCGATCGTGCCGGTGGTCGCGGCGACCTCGCTGTACGGCGAACAGGGCACCGCCAAGCTGCTGGTGCTGAGCCAGGTGGTGCTGTCGATGCAGTTGCCGTTTGCGGTGATCCCGCTGGTGCGCTTCGTCACCGACAAGCAGCGGATGGGACCACTGGTGGTGCGCCGCGGGCTGGCCTGGCTGGCCTGGACGATCGCCGCGCTGATCGTGGTGCTCAATCTGAAGCTACTGGCGGACACCTTGCTGCACTGAGCGATCCCGCCACCGACGCCGTGCGCAGACGCGGACAGGATGGCCGCGCTGCGAACGGACGCCCGAACACATGCGCGTCGCTACCTGTCCTGGGCTGCAGCCAGCGGCACCACGTACGCCTCCAGTTCCGCCATCCGCCCATCGCGAAACCGCCAGACATCGCAGTAGGAGAACAACGACGTCCCGGCGTCGCCAGTCTCGAGCGTGATCTGGCCGAGGGCCACGACGTGGCCGTCGCCGGTGATGTACTTACGAACGTCGAACTGCGGCGGCTGCCGGTAGGCCTCGGCCATCCACTCCCTGACCGCCTGCTTGCCCCGCAATGTGCGCTCGCCGATGAAGTGCCAGTTCGTATCTTCGGTGCAATGGGCGAGAAAGCCTTCGTAATCGCCTGCAGCGATGGCGGCGTTCGCGGCCTGCAGGACCTGCTGGTTCGTTTCGGTCATCGGGATGGCTCCTCTTGTCTGAGAACTGTCGAGATGGCGCGAGCCTAGCGTCGTCGGTGTCGTGCCTGAGTACATGCGACGACCGCATCGCCGCGCAAGCGAAACGCGACGCATGCGGGCGTTGCGACGGCCCGAGGCAGTGATTCAGCGCATCGGCAGCGACGACGGCAACCCGCGTTCCCGCCAATGCGAACAGGCGCGCAACGGCGCGGGCAATGGCCGGCTTTTCAGGTTGTCTCTGCCTTCGCGAACAGCCCCGTATAGCGCCGCTGCATCTCCTCCGGCGTCACCGACTCGATCGCATGGCCGATCAGCCAGCGGTGGCCGAAGGGATCGCGCACGGTGCCGGAGCGTTCGCCGTAGAAGTGGTCCTGCATGCCGCGCTCGAGCGTGCCGCCGGCGGCGAGCGCGCGGGCGACCAGCGCGTCGGCATCGTCCACGTGCAGGTGCAGCGTGACCGGCGTGGCGCCAAGGTGTTCGGGGCTGCGTACGCCCATGTCCGGATACTCTTCCGACAGCATCAGCGTGTGGCCATCCAGATCCACCTCGGCATGGCCGATCCGTCCATCGGGCTCGGTAAGGCGGAACAGTTCGCGCGCACCGAACGCGCGCGCGTAGAACGCCATCGCGGCGGCGGCGTCGCGCACGCACAGATAGGCATACAGTTCGTGGATCGCCATGGCATGTCCTCGTGTGGGCCAGGCGCCCATTGTGGAACCCTGGGTGCGCCGCGTCTTGCAGGAAATTGACCTGCGCCGCGATCAGCGCGGCACATGCCGGGGGGCGGCGGGATCGGCCGCCCGCCGCCAGGCGGACGGAGTGACACCGGCCACGCTGCGGAAGGTGTTGGTCAGGTGCGCCTGGTCGGCGAAGCCGCTGGCGGCGGCAATGTCGGCCCAGCCCAGCGAGCGGTCGCACGCCAGGTCCAGCGCGTGCGAGAAGCGTTGCAGCCGCAGCCAGGCGTTCGGTGCCAGACCGGTCGCCTGCCGGAACAGGGCGATGCAATGCCGATGGCTGAGTCCGCTGGCGCGCACCAGGGTCTCCACGCGCAAGTCCGGATGCCAGCCACCGGAACGCAGCACGCACAGCGCCGGATGCCGCACGGGCGGGCGGCCGCCGGCGCGGTCGACCAGCCACCGTTCGAAGGCAGCCAGGCGCGCCGGCGCCTCGGCGCATGCATGCAACCGCTCCAGCAGCGCATCGACCTCGCCGGCAGGCAGCAGCAGTTCCAGCGGCGTGTGATGCCCGGCCAATGCGGATTCGGGCACACCGAGCAACACGCTGGTGGCGCCTGGACGCAACATCGCACCGACCGAGACCGCAGGCTGCGTGACATCGCGCACGTGATACGCCGTGCGTACCCCACCCACCACCGCGTGGCCGAGGCAATGGCCGCACAGGTCGTCCGCGTGGTCGAACACCCGCAACGGTGCACCGCCGATCCGCACGGCGAGATGCGTGGCACCGGTCGGCAGCACGTGCTCGCGCGCAGGCAGCCGCAGGACCGCAGACACCGGTGCGGGCTCGTGCGCCCACACCGCTGTCACCAGACCGCGCAATGCGGAAACGGGAGGTCGATGCATGGACGCCATGGCGCGATGCTACGCCTGTCATCGGCCCCGTCGGTAGTCCGCCCGACGACGCGCCTCCGCCGCCACTCCCGACGCGATGATCGAGCGCTGTCGCACAGGCTCGGCCGCACGTCGCCGGCATCGATCCGATTCGGTCACGCAGCAGTATCGGACGCCCTCGGAATGCCTCCGCGACGCACCTGCAGTGATCATGCCGCATCCGTTGTGGCAGGACGTTTCAGGTTTGCTGGCGCACATCCTTGCCCTGCTGTCGCAGTCACTTTCGAGGAGCACGTGGCCATGCATCATCGCACCTAGCCATGCTCGCGTGGCTCGACATCGAAGCGGTGGAAGACATGCTGCCGCCGGCACGAGCGACGCGCAGAATCACGCAGACGAAACAGCGGCACGACTGCAAGTGCCCCCTTGCCGGCTCGCGAATCCGGGCGAAAGAACACCCGTCATTCGCCTGCATCCGTCGCGCACCTGCGACGCGCCTCACACTGTCGTCGACACCGCCAACTGTCTACCCTCGCCGCCGATCCGGCTTATACAGTAGCCGCGACATACCACGGATGGCGGGAATGGCCGCGGCAAGAGATATCGCCAAAGGCGTTCTACTGAGCGCCACTTACTGCGCCGCCTTCCTGCTGGCCTGGCGGTGTTCCGTGGACCAGTGGTATCTGCCGGCCGGCGTGCGCGTCGCCAGCCTGCTGTTCCTGCCCGCACGGCGCTGGCCGTGGTTGCTGGCCGGCGATGCCGCCGCGCTGCTGACATTGCGCATTCCCATGAGCGAGACCTGGGGCGCGAGTGCCACCTGGGCGTACCTGAGTCCGTTCCTGCTGATGCCCGCCGTGTCGCTGCTGCCGGTCCTGGCGCGTCAGCGGGTGCCTGACCTGGCACGCAACGATCACTGGCTGCTGCCGCTGACGCTGGCGACCGCGCTGTGGAGCACGCTCTGCAACATCGCGATCAACACCGCGCTGGGCGGCCCCGCCGGGCCGGCGCCGCTCGATGTGCTGCTGCGCTACTGGCTTGGCGACTACCTGGGCACCTTGATGTTCGTACTGCCGGCGTTGCTGTGGCTGCGCCGGGACGAACCCACGCGACTGCGGGCCTCGCTGTTGCGCGAGGGGCTGGCGTCGATCGCCGTGGTCGTCGTGCTGTCGGCGTCCATCGCCGTGGCCGGCGACGCGCTGCTGCGGCAGTTGCTGATGGTCCTGCTGGTGGTCCCGGCGATCGTGCTGACGCTGCGCCATGGCTGGCGGGGCGCGGCGCTCGGCGTGGTCATGGCGAACGTTGCGGTGGCCCTGTCCATGCCCAAGGTCGTCGCACCGGGCATGCACGACGCCGATGCGTTCGTGGTGCAGATTCTGCTCGCCGCCACCGCCACGGTGATGTTCGCGTTCGGATCACGGATCTCCGCCGCCTATCGGCACATGCGCGATGACGGCCGCCTGCGCGAACAGGCGCTGGCCTTCGCACAGGCTGGCTACCTCTCGGCCGAACGCACGCTGCGCCGACGGGTGGTCGACTACACCGACCTCAGCACCCAGATCAACAAGCTGCGCCGCGATGTGGTGGAGGATCTACGCGCACGCGGCCATTACGCCGCCGCCATGCAGATGACCCGCACCGGCGTGATCCAGGCGCAGTTGCTGGACGAGTACGTCACCGCGCTCTACCCGCTCGGTATCGAGACGCATGGGCTGTACCACACGCTGCACTCGCCGACCTTCGCCAACCTGTGCGCCACGGAGTTCCGCTGCCGCCTGTATGGCGATCCGCGACGCCTCTCGCTGGGTCTGCAACTGGTGGCCTATCGCTGCATCCTCGACGCCATCGAGACGCTGCCCGTGGCCCATACGCATCTGCTGCAGGCACGGGTATGGCGTGCGCAAGGACGACAGGGCATCGCCATCCGCATCACCGCCGATGCGGCGATGCTGAGCGCGTTGCGGCGCCGTCCGGAAGCGCCCGAGCGGGAACTTGCGGTCCGCCTGCAGGCGCATGGCGGCACCTGCCGGCGCCGCCATGCGTTGAGCTTCAGCTTTCTGGTGTCCGAAAGCCCGGCCTCCGGCAGCCTCACTCCACCGCCGTGACCTCCCACGCGTCACCGCGTGCATCCGAGCGCAGGCGCACCACCACATCGGCCGTCCGGTAGATCACGCGTGACGGCACCGCAGGCGATGCCGTCAGCGAGACCCGCCCCACGTCGCTGCCCATCGGCAGCACCCACAAGGTCTTGCCGATGCGGCCGACCGCGGCACGGACCACGCCGCTGGCGTCGTTGATCTGCAGGTAGTTCACGCCATCGCGCGAGAACTCATAGACGCGCCAGGCCGAATCCGTCGCGAGATTCAGCGCCTTGGGCACGCTTTCGCCCAGTCCCTTGCCCACCACCCCATGCCCGCCGGAGGGGCAGCAGGACTGCGCCTGCGCCTGAAATGACAGCGCCAACCCCGCTGCGACCACGATTGCCAAGCTCTTCGCCTTCGTTTCCATTGCATCGATCCTTTCCCACCCGGGGAATTCCGCCTGCATCTCAGGCGGGATCAAGGTACGTGGTCCGGGCCGGGAAGCGGTCGACAAACAGCATCGCCGCCATGGCGAGAGACCAGGTCGTTGCCTGTCCACGATGAACAAGCGTCGTGCCGCCACCATGCCCGCGATCGCCGCTGTTTCGATCGCACTCGCCGTGCGTTGCGGGCGCCAGACGCGCACATGTTCGCGGCACACCCCGTTGAACGCGATCGACAGCGCCGGGACGCAACCACGCTTGACCTGCCGCAAATTTCGAAACATCATTAGTTACATGAAACGCGACAGCCGCCTGTCCTCTGTCCTGCATGCCCTGCTGCACATGGCCGAGCACGATGGTCCCATGACCTCCGACGCCCTGGCCCAATGCCTGGGCACCAATCCCGTCGTGGTCCGGCGGACCATGGGGTACTTGCGCGAAGCCGGCATCGTGACCTCGGATCGCGGGCACGCGGGTGGATGGCGCATCCATGCCGACCTGGCCACGGTCACCCTGCGCCAGTTGCATGAAGCGCTGGGCGAACCGGCGCTGTTCGCCATCGGCAATCGCCACGAATCCCCGGAGTGCCTGGTTGAGCAAGCGGTGAATGCCGCACTCGAGGGAACGTTCGCAGAGGCAGAGGCGTTGCTGTTGAAGCGGCTTTCGGACATCACCCTTGCCGACCTGGCCGCCGACTTCGCGCGCCGGCATGCGGCGGCACGACGGACGAGGAGTTAGGCATGCACCACGACATCATCGTCATCGGCGGCAGCTATGCGGGCATGGCCGCCGCCCTGCAACTGCTGCGAGCGCGGCGTTCCGTGCTAGTGATCGATGCGGGCCAGCGCCGCAATCGCACGGCCCACCATGCACATGGCTTCCTCGGCCAGGACGGCGTGCCGCCTGGCACCATCGCGGCGACCGCGCGCCAGCAGCTCAGCGCCTATCCGACGCTGACGTGGCTGGACGCACACGCCCTGACCGCCACTGGATCCTTGGACGTCTTCCGGGTGACCACCTCCGATGGCGGCACCCACCAGGGTCGCCGGATCCTGCTCGCCACCGGCGTGGCCGACCAGCTTCCGGCCGTCGACGGCCTCGCCGAACGCTGGGGCACGGCCGTCTTCCACTGCCCGTACTGCCACGGCTACGAACTGGACCAGGGACGCATCGGCATCGTCGGTGCCGGCCCGCTGTCCGTGCACCAAGCCGAACTGCTCACCGAGTGGGGCAATGTGACCTTACTCGTCAACGGCGCACTGCAGCTCGACGACGCGGCCAGGGCTCTTCTGAGCGGCCGCGGCGTGGCGATCGAGGAGGCGCCCATCGACAGGATCGAGGGGCATGCCGACGTGGTCCTGGCCGACGGTCGGCGCCTGGTCTTCGCCGGCCTGTTCACGGCGACACGCACCACCCCGTCCTGTCCCCTGGCCGAGGCCATGGGCTGCGTGCTGGAGGAGACGCCAATGGGCACCCAGGTCCGCATCGATGCCGAGCATGGGACCTCGGTCGCCGGCGTCTTCGCCTGCGGCGACCTGGCGAAAGCGCCGCATTCGCTGTCATTGGCCGTGGGCAGCGGCGCCATGGCCGGCGCGCAGGTTCACCGCTCGCTGGTATGGCCGGAAACCTTCGCGCCGCCAGCATCAACGCGCACAGGATGACGCGCGCTCGGATTCCACTGCGGTATCGGTCTACGCCGGGCGAATCGCGCAGGCGCGATCATGGCAGGTGTAGCCGTTTGTCTCGGCTGCCCGTCCGCCCATGGCCACAACGCACCAGACGCGACGTGCGCGTACGCTGGACCTGACCAAGTCAGTCGAGCCCGGCAAACAGTCCGTGCAACTCGGCAAACCCCACCGGTTTGACCAGGTGCGCGTCGAACCCTGCATGCGCCGAATCGCGGCGATCGCTGTCCTGCCCCCAGCCGGTCAGCGCGACGATGGTGATGTCCTTGCCCCAGTGGCAATCGCGAATGCGGCGGCACGCCTCGTGCCCGTCCATGCCGGGCATGCCGATGTCCATCAGGATCACCTCGGGGCGCATGCGCGCACCGATCGCCAGCGCTTCCTCTCCGCCGCCAGCGGTGCGCACAGCGTGTCCGTCCAGTTCCAGCAGGGCGGCCAGCGCCAGCGCGATATCCGCATTGTCGTCGACCACCAGGATCCGGCGCATCGCTTGTGCCGGCCGGACATCCCCCGTGGCCGACACGGCAACCGGCGCGGCGTCGCAGGGAAGCCGCACGACGAACGCGCTGCCCTTGCCGGCCCCCTCGCTGCGCGCCTCGACGGTGCCGCCGTGCATCTCGACCAGCCGCCGAACCAGCATCAGGCCGATGCCGAGTCCACCTTGCGCACGCTCCAGGGTCCGGTCCACCTGGGTGAACAGTTCGAAGATGGCATCGACCTTGTCCGGCGGAATGCCGGATCCGTTGTCCGCGACCACGACCTCGACGCTGCCCGCGCCCGCCTCGACCCGCACCTCGATGTCTCCCCCGGGTGGCGTGTACTTGCACGCGTTGGTGAGCAGATTCCCGAACACCTGGGTGAGACGGACCGGGTCTCCTTGCAAGGGCAGCGGCGTCTCCGGCAACACCACGCGCAAGCGATGCCGCTGCTGGTCCAATGCAGGACGGCAGACCTCGACGGCCTGCTGGATCACCTCGGCCAGCAGCAGCGACTCGCGCCGCAATTCCAGTTTTCCCTGCTTGATGCGATTGACGTCGAGCAGGTCGTCCACCAAGCGCACCAGCTGCCGTACCTGCCGTTCCATGACCTCGTGCGCCTTCCGCGACAACGCCTCGTTGCCATGCGAGCGCTTGAGCACTTCCAGCATGTTGCGCAACGGCGCCAACGGGTTGCGCAGCTCGTGCGCGAGCATGGCCAGGAACTCGTCCTTGCGCCGCCGCTCCTGCGCCAGCTCCGCTTCGATCTGATGCCGCTCCACCAGTTCGGCGGCCTGGCGTGCGAGCAGGTCGATGTAGCGCAGCGCGTCCGGGTCGGGGCCGCCCGGCCAGCGGTAATGATTGTTGAGCATGCCCAACAGCCGGCCATCGCGGCTGAGCAAGGGCATGCACTGGATGGAGCGGATCTGATCCTCCAGCACGATCTCCAGCCCCAATGTCCCCTGCAGGCCTTCCAGCTTCTCCACGTCGGCGACGACCAGACGCTGCACCTGCTTCGCCGCTTCCCCGCAACTGGCATCCCACCCATCCTCGCGGAAATGCTCGACCAACCGCGGGCCCAGTCCCTGATGCACGACGATCCGCAGGGTTTTCCTGACCGGATCGAAGATCTGGATGTTGCCCTTGTCGGTTCCCGAGATGTCGGCGGCCGCCGCGAGGATCTTCTGCAGCAGCGGCTCGAACTCTCCCGGCCCCACCAGCTCGGCACTCAGTTCCTGCAGGCGGGCGAGCGCCGCCATTTCCTTGCGCAGATGCGCGGCGGCCCGTTCCCGCTCCACCACGATGCTGGTCACCAGCGCGCCGAACTCGGCGACCTTGCGCTCCCACGCAGTAGCCTGCCGCGCTTCCGCAAGACACAGAAAGAACGATCCGACCGCCTTGCCGCCCTGCCCGATGGCCGGGTGCGAATAGCACGCCAGGATGCCGTTTTCCAGGCAAAGCGAGCGCCAGGGCGCGGCCCATTGCGGCGCGTGCTCCACGTCCTCGCACTCGACCGGATGACCCTCATGGATGGCGGTCCCGCAGGTACCGATGAGCGCTTCCCCGATCGGCAAGCCGCGGATGGCCGCGGCGAATGTCGGCGGGAAGTGCGACGAGTAGCCGCCGCCCATCGTGCGGCGGTCCTCGCTCGCCAGGAGTACGCACGCGCGCGCGCCCGGAGCAAGCCGCGCCACGGCGTCGGTCAGTGCATCCAGGCATTCCTCCATCGGCGCGCCGGACGCGATCATGAGCAGCGCTTTTCTCTGCTCCGCATCCAGGCATGCATCACGTTGGGCCTGTGCAAGTTCTCGGTACACGCGCACCTGCTGGATGGCGGCGCCGGATGTTATCGAATAACACCAGCGCGATGGATTTCGGAGCGAATGGATATCCGCAAAAATGGAAACGCTTTCCGAAGAGATGCGAAAACGATGGTGGCATAGGTCACGCGTGAAGCGCGTGCGACGTGCATCTAAGTCTATGGGTGAATGCCTCGTTAGACCTCAAGCCGTGTGAGCGCTGCATGCACGGGAGTCGTGCGCTCCACGATCGCCAAACTGCGTGAGGGGGCGATGACGCTTGTTCGCAGGGGCAGCAGCGCCCATCGCGTCGTCAACCGACCCTTCGAACCGCTGCGGTTGAAGGACATCGCACGATCGAGACAAGCGCATATCGCCGTGTTCGCGTCACGGGATGGCATGCCACATGTCGTCGCTTGCCTGCGCGACGAACGCGCAGCGGTCGCTCATCGCTGACACACCTAGGGTTCGTCGCAGTTGGCGAGACGTTTCGGCGAGGCGCTACGCGCCACCCGCCGCAGCCGCTGGCTGCAACAGCAGCCGCACCAGCGGATTCGGGAAGCGCCGCGACATGGTGACGGCGTGGAAGGTCTCCACGATGTCCGGCAATTGATCGCCTTCCACCAGCACGCCCGCGGCGATCTCGTCCTTGACCACGATCGGCGGGAGCACGGCCAGGCCGATGTCCTCGCGCACCTTGTCAGGCTATTCAGCTCTCGGCCACAGCACTCATCCACTCTACAAGAAAATCGGTGATCTTCTCCTTGATGCCGCTTTCCACAGTGCGCAAGCGCAGGATGGCAATGCCGCTTTTGGACAAGATTCCGTTCTTCAAGCGATCCCGCTCCATCTGCTCGGGCCGGTCGTGAAGGCCGCCATCGACTTCAATTACCCCCACTGGGATCTTTCCAACCCGGAAATAAACAACAAAATCGCAACTGGCACGCGCCATGAAGGCCCGCTCGCGTTCCGTCAACTCCGGGTTGCTCGAGGCTGCGACTTGATCCAGCTTGACTTGATCGTGGAACATCAAGGCATGGCACTCGGATGTGGACAGAACCTCGCGCAGTAGCTGTGCCACGATCTGCTCGGACTTGTACTGTGAATCTTCGGGGCGCAAGCGAGCATTCAAGCGGGCCAGGGACTGGTCGTACTCGCGGTACAGCAGATCAAATGCAGATATCACAGGCGCCCGCACGACTTGCGCACCCTCGGCGTAATAGCTGATATAGCGCACCAAGGCAGCGATGTGGCCATTGTCGGCAAATACGTCATCGCCAGTCACAAGGGTGAAGCGCTGCTTGGCTCGCGATACCGCCACATTGATCATGCGTGGGTCGTCAACGAAGCTCAGGCGCTTCGGATCCTGGTTGTAGCGCTTCTTGTCCAGCACCGTGGAGAAGACGATCTCATCGCACTCTCGACCCTGGAACTTATGCACCGTGTCTTTCACGAAATCCGCCGGCAGGCGCGAATCAGAGAGATTCACCTGCGCCCGGAACGGCGCGATGAATCCACGCCCATCGCCATCAATGCCAACCGCGTCATCCTCATCATCGAGCACCTTGAGCAGGGAATCCAATTCGCGGAGATTGGTGTTCTGACGGGTGTGGTTGCCCTTGGCGGTCACAATCAGGCGCAAAGGCGCTTCGCTTTGATCTTCGGTCATCGGCACCAATGCGTTATCGTAAAACTGCTGGTTGCAGAACTGGATGATCCTGGGATGGCAGCGATAGTGCTCTTTGAGCAGTGTCCTTGGTAGCGCCTGCTTGAACACGGCGATACACGAATCGAGCAGGCTGTAGCGCTCGCAATCGTAGGCCTCGGCGGGCGCTGACAGACCCAGCTTAACTGGAATGTGCGCCAACTGGCGGTTGTCGCCGACAACAATAAGGTTCCTCGCACAGCCCAGTGGCAAGATGCCCGGTACGATGTCCTGGAGCGAGGCCTCGTCGATGATCACGTAATCAAGGATCGTCTCCGGTGCGATCGAATTGATGATGGAGTGCGTACCGCTTCCCAGGATCGGGAAGCGCTTCAAGAAGACATCGAACCTTTGCCGGTAGGTTTTGCCATCGAAGCTGTCCGATGGCAGGGGCAGACTTTGTAGGTGCTGCTTCAGATGGCGCATGGACGCAGAAGTCATTGCATCCAACAAGGCAGTAAAGTTTCCTTGCGCCAGCGATTTGCGGCAAGCCTGCAACTCCGCCGCCTTTTCCTGCAGCGCCTTGTCGTAGTAGTGCATCTGCAGCGCATGAAACACGGACAGTCGCTCATCTGCGTTGGCGAAAGGCTTGACACGAAGGATCCCGAAGTTGAACAACAACTCGATGCGATCCCGCAGGCGGACACGCTCTTGGCCGAGATGGGCCAAGTAGGCCATCAAGTCTGCGGTCTTGTGCGGCGTCAACCCGTACTTTTCCAGCGAGACGGCAGCATGCACGCCGTTTTCCGCCTGCCATTGCTGGAGATAGCGCCGCTCGATGGTCAACTCGTCGAGTTCGGCCTGCAATTGCGCCAACCGATTGCGATCGCGCAACTGCTGCGTCAAGCGACCCAACAGACCCTGGATCTCCTCCAGCGTCGGCGCCGGCTCGGGTGCGTCAGATGGCCATGGCGGCAGATCGGCGAAAAAATCGTCGCGGTTTTCCTGATTGCCGAGTTTAGCGACCAGATAGCCCAGTCCGCACTTCTCCAACTTCTCGTAGACGTTTTCTACTGCTGCATTGGTGTTGGACAACACCGCCACTGTTTGCCCACGCAGCAGGATGTTGGCAAGGATGTTGAGAATCGTCTGGGTCTTGCCCGTCCCGGGCGGACCCTCGATCACGCTGACCTGAGCACGGAACGCATGCTCGACCGCCGCCAACTGGCTCTCGTTCAGACCGAACGGATAGATCAGGCCCGGCCCGGGGAGCAGCGTGCCGTTGTGTCCCGTGCAGTAGGCATGCAAGGCCGTTTCGACACTGACAGGCAGCCTGCCCAGCTGGTCTACGACATTGGCCGCGATCTTGCTATCTGTTTGCGACGTTGCATGCGCCTGCCGCGCCTTAGCCACCCTGATGAAATATTGCAGAACCGGCGCGCCGTTCTTCACCATCGGCGCAATGAAGTCGATTCCCTCCATTTTGAAAACGTAGGGCTTGTCGGCAGCGCCAGGGTAATGCACCACGGCATACCGCTCGCCATATATCGTCGCCTTCGCGACAGGCGTAACGTTCGTGCTGCCTGATCTGGTCAGCAGCACATCATTCAGTTCGCGAGTGGGAACGATGACGCAATCTTTGAGCGCGTGTAAAACGGGGCCCTTATTTAAGTAGGAACATATCAGCTGCAGACCTGCGCGCTTATCGCTCCAGATCAACCAATTGACGATCTCTGCAGTCTTGTCCTCGCCACCCACCTGGATCGACACCATACGTCTCTGTCCGTGTACTTGGCCGTCGTTCACCCTTCGACCGACAGCCAGATGCCGTTACTTATTCACATGACTTCATATTGCCAGTCTCTCTTCCGACGCAGGTAGACGGCCCAAGCGTTGCATCACGTAGCCTAGAACCTGCCTGAAGATCGGGTAATCACGGGGAAAAAGGAACTACAGGCTTTCTGCTGTTGCCGTCGGCAGCAGCAGCAGCCGCACCAGCGGATTCGGGAAGCGCCGCGACATGGTGACGGCGTGGAAGGTCTCCACGATGTCCGGCAATTGATCGCCCTCCACCAGCACGCCGGCGGCGATCTCGTCCTTGACCACGATCGGCGGGAGCACGGCCAGGCCGATGTCCTCGCGCGCCAGCAGGCGCATCATAGCCATGTCCTCCACTTCCGCGACGATCTGCGGGCGCACGCCCAGACGATCGGCCAGGGCGTCGAATCCCGCGCGCACGCTGTTGTCCACCGTCGGCAGGATGATGGGATGCTGGCGAAGCCGATCGGCGATGCTGGCGGCATGACCCAACCGGTCCGGCGTGCCCACCAAACTGACCGGGCGCTCGGCGAGCCGATGGGTCACGAACGGGGTCAGCGCGTCGGTGGCCGGCGCCTGGTTGAGCAGGACCACGTCGAGATTGAGCGCCTCCAGCGCCCGCAGCAGTTCGCCGGCACTGCCCGAGCGCAGGATCAGGTCGATGTCGGTTCGGCCGAGCAGCGGCCGCAGGAACTCCAGCTGGAAGTTGCGCGACAGCGTGGCCAGCGAGCCAACTCGCAGCGCCTGCCGCGCGGCGCCGGTCTGCCGCAGCGTGCCCAGCAGTTCGTCGCCGGTGGCGAAGATCGCATCGGCGTGGTCCAGCGCGATCTGCCCCGCCTCGGTCAGGTGCAATTGCCGCCCGCGCCGCTCGAACAGTGCATGGCCCAGACGCTCCTCCAGCTTGCGGATCTGCACCGACAAGGCGGACTGGGTGAGGTTGAGCCGCTCGGCGGTGCGGGTCAGGTTGCCGTCGTGGGCCACGGCCCAGAAGTAACGCAGGTGGTTGTAGTTCAAAGCGGCCATTGTTCGATAATAACGAACGATATCGTGAAAACAATGAATTTTTGTTCGACCCCGCCGATCGCTATCGTGGCGCCGCCCGCCACTGCGCTCGATCCAAGGGGATTGCCTTGTCGCTCTATCTGCTGCCGCTGTCCGCCCCGCTCCTGCTGCTTCTCGCCGCCGTGTTCGGCTTCGTTCGCAGTGGCCGACGTCCCCGCGGGGTCCCGGTCCTTGCGGAAGGCGCCGCGCTCGGCGCACTGCTCGTCGCCTTCGCCTCGCTGGCGCTGCTGATCGCCCGCGGCGCCGGCGGCAGCGCATCGATCGGATGGAGCGGCATCGGCCTGTCGGTCCGGCTCGACGCGGTGAGCACCACGATGCTGCTCCTGGTCGCCTTCGTCGGCTGGATCGTGGTGCGCTACACCCGCACCTATCTGGATGGCGAGGCGCGGCAGGGCTATTTCACCGGCTGGCTGTGCGTTGCGCTCGCCGCGGTGCTGCTGCTGGTGCAGGCCGGCAACCTGGTGCAGGTCGTGGTGGCCTGGATCGCGACCAGCATCGCGCTCAATCGGCTGCTGCTGTTCTATCCCCAGCGTGTCGCGGCGCAGCGCGCCGCGCGCAAGAAGCGCCTGTTCTCCAGCATCGGCGCCATCGCCCTGATCTCCGCAACGCTGCTTGTCTGGAAGAGCCTGGGCACCACCGACATCGCCACCATCAACACGCTGGCGCGGAACGGCAAGCATGGCTGGGCCCTCGCCGCGGCGGCCGCCCTGCTGGCGCTGGCCGCGGTACTGAAATCGGCGCAGTTCCCGACCCATGGCTGGCTTACCGAGATGATGGAGGCGCCCACGCCGGTGTCGGCGCTGCTGCATGCCGGCGTGGTCAACGGCGGCGGCTTCCTGCTGATCCGCTTCGCCGACCTGATGCTGGCGGCCCCCGGCGTACTCGCCGTGCTGGCCATGCTGGGCGGGTTCACCGCGCTGTTCGGCGCGCTGGTGATGCTGACCCAACCCGCGGTCAAGACCTCGCTGGCCTGGTCCACGGTCGCGCAGATGGGTTTCATGATCCTGCAGTGCGGGCTGGCGCTGTTCCCGCTGGCACTGCTGCACATCGTCGCGCACTCGCTCTACAAGGCCCATGCCTTCCTGGCCTCCGGCGGCGCCGTCGAGCAGGTGGCGTCCATTCGCCGGCCCGGGCTGGTCGCCGTGCCCGATGGGGCGGCGGTGTGCCGCGCCTTCCTGATCGCGCTGGCGATCTATGTCGGGATCGGCGCCGCCTTCGGGTTCGCCTTCGGCTTCGGGCACAAGTCGCCGCAGGCCCTGGCCCTGGGCGCCATCCTGATCTTCGGTGTGGCCTATCTGCTGGCCCAGGGCCTGGCCGATGCCGCGCCGCGCCCGCTCACCCGCAGGACCGCGCTCTACGCCAGTGCCGCCGCAGTCGGCTATTTCGCGCTGCAGAGTGCAGCCGAATGGCTGACCGCCGGCGTGCTGCCGGCAACGCCGGCGCCGGGCCGGCTGGAGTGGACGCTGATGGCGCTGGCGGTGCTGAGCTTCGGCCTGGTGGCGGTGGCGCAGGCGCTGTTCCCGCTGTGGGCGACGCACCCGGCCGCTGCCGGACTGCGCGTGCATCTCGCCAATGGCCTGTACGCCAACGCCACGCTCGATCGTCTGCTCGGCGGCTGGTCCGTCCGCAAGACCTCGTGCCCCTTCACCGCCAGGACACCCCCATGCTGATGACCACCACCGACGCACCGTCCTTGTCTCACGAGCTGATCATCGCCGCCGCCGCGCGTGCGGCGCGGGCCATTCCCCCGCTTTGGCCGCTCGCCTCGAGCGTGGCGGTCAACCCCTTCCTCGGCCAGACCGGCGAATCGCTGCCGATCGCGGCGGCGCGGCTGCGGCGCGCCGCCGGCATCGCCGCGACCATGCCGCGCGCCTGGTATGCGCAGCGGCTGCAGTCCGGCGAGATCGCCGAGGAGGATCTGCAGGCGGCCTGGCACGCCGCGCCGGCGGCGCTGCGTCCGCCGACCGTGTCCGCGCTCAAACTCGCCGCCGATGCCATGCGCCCTGCCCCGCAGGCAATTCCGACCGTCGCCGACTTGGCCCGCGACGTTTCGGCGATCGACTGGCCGGGCATCGTCGACGAGCGCATCGGCCACTGGGCCGCCAGCTACTTCGATCAGGGCCAGGCGCTGTGGGTCGCCGGGCAGTCCGGCGGCGCCTACAACGCGTGGCGGCTGGTCGCGATGCACGATCTGACGCCGGAAATCGCCGGGCTCACCCGATTCGCGCAGCAGGTGGCGGACGCGCCAGCGACTGCCGAAGAGGCGATCGTCGAGGGCGTCGCCCGCCTCGGCCTCGCGCCAGACGCGCTGGAGGACTATTTCCACCGTCTGCTGACCACGCTGGGCGGCTGGAGCCAGGTTGCGCGGTATCGGCTCTGGCAAGCGGAGTTGAGCGGCGGAACCGATGCCTGCGTCACCGACCTGCTCGCCATCCGCATCAGCTGGGAAGCCGCGCTGCTGGGCAAGTTCGGCGCGGCGATCGCGCCGCAGTGGCGAAGCGCCATCGACGCCTACAGCGCGCCGGTGGCGGCGACACCGGACGATGTCGTCGACAGCCTCCTGCAGGAAGCAGCCGAACGCGCGGCGCAGCGGCGGCTCGACGCCCTGCTTGCGGCACCCGCCCCGCTCACGGCGACACCCGACCGGATGAAGCTGCAGATGGCCTTCTGCATCGACGTGCGCTCGGAAGTGTTCCGCCGCGCGCTGGAAAGCCTCGATGCCGGCATCCAGACCCTCGGATTCGCCGGCTTCTTCGGGCTGGGCATCGGCCATCGCCGGTTCGCCTCGGACGTGGTCGAGGCACGCCTTCCGGTGCTGCTGACGCCAGCGGTGCACACCTGCGCGGGAGCGGCGACGTCATTGATGTCCGAGGCGGACCTCGCCGCGCGGATCACGGCCCGCGCGAAGCGTGCCTGGGGGCGCTTCAAGCTGGCCGCCATTTCCTCGTTCGCCTTCGTCGAGGCCACCGGCCCGATCTACGTCGCCAAGCTGCTGCGCGATGGCTTGGGACTGACGCGCCGCTCGGCGCCGAACGATCCCGCGCCGCGCCCGGCCGAGGCGCTCGACCTCGACACGCGGCTGACCATGGCCACGCGCATCCTCACCGCGATGTCGCTCACCACTGGGTTCGCCCGACTTGTCGTGATCGCCGGCCACGGGGCAAACGTGGTCAACAATCCGCACGCCAGCGCCCTGCACTGCGGCGCCTGCGGCGGCTACTCGGGCGAAGTGAACGCGCGGCTGCTCGCCGCACTGCTCAACGACCCCGAGGTGCGCGCCGGGCTTGCCGAGCGCGGCATCGCCATTCCCGCCGACACGCTGTTCGTCGGCGCCCTGCACGACACCACGACCGATGCGGTCACGCTGTACGGCGCCGACCATCCTTCGCCCGAGCATGCCGCCGACCTCGACCAAGCGGCGCGTTGGTTGCACGCCGCCGGCGCGCTGGCGCGCGGCGAGCGCGCGCTGCGCCTGCCACGCGCGCAGCGCAGCCAGGACATCGCGCCTCGCGCCCGCGACTGGGCCGAGCTGCGCCCGGAATGGGCCCTGGCCGGCTGCCAGGCCTTCATCGCCGCGCCGCGCGCGCGCACGGCCGGACGCGACCTGGCAGGACGCGCCTTCCTGCACGACTACGATTGGCGGCGCGACGAAGGTTTCGGTGTGCTGGAATTGATCCTGACCGCACCGGTCGTGGTCGCCAGCTGGATCAGCCTGCAGTACTACGGCTCGACCGTCGCACCCGAGGTCTTCGGCGCGGGCAACAAGCTGCTGCACAACGTCACCGGCGGCATCGGCGTGGTCGAGGGCAACGGCGGCCTGCTGCGCGGCGGACTCCCCTGGCAATCGGTCCACGACGGCGAACGGCTGATCCACGAACCACTGCGGCTTTCCGTGCTGATCGAAGCACCGACGGACGCGATCACCGACATCCTCGAACGCCATCCGCAGGTTCGCGCGCTGTTCGACAATCGCTGGCTGCATCTGTTCGCGCTGGACGACCAGGGCCGGATGGCGTCGCGCTACACCGGCGATCTGCGCTGGGAGGCGTGTCCTGGCGATGCGCCGCCCAAGCGCAGCGCCGTGCCGGCACACGCGTGACCGGATGTCACCTGGTCACATCGACCCAGCTGTCGACGTTCCTGCACCTGATGCGGGTGGC
Source organism: Xanthomonas sp. LF06-19 (assembly GCF_034105425.1). Lineage (NCBI taxonomy): Bacteria > Pseudomonadati > Pseudomonadota > Gammaproteobacteria > Lysobacterales > Lysobacteraceae > Xanthomonas > Xanthomonas sp. LF06-19. The sequence goes on along the minus strand of NZ_JAXGGH010000004.1, from coordinate 265,180 downwards.
TGCCTGGGGACGCGTCAGATCATGGATCGCATCGGCGACAAGTGGAGTCTCTACATCGTCGCCACGCTGGCGAACGGCCCGCAGCGCTTCAACGCATTGAAGCGTGGCATCGACGGCATTTCCCAGCGCATGCTGACGCTGACCCTGCGCGGACTGGAACGCGACGGATTGGTCACGCCCACGCTGTATCCGACAATTCCTCCGCGCGTCGATTACGCACTGACCGACCTTGGACGCACGCTATTGAAGCCGGTCATGGCGCTGGTCCATTGGGCGAACGAGAATCAACGCGCCATTGCCGAAGCGCATCGACGTTTCGACGAGGCGCCGGAGCAAGATCAGGTCTTGGTTCAGGGCGTCGTCTACCAGCGTCGCTAGTCAGACCCCGTTTTCGTGGGGCGCGGCTGGAAGAAGCAACTGCCAGTAAGCGACATCCACCCAACGGCCGAGCTTGTAACCGACCTGCTCGAAGTGCGCGACCTTCTTGAACCCCAGCGCCTCGTGCAGCCGGACACTTGCATCGTTCGGCTGAGCGACACCGCCGATGACCACGTGCAACTCCAGCCGTCGCAGTGTTTCCAGCAGCGCGCCATACAGGACAGCGCCCAGCCCTCGCCCACGATGCCCATCATCCAGGTAGATCGTGGATTCCACCGAACGCTGGTACGCCTTCCTCGCTCTCCACTGGGTGGCGTAAGCGTATCCAACGACTTCGTCGCCCACCAGCGCCACCAGCCACGGAAGGCCGACGCGCTGGACGTCTTCAATGCGCCTGGCCATGTCGGCCGACGTCACGGGATCCAGTTCGAACGTGACGCACGTGTTGGCGATGTAGTGGTTGTAGATGTCCGCGATGCGCTGGGCATGCACGGGACTGGCCGAAACGACGGTCGCTGTCACGGTCACCGGCTTCCTTTGTTGATGAGAGGCAAGGCCTGGATCACAGGCGCTTCGACATGCAGACAGCGCTGGACGGACAGAGGCGTTCGAACTGGCTCGACGCCCCGACCAGCGGCGGCACCTGCCGCCGGTCGCACTGTACGTAGCCCATGGCGGTGAACACATCCTGCGCCGTCGTGGTCAGCAGATACAAGGCAAGCACCTCACGCTGCACAGCCAGGCGCTCCGCCTCCCGAACCAGCCGACGCCCGAGGCCATCACCGCGATGCCCCTCCGCGACGCACAACGAACGCAGCACGCCATGTTCGCCATGGAATTCGACAGCCACGGTGCCGAGCAACCCACCCCGACGCGCGGCAAGGAACTGTCGCGACGCGTGACCGGCGATCAGGTCGGAGGTGGGCAACCCCGAGGACTGCAGCAGTTCTTCCGTCTGCGGATCGAACTGCGCCAGGCTGATCACCACGTCCATGACATCACCTCGGTATGTGCAGAAGAACGACACGGCGGTTGGCGACTGCCTGGCGATGCGCCGTCGGCACGACATGAGCCGCGCCCACGCTCATGTCGCAGCCATTCCGCATCGAATGCCAAGCGTCAACAAGTCCGCCCCTCTCCGCAACGCGCGTCGCCGCCGCAGCAGTTCTCGGTCAGGTAATCGAGCAGGCGCGTCATCGTGTCGAACTCGGCGCGATAGCAGACCGTCCTGCCCCTTTGCTCGGCGCGGATCATTCCGACAGCAGCCAGCTCCTTCAGGTGGAAGGACAGGGTCGGCCCCGGCAGGGTCAGCGCGCTGGCGATCTCGCCCGCCAGCTTGCCCGCCGGTCCGGCCTGGACGAGCAGCCGGAAGATGGCCAGACGGGTCTCGTGGCCCAGTGCCGACAAGGCCTTGGTTGCGGTCAAATGTTCCATTATTTTAGAATAATGGAATTAATGAACCCAGGCAATCCATCATGGACCTTCCCAATCTGGATGCAACGCTTGCGCCCGCAGCGGATCGCGCGCGCCTGGCCGCCGGCGATGCCGAGCACAAGCCGCGCATCCTGATCCTGTATGGATCGCTGCGTCCGGAGTCCTACAGCCGAAAGCTGGCACTGGAAGCGCAACGGCTGCTCGACTACTTCGGCGCCGAGACCCGCGTTTTCGATCCGCACGACCTGCCCATGGTCGATGCCGTCGGCCCGGACCATCCGAAGGTGCAGGAACTGCGCGCCGCTTCCCTGTGGTCGGAAGGCCAGGTCTGGGTGAGCCCCGAACGTCATGGCGCGGTGTCGTCGGTCTTCAAGAACCAGATCGACTGGCTGCCCCTGCAGGAAGGCAGCGTCCGCCCGACGCAGGGACGCACGCTCGCGGTGATGCAGGTCTGCGGTGGATCGCAATCCTTCAACGTGGTCAACGCGCTGCGCCTGCTTGGTCGCTGGATGCGGATGGTGACCATCCCGAATCAGTCGTCGGTGCCCAAGGCCTGGCAGGAGTTCGACGCCAATGGCCGCATGAAACCATCGGCGTACTACGACCGCGTGGTGGACGTCATGGAGGAACTGGTGAAGTTCACCTATCTGGTGCGCGGCCGCAGCGACTACATGGTCGACCGCTACAGCGAGCGCAAGGATACGCAGGCCGCCGCTGCACTGGCGGCGGCCGCAGGCGCGGTCGAAGCCAGCCAGGCGGCAAAGACCGCGCCATGAAGGCCGTGATCTGCCACAACCCGGAATGCGGCACCTCGCGCAACACCTCGCCCTGATCCGTCACGCGGGAGCACTCCCACAGGTCGTCGAATACCTCAAGACGCCTCCAAGCCGGAAGCGACTTGTGGAGCCGATCGCCGCATCCGGGCTGACGGCACGAGAGGTTCTTCGGGAGAAAGGCACGCCGTATCACTCGCCGAAGCTACGGCATCCCGAGTTGACGGACAGCGACCTGCTGGACGCGATGCTGGAAGGCGAGCCGGAACACGACCGAAATGCCAAGCCTGCTTCAGGGCGCGCCGATCAGCCAGCGCCGCCCACGAAGGAGGTCACCTCACTCCCACTCGATCGTCGCCGGCGGCTTCCCCGAAATGTCGTAGACCACCCGCGAGACACCGCGCAGTTCGTTGATGATGCGGTTGCTCACCGTGCCGAGGAAATCATAAGGCAGGTGCGCCCAGTGCGCGGTCATGAAGTCGATGGTCTCCACCGCGCGCAGCGCGATCACCCATTCGTAGGCGCGGGCGTCGCCGACCACGCCGACCGACTTCACAGGCAGGAACACGGCGAAGGCCTGGCTGGTCTTGTCGTACAGGTCGGCCTTGCGCAGTTCGTCGATGAAGATCGCATCGGCCTTGGCCAGCAGTTCGGCATACTCGCGCTTCACTTCGCCGAGGATGCGCACGCCCAGGCCGGGCCCGGGGAACGGGTGTCGGTAGACCATGCTGCGCGGCAGGCCGAGTTCGACGCCCAGGCGCCGCACTTCGTCCTTGAACAGTTCGCGCAGCGGCTCGACCAGGCCCAGCTTCATGTGCTCGGGCAGGCCGCCGACGTTGTGGTGGCTCTTGATGACGTGGGCCTTGCCGGTCTTGCTGCCGGCCGACTCGATCACGTCCGGGTAGATGGTGCCCTGCGCCAGCCACTTGGCGTTGCGGAGCTTGTTCGACTCTTCGTCGAAGATCTCCACGAACAGGTTGCCGATGATCTTGCGCTTGGCTTCCGGATCGCTGACGCCGGCCAGCGCCTGGAAGTAGCGGTCGGCGGCGTTGACCCGGATCACCTTGACGCCCATGTGCTCGGCGAACATCGCCATCACCTGGTCGCCTTCCTGCCAGCGCAGCAGGCCGGTGTCGACGAACACGCAGGTCAGCTTGTCGCCGATCGCCTTGTGCAGCAGCGCGGCGACCACCGACGAATCGACGCCGCCGGACAGGCCGAGAATCACTTCGTCGTCGCCGACCTGGGCGCGCACGCGGGCGATCTGGTCGTCGATGATGTTGGCCGCGGTCCACAGCGTGGCGCAGCCGCACACGTCGACCACGAAGCGGCGCAGCAGCGTCTGGCCCTGCAGGGTGTGGGTGACTTCCGGATGGAACTGCACGCCGTACCAGCGCTTGGCCTCGTTGGCCATGGCCGCGACCGGGATGCGGTCGGTGACGGCGGTGATGGTGAAGCCCGGCGGCACCTGCGACACGTGGTCGCCGTGGCTCATCCACACGTTCAAACGCGACGCGCCTGCGTGATCGGTCAACCCGGAGAACAGCGCATCGGCAGCGACCACCTCGACCTCGGCATGGCCGAACTCGCGCTGGTCCGCCGCTTCGGTGGCGCCACCGAGCTGCGCGGCCAGGGTCTGCATGCCGTAGCAGATGCCGAAGATCGGCAGGCCGCTGTCGAACACTTCCTGCGGCGCGGCCGGCGCGCCCGGCAGCGTGGTCGATTCCGGGCCGCCGGAGAGGATGATGCCTTTCGCCCCGAAGCCGGCGATCTCGGCCGGATCGTGGTCCCACGCCCAGATCTCGCAATACACGCCCAGTTCGCGAATGCGCCGCGCGATCAACTGCGTGTACTGCGCACCGAAATCGAGGATGAGGATCTTGTCGCTGTGGATGTTGGTCATTGGGGCCGGGAATCGGGAACGGGGAATCGGGAATGGGCAAAGCGGTGCAGACGCTGGTTCATCGATTCCCGACTCCCGATTCCCCATTCCCGGATGGGCGTCAGCCCATCCTGTAGTTCGGCGGTTCCTTGGTGATCTGCACGTCGTGGACGTGGCTTTCGCGCTGGCCGGCACCGGTGATGGTGACGAACTTGGGCTTGGTGCGCATGTCCTCGATGGTGGCGCAGCCCACGTAACCCATGGTCGCGCGCAGGCCGCCGATCAGCTGGTGGATGATGCCGCTGAGCGGACCGCGGTACGGCACGCGGCCTTCGATGCCTTCCGGCACCAGCTTGTCGGCGTCGGAGGCGTCCTGGAAGTAGCGGTCCTTGCTGCCCTTCTCCATCGCGCCCAGGCTGCCCATGCCGCGGTAGCTCTTGTAGCTGCGGCCCTGGAACAGTTCGACCTCGCCCGGGGCTTCCTCGGTGCCGGCGAACAGGCCGCCGACCATCACCGTGGAGGCGCCGGCGACCAGCGCCTTGCCGATGTCGCCGGAGTAGCGGATGCCGCCGTCGGCGATCAGCGGGATGCGGTCCTGCAGCGCCTCGGCGACCATGTCGATCGCGGTGATCTGCGGCACGCCGACGCCGGCGACCACGCGCGTGGTGCAGATCGAGCCGGGACCCACGCCGACCTTGACCGCGTCGGCGCCGGCGTCCATCAGCGCCAGCGCGGCGTCGCCGGTGACGATGTTGCCGCCGATCACCTGCAGCTGCGGGTAGGTCTTCTTGACCCAGGCCACGCGGTCGATGACGCCCTGCGAATGGCCGTGCGCGGTGTCGACGATGACCACGTCCACGCCGGCCGCGGCCAGCAGTTCGATGCGCTGCTCGGTATCGCCGCCGACGCCCACCGCGGCGCCGACCAGCAGCCGCGTGGCGGCGTCCTTGGCGGCGTTGGGGTTGTCGGTTTTCTTCTGGATGTCCTTGACCGTGATCAGGCCGCGCAGCTCGAAGCCGTCGTTGACCACTAGGATCTTCTCGATGCGATGGCGGTGCAGCAGCTGCAGCACTTCCTCGTCGCTGGCGCCTTCGCGCACGGTGACCAGGCGATCCTTCTTGGTCATGATGTGGCGGACCGGATCGTCGAGCTTCTTCTCGAAGCGCATGTCGCGGCTGGTGACGATGCCGACCAGTTCGCTGCCGTCGACCACCGGCACGCCGGAGATGTTGCGGGCGCGGGTGAGTTTGAGCACCTCGCCGATGGTGGTCTCCGGACCGACCGTGAACGGCTCGGTGATGACGCCGGCCTCGAACTTCTTGACCTTGGCCACTTCGGCCGCCTGCTGCGCCGGGGTCAGGTTCTTGTGGATGATGCCGATGCCGCCGAGCTGGGCCATGGCCACCGCCAGGCGGTGCTCGGTGACCGTGTCCATCGCGGCCGAGAGGATCGGCAGTTTCAGGCGCAGGTCGCGGGTCAGCCGGGTTTCCAGGCTGACGTCCTTGGGCAGGACGGTCGAATGGGCGGGGACGAGCGAGACGTCGTCGTAGGTGAGAGCTTCAGCCTGGATGCGCAGCATCGGCGGACCCGAGTGTGGGGAAGCGCGGCATTTTAACGCATTGGGGCGGGGATTTGGGAGTCGGGAGTGGGGATTCGTCAAGACCTCGCCCTGCGCGGTCGTGCCGTTTGCCTCTCTTTCAGCAGGGCGATCTCGACGGCCTGCCGATCCCGCATGCAAACCGGAAAGGCCGCGCATGCGCTTTTGCTGTTGCCTTTAACGAATCCCGAATCCCGAATCCCCAATCCCGCGCAGCCTTCAACGAATCCCGAATCCCCACTCCCCAATCCCGGCCACTGCCCTCAACGAATCCCCGATCCCGAATCCCGACTCCCCGCCGCCTCAGCGGCCTCGATCGTGTTCTGCATCAGCGTGGCCACGGTCATCGGCCCGACCCCGCCCGGCACCGGGGTGATCCAGCTGGCGCGCTGCGCCGCCGCGTCGAAGCCGACGTCGCCGACCAGGCGGCCGTCGTCAAGGCGGTTGATGCCGACGTCGATCACCACCGCACCGGGCTTGACCCACTCGCCCGGGATCAGCCCCGGCCGGCCCACCGCCACCACCAGGATGTCGGCGTCGCGCACGCGCGCCTGCAGCACCTCCGGCGGGGTGAACTTGTGGCAGCAACTGACCGTGCAGCCGGCGATCAGCAGCTCCAGCGCCATCGGCCGGCCGACATGGTTGCTGACGCCGACGATGGTGGCGTTGCGTCCGCGCACCGGCTGGTCGGTGTGCGCCAGCAGGGTGACGATGCCGCGCGGCGTGCACGGGCGCAGGCCGAATTCGCGCAGCGCCAGGTGGCCGACGTTCTCCGGATGGAAGCCGTCCACGTCCTTGCGCGGATCGATGCGGTGGATCAGCCGGCTGGCATCGGGGATGCCCGGCAGCGGCAACTGCACCAGGATGCCGTGGATCTTGGGGTCGGCATTGAGCCGGTCGATCAGCGCCAGCAGTTCGGCTTCGCTGGTGCCCGCCGGCAGGTCGTAGTCGAACGCCTCGATGCCGACCTTTTCGGCCGCGCGGCGCTTGTTGCGCACGTACACCGCCGAGGCCGGATCGCCGCCCACCAGCACCACCGCCAATCCGGGCCGCGGCTGCCCGGCCGCCAGCCGCGCATCGACCCGCGCCTTGAGCTCGTCGAGCAGGTCTTCGGCGATGCGCCGCCCGTCAAGGATGCGGGCCGGGACGGAGGAGACGGGCGCGGAATCGGTCATCGGGGCGGGCGGGTGTAGAGTCGGGGGATGTCCATTGTCCCCGATTCCGCCATGACCGACACCACCCGCATCGAGGCCGCCGCCTTCCGTCGCCTGCTGCAGCACCTCAATCAGGCCCGTCCCGACGTGCAGAACATCGACCTGATGATCCTGGCCGGGTTCTGTCGCAACTGCCTGGCCGACTGGTACCGCGAGGCGGCGGCCGCCGAAGGCGAAGACCTCAGCAAGGAACAGGCGCGCGAGCGCGTCTACGGCATGCCGTTCGCCGACTGGAAGGCGCAGCACCAGGCCGAGGCCACACCTGAGCAACTGGCCGCCTTCGCCGAGGCGCAGCGCAAGCACGGCTAGCGATGCTGCGTTACACCGCGATCGCGGCGGCCATTCTCGCCGCGGCCTATGTGGTGGTCTGTGCCTTGCTCTACCTGGGCCAGCGCGACCTGCTGTATTTCCCGCAGGGCACGCGGGTGGCACCGGCGCAGACCGATTTCGCGCTGCGTCGCGGCGCGGACGTGGAGCTGCGCGGCTGGCAGGTCAATCCCGGTCGCGACAAGGTGCTGCTGTACTTCGGCGGCAATGCCGAGGATCTGCGTTTCGCACGCGCGCAGTTGCAGACCGCCCTGCCCGACCACAGCCTCTACCTGCTCGCCTACCGTGGCTACGGCGCCAGCGACGGCAAGCCCAGCGAGACCGCACTGGTCGGCGACGCGGTGGCGCTGTACGACCATGTGCGCGCCGCGCAACCACAGGCACAGATCGCGGTGCTGGGACGCAGCCTGGGCAGCGGCGTGGCCAGCCAGTTGGCGGCGCGGCGCGCGGTGGCGCAGCTGGTGCTGGTGACGCCGTTCGATAGCCTGGTGTCGGCGGCGCAGGCGCACTACCCCTGGGCGCCGGTGCGCTGGCTGCTGCGCGATCGCTACGACTCGGCGCGCGCCTTGCGCGCCTATGGCGGCCCACTCCTGATCCTGCGCGCCGGCCGCGATCAGGTGGTGCCGCCGGCCAGCACCGACGCCCTGCTCGAGGCCCTGCCGCAGCATCCGACCGTGGTCGCCTTCGCACGGGCCGACCACAACGACATCAGCGACGATCCAGGCTACGTGCTGGCGCTGCAGGCGTTCTTGCGCTGAGGCGGCATCGCTCGGGCGGGGTACTCGAAAGGTACGCGGGAGTCGACTGTCATGCAGCCACGACGCGCGAAGTGGTGCGTGCTTCCGAAAGCGCAATGCGTCGGGACTGAAGTCCCTCCCACAGTGCATCCGGCGGGCTCGTCGCAAGTCCCTATCGGTTCCCACACGGGCACCGCACACAATGCTGCCTTGCCGTGGCTAATCGCCGCGACGCGGCTCGCCGGGCTCGACCGGCACGCCTTCCGGATTGAGCGTGCGGCTCTCGCGCCGCGGCGGCGTGAACGGAGTCGGGGTCGGCACCACTGGGGTGATGTTGCCGTACATCAGGCCCCTGCCAGCACGCACGTCGCCGGCGGCGATCTCCAGTTCCAGCCGCTCCGCATCGCGGCGCCGGATCTCGCGGGCGATGGAACGCGCCTCGCTCTCGTCCATGCCCAGTTCGATCAGCGCGGCCTGGCCGAACTCCACTGCCGATTCGAAGGTCTCGCGGATGTGGTAATCCACGCCAGCGGCGATCAGCTCCAGCGCGTGTTCGCGGTCGTAGGAGCGCACCAGCAGCTTGGCCTGCGGAAACTCGGTGGTGGCCAGCCCGACGATGCGGTTGGCCGCCTCGCGGTTGTCGACGCACACCGCGATGGCGCGGGCGCTGTGCGCGCCGGAGGCGTGCAGTACGTCCAGGCGGGTGCCGTCGCCGTAGTAGATCTTGAAGCCGAACTTGGCCGCGCTCTGGATCATCTCGATGTCGTTGTCGATGATGGTCACGTCCACATCGCGCGCCAGCAGCGACTGGCTGGCGACCTGGCCGAAGCGCCCGAAGCCGATGATCAGCACGCTGCCGGTGAGGCCGTCGGCCGCATCCACGCCTTCCATCGATGGCGCCTCCACCGGCGCCCAGCGCCGGTACAGCAGCACGAACAGCGGCGTCAGCGCCATCGACAGCACCACGATGGCGGTCAGGTTGGCATTGATCTGCGCGTCGATGACGCCGGCACCGCTGGCGGCGGCAAACAGCACGAAGGCGAACTCGCCGCCCTGCGCCATCAGCACGCCGCGATCCAGCGCCTGCGCATGGCCGCTGCCGGTGAGCCGCGCGACCAGGTAGATGCACGCGGCCTTGGCGGCCATGAAGGCAAGCACACCGCTGAGGATCAGCGTCCAGTTGGCCGCCACCACCGCCAGGTTCAGCGCCATGCCGACACCGAGGAAGAACAGTCCCAGCAGGATGCCGCGGAACGGTTCGATGTCGGCTTCTATCTGGTGGCGGAAGGTCGATTCGGACAGCAGCACGCCGGCCAGGAACGCGCCCATTGCCATCGACAGCCCGCCGAGCTGCATCAGCAGCGCCGCGCCCAGCACCACCAGCAGGGCGGCCGCGGTCATCACCTCACGCGCCTTGGCCGCCGCCAGCAGCCGGAACAGCGGGTTGAGCAGCCAGCGCCCCGCCGCCAGCAGGCCGACGATCGCCGCGGCGCCGATACCGATGCCGATCCAGCGCGACGGCGCAGACGCGTCCGCCGGCACCGGCGCCATCCACGCCACTACCGCCAGCAGCGGTACGATCAACAGGTCTTCGAACAGCAGGATCGCGACGATCTTCTGCCCCGCCGGCAAGGCGATGTCGCCGCGCTCGCCGAGCAATTGCATCACCACCGCGGTGGAGGTCAGCACGAAGCCGGAGGCCGCGATGAAAGCCACCGGCAATGGAAAGCCGAAGGCCAGTCCGACCCCGGTCAGCACGCTCGCGCAGACGATGATCTGCGCGGTACCCAGGCCGAAGATCTGCTTGCGCAGGCTCCACAGGTGCGAGGGCCGCATTTCCAGGCCGATCACGAACAGGAACATGACCACGCCCAATTCGGCGACGTGCAGGATCGCCTGCGGATCGGAGAACCAGCCCAGGCCGAACGGCCCGATCGCCAGGCCGGCGGCGAGATAGCCGAGCACCGAACCCAGGCCGAGCCTGCGAAACACCGGCACCGCCACCACGGCCGCGCCGAGCAGCGCTACCACCTTGATCAATTCGCTGCTGTCGGCTGCACTGGTCATGCGCTGATTCTACGCACAAGGCCGCAGCATCCCCATGGAGCGGGATGCGACATGAGACGCGGCGCACTGCGTGCTGCGCGCAAGGAACTTCTTGTGCGACATGCAAGCGGTCGCGCGCTGCGCGCCGCACCCTCACCCCAACCCTCTCCCGACGGGAGAGGGGCTTGAGCGTGCGCGACGCTGCTTCAGCCATCGAGACCGCATCTCCCTTCTCCCACCGGGAGAAGGTGCCCCGCAGGGGCGGATGAGGGTACGGGTGCCGCTGCGTACAACGAAAGCCAGCGCTGCCCTGCATCGCGAGTCGCTTCGCGCCGTACCCTCACCCCAACCCCTCTCCCACGGGGAGAGGGGCTTGAGCGTGCGCGACGCTGCTTCAGCCATCGAGACCGCATCTCCCTTCTCCCACCGGGAGAAGGTGCCCCGCAGGGGCGGATGAGGGTACGAGTGCCGCTGCGAACAGGGACACCTAGTAGCAGCTAACCCTCAGCCCCACAGAACCGCGCGTAGTCGATATAGCCAGGGAACGGCCGCTCCGGCGCACACAAGGGACACTGCGGATCGGCGGACAGGCGGGTTTCGCGGAAGCGCATCGCCAGGGCATCGAAGTGCAGCAGGCGGCCGCGCAGGGGTTCGCCGATGTCGAGCAGCAGCTTCAAGACCTCGTTGGCCTGCAGCAGGCCGACGATGCCGGGCAGCACGCCGAGCACGCCGGCGTCGGCACAGTTCGGTGCGAACTCCGGCGGCGGCGGCTCCGGGAACAGGCAGCGGTAGCATGGCGCCTGCCCGCGCCGACGGCCGGCATCGAACACGCTGACCTGGCCTTCGAAGCGCTGCACCGCGCCGTACACCAGCGGCTTGCCCAGCTTCACGCAGGCATCGTTGAGCAGGTAGCGCGCGGGGAAGTTATCGGAGCCGTCCAGCACCACGTCCACGTCCTGCAGCAGCCGCTCGACGTTGTCCGCAGTGACCCGCTCGCGCACCGCCTCCACCCGCACGCCCGGGTTCAACGCGCCCAGGCTCGCCGCGGCCGACTCCACCTTGGCCTGGCCGATCCGCGCATCGCCGTGCAGGATCTGCCGCTGCAAATTGCTGCGCTCGACCACGTCGTCGTCGGCGATACGCAAGTGCCCCACCCCGGCCGCAGCCAGGTAGAAACCGGCCGGCGAGCCCAGGCCGCCGGCACCGACCAGCAGCACGCGCGCGGCCTGCAGCCGGCGCTGGCCCTCGACCCCGACTTCGGGCAGGCGCAGATGCCGCGAATAGCGGTCGAAGAAGTCTTCCTGCGCCGGTTCCAGCGTCGGTCGCTGCAACGGCAAGCCTTCGCGCTGCCAGCGCGTGGTGCCGCCCAGCACGGAAGCGACCTGGGTGTAACCGGCCTGCTCCAGGAACAATGCGGTGTCGTGCGAGCGCTTGCCGCTCTGGCAGATCAGCAGCACCTCGGTCTCGGCGCCAAGATAGGCAGCCGGGTCGGCCTGCAACTGCGCGCGGGCCACGCCCTGCGCGCCCTCGGCCATGCCGGTGACGCGCTCGTGCTCCTCGCGGATGTCGATCAGGCGCGCGCCCTGCGCCTGCCGCGCCTGCGCCTGTGCCGGGGTCAGTTCTCGAATGCCCATGCGCGCATTATCGGCGCAAACCGGGCGCGCGTCCGCCGTCCGCGGCGCGGCTCAGTACGGCACCACCTCGACCACGTCGCCGGCCTGGAACTGGCGCGCGCCCTCCTCCAGCCGCAGCAGCACGTCGCTGTCGGCGGCGCCGCGCAGGCGGTGCGAGCCGTCCGCGGGATTCGGCTCCGCCCACAACTGACCGTGGGCGTCGCAGCGCATGCGCCCGCGCAGAAACTCCAGCCGGTCGTGGCGTTTGTCCCAGCCGGCCGCCAGCCGCGCGCGCCAGGCCCGATGCGGTTCGCTGCGCCGCTGCAACGCATCCAGCAACGGCCGCCCGATCGCCAGAAAGGTCGCCAGCACCGACACCGGATTGCCCGGGAGACCCAGGAACAGGGCGCGGTCCCACTCGCCGAACAGCAGCGGCATCCCCGGGCGCATGCGCACCTTCCAGAACAGGATGCGGCCGTGCTCGGCCAGCAGCCGCGGCAGGTAGTCCTTCTCGCCGGCAGAGACGCCGCCGCAGGTCAGCACCACGTCGAACGCCGAGGCGGCGTCGGCGAGCATGGTCTGGATGCGCTGCGGATCGTCCGGCAGGGTCGGCCACGCGGTCGGCGCCAGGCCGAGCAGGCGCAGTTGCGCCATCAACATGTCGCGGTTGCTGTTGTAGATCTGCCCCGGCTGCAACGGCAGGCCCGGCTCGACCAGTTCGTCGCCGGTGGCGAACACCGCCACGGTCGGCCGCGCCGCCACCATTAACTGGTCCACGCCCAAGGCCGCGGCCAGGCCGATGCGTGAAGGCGTCAGCAGCATGCCGGCCTCGAGCACACGCTCGCCGGCGCGCACGTCCTCGCCACGCGACCGCACGTGTGCGCCGACGGCGATGTCGGCGGGGACCTGCACTACGCCGTCATGCTCGTGCACGTTCTCCTTGATCACCACCGTATCGGCCCCGGCCGGCAGTGGCGCGCCGGTCGTGACCCGCAGGCATTCGCCGGGCGCGAGCGCCTGGTGCCGATCGGCGCCGGCGAACTGCTCGCCGGCCAGCCGCAAGTCGGTCGCCGCCCCCGGGGTCAGATCGGCATGGCGCAGCGCGAAGCCATCCATCGCGCTGTTGGCGAACGGCGGCAGGTCGATCGGCGCATCCAGCGGTTCCAGCAGGATGCGGCCATCGGCGCGCGACGCTGCAAGGCGCTCGCTGTTGACGGGACGGGCACGCGCAGCGGCAGCGACGATCGCCAGCGCGTCGGTGTAGGCGATCCGGGAGGGATAGTCGGTCATGGTGGCGGCAGGATACCCGCTGCAGCCAGGTCCTGCGGCGTGTTCAGATTGCCCAGCAAGATTTCCGGCAGCGGCACCGGCTGCATCCGCAGGCGCTGCTGCAAGGCGCGCGGCGCGTAGCGGGCGGCTGTCAGGGCCTCCTCCAGCGCCGGGCGCAGTGCGGCCAATCGGTACAGCGCCACCAGCGGCTGCGCGCCGGCGGCATCCTCGACCCAGGCGCCATCGCACTCGTCAGAGGCTGCGACTGCGGCCATCATCGCAGGCAGATCACGCGGCAACATGCAGATGTCGACCGGCACGGTCAGCAGCCAGGGCGTGGCACAGGCAGCGGCAAGCGCGTCCAGCCCGGCGATGGGTCCCAAGGAACGTTCCGCCCCGGCCGGTGCCGCGACGCGGTCCGGCACGGCCTGCAGCCCGATGGCGGCATAGTGCGGCAAGCTGCGGTTGGCGCTGACCACCACTTGGGCGACCTGAGGCGCCAGCGCCTGCACCAGCCATTGCACCTGCACCTGCCCGTCGCGCTGCAGCCAGGCCTTGTCGCATCCGCCCAGGCGTTGCGCGCGGCCGCCGGCGAGAATGCCGAGGGTGATCGCGCGCCGCGTATCCATCGTGCGACTACTTGCCGCGGACGTGTTTCATCAGGCGCCGCTTCTTGGCGATCTGGCGCTCGGTCAGCACGTTCTTCTTGCCTTCGTACGGATTGGCGCCTTCGCGGAACATGAAGCGCACCGGCGTGCCGACCAGCTTGAAGCGCTTGCGGAAGAAGTTCTCCAGGTATCGCTTGTACGACTCCGGCAGCACCTTCAGGCGCGTGCCGTGGACGATGAAGGTCGGCGGATTGCTGCCGCCCGGATGCACGTAGCGCAGCTTGGAGACGTGACCGCGGATGCTCGGCGGCGGATTGCTTTCGTAGGCGATTTCCAGCGCCTGGTTGACTTCGCTGGTGCTGAACTCGCGCACCGCCGAAGCGTGCGCGCGATGGATCGCCTGGAACAGCTCGCGCAGGCCCGAGCCATGCTTGGCGGAGATGCGCACCGCCTCGGCCCAACTGACGAAGCCGAGCTTGCGCGACAGCAGGTCTTCGGCCTGCGCACGCTGGTAGTCGCTCTGCCCGTCCCACTTGTTGATCGCCACCACCAGGGCGCGGCCGGCGTCGAGGATCGCGCCGAGCACGGTCGCGTCCTGGTCGGTCACGCCCTCGCCGGCATCGAGCATCAGCACCGCGACCTGGCACTGTTCGATCGCCTGCAGCGTCTTGAACGCGCTGAACTTCTCCACCGCCTCCTCGACGCGGCCGCGGCGACGCAGGCCGGCGGTGTCGATCAGACGGTACAGGCGGCCGTCGCGCTCCAGATCCACCGCGATCGAGTCGCGGGTGGTGCCGGGGACTTCGGAGGCGATCATGCGCTCCTCGCCCAGCAGGCGATTGACCAGGGTCGACTTGCCCACGTTCGGGCGGCCGACGAAGGCGATGCGCATGCGCGCCGGGTCGGTGTCCAGGGTCTCGCCAGCGCCCTCTTCCGGCAGCCGCTCCAGGACCTCGTCGAGCAGGTCGTCGATGCCGTGGCGATGCGCGGCGGAGACCGCGATGGCGTCGCCGAGACCGTAGCGCGCGAATTCGGCGCGCACTTGGTCCTCGTCGGTGCCGTCGATCTTGTTGATCAGCAGCAGGGTCGGCCGCGCCAGCTTGCGCAGCCAGGCCAGGATCTCGTCGTCGAGCGCGGACGATCCCTCGCGACCATCGACCACGAACAGGATCAGGTCGGCCTCGCCGGCGGCGGCGCGCGCCTGCTCGGCAGTGGCGCCGGCCAGGCCTTCCTCTTCGCCGGAGATGCCGCCGGTGTCGACGATCACGAACGGGGTGTCCGGCTGCAGCCGGCATACCCCGTAGTGGCGGTCGCGGGTGACGCCGGGCTGGTCGTGGACCAGCGCGTCACGGCTGCGCGTCAGCGCATTGAACAGCGTGGACTTGCCGACATTCGGCCGTCCAACCAGGGCGACCAGCGGAAGCATCGCGACATCCTTCTCTTGTTATTGACCCAACCGGAACGCGGTCAGGTCGCCTTTCGTGTTCTGCATCAGCAGGATCCCGTCCGCGACCACCGGCTGCGCCACCAGCGGCTTG
Source organism: Xanthomonas sp. LF06-19 (assembly GCF_034105425.1). Lineage (NCBI taxonomy): Bacteria > Pseudomonadati > Pseudomonadota > Gammaproteobacteria > Lysobacterales > Lysobacteraceae > Xanthomonas > Xanthomonas sp. LF06-19. The sequence goes on along the minus strand of NZ_JAXGGH010000004.1, from coordinate 249,764 downwards.
CGGCCGACCCGCTCGCGCGCGGCGAACTCGCCGTTGTCGAGCCGGAGCCAGTGCAGATAGCCCTTGTAGTCGCCGACCACGGCGTAATCGCCCTGGATCGCCACGCCGGTCAGCGACCGGCGCGCCAGCCCCGGCTGCGACCACATGGCCGATCCGGAGGCCTTGTCCAGCGCCCACACGGTGCCGGCGTTGTCGGCCACCACCACGTTGCCGGAACTGACGCCGACACCGCCGGCGCCGCCGTGATCGCGGTTCCACAGCGGGCGGCCGCTCGGGCCTTCCAGCGCCACGGTCTCGTTCTTGAAGCTGGTCGCATACAGCGTGGTACCGTCGAGCACCGGAGCGCCGTCGACGTCGGCCATGCGCTCCAGCTCGGTGCGGCCTTCCGGCACGCCGATGGTCTGCTCCCACAGCACGCGACCGTCCTGCATCGCCAGCGCGGCCAGCGTGCCGTCGTCGTTGCCGATGAACAGCACGCCCGGACCCGCCACCACCGGCGCATTGCCGCGCACGGTCAGACTCGGCAGTTCCTGCGCATTGAACCAGCGCTGCTGCCCGGTCGCCGCATCGAAGGCGGTGGTGCGGCCGTCGTTGCTGCGCACGAACACCATGTTCTGCGCGATCACCGGCGCGGCGATCACTTCGTTGGGCACCTTGGCGCGCCACTTCTCGGTGCCGTTGGCGGCATCGAGCGCGATCACGGCGCCGTCCAGCGCACCGACGACCACCAGGCCGTCGCCCACGCCCGGGCCACCGGCAAAGCGCGGCAGCGGACGCTTCTTCTCGAGCCGCTTGCGCTCCTTGGCCTGCTGCTTCTCGTTGCGCAGGCGCTGCTTGTAGGCGGCGCGCTCGTCCTTGGACAGGTTCTTGCCGGACTCGCTCTCGACCTGGCTCTTCGGCTGGTCCTCGGCCTGCGACAGCTGCTGCTTGCGCGCCTGCTTGGCGTCGTATTCCCAAATGGTCTTGCCGGTCTGCAGATCCAGCGCGTACACCGTGCCGGAGGTCGCGGCCGCATACACCTTGCCGTCGGCCACCACCGGGCGCTGGCGCACGCCGATCTGGCGCTCACCCTTGCCGGCGTCGGTGGACCACAGCTTCACCACCTTCACCGACGGGGTGAACTTCACCAGTTCGGCCGGCTCGGCGGCTTTCTTGGCGGCCGCATCCTTGCCGGCGAACCAGCCCTTGACGGTGGTGCAGCCCGACAAGGCCAGACCCAGCAGGGCCACGGTGGCGACACGCTTGAACATGACTACCTTCATCAGATCGGCTCCGCGGCATTCGGCACGCTGCCGCCCGCATCCATCAATTTCGTTTCGACCACGCGCCGCTGCGGCGAGGCCACGTCCAGGCTGGTCAGCGCCTTGGCGTACGCATCGCGCGCCGCCTCGCGCTTGCCCTGCGCGATCAGCGCATCGCCGCGAATCTCCAGACCCTGCGAATCGGTGGCAGAGGCCACCAGCGCCAGCGCGTCCTGCGGCTTGCCGCCGGAAATCAGCAACCGCGCCACGCGACGGTCGACCAGCACCTTCATTTCGCCGTCGGCCTTGAGCGCGCGCAGCGTGGTCAACGCGGCATCGGACTTGCCGGCATCGACCTGCGCCTTGGCCAGGCGCAGCGCCGCCAGTTCGGCGTAGATGTTGGTCGAGCCTTGCTGCAGTTCGGCCATGTCCTTGGCCGCCTTGTCCAGCTGATTGGCCTGGATGCTCTTGAGCACCGCTTCGTAGCGGGTATTGGCCTGGGCCAGATCGTTGGACCGCTGCTTGGTCCACCACTGCCAGCCGATGATCGCGCCAAGGCCCAGGACGATGCCGCCGATCAGGCCGGCGCCGTTTTTCCTGAGCCAAGTGCGGACGCGTTCGCTTTGTTCGTGCTCGTCGAGCAGGTCGTCAATCGCCATGCGTACTCTCGCCCCGCCGCTGCGACGGGACATGAAATGTTGAAGATGAGGAACCGCGCCGCCGTCACTCGGAGGCGGGCACCACGGAACCGTCAGAGGATACCGCAAAGCGCGCCACGTTCGCGCGCCTGAACGGGGTCAGATCCACGGTACTCCCGGATTGCTGAACCTGGACCGCGGAGGCATTGCCCAGCACCACACGCCCGACCTGCCCCGGCGCATACGTGCGGGTCTCGCCGGCCTTCAGCAGTGCCTTCTCCACCGGCGTGCCGTCGGGCGCGAGGATCTGCACCCAGCTGTCGCCCTGGAACGACAGGCTCAGACTGTTCTTCTCCGGCTCTGCCGCCGGACGCGGCATCGGCGTCAGCGAAGCGATGTACGGCGCCGCGGCGCTTGGCGCCGGACGCGTGGCCGCCGGCGTGGTCGGCACCGGCGCAGCAGCACCGTTGGCCGGCGTCGCCGTCGCGGCAGCGGTCGTGCCCGGCGTGCCAGGCACCACGTCCAGCGAGGCGGTGCTGGGGCCGTTGTCGTCGGCGAAATGGCTACGGGTGGCGTACCACACCGGCACCGCCAGTCCGGCGGTGATCACCACGTAGACCATGCGCCGCGTGGCGCTTTCGAGCATGCGCCGCAGCGGCGGCGTATGCGTGTGGCTGATCAATTCGACCGGCTGCACCGGCGCGATCTGCGCGGTCTGCAGCAACGGCTCCAGGTCGACGCCGAGCAGGCGCGCGTAGCTGCGCAGCTGCCCGCGGACAAAGACCGGCGCGCCAAGGCGCTGCCACTGCTCCGACTCGAGTGCCTGCACCACATGCACCGGCATGCGCAGTCGGCTGCCGACGTCGTCGATGCTCAGGCCGGCCGCTTCGCGCGCTTCGCGGAGCTGTTGCCCGCAGCCTTTGGCGCCATCGAAAGCGTTCGGATTGGAATCACTGATCACAATGCACTAGCCCCGGGTGTCGTGGTCGCGGCGTCGGGAAACTCCTTGCGCAACCGCTGTTGGTAACGGCCGGCGGCAGCCTTGTCGCCCAGCCTTTGCTCAATCTGAATAGCAAGTTGTAACACGGAAGCGGTGGCAGGCGCAGCCGCCAGACGCCGCTCGGAGAAGGCCCGTGCCTCGAAAAAGCGCCCTTGCGCGACCTCGTTGCGGGCCATCGCCTCGAGTGCGTACGCGTTGTCCGGATCCAGCTCCAGCGCCTTGCGCAGGTCGCGCTCGCCACGCTCGCGCTGGCCGACCTGCAGTGCGCAGCCGCCAGCGTTGGCCAGCGCCGAGGCCGGCGTGGCGTAGTCCTGCAGCGCGAGCGCGCGGTCGAACCAGGCCAGCGACTCCGCCGGCGAGCCGTTCGCGCACAGCCAGGCGCCGTAGTTGTTCAAGGTCGCGCCGTTGCTCGGCGCCAGCTCGGCGGCCTTGCGGTAGTACCCGCCGGCGGTCGCGGCATCGCCCTTGCGATCGGCGACCACCGCCAGCACGGTCAGTGCGTCGACCGAGTCGGCGTCCACTGCCAGCGCCTTGCGCGCATGCGTCTGCGCTGCGTCCAGGTCGTTGGAGGCAAGCCCGTTGGCGGCCAGGCCCAGTTGTTCCTGCAAGGCCACGCGCGACTTCACCGCGCGGCTGTCGCGGAAGGAATAATGCGGCTGCACCTGTTCGGCGGTGCGCACGGTGCCGGTCTTGGCAGCGATCCAGTTGCAGCCCGGCAAGGCCAGCACTGCGATCGCCACCACCGCGATGGAACGCCCTTGGCTACGCCGCCGCATCCCGATCCGCCCGCGTCTGCAATTCGCGCTTGAACTCGGCCTGCCGGCGGGTACGGTCCATGACCTGCCCCTTGAGCTGCCCGCAGGCCGCATCGATGTCGTCGCCGCGCGTGCGCCGCACCATGGTCAGCACCTGTGCGTCCAGCAGGATCTTCTGGAACGCACGGATCTCGGTCTCGCCGGAGCGCTCGTAGCGCGTGCCCGGGAACGGATTGAACGGGATCAGGTTGACCTTGCCAGCGTTCGACGCTTGCACCGCATTGTCGAACTGGCGCATCAGCCGCGCCAGTTGCCGCGCATGCTCGGGCTGGTCGTTGATCCCCTTCATCAGGGTGTATTCGAAGGTCACCGACTCGCGGCGCTTGTTGGCGCGCAGATAGCGCGCACAGGCGTCCATCAGTTCGGCGATCGGGTACTTCTTGTTGAGCGGGACCAGGGTCTCGCGCAGCGCGTCGTTGGGCGCATGCAGCGACACCGCCAGCGACACGTCGCTCTCGCTGGACAGGCGGTCGATCTGCGGCACCAGGCCCGAGGTGGACAGGGTCACGCGCTTGTTGGCCAGGCCGTAGCCCAGGTCGTCGCGCATCACGCTCATGGCGCGCACGACGTTGTCGAAATTCATCAGCGGCTCGCCCATGCCCATCATCACCACATTGGTGAGGCGGCGCATCTGGTGCGGCACGTTGCCCAGATGCCGCGCCGCCACCCACACCTGGCCGATGATCTCGGCGGTGGAGAGGTTGCGGTTGAAGCCCTGGGTGGCGGTGGAGCAGAAGGTGCAGTTGAGGCCGCAGCCGACCTGCGAGGACACGCACAGCGTGCCGCGGGTCTTGTCGGGGATGTAGACGGTTTCGATCGCGTTCTTGCCGTCCACGCCCATCGCCAGCAGCCACTTGTGGGTGCCGTCGACGGAAGGCTTGTCGAACACGATGTTGGGGACGACGACCTCGGCATGCTGCTGCAGCTTGGCGCGCAGCGCCTTGCCGAGGTCGGTCATCTGGTCGAAGTCGGTGACGTAGCGGTGGTGGATCCACTTCATCACCTGGTGGGCACGGTAACGCGCTTCGCCGAGGGTCTCGGCGAAGAAGCGCTCCAGCCCCTCGCGATCGAGGTCGAGCAGATTCTGCTTGGCCGCCGCGCCGGTCCGCACGGGATCGGCGATGGCCAAGGGAGGATGGACGACCTCGTTCACGACGACCTCGCTTAGCGCGAAACCACTTCAGTGGCGGCGAAGAAATACGCCACTTCGTTGGCGGCGTTCTCGACCGAATCCGAGCCGTGCGCGGCGTTGGCGTCGATCGAATCGGCGAAGTCGGCGCGGATGGTGCCCGGCGCAGCGTCCTTCGGGTTGGTGGCGCCCAGCAGGTCGCGGTGCGCGGCCACGGCGTTCTCGCCTTCCAGCGCCTGGATCATCACCGGGCCGGAGATCATGAACTCGACCAGCGCATTGAAGAACGGACGCTCGCGGTGCACGGCGTAGAAGCCCTCGGCCTCGCGGCGCGACAGCTGCTTGTACTTGGCGGCCACGACCTTCAGGCCGGCCTTCTCGAAGCGCGAGTAGATTTCGCCGATGACGTTCTTGGCGACGGCATCGGGCTTGATGATGGACAGGGTGCGCTCCAGCGCCATGGGAAGTTCTCCGTTGGGCGGGCCACTGAAGGCCCGAGGTTAACATGAAAAAAACCCGCGTCAAAACGCGGGCTTAGCCAGAATTGCGATGGACAATTCTATCCAATCGGCGCCGGCTTTGCACGGCCAGGCTGAATCGTGCTGCAAAGCAGCATGACGCACTCACCGCCCGGGCCTAGACTCAAACAATCGTTTGATTGATTCTGGCGGCCGCATGGCAAAGCAAGCGCACTTCTCGACCAAGGACCGCATCCTCAGTGCGGCCGAGGAACTGTTCGCGCAACACGGCTTTTCCGGCACCTCGCTGCGCCAGGTCACCAGCCAGGCCGACGTCAACATCGCCGCGGTGAACTACCACTTCGGGTCCAAGGAAAACCTGGTCAACGAGGTGTTCCGGCGGCGCATGGACGAAATGACCGCCGCGCGCATGGCGCAGCTGGAAACCGCGCAACGGCAGCATCCCGGCCAGCTCGGCCCGGTGCTGGCCGCCTTCGTCGAGCCGGCCCTGGCGATGGCCCAGGAGCGGCAGAGCGGCGGCGCCTTTGTGCGGGTGATCGCCCGCGCCTACGCCGAGAACAACGACAGCCTGCGCCAGTTCCTGTCCGACCACTACGGCCATGTGCTGCGCGAATTCGGCAAGGCCATCGCCGCCTGCGTGCCCGGGCTGAGCAAGCAGGAACTGTACTGGCGCCTGGATTTCCTGGCCGGCGCCCTGACCTACGCCATGGCCGACTTCGGCCTGATCAAGCGCCCCGCCGGCGTCAGCGAGGGCGCGCACCGCGCCCACGCCGCCCGCGAACTCATCCGTTTCGCCGAAGCCGGCTTCCTCGCCCATTCGGTTCCCTGATCCCGCAAACGTTGACCCACAGAGGCTGATCGCTATGTCCAATCCCCTGCTCGTCCGCCGTGCCGCCGTCCTGGGCGCGGGCGTGATGGGTGCGCAGATCGCTGCGCACCTGACCAACGCCGGCGTCGACACCGTGCTGTTCGACCTCCCCGCCAAGGAAGGCCCCGCCGATGGCGTGGTGCTCAAGGCGATCGCCAACCTGACCAAGCTCAGCCCGGCGCCGCTGGCCAGCACCGCGCTGGCCGAAGCCATCACCCCGGCCAACTACGACTCCGGCCTGGAGCAGCTGCGCGGCTGCGACCTGATCATCGAAGCCATCGCCGAGCGCATGGACTGGAAACAGGACCTCTACAAGAAGATCGCGCCGTTCGTGGCCGACCATGCGGTGCTGGCCTCCAACACCTCCGGCCTGGGCATCAACGCCCTGTCCGACGTGCTGCCGGAACAGCTGCGCCACCGCTTCTGCGGCGTGCACTTCTTCAACCCGCCGCGCTACATGCACCTGGCCGAGCTGATCCCGGCCAAGCACACCGAGCCGTCGGTGCTGGAAGGCCTGGAAAGCTTCCTGGTCACCACCCTGGGCAAGGGCGTGGTCTACGCCAAGGACACCCCGAACTTCATCGGCAACCGCATCGGCGTGTTCTCGATCCTGTCCACCATCCACCACACCGAGCAGTTCGGCCTGGGCTTCGACGAGGTCGACGGTCTCACCGGCCCGCTGGTCGGCCGTCCCAAGTCGGCCACCTACCGCACCTCCGACGTGGTCGGCCTGGACACCATGGCGCACGTCATCAAGACCATGGGCGACACCCTGCCGAACGATCCGTGGCATGCTTTCTTCAAGGCGCCGAAGTGGCTGGAGGCGCTGATCGGCAAGGGCGCGCTGGGCCAGAAGACCGGCGCCGGCATCTTCCGCAAGGTCGGCAAGGACATCGTGGTGCTGGACCTGCAGAAGCAGGACTACCGCCCGGCCGACCGCGCCGCCGCACCGGAAGTCGTCGAGATCCTGAAGATCAAGAACCCGGCCGAGAAGTTCGCCAAGCTGCGCGAGAGCCAGCATCCGCAGGCGCAGTTCCTGTGGGCGACCTTCCGCGATCTGTTCCACTACAGCGCCTACCACCTGGCCGACATCGCCGAGACCGCGCGCGACGTGGACCTGGCGATCCGCTGGGGCTACGGCTGGGCGCTGGGTCCGTTCGAGACCTGGCAGGCCGCGGGCTGGAAGCAGGTCGCGCAGTGGATCGCCGACGACATCGCCGCCGGCAAGAGCATGAGCAGCGCGCCGCTGCCGAACTGGGTGTTCGATGGCCGCGACGGCGTGCACGCCGCCGAAGGTTCGTACAGCCCGGCGCGCGACGCCAAGCTGCCGCGCTCGGCGCTGCCGGTGTACAAGCGCCAGCGCTTCCCCGATCCGCTGCTGGGCGAGAAGTTCGCGCAGGGCGAGACCGTGTTCGAGAACGACGGCCTGCGCATGTGGCACGACGGCGACGACATCGCCGTGGTCAGCTTCAAGACCAAGATGAACACCGTCTCCGACCAGGTGCTGGACGGCCTGCAGGAAGCGGTGGGCCGCGCCGAGAAGGACTTCAAGGGCCTGGTGCTGTGGCAGCACAAGGAACCCTTCTCCGCCGGCGCCGACCTGGCCGGCGCGCTGGGCCTGCTGCAGGCCGGCAAGGTCGATGCGTTCGAGGCGATGGTCGCCAACTTCCAGGCCACCAGCCAGCGCATCAAGTATTCGCTGGTGCCGGTGGTCGCGGCGGTGCGCGGGCTGGCGCTGGGCGGCGGTTGCGAGTTCCAGATGCACAGCGCCAAGAGCGTGGCTGCGCTGGAGAGCTACATCGGCCTGGTCGAGGCCGGCGTGGGCCTGCTGCCGGCCGGTGGCGGCCTCAAGGAGATCGCGGTGCGCGCGGCGCAGGCGGCGGGTCCGGGCGGCGACGTGTTCGCCGAGCTGAAGAAGACCTTCGAGACCGTGGCCATGGCCAAGGTTTCCACCTCGGCGGTCAACGCCAAGGAACTGGGCCTGCTGCGCGGCACCGACAAGGTGGTGTTCAACAGCTATGAATCGCTGTACATCGCCAAGGCCGAGGCGCGCGCCCTGGCCGAGGGCGGCTACCGCCCACCGCTGCCGGCGCGACGCATCCAGGTCGCCGGCGACGTCGGCATCGCCACCTTCAAGATGCTGCTGGTCAACATGCTGGAAGGCCGCTTCATCAGCGAATACGACTACGAGATCGCCACCCGCATCGCCACCGTGCTGTGCGGCGGCGAGGTCGATCGCGGCGCGCTGGTGGACGAGGAATGGCTGCTCAAGCTCGAGCGCAAGCACTTCGTCGAACTGGCCCAGCAGGAAAAGACCCAGGCGCGCATCGGGCACATGCTGAAGACGGGTAAGCCGCTTAGGAACTGAGAATCGGGAATGGGGAATCGGGAATGGAAACGCATTCCCAGCTCCTCCTTCTACCCCTAATTTTCTGCCGGAAATAGGACTGCTGCAGATCGCGCGAATCGCTTTACGATTCCCGACTCCCCATTCCCTATTCCCGGCTTTCGGAGAAAGCCATGAGCAAACAGATCCAGGAAGCCTACATCGTCGCCGCCACCCGTACCCCGGTCGGCAAGGCGCCCAAGGGCATGTTCCGCAACACCCGTCCCGACGACATGTTGGCGCACGTGCTGCGCGCGGTGGTCGCGCAGGCACCGGGCATCGACACCTCGCGCATCGACGACGCGATCATCGGCTGCGCGATGCCCGAGGGCGAGCAAGGCATGAACGTGGCGCGCATCGGCGTGCTGCTGGCCGGCCTGCCGAATTCGGTGGCCGGACAGACCATCAACCGTTTCTGCTCCTCGGGCATCCAGGCGGTGGCGCTGGCCGCCGACCAGATCCGCCTGGGCAATGCCGACCTGATGCTGGCCGGCGGCACCGAATCGATGTCGATGGTGCCGATGATGGGCAACAAGGTCGCGCTGTCGCCGAGCGTGTTCGCCGACGACCACGTCGCCATCGCCTACGGCATGGGCATCACCGCCGAGAAGGTGGCCGAGGAATGGAAGGTGTCGCGCGAGGACCAGGATGCCTTCGCCCTCGCCTCGCACCAGAAGGCCATCGCCGCGATCGCCGCCGGCGAGTTCCGCGACGAGATCAGCCCCTACGAGATCCTCTCGCACCAGCCCGACCTGGCCGGCAACGTCATCGCCCTGCGCAAGAAGCTGGTCGATACCGACGAAGGTCCGCGTCCGGACAGCTCGATCGAAGGCCTGGCCAAGCTGCGCCCGGTGTTCCGCAATGGCCAGTTCGGCGGCAGCGTCACCGCCGGCAACTCCTCGCAGATGAGCGACGGCGCCGGTGCGGTGCTGCTGGCCTCCGAGCAGGCGATCAAGGACTACGGGCTGACCCCGCTGGCTCGCTTCGTCAGCTTCTCGGTCGCCGGGGTGCGTCCGGAAGTGATGGGCATCGGTCCGATCGAGGCGATTCCGAAGGCGCTCAAGCAGGCCGGCCTGAGCAAGGACCAACTGGACTGGATCGAGCTCAACGAAGCCTTCGCCGCGCAGTCGCTGGCGGTGATCCGCGACAGCGGCCTGGACCCGTCCAAGGTCAATCCGCTGGGCGGCGCCATCGCCCTGGGCCATCCGCTCGGCGCCACCGGCGCGATCCGCACCGCCACCCTGGTGCACGGCCTGCGTCGCCACAAGCAGAAGTACGGCATGGTCACCATGTGCATCGGCACCGGCATGGGCGCCGCGGGGATCATCGAGGCGCTGTAAGCGCGCGGCGCCCTACCCTCATCCCGCCATGCGGGCCACCCGACGGGAGAGGGGAGCAGTACACAGCCCCTCTCCCACCGGGAGAGGGGTTGGGGTGAGGGTACGGCGCGAAACGACTCGCGATGCAAGGCAGCGCTGGGTTTCGTTGTACGTAGCGGCACCCGTACCCTCATCCGCCCCTTCGGGGCACCTTCTCCCGGTGGGAGAAGGGAGGAGAGATCTCGATGGCTGAAGCAGCGTCGCGCACGCTCAAGCCCCTCTCCCTCCGGGAGAGGGGTTGGGGTGAGGGTCCGGCACCAAGCGCGTGTTGTACAGACCAGCGCACAAACGGAAAAGGCAGCCTCGCGGCTGCCTTTTCCGTTTGTCATCCGATTCGGCTTATCCGGATCGAATCAGCCGCCAGACGCTCCTGGATCGGCACTCAGCCAGCGCACCGCTCTGCAGCGGCGCGCAGCACCAGGCTCATTCCTCCGCGAGCATCTGCGTGAGCTTCGCACGCGCCGGCTTGGCCAGCTTCTTGTTCTCCAGCGCAAACCGGATGGTCGCCTCGACCAGGCCCAGGTGGGTCCCGCAGTCGAAACGGGTGCCCTCGAAACGGTAGGCGTCCACTTCCTCGCTCTTCAGCAGCGCGGCGATGGCGTCGGTCAGCTGGATCTCGCCGCCCGCACCGGTGCCGGTGCTTTCCAGCAGTTCGAAGATCTTCGAGCTGAGCACGTAGCGCCCGACCACCGCAAGATCGCTCGGCGCGTCTTCCGGCTTGGGCTTCTCGACGATCTGCGCGATGCGGCCCTTGCGGCCGTCGAAGGCCTCGGTAGCCACGATGCCGTAGCTGGCGGTATTCTCGTGCGGCACGTCTTCCACCGCGATCACGCTGGCGCCGCTGCGTTCGTTGAGATCGGCCATCTGCTTCAGCGCGCCGTCGCCACGGTTCCAGATCAGGTCGTCCGGCAGCAGCACCGCGAACGGCTCGTCGCCGATGACCGACTTGGCGCACAGCACGGCGTGGCCCAGGCCCAGCGCTTCGGCCTGGGTCACGAAGACCGCGCGCACGCCGTCCGGCAGCACGTGGCGGATCATTTCCAGCTGCTCGTGCTTGCCAGCACGCTCCAGCTTCTGCTCCAGTTCGTAGGCCTTGTCGAAATAATCCGCGACCGCGTGCTTGTAGCGGTTGGTGACGAAGATCAGGGTGTCGCACCCGGCTTCGATCGCCTCGTCCACGGCGTACTGGATCAGCGGCCGATCGATGATCGGCAGCATTTCCTTGGGAACGGTCTTGGTGGCGGGAAGGAAGCGGGTACCCAAACCTGCCACCGGGAATACTGCCTTGCGGATTCTCTTGCTCATCAGAGCCTTCTGGCCTCGCGTGCGGGGAATGGAACGATGGTAGCGGAGCCGTCGTGACCGTCTTGCTGACGCAAGGGCGCGAACTCCGGCATGGTCATGCGCAACACCTTCTCGATGGTGTCGCTGTCGTAATCGGCCACGGCGGCGCGCAACTGCTGCACGCCGCGCAGCACGTCCTCGCGCGAGAAGCTGCGCACGCCGGCCTCGAGGATCTTCGGGTGCGAGGTGGGCCGGTAGTTCTCGTCGGCGTAGAACAGCGTCTCGTGCAGCTTCTCGCCCGGACGCAGGCCGGTATAGACGATGGCGATGTCGCGCCCGGGCTGCTTGCCCGCCAGGCGGATCATCTGCTCGGCCAGCAGGCGGATCGGCACCGGCTCGCCCATGTCCAGCGTATAGATGGCGCCATGCGACGCAGAGGCCGCCGCCTGCACGATCAGCTGGCTGGCTTCGGGAATGGTCATGAAGTAGCGCGTCACCTGCGGATCGGTGACCGTCACCGGGCCGCCCTGGCGGATCTGCTCGCGGAACAGCGGCACCACGCTGCCGGCCGAGTCCAGCACGTTGCCGAAGCGCACGGTGACGAAGCGCGTGCTCACCGCCTGGTCGTCCAGCGACTGGCACACCATTTCGGCGTAGCGCTTGGACGCACCGAGCAGATTGACCGGATTGACCGCCTTGTCGGTGGAAATGAACACGAAGGTCGAGACCTTGGCCGCGACACAGGCGCGCGCCACGTTCTCGGTGGCCAGCACGTTGTTGCGTACCGCCTCGCGGCACTGCCGCTCCAGCAGCGGCACCTGCTTGTAGGCGGCGGCATGGAACACCGCGTCCGGCTCGGCCACCTGCATGGCGTGGCGGATCACCGCCGGATCGCCGCAATCGCCGAGCACGCAGTCGATCTCCAGATCGGGGAACGTGCGGTGCAGGTCGGCATGGATGGTGATCAGCGCCAGCTCGTTGATCTCCAGCAGCACGATCTTGCGCGCGCCGTGACGCGCGCACTGACGGCACAGTTCCGAGCCGATCGAGCCGCCGGCGCCGGTGACCAGCACGGTCCGCCCGGACAACCAACCCTTGATCAGCTTCCAGTCCGGGGTCACCGGCTTGCGCCCGAGCAGGTCCTCGATCGCGACCTCCTTGAGCTCGCCCGGCAGATAATGGCCTTCGAGCACGTCGAGCAGGCGCGGCACGGTGCGGAACGGCAGGCCGGTGCTTTCGCAGATCGCCACCACACGCTGCATGCCGGCCGCGTCCAACGACGGGATCGCGATCACCAGCAGCTTGGCGGCGGTTTCCTTGGCGATCGCGCCGGCTTCGTCGATGCGGCCGAGGATCGGCAGGCCCTGCAGCTTGGCGCCGTACAGGTGACCGGCATCGTCGACGAAGCCGACCGGATGATAGGCGCCGGAACGGCGCAGGTCGCGCACCAGCGCCTCGGCCGCGCGGCCTGCGCCGACGATCAACACCCGCCGCGCGGTATCGTCCGAGTGCGCGATCTGATAATCCTTCCAGGCGCGGTACAGCAGGCGCGGTGCGCCCAGCAGCGCCGACAGCGCGAACGGATACACCATCAGCACCGACAGCGGGATCGCGTCGAAGCGGCTGTAGGCCAGCCCCAGCACGATCGCCACCAAGCCATAGAAGCTGGCCTTAAAGATATTGAGCAGGTCCGGGACGCTGGCAAAGCGCCACAGGCCGCGGTACAGGCCGACCTTCCAGAACACCAGCCCCTGCGCCAGCAGCACGATGGCGGTGTTGAGGTTCCACAGCGGCAGCGGGTGCTCGCCGGGGAGCATTGTGTAGCGAGCGGCGTGCAGCAGCTGCCAGCAGACCCAGACGATGGCCAGATCGTGGACAACCACGGAGGCCTTGGGAAACAGTTCGGTGACTCGGTCGCGCGTGGAAAGCATCAGTGATCCGTGAGAGTTCGGCGCATCCGGTTGCGCAAGGCCAGCCAAAGCACACCTGCCGAACAGAACCAGGCGATCGTCAGACCGGCCTGCGTGCCCGCATCCAGGGGCCTGCCCAGCCGCGCAATTGTAATCGCGACAATGCTGAACAGACCGTAGGCGAGCGTGACGACAGTATGGCTACTGCCGGTGTGTACCCAACGCTGGTAAAAATGTTGCGCGTGCGGTTGCCACCAGCGTTCGCCGACGAGCATGCGCGAGACGAGCGTGAAGCCTGCGTCGATGGCAAAGGCCGACAGCGGCAATGCCGGCAGCCAGGGCGCCTGGCCGCCGGCGACGAGGCACCAGGCGAACAGCGCGGCGATCAGGTAGCCAAGCGCGCCACTGCCGACATCGCCGAGGAAAATGCGCGCCCGGGGGTAGTTGAACGGCAAAAATCCCGCGCAGGCCACCAGCAGCACCCAGCACGGCCAGCGCAGCGGCGCCGGCAGCAGGCAGGCGAACCCCAGGGCGGCGAGCATCGCCTGGCTGCCGGCCAGTCCATTGATGCCATCCATGAAATTCCAGATATTGATTAGCGAAACCGTTGCCAACCACACCAGCGCGACGATCCACAGCGGTTGGCTCGCCTTGTAGACAATTGCAGCCAGCAGGGTCGCGGCGACCGCATGCACCAGCAATCGCAGCACCGCCGATAGCGACCGGTGGTCGTCCCACCAGCCGACGCCAGCGACCAGCACCAGGCCGGCGGCGACGGTCGCGATGCCCGCGCCGTGCTGCGGCCATTGCAGGGCCGCCCAGCCGCAGGCCAGCAGCACCGCCGCCACGATCGCCACGCCGCCGCCGCGCGGCGTGGCCACGGTGTGGCTGCGCCGCTCGCCCGGCGCGTCCATCAACTTGCGTTTGAGTGCGTACTGGCGCGACAGACAGGTGCCGGCCGCGCTGAACACCCCGAGCGCCAAGAGCAGCGCGGCTCCTGCGATGGGCACTACACCACCGCGTAGTTGAGCAACGGCTTGACCGTGCCCCACTCCTTGCAGCTGGGGCATTGCCAGTGGTGGGTGCGCGCGCCGAAGCCGCAGCGGGTGCAGCGGTAGCTGGGATTGCGCACCAGCAGTTGGTCGGTAATGTGCTTGAGATCCTGCAGAGTCGCGGTGGAATCGGCGCCCTCGGCCAGGGTCAGGTCGATCAGCGCGGACTCGCCGCGCACCGACGGCCGGTCCTTGAGCTGCCGGCCCAGGTAGGAACGCGCGGCGGAAATGCCTTCTTGCGACTCCATGAGCCGGGTCAACGCCAGCACCGGGGCGATACCGCGGTAGTGCTCGGTCATCTCCGACAGGAACGCGCGCGCGCCGCTGAGATCGTTGCCGCGGCGGTAGCACTCCATCAGCGCCGGCATGATCTCCGGCAGGTAGTCCGGGTCGTGGCGCGCGGCGCGCTCGAAGGCGCGGATGGCGGCCTCGTCGTTGCCGTCGTCGACATCGATGCGCCCTTCCAGGATGCCGGCACGCACCGACTTGGCATCGGCCTGGTAGGCGCGCGCGATCGCCTCCCGCGCCAGGTCGTTCTTGCCCGAGGCGCGGTAGCGGTCGGCCAGTTCGCATTCGAACTGGGCGATCAGCTTGCCCATCGGCTCGCCGGTCACCTCTTCGTAACGTGTGGCGTTGTCGATGGCCTTTTCCCAATCGCGCTCGGCCTGGTAGATGCCGATCAGGTGCTTGAGCGCCTGCGGCGCGCGCTGGTCGATCTGCGCCAGTTCGGTGAACACGGTTTCGGCGCGGTCCAGCAGCCCCGACTTCATGTAGTCCTCGCCCAGCGCCAGCAAGGCCTGCACGCGTTGCGCGTCGCTCAGATCGCCGCGCTGGACCAGGCCCTGATGCAGGCGGATGGCGCGGTCGACCTCACCGCGGCGACGGAACAGGTGGCCCAGCGCGACCTGGGTCTCGAAGGTTTCCTTGTCCAGTTCGGCGATGTGCAGGAACAGCTCGATCGCCTTGTCCGGCTGCTCGTTGAGCAGGTAGTTGAGGCCGCGGAAATAGGTGCTGGACAGCCGGCTGACCTGGGTATCGCCATGGCGCTGGCCGCCACGGCGGCCGATCACCCAGCCGCTCAATGCCGCCAGCGGCAGGAACAGGAAGAACCAGAACCACTCGGTCAGAAAGTCCATCGAAGATCAGCGTCCGTCCAAGGGCTGGTGGGCATGGGGGGAGACCGGCGCGACGGCCGGGGCAGCGGCGTTCGCGGCCTTGTTGGCACGACGCAGCTTGGCATACAGGGGGATCACCAGGGCCGCCAGGACCAGCGAGGCGCCGATCAGCACGCCGGCGAACAGCGAGACGATGATGGCGATACCGGAGGTGGTGGCGATGCTGGAGAACACGAAGTTGATCTGGATCGGCTGCGAATTGAGCGACCCGATGACCAGGCCGGCCAACAGCAACACCAGCAGGATCAGCAGTCGTGCAATCTTCATGAGCAACTCCAGCGTCGGGAGACACTAGATTAGCCGAACAGGCGTGGATTCCGGCAAGCGCCGGACGCCGGGCTCAGGGCGTGTCGGATTCGACCGGGACGACGCCGCTCACGCGCTCGCGCAGCTCCTTGCCGGGCTTGAAATGCGGCACGTGCTTGCCGGGAAGCGCGACGGACTCGCCGGTCTTGGGATTGCGTCCCAGGCGCGGCGGCCGGTAGTGCAGGGAAAAGCTGCCGAAGCCGCGGATCTCGATGCGATCGCCGCCGGACAGGGCGCCGCCCATCATTTCCAACAACGACTTCACCGCCAGATCGACGTCGTCCGACTTCAGATGCGCCTGCTTGCGCGCCAGGATTTCGATCAGCTCGGATTTGGTCATTTACGGATGCGTGCAGTGGGGTCGCAACCTGGCACGGCCCGGGAACACCGGGCCGTGCCAGTAACGCTGCGTGTGGCGGATTACTCGGACTTGTTGCCGTTCAGCTGCGCACGCAGCAGCGCGCCCAGCTGGGTGGTGCCGCCCGACGCGGACTGGTATTCCTCCAGCACTTCGCGCATTTCGGCATCGTCCTTGGCCTTGATCGACAGCTGCAGGGTGCGGCCCTTGCGGTCCATGCCCACGAACTTGGCTTCGATCTTGTCGCCGACCTTCAGGTGCTGGCTGGCGTCGTCGACGCGCTCGTTGGCGATGTCGCGCGCGGCGACGTAGCCTTCGATGCCGTCGGCCAGGTCGATGGTGGCGCCCTTGGCGTCCACTTCACGCACCACGCCCTCGACCTTCGAGCCCTTCGGGTTGGCGGCCATGTACTGGCCGAACGGATCCTGCTCCAGCTGCTTGACGCCCAGGCTGATGCGCTCGCGCTCCGGGTCCACCGCCAGCACCACGGCTTCCAGCGTGTCGCCCTTCTTGAAGTTGCGCACGATGTCTTCGCCGGTGGTGTTCCAGCTGATGTCGGACAGATGCACCAGGCCGTCGATGCCGCCGTCC
This sequence comes from Xanthomonas sp. LF06-19, assembly GCF_034105425.1. Taxonomy (NCBI): domain Bacteria; kingdom Pseudomonadati; phylum Pseudomonadota; class Gammaproteobacteria; order Lysobacterales; family Lysobacteraceae; genus Xanthomonas; species Xanthomonas sp. LF06-19. The sequence continues at coordinate 233,153 of NZ_JAXGGH010000004.1, read as the reverse complement.
AGGCCGATGAAGATGCCGAAGTCGGTGATCGACTTGATCTGGCCGGACACCTTGTCGTTCTTCTTGTGGGTGGCGGCGAAGGTCTCCCACGGATTGGCGGCGACCTGCTTCATGCCCAGCGAGATGCGGCGACGCTCTTCGTCCACGTCCAGCACCATCACTTCGACTTCGTCGCCGACCTGCACGACCTTGGACGGGTTGACGTTCTTGTTGGTCCAGTCCATCTCGGACACGTGCACCAGGCCTTCCACGCCCGGCTCGATCTCGACGAACGCGCCGTAATCGGTGACGTTGGAGACCTTGCCGAACACGCGGCTGTTGGCCGGGTAACGACGCGCGATGTTGTCCCACGGATCCTCGCCCAGCTGCTTCAGGCCGAGGCTGACGCGGTTACGCTCGCGATCGAACTTCAGCACGCGCACGTCCAGCTCGTCGCCGACGTTGACTACTTCGGACGGATGGCGCACGCGCTTCCAGGCCATGTCGGTGATGTGCAGCAGGCCGTCGATGCCGCCCAGGTCCACGAACGCGCCGTAGTCGGTCAGGTTCTTGACCACGCCCTTCAGGATCGCGCCTTCCTGCAGCTTGTCCATCAGCTGCTCGCGCTCTTCCGAGTGCTCGCTCTCGACCACCGCACGACGCGAGACCACCACGTTGTTGCGCTTGCGGTCCAGCTTGATCAGCTTGAACTCCAGTTCCTTGCCTTCCAGGTAGGCCGGGTCGCGCACCGGGCGCACATCCACCAGCGAACCGGGCAGGAACGCGCGGACATCCTTGATGTCCACGGTGAAACCACCCTTGACCTTGCCGCTGATGCGGCCGGTGATGGTCTCGTTCTTCTCCAACGCTTCTTCCAGCTCGTCCCACACCATGGCGCGCTTGGCCTTCTCGCGCGACAGCACGGTCTCGCCGAAGCCGTTCTCGAGCGAGTCGAGCGCGACCTTGACCAGGTCGCCTTCGGCGACGTCGATTTCGCCAGCGTCGTTACGGAACTGCTCGATCGGCACGATGCCTTCGGACTTCAGGCCGGCGTTGATCACCACCACGTCGCCGCGGACTTCCACGACGGTACCGGTGACGATGGCGCCGGGCTTCAGCTTGGCCAGGTTGGCTTGGCTAGCTTCGAACAGTTCGGCAAAAGATTCGGTCATTTGAAATTACTCTAGTGGACACACGGACAGGGCGTTTTCTTCTGGAAAACAGCGACTGTCCACCTGTTAGTCGGCCCGAACAGCGGCCGGGTGTGGAATGGAAAAACCGCAGCGCGGAATTGCGCAGCGGAGCCTTTAACGCTATCGGTGGAACATGGATGTTGCGGGTGTAACGAGGAACCGGTGGCGTGCATGACGCCACCAAACTGCTGCCCTGCCCTGCGTGCCGCTCAGATCGGCAGCAACTGCAGGACGCGGCCCACCACCTGGTCGATGTCCATGCCGGTGGTATCGAGGAGGACGGCATCGTCTGCCGGCCTCAGCGGGGCCACCGCGCGTTGCGCATCGCGTGCGTCGCGGGCCATGATCTCGCGCAGCAGGTCGTCGAATATAACCGAAACCCCTTTTTCCTTCAACTGCTTATGCCGGCGCTGGGCGCGCTCCTCGGCGCTGGCGGTCAGGAACACCTTGTACGGGGCGTCCGGAAAAATCACCGTCCCCATGTCGCGACCGTCGGCGACCAGCCCCGGCGGGGTGCGGAAGGCGCGCTGGCGCTGTTTCAGCGCCGCGCGCACCTCGGGGATGGCGGCGATCGCCGAGGCCACCGCACCCGTGGTCTCCAGGCGCAGCTCGTCGGTGGCATCGGCGCCGTTGATCCGCACCCGCAGGCCGCCATCGGCGACCTCGTCGAAATCCACCCGGGTGTCGAACGTGCAGCGCACCAAGGCGGCGGCGTCGGAAATGTCCAGATTGGCCCAGCTGGCCGCCACCCCGACCGCCCGGTACAGCGCCCCCGAATCCAGGTAATGCCAGCCCAGGCGGGCGGCGACGATGCGGCTGACGGTGCCTTTGCCGGCCCCGGAAGGGCCATCGATGGTCAGGACGGGAGCGGGCTCGTTCATGCGGTTCCTCGGACGGGGGGCGGCGCATTGTAGCGCCGACGCCGGCCGGGCTGGCGCAAGCAGTTGAAACCATGAAGAAAACCAGGCTATAATCGCCCGCTTACTGATCCCGCGCCATGGTTTCGGCCGTGCCGCCCTCCTTCGAATCCACAAGTTTACGCCGAGGTGTGCCATGAAAGTCCTGTCCTCCCTGAAGTCGGCGAAGGCCCGTCACCGCGACTGCAAGGTGGTCCGCCGCCGCGGCAAGGTCTTCGTGATCTGCAAGTCCAACCCCCGTTTCAAGGCGCGTCAGCGCTGATCCGACCCGGCCTGCCCTGCCGCGCCGCGCGCAGCGGTGGCCGGTCGTCGACGAAAGCCGCCTTCGGGCGGTTTTTTGTTATCGAAGTTTGCTGTAATCGGCGCTCGTCCTCTGGGGAGTACACGTGATGAAGCATCGTCTGTCCGTCCTGCCGCTGCTGGCCGTGTTGGGCCTGGCCGGCGGCGCCCACGCCGAGACCCTGCTGGTCGACCGGGTCAAGGAAGAGCCAGCCGCGGCGCTGCCGACCCGCGGCCTGAGCATGGCCCAGGTGCAGGCGCGCTACGGCGCACCGCAGCAGAAGCTGGAGCCGCGTGGCGGCCAGAAGCGGCAATGGCCGACCATCAACCGCTGGGTCTATCCGGCCTTCACCGTGTACTTCGAGAAACAGAAGGTGGTGGACGTGGTCGCCAACAAGGCCGACGCCAACGAGATCGGCCCGAAACCCGCGATCCGCTGACGCCGACCCTGCGCCCGGTCGCGCGTGCGCCTGGCCGAGCCCCCCAGCACTGCCGCGTCGCGGTCGCCCAGCCGCGGCGCGGCGCAAAGCTCCCGCGCCTCGCCGGTGCGGGATACGAACGACACACACCCTGGCGCGATGCCGGGCACAACCTGAGTAGTGGTCGCAATGACTGATCGTCTTCGCCTTCCCGCCGAATGGGAGCCCCAGTCCGCCATCCTGATCGCCTGGCCGCATGCCGGCACCGACTGGGCCGAGCGCCTGGCCGAGGTCGAGGAAACCTACATCGCCCTGGTCGCGGCGATCGTGCGCTTCCAGCGGGTGCTGATCTGCGTGGCCGACGCCGACCTGCAGATCTACGCCGAGGCGCGGCTGCGCTCGGCGCGGGTGGACATGCAGCGGGTGCGCTTTGTCGAGGCCGAGTACGACGACACCTGGCTGCGCGATTCCGGCCCGATCACCCTGGCGCGCGCCGGCGGCGGCTTCCAGTTGCTGGACTTCCGCTTCACCGGCTGGGGCGGCAAGTTCCAGGCCAGCCGCGACGACCAGTTGGTGAGCGTGCTGGCCGAGCAGGGCCTGTTCGCCGACAGCGACGTGCGCCGCATCGACTTCGCCCTGGAAGGCGGCGCCATCGACTGCGATGGCGCCGGCACCCTGCTGACCACCTGGCAGTGCCTGCACGAGCGCCATCCGCAGCGCAGCCGCGAGTCGCTCAGCCACGACCTGGCCGACTGGCTGGCGCAGCAGCGCGTGCTGTGGCTGGACCACGGCTACCTGGAAGGCGACGATACCGACGCGCACATCGACACCCTCGCCCGCTTCGCTGGCCCCGACGCCATCGTCTACCAGGCCTGCGACGACGCCGGCGATTCGCACTACGCCGAGCTGCAGGCGATGGGCGCCGAACTGGCCGCGTTGCGTACCGCCGAGGGCGCGCCCTATCGGCTGTTCCCGCTGCCGTGGGCGCAGCCGGTCATCGATGAGGGCCGGCGCCTGGCCGCCTCCTACGCCAACTTCCTGATCGTCAACGGCGCGGTGCTGATGCCGGCCTACGGCGACGCGGCCGATGCGCAGGCGCAGGCGGTGATGGCGCAGGCCTTCCCGCAGCACGAGATCGTGCCGATCCCCTGTCGCGCGCTGATCTGGCAGAACGGCAGCCTGCACTGCATCACCATGCAGCTGCCGGCCGGCCTGCTGGCGGACTGAACCGCCGCGCCTGCGCCGCACGCCGGCGCAGCACCGAGCACCCGCACCGCCGCCACGCGTGGCGCGGGATTCATCTCCCCGGAACCTGCCGCGCGGCCATCCGCGCTACCATGCCGGTTTACCGCGAACCTTGATTCCGCAATGAGCCGAAACACTCTTTCCGTCGCGCTGATCCAGGAGCGCAACCACGGCGACGCCGCGGCGAACCTGGCAGCGATCGAATCGCGTGTGGCCGAGGCTGCCGCGCAGGGCGCGCAGTTGGTGCTGCTGCAGGAACTGCACAACGGCGCGTACTTCTGCCAGCACGAGTCGGTGGACGAATTCGACCTGGCCGAACCGATTCCCGGCCCCAGCACCGAGCGCTTGGGCGCACTGGCCAAGCGCCATGGCGTGGTCCTGGTCGGCTCGCTGTTCGAGCGCCGCGCCGCCGGGCTGTACCACAACACCGCGGTGGTGTTCGAAAAGGACGGCAGCCTGCTGGGCAAGTACCGCAAGATGCACATCCCCGACGATCCGGGTTTCTACGAGAAGTTCTACTTCACCCCGGGCGATCTGGGCTTCACCCCGATCCAGACCTCGGTCGGCCGCCTCGGCGTACTGGTGTGCTGGGACCAGTGGTATCCGGAAGCGGCGCGGCTGATGGCCCTGGCCGGCGCCGAACTGCTGCTGTACCCGACTGCGATCGGCTGGGACCCCAGCGACGAACAGGCCGAGCAGGAACGCCAGCGCGATGCCTGGATCCTCAGCCATCGCGGCCATGCCGTGGCCAATGGCGTGCCAGTGCTGAGCTGCAACCGGGTCGGCCACGAGCCGTCGCCGCTGGGCGCGTCGGGCATCCAGTTCTGGGGCAACAGCCACGTGCTCGGGCCGCAGGGCGAGTTCATCGCCGAGGCCGGTGGCGAGCCGACCGTGCTGGTCTGCGACGTGGACCTGCAGCGCAGCGAGCACGTGCGGCGGATCTGGCCGTTCCTGCGCGACCGCCGCATCGATGCCTACGGCGACCTGCTGAAGCGCTACATCGACTGACCCGCAGCGCCGTGCCGGGTCTTTGCTAGTGCAGCGCCGTTGACTGCGGCGCGGCGCGACCCGGCCGCAGGCGCCCATGCCGATCGCGGCCGATGCCCTCACACCCCCATGCCCGCTGAGCCCCGGCGCTGCCGAGGCGCCCTCCGATGAGTGATGGAATGAACGAACTTTCCCAGGCCGACGGCGACGATGCGCTGTTCGACGGCCAGCCGTACCGCATCGTCGAACGCGATGGCATCCGCTACACCCTGCTCGGCACCGCGCACGTGTCCCTGGCCAGCGTCGCTGCCGTGGAACGGGCGATCGGCAGCGGCCGTTTCGACGCGGTGGCGGTGGAACTGGATCCGCAGCGCCTGCAGGCGCTGACCGATCCCGACGCGCTGACCAAGCTGGACCTGGTGCAGGTGATCCGCAAGGGCCGCGTGGCCCTGTTCGCCGCCAACCTGGCGCTGGCCGCCTACCAGCGGCGCCTGGCCGAGCAACTGGGCATCGAGCCCGGCGCCGAACTCAAGCGCGCGGTGCTGCTGGCGCGCGAACGGCAGTTGCCGGTGTACCTGGTCGATCGCGAAGTCGGCCTGACCTTCAAGCGTGCGTCCAGCCGGCTCGGCTTCTTCGGCAAGCTGAAGCTGGCCAGCGGCCTGCTCGGTGGCCTGTTCGCCTCCGACGAGGTCGGCGAGGCGGAGATCGAGAAGCTCAAGCAGGGCGACATGCTCGAGGCCAGCTTCGGCGACTTCGCCAGCGAGAGCCCGGCGCTGTACGAAACCATCATCGCCGAGCGCGACCGCTATATGGCCACGCGCTTGCGCGAGGAACGGGCGCAACAGCGCGCGCTGCCGCTGACCGACAATGCCGAACCGCTGGAGGGCGCGCCGTCGACCGGCGTGCGCGAGGTGCTGGCGGTGGTCGGTGCCGGTCACCTGGCTGGTCTGGCGCGGCATCTGCAGGGCGACCAGGACGATCCGGCGACGCTGCGCAAGGCGCTGGAAGACGTGCCGACCAAGAAGAAGGTGCCGTGGATCACCCTGACCCTGACCGCGCTGGTGCTGGGCGGCGTAGCCTGGGGCTATTGGCACGGCGGCTTCGCGCTGGGCACCGACCTGCTGCTGCAGTGGGTGCTGTTCACCGGCGGCCTGGCCGGGCTGGGCTGCATCCTCGCCGGCGGCCATCCGCTGAGCGTGATCGCCGGCGCCATCGCCGCGCCGCTGAAGCCATTCCGCCCCGGCGTGCCGGCCGGTGCGTTCAGCGCCCTGGTCGAGGTGCACATGCGCAAGCCGGCCTATGGCGATTTCCTGGCCCTGCGCGACGACGCGCAGAACCTGCGCGGCTGGTACCGCAACCGCGTCTCGCGGGTGGTGCTGACCTTCCTGCTGACCAACCTGGGCAGCATGCTCGGCGTGTGGCTGGCCGGCTTCCGCATCTTCGGCAAGCTGGCGGGTTGAACACCCGCCGCGCGGCGGCGGCAACTGTCACCGCGCGGGTTTCACCTTTGTGGGAGGGGCTTCAGTCCCGACGCCTCAGCAGTACGGCGTCGGGGCTGAAGCCCCTCCCACAGGTCGTCTGAAGCCTCCGGATCAGGACACCATCTGCGCGGCGACGTCGCGACGCCCACGCGCGCGCCGCACCAGGTTGGCCACGCCGTTACTCAGATCGTCCAGGATCGCGTAGATGGTCGGCAGGAACAGCAGGCTGACCACGGTCGAGAACGCCAGGCCGCCGGCGATCGCACGCGCCATCGGGTAGTAGGCCGGGCCGTCGCCGAACATCTGCGTGGTGGTCAGCGAAATCGGCACCATCGCCAGGATCGCCGTGCCCATGGTCATCATGATCGGGCGCAGGCGCTCGCGCGAGCCTTCGATCAGCGCCTCGGTACGGGCCAGGCCGCGCCGGCGCAGGTTGTTGATGTGCTCGATCATCACGATGCCGTTGTTCACCACCACGCCCATCAGCACCAGGATGCCGATGAAGGCCATGATCCCGAAGCTGGTGCCGGTGATCCAGAACAGCCAGAACACGCCGAACACCGAGAACAGCACGCCGCTCATGATCGCCACGGGAAACAGCAGCGATTCGAACATCGCGGCCATGACCACGTAGATCATCACCAGCGCGATCAGCAGGTTGAACAGCATCTGCTTGCTGGCCTGATCGTCGTCCTGGCCGTCCGCGCCGTCGAAGCTGTAGCGGTAGCCGACCGGGAAGCTGACTGCGTTGAGGGTGTCCTCGATCGCCTGCTTGGCTTCCGGCGCGGTGACCTTGGCGCCGAGGTTGGCGGTAATGGTCAGCGTGGTCTGCCGGTTGGTGCGGGCGATCTGAGTCGCGGCGGCGCGCGGCTGCGTCTCGACCAGGCTCAGCAAGGGCACGCTGCGCCCGTCCTGGGTGCGCACGTTGAAGCTGTCCAGGTCTTCCGGCGAGGTCTGCTCGGCACCGGCGAAGCGCACCCACACCGACACCTCGTTGTCGCCGTGGCGGAACTCGCGCAGCGACGCGCCGCGCAGCGCCAGGCCGACGAAGCTGGCGACCTGCTCGGCGCTGAAGCCGAACGCGGCGGCGCGCTCGCGGTCCACCCGCACCGCCAGTTCGGCGCTGCGATCGCCGCTGTCCACGCGCACGTCGCGCAGCTCCTTGCGCCGCGCCAGCAGCGGCACCACGTCGTCGGCGAGCGCTCGTAGCGCCTCGGTGGAATCGCCGACCAGTTGCACCTGCACGGTCTGCCCGCCGCCGTTGCCGCCATCGCCGCCGTTGCTGTTGCCGACGTGGAAATCCACCCGCGCCGAGCGCGGCAGTTCCTTGCGGATGCGTTCCATCAGTGCCGGCAGGTCGCGGACCTGCTTCAGATCGACGGTGAGCGTGGTGCTGCTGCCCTCCTCCTCGCTGAACCAGGAATACACCTGGGTCACGTGGTATTGCGCGCGACGCGCGTCGATGAAGCGTTCCAGCCGGGTCACTTCCTCGGCCATCTGCTCGCGCGTGTAGGCGCCCTTCCACTGGTAGCCGATGAAGACCTGCTCGCCGCCGTCGCCGCCGAACATGTCCTTCTTGGTCTGCAGCATCGGGATCACGCTCAGCGCGCTGATCAGCACGATCGCGCACACGCTCCAGCCACGGTGCGCCAGCGACCAGGCCAGCACCCGCGCGTAGCGGCGCTGCAGGCGCGGGATCAGCCCGTGCGGGGAATGCAGCAGCGCCGGGGTGCGCATGCGCGCCGACAGCATCGGGATCAGGCTCACCGCCACCAGCCACGACGCCAGCAGCGACACCGAGATGGTGATGGCGATCTGCGACATGAAAATGCTGATGTTGTTGGTCTCGCCGAACAGGTTCGGCAAGAACACGATGCAGTGGCACAGGGTTCCGGCCGACAGCGCGATGGCGACATTGCGGGTGCCGAGGATGGAAGCGCGCTGCGGCTGGTCGGGCATGCGCTCGCGCTCCTGGTAGATGCTCTCCACCACCACCACCGCGTTGTCCACCAGCATGCCCACCGCCAGCAGCAGGCCCATCATGGTCAGGATGTTGAGGGTGACCCCGGCGAAATACATGAAGCCCAGGGTGATCGCGAAGCAGATCGGGATCGCCAGGGTCACCATCAGCGTCGACGGCCAGTGCCGCAGGAAGAAGAACAACACCGTCACCGACAGCAGCAGGCCGACCGCGCCGGCTTCGGCCAGCTCCGCCAGCGACGAGGTCACCGCCTTGCCCTGGTTGTCGATGACCTTGATCTGCACGTCGCTCAGCGCCGGCTGCTTGCGGATCTGCTCGACCTCGGCCAGCACCGCGCGCGAGACCTCGACCAGGTTGGCGCTGCGCTCCTTGAACACGTCCAGGCCCACTGCCGGACGGCCGTCCAGGCGCCGGCCGTAGCTCATCCGGGTCGGTTTCAGCCGCACCTCGGCGATGTCGCCCAGGCGCAGGCCTTTGGCGTCGATGACCAGGTCGCGCAGCTCCTGCAGGTCGCGCAGTTCGCCGACCGGCTGCACCCGCAGGCGCTGGCCGTTGTCGTCGATCTGCCCGGCCGACAGCGAGAAGTTGAGCTTGCCCAGGCGCTCGCTGAGCTGGTTGAGGCTGAGGTTGTGCGCGCTGAGCCGGTCCGGGGCGATGGCGATCTCGACCTCGTTCGGCGGCGCGCCGGACACCGACACCTTGGCCACCCCGGGAATGCGCTCCAGGCGACGCTTGAACTCGCGATCGAGCATGTCGTACGCGCCGGTCAGGTCGGCCGCGCCGGCCAGACGTACCTTCAGCACCGGCTGGTCGCTGCTGGACCACTTGAACACGTTGTAGCGCCGCAGGTCGGCCGGCAGGTCGGCGCGGATCGCGTCGATACGCTCGCGCGCATCGGAGGCGGCGATGGCGATGTCGCGGTCCCAGTCGGAGAACTCGATGAAGATGTTGGCGCCGTCGGCGGTGGCGGTCGAGCGCATGCGCTTGATCCCGGTCATCGTCGCCAGCGCTTCCTCGGTCGGCCGCACCAGGTTGCGCTCGACCTCGTCCGGGGTCGAGCCGGTGTACGGCAGCTGCACGAACAGGAACGGCGCGGAGATGTCCGGCAAGGCCTCCAGCGGCAGGCGGAAGGCGGCGATCAGCCCGACCACCACCAGCGAGACGAAGCACATGATGGTGGTGACCGGACGGCGGATGCTGAACTCGGCGACGCTCATGCCGGCGCGCCCTCGCCGTCCTGCAGGCGCTGCTCGCCGTTTTCACGTTGCCGCGCACGCCGCCCGCGCTCGGCGTAGTACGCGTCGGCGCGGCGGTCCAGGCGGTCGTAGACCACCGGGATCACCAGCAAGGTCAGCAGCGTGGACACCAGCAGCCCGCCGATCACGGTGATCGCCATCGGCGCGCGCACCTCGGCGCCCTCGCCGCTGGCGATCGCCAGCGGCAGGAAGCCGAACAGCGTGCACAGCGTGGTCATCACGATCGGCCGCAACCGCGAGCGTGCGCCTTCGATCAGCGCCGCGCGCTTGGCCACGCCCTCCTCGCGCAACTGGTTGACCTTGTCGATCAGGATGATCGCGTTCTTGGTCACCAGGCCCACCAGCAGGATCAGGCCGATGAACACCACCACCGACACCGGCTTGCCGGTCAGCAGCAGCGCCAGCACCGCGCCGACCAGTGCCAGCGGGATGGTGAACAGGATGACGAACGGATGCAGCAGCGACTCGAACTGCGAGGCCATCACCAGGTACACCAGGAACACCGCCAGGCCGAACGCGAACAGCAGCGAGCGCGCCGACTGCGCCAGTTCCTCGCCCTGCCCGCCGATGTGCATGCCGACGCCGGCGCCGAGCGGATCGCGCGCCACCATCTCACGCACCTCGCGCACCGCCGTGCCCAGGTCGATGTCGCGCAGATTGGCCGAGACGATCGCCACGCGGATCTGGTCGGCGCGGTGGATCTCGCTGGGACCGGTGGTGGCGACCACGTCGGCGACCGCGTCCAGCGTCACCGGCCGGCTGCTGCCCGGGTTGACGATCAGCCGGCGGATGCTGTCGACGCTGGCGCGGTCGCTCTGCTGCGCGCGCACCAGCACGTCGATCTTGCGGTCGCGGAAGCTGTAGCGGGTGGCGACGTCGCCGCGCACCTTCTTCACCACCACGTCGGCGATCTGCCGCGTGGTCAGTCCCAACGCACCGGCACGTTCCTGGTCGAAGCGGATCTGGATCTCCGGAAAGCCCTCCTCCACCGTGGATTTGACGTCGGCGAAGTGGCCGTTGCCGCGCAGCAGCGCCGCCAGCTTCTGCCCGGCGTGCTGGATGGTCTGCAGATCCTGGCCGCGCAGTTCGATCTCCAGCGGCGTGGAGAAACTGAACAGCTCCGGCCGGCTGAAACCGACCTGCACGCCCGGATGGTTGCGCATCGTCGCGCGCATGCGCTCGCTCTGCTGCGCCTCGAACTGCGCGCTGCCGCCGCCGGCCATGGCGATGGTCAGCTTGCCGATGTTCTCGCCGCTCTCGGTGGGGTTGGCGTCGAGCCGGGTGCCGCTGCCGCTGACCCCGTACAGCGCCTGCACGCCCGCGTCCTTGCCGTGCACCTCCTGCAGTTCGCGCACCAGCGCATCGGTCTGCCGCAGCGGCGTGCCGGCCGGCAGCTTCACCGTCATCTCGAAGCGGTCCTGCGCCAGCTGCGGGATCAGGTCGGCGCCCAGCAGCGGCGCCACCGCCAGGGTCGCGGCGAAGGCCAGCGCCGCCAGCCCCAGCACCCAGCCGGGACGCGCCAACGCACCCGGCAGCAGCCGCAGATAGCCGCGCTCGGCCAGCGCATACGGCGCCATCGCCACATCGCTGGCCTTGCGCATCACCGGCGCAACCACCGCCACCGCACCGCGCCACAGCCGCACGACCAACCAGGCCACGCCAAAGAACACCCCACGCACCGCCGCACCTGCGCCGCGCCGGCTCCAGGCCAGCGGCTTCAGCCAGCCGCGCCGCGGCTGCCAGTGCGGCGGCGCCGGTTCGACCGGGAACGCCAGCGGCGCACGGCCCTTCAGCGAGCTGAGCATCGGGATCAGGGTCATCGACACCACCAGCGAGATCGCGATGGCGATCGCCACGGTCAACGCCTGGTCGCGGAACAGTTGCCCGGCCACGCCCTCCACGAACACCAGCGGCAGGAACACCGCGATCGTGGTCAGGGTCGAGGCGACTACCGCCATGCCGACCTCGCGGGTGCCGACGATCGCGGCATCCAGCACGCTCAGCCCGCGCTCGCGCGCCTTGGCGATGCTTTCCAGCACCACGATCGAATCGTCCACCACCAGGCCGGTGGCCAGCGCCAGGCCGCCCAGCGACATCACGTTGAGGCTCAGGCCGAGCCGATCCATGAAGAAGAACGTGGTCACGATCGACACCGGCAGCGACAGCCCGATCACGAACGTGCTCCACCCATCGCGCAGGAACAGGAAGATGATCAGGATCGCCAGCAGGCCGCCGATCACCGCGTCCTTCTTGACGTCGCCGATGGCGTGTTCGATGAAGCGCGACTGGTCTTCCAGCGTGGTCAGTTCGGCGTCGGCGGGAATCTGCGCCTGCAGCTGTTCCAGGCGCTTGCGCAGCGCCGCCGCGGTGGCCACGGTGTTGGCGTCGCCTTCCTTGTAGATCGCCAGTTCCACCGCCTCCTTGCCGCCCAGGCGGATGATCGCCTCGCGCTCCTTGTAGCCTTGCCGCACCTGCGCCACGTCCTTGAGCCGGATCGGCATGCCGCCGGCGACGGTGGTGGTGGTGCTGGAAGTCGCGCTCTGCGCCGCCGACGCCGCGGCAAGCGCCGCTTCCGAGCCGGTGGAAGCGGCGATCGCATACATCTGCTGCAGGGCCACGTCGGCCGCGTTGCCGCCGGCGCCCTGGGTGGTCAGCAACAGGTTGCGAATCTCGTCCAGGTCGGCGAACTGGTTGACCGTGCGCACCAGGTAGCGCTGCGTCCCCTGCTCCAGGCGTCCGCCGGAGAGATTGACGTTCTCGTCCTTGAGCCGCGCGATCACCGTGTCGATCGGCATGTTGAGCTGCGCCAGCCGCTGCTGGTCGATATCCACTTGGATCTCGTCCTCCAGCCCACCGCCGACCTTGACCGCGGCCACGCCCGCCACCGGCTCCAGCTTCTTCTTCAGGTCCTCGTCGGCGTAGCGACGCAACTGGGTCAGCGCGCGCACCGCCTCGGCGTCGGTGTGCGCGGCGGTCTTGCTCGACAGCACCAGGCGCATGATCGGTTGGGTGGAGGGATTGAAGCGCAGCAGCACCGGCGCCTTGGCCTCCAGCGGCAGCGACAGCGCCTCCATCTTGTCGCGCACCTCCAGGCTGGCCTGGTCCATGTTGGTGCCCCAGGCGAACTCCAGCACCACGTCGCTCTGCCCGGTGCGCGAGACCGACTTGAGCTTGCGCAGGTTCTTGACCACGCCGACCGCTTCTTCGACCGGCTCGGTCACCAGCGTCTCGATCTCCGACGGCGCGGCGCCGGCGTACTCGGTGCGCACGGTCAGGGTCGGATAGCTCAGGTCCGGCAGCAGGTTGACCTTGAGCCCGTGCAGCGCGATCGCGCCGAACAGCAGCATGGTCAGCGTGATCATCGCGATGGTCACGCGACGGCGGGTGGCGAACTCGACCAGGCCGCCGCCTTGCGCGGCGGCGGGCGCAGGCGGTGCGTGCGCGTCGGAATCGGCGCCGTGCATCAGCGCGCTCCGCCGGTGGTGGCCGGGGCGGCGTCGGCAACCTCGCGCTGCGGCGCGATCACCTGCACGCGGCTGCCGTCGCGCAGCGCGACCTTGCCGGCGGTGACCACCTGGTCGCCGGCCTGCAGGCCCTGGCGAATCTCCACCCACGGCCCTTCGGCATAGCCCAGCGTCACCGGCACCCGCGCGACCTTGCCGGCGACCACGCGGAACACCGCCGGCTCGCCGTCGTCGAGCAGCGCCAGCCGCGGCACCACCAGCGCATCGGCGCGCTGGTCGTAATCGATGCGGATGCGGCCGAACATGCCCGGCTGCAGCGCCTCCGCCCCTTCGTCGAAGGCGCAGACCACGCGGAAGGTGCCGCTGCCGGCATCCACCACCGGCGCGATGCGGTCGACCCGGCCGCGGAACTGCTTGCCCGGCAGCGCATCGGCCAGCAGGGTCACCGGCTGCCCGGTCTTGAGCGTGGCCAGTTCGCGCTCGGGCACGTTGAGCGTGGCTTCCAGCCGCGAATCGTCGACGATGCGGAAGATCGGCGTATTGATCTGCACGAAGTTGCCGGTCTTGATCGAGCGCGAGGCGATCACTCCGGAGATCGGCGCCACCACCGTGGCATAGGACAGTTCCAGCGCCGCCAACTGGTGTTGCGCGCGCACGTTGGCCAGGTCGTACTTGATCTGGTCGACGTCGGCGGCGCTGACCAGTTGCTGGCCCACCAGCTGCTGCGAGCGGCGGTAGTTGTTCTCCAGCTTGCGCAGTTGCGCCTCGCTCTGCGCCAGCGCCAGCCGCGCGCGGTCGGGGTCCAGCCGCACCAGCGGCTGCCCGGCGCGCACCTGCTGGCCTTCCTCGGCCAGCACCGCCAGGGCCACGCCGGAGGTCTTGGCCACCACCTGCGATTCGGCGCGCGCCTCCAGCGCCGCGGTGCCGCTGTAGCTGGCCGCCACCGCACGGCGGCTGGCCGCCGCCACCTCCACCGGCACCGCCTCCGGTGCCTTTTCGCTGTCGGCGGCCTTGGCCTTGGCCTCCGCCGCCGGCTTGCAGCCGCCGAGCAGCAGCGTGGTGGTGACCAACAGCGCGGCAGCGCAAGTGGCAGTGCGGCGCGTGAGCGGTCGCGTCATCGTCGTGTCCTTGGTGGATGGCGTGAATGGTGTTGTAGATAAGTAGATCACCAATCGACGTCGTGCCGAATGCCCCAAAGGTCACGGGTCGCCCACCACCGCCAGTTTCGAAGCCGCGAAAGGTGAGGCTATACTCGGGCCGTTCCGTGTTCCCCCACGCCGGAACCCCAATCCGTCCTCCGGACCACGAAACCATGCGCACGCAGCCGCTAGCCGCTTGTTTTGCTCTGGCCGTACTCGTTTCTGTTGGGGCCGCCCCGGCCATGGCGCAGACCGCGCCGGCGCCCGCCGCTCCCGCTGCCGCAGCCGCGGCACCCGCGCCTGTTCAGGGCAACGCGGCCAACGGCCGGGTGCTCACCTACACCTGCCAGGGCTGCCACGGCGTCACCGGCTACAAGAACGCCTATCCCAGCTACCGCATCCCCAAGATCGGCGGGCAGTCGGCGCAGTACCTGACCCAGGCGCTGACCGAATACCGGCTCGGCAAGCGCAAGCATCCGACCATGCAGGCCCAGGCGGAAAGCTTCTCCGATCAGGAGATCGCCGACATCGCCGCTTTCCTGTCCACCCTCAAGTAGGCCTCCCATGCCGAACGCCGCGCACGCCTTGCGTCCCGCCCTCGTCCTGCTTGCCGCCCTGTGCCTGGGGGCCTGTTCGCAATCGCAGGTGGAATCCACCAGCAAATCCG
This sequence comes from Xanthomonas sp. LF06-19, assembly GCF_034105425.1. NCBI lineage: Bacteria > Pseudomonadati > Pseudomonadota > Gammaproteobacteria > Lysobacterales > Lysobacteraceae > Xanthomonas > Xanthomonas sp. LF06-19. The sequence goes on along the minus strand of NZ_JAXGGH010000004.1, from coordinate 218,146 downwards.
CCGGCGACCCCGGCCACGCCAGCGGCGAGCACGGTTCCGGCTCCTCCGCCGGCCTGCCCGGCGGGCGCATCGACGCCGGCGACAAGCTCGCTCACGCCAAGGGCAAGGCCACCGGGCAGAGCTGCATCGACTGCCACGGCGCCGACGGCAACGCGCCGATCGACCCGACCTATCCCAAGCTCGGCGGCCAGTACGGCGATTACCTGGCACACGCGCTGCAGGCCTACCGCGGCGGCACCCGCACGCATCCGCTGATGAGCCCGCAGGCAGCGCAGCTGAGCGACCAGGACATCGCCGACCTGGCGGCCTACTTCGGCTCGCGCAGCAGCCAGTTGCGCGATTTGCACGGCGTGAATTGAGCGCACGGCGCGCAGGGACCTCGCACGCCACATGACGCGCGCGGTCGCCTGCACCAGGCTGCGCCGAGCAGCGGCGACGGGACCGCGCACAGCGCGTGCTCCGGATGCGCCGCCATCGACGCGTGACCAGCTCGCCGCCACTTTCGCGTGGTGCGCGATCCGGTGGCGCTTCGACCCTATCCAACGACGTGAGGCACACACGTAAGAGCGGCTTCATCCGCGATGAGCCCTCGCAGGCAACGCCGTGCCAGCTGAAGTCGTCCACTCGGACCAAACCGCGCCCGGTCCGCGTGTGCCGCAGCTGGTGATGTGCGGCGCCCGCATGTGTGAGCGGGCGGGTACCCCGCCACTCAGCGACTGCCGTTGTCTTCCTGCAGCTCGCGCTTGAACGGCACGTTCGGCGGCGGCCGCGCGCCAGCCGGCTGCTCGTTGAGATTGGGGTCGGTGATGCTGCAGCCGCCGCCCACCTGCAGGATCGAGACCACACAGGAAATGCTGCTGGTGGTGCCCGGAATCGGGATCTTCACCGACTTGATGCCGCGCCGCACCCACTCTTCCAGCAGCGTCGCGTTCGGCAGCCAGTATTTGTCGAACGAGGTCGGCGTGTAGTCGTACGGCGGGCGCTTGAGCCACTCGCCGGCCTTTTCGATGCGCTCGCGCGTCCAGGTGTCGGTCTCCGAGCCAGGCGCGCTGCGCGCCGGTGCCTGGTCGTTGCCGCGGCCATCGGCCAGGCGCACGCTGCCGTCGGCATTGAACAGGCCGCCGCCCTTGCTGGCGCCGGCACCGGCATCGCCGGGGCGGTTGCGTGCGGCCGCGCCCCAGTCGTCGCCGCGCTGCGGCGTGGCCCAGCCACCGTCACGTGCGACCGGCGCCGGACCGCTGCCCGGGCTCGCGGCCTGGCTGCCGGGCGGCGCGGTGCCGGCCGCGGGCGCGGTCGGCTTGGCAGTCGCACTGGCCGCAGCGCCGGCCGGCGCCGGCTGCGGGGTCTGCGCGCTCGCCGGCGTCGTGTCCGGGCTTGCGGCCGGGGCAGCCGGCGGTGCCGGCGTGGGTGCGCTCGCGGTGGCGGTGCTCGGCGTCGGCACTTCGATCTGCCGCACCTGCGGCACGTCCGCACTGCGCAACATCGGCGTGGGCGTCGGCGTGCGCAACTGTGGTGCGGGAACCTGCACCTGCGGCAGCGGTGCCGGCACCTCGCGTTCGCGCACCTGTACCTGCGGTGCGACTGGGCGCGGCACCGCGATGTCGCGCGACCGCAGTTGCGCCACGGTCGGCACGTCGGTGACCACTTCGACCTCGCGCACCGGCACCTGCACGTCGGGCGGCACCACCGCGCGCGGTGTCGGCACCGCTACACGCACGCTCGGTGGCGGCGGCAGTACGAAGTCACGGGTGGGCGTCGGCGTTTCGGTCACCTGCAGCGGCTGCTCCGCCGGCGGCGGTGGTGGCGCACTGGCAGTGGGCGGCACGGGCGCAGGCGCTGCCGGTGTCGGCTCCGCGGCCGGTGCAGGCGCTGCAGCGGCGGGCGGCGTCGGGCGCGGCCGCGCGGACACGGCGCGCTGCGCACGCGGCGGGGTCGGCGACGTCGCCTCCGCGGATGCCGCCGCCTCGGCCGGCGCCCCACCGCCGCTCTCGGCGGGCGTGCCGCGGCCGACGAATTCCACCTGCACGCGTCCAGCCTGGTCCGCATCGGTCAGCGGCGGCAGCCAGCGCACGAACGCCACCCACAGCAGGAACACCGCGAACAGCAGATGCAGCAGCAGGCTGAGCAGCACGGCGATGCGCCGCCACCAGCGCTGGTCGTACGGCGCCGGATCCCAGTGCTGCCACCACAACCGGCGGAACGCCTGCCACAGCGGCAAGGCCGGCAGGCGCAGGGTCGCCGGCGGCTGCGCTGGCGGCATCGCCGCGATCAGTTCGGGAGCCGCGAACGGCCGCGGCAGCGCAGGCTGCGCCGCGATCCAGTGCGCCCATGCATACGGCAGGCCGGTGCGGCGATCGCGCAGCAGCTTGCGCGGCGTGCGCGCCAACAACACATCGAGGATGTCGGCGGCGCGCGTCACCGGCAGCGAAACGTCAGGCGGCCGAATCGCGCGGGATGTAGGGAGCGCTGCCGCTGTCGTGGTCGGTGGCGTCGCGCACCGCGGTCACCCCCGGCACGCGGCCCATCAGCGTCTTCTCGATGCCCTGCTTCAAGGTCACGTCGGCCATGCCGCAGCCGTGGCAGCCGCCGCCGAAGCGCAGCAGCACCACGCCGTCGGCGGAGACTTCCTGCACCGCCACGCGGCCGCCGTGCTGGGCCAGCTGCGGATTGACCTCGTTCTCCACCACCCAGCGCACCCGCTCCACCAGCGAGGCCGCCTCGCCCGGGGCTTCGCCCTTGATCTTCGGCGCCTTGATGGTGAGCTGCTGGCCGGTGCCCTGGGTGACGTAGTCGATTTCGGCGCCGTCGAGCCAGCCGACGCTGTCGGCCGCCACATACAGGGTGAAACCGGCGCAGTCGATCGCCCATTCGTCGCCAGCCAGGTCCGCCGGCTCGGCGAACTCCAGCCGCGCATCGGCGCGCGGGGTGCCGGCATCGACCGCGCTCAGGCGCACGCCCATGCCGGGCACGGCCTCGCGTTCGAGCAGCTTGCGGAAATGGGCCTGTGCGTTGTCTGAGATCTGGATCATGCGGGTATTCTAGACCCTTCCACGCCCTGCGCTCATCGCGGGCGGTATCTTGACCGGCCCTGTCCGTTCCACCGCAGAGACCTTCCATGAACGACCTGATCCCGCTCGCCCAGGCCCATTGCTCGCCCTGCAAGGGCAGCGAATACAGACTGACCCAGGCGCGCCTGGCCGAACTGCTGCCGCAGGTGCCCGGCTGGGAAGTGGTCGAGAACGGCAACGCGATCAGCCGCACCTTCCGCTTCCCCGACTATTACCGCACCCTGGCCTTCGTCAACGCACTGGCCTGGATCGCGCACCGCGAAGACCACCACCCCGACCTGGGCGTGCACTACGACCGCGTGGTGGTGCGCTATTCCACCCACGACGTCGGTGGCCTCAGCGAGAACGACTTCATCTGCGCCGCCAAGGCGTCCGCCCTTCCGGAATGATCACGATGACCGCCACCGCCCGCCATCTGCTCCCCCTGGCCTGCCTGAGCGCCGTGCTGCTCAGCGCCTGCGGTCAATCCCAGCAATCCCAGCAACACACCGTGACCCAGCCGCCGACCGAGGTCGCCGCGGTGAAGACACCGCCGCCGGACTACCCGATCGACGTGGCCTGCGCCGGCATCGGCGGCACCGTGGTGCTGAAGGTGGTGGTCGGCGTGCAGGGCAAGCCCACCGAAGTCGACGTGGTCACCGGCAGCGGCCAGGCCAAGCTCGACGCCTCGGCGCAGGAAGCCGTGCGCGGCTGGACTTTCAATCCCGCTACCCGCAACGGCCAGGCGGTGCCGTGGACCATCCAGGTACCGGTCAACTTCAATCCGCCGCAGCCGCGCCCGGACCGTTGCTTCGCGCTGGACGCGCAGGCGCACAAGGCCGGCTGAGCCACAGGCGCGCACCGCGCGCCTTCACGCGACACCCGCACCGCGCCGGGTCTGATCGACGCCTCTTCCTCGGAGCCGCCGGCGCATGCTGGACATCCCGCTGCACAATGTCCTGGTCGCGCTCGCCGTGACCCTCGGCGCCGGCTTGGCCACCGGCCTGGGCAGCGTGCTGGTGTTGTTCAGCAAGGGGCCCAATCCGCGCCTGCTCGCCTTCGGCCTGGCGTTCTCCGCCGGCGCGATGGTGTACGTATCGCTGACCGAAATCCTCGGCAAGTCGATCGCCGCCTTCAGCGATGCCTTCGATCCGCGCCTGGGCCAGGCCTATGCCACCCTGGCGTTCCTGGCCGGCATGGTGCTGATCGTGGCCATCGACCGGCTGGTGCCCAATCCGCACGAAAGCCTCAACAGCCGCGATCCGCTGTTCCGCGACGACAACCGCGCCTACGTCAAGCGCGTCGGCCTGCTCACCGCGGTGGCGATCACCGCGCACAACTTTCCGGAGGGTCTGGCCACCTTCTTCGCGACGCTGGAGAGTCCGGCGGTGGGCATGCCGCTGGCCTTCGCCATCGCCGTGCACAACATCCCCGAGGGCATCGCCATCGCAGTGCCGGTGCATTACGCCACCGGGCGCAAGTCCTATGCCTTCGCCGCCAGCCTGCTGTCCGGCCTGGCCGAGCCGATCGGCGCGCTGATCGGCTACGTCGCGCTTGCGCGCTTTTTGTCCGAGGCGGTGTTCGGTGCGGTGTTCGGGCTGATCGCCGGGGTGATGGTGTTCCTGGCCCTGGACGAATTGTTGCCGGCCGCCAAGCGCTACGCACAGGGGCACGAGACGGTGTACGGCCTGGTCGCAGGCATGGCCACGCTGGCGCTCAGCCTGGTGCTGTTCCGACTGTCCGCACCGGTCTGATGGCAGCGGCCGACGCCGGCTGAACGCGCGCTCGCTGGCCTGCGCGAGCGCGCTGCGCAGAAAGGTCGCAGACACCCAAGGCGGCGCATGCTGCGGCCACCTTCGCCCCGCTCGATGAGGTGTCGCATGGATCTCCGTCCCCTGCCCCCGGCCAGGCTGGCCCTGTTCACCGCACTGAGCGTGGTGGCGCTGGGCGCCTGCCAGCGGCAGGACACGCCCACTCCTGCGGCCCAGGCCGATGCGCCGGCCCCGGCCGCGGCACCCGCACCTGCCCCCTATGTGGCCCCGACCGCCGACCAGCTCTATCAACTGGTCGCGCCGATCGCGCTGTTTCCGGACAAGCTGCTGGCGCAGACCCTGGCCGCCTCGGTGTACCCAGACCAGGTGGTGTCCGCGCAGGATTGGCTGCGCAACAACCGTACCCTGTCCGCCACCGACCGCCTGCAGGCGGCCGCGGCGCAACCCTGGGACCCCAGCGTCAAGGCGCTGACCGCCTTCCCCGACGTGGTCGACCAGTTGGCCGGCAACGGCGACTGGACCCGCGCGCTGGGCGACGCCTATGCCCACGATCCCAACCAGGTGCTGGACGCGGTGCAGGTGATGCGCCAGCGCGCGCAGGCGCAGGGCCACCTGCGCAGCACCCCGCAGCAACGCGTGCAGGTGGTGCAGCGCACCGTGGTGGAACCGGCCCCGGCCTACGCCGACGCGGTGCCGCCGCCGACCCGCACCATCGTCATCGAACCGGCGCAGCCGGACGTGGTCTACGTGCCGCGTTACGACCCCGACGTGGTCTACGGCGCACCGGTCAACGTCTACCGCGAGTACCGCTATCGCCCGCCGCGCCCCTACTACGACACCGGCGACCTGGTCACCGCCGGCATCATCTCCTTCGGCGTTGGCGTGCTGGTCGGCGACGCGCTCGAACACCACCACCACAGCGTGTTCGGCTGGCTGGAACCGGCGCCGCCGTGGCACAGCTGGGGCTGGAACAACTGGGGGGTGAACTGGAACGCGCCGCCGTCGGCGCCGAACTACGTGGTCTACCGCAACAGCGTGTACGCGCCGCGCACCACCATCATCAACAACCACTACGACAACCGCAGCTACGTGCACAACGACTACCGCGGTGCGCCGCCGCCGGCCGCGCCGATGGGCGGTCCGGGCGGGCAGCAGGCCTTCGCTGGCGCGCGTGCGCCGGCGGGCGCCGCGATGGCCGCCGCGGCGATGTCGGCGCGTGCGCCGGCAGCGGCGTTCGGACCCGCGCGGGCCCAACCTCCGGCGATGCCGCAGACCATGCCGCATTTTACCAGCCAGATGCTGCAGGCCGGCCGCCCGGTCGCGGCGATGCCACCGCCGGTGCAGCGCCTGCCGGCTCCGGGCACGCCAGCGGCCATGGCCGCCGCACGTGACCAGCGCCTGCTGCCCGGTTTCGCCCAGCATGCCGCGGCTCCGCAACGCACCGTGGCGATGACCCAGCCGAACGTGCCGCGCGCGGCTCCGGCGATGCCGGTCCCGCAGTTCCATGGCCGCCCGGTACCGCAGGCGCTGACGCCCAGCCAGGCGCCGCGCGAGGCCATCGCCAATCGCGGCATGCCGGAAGCGCGCTTTGCGGAACCGCCGCGGCGCGGCGACCCGGGCATGCAGCCGTCCGGTTTCGCCCGCGAGATGGCACGCACGGAGCCGCCGCGCCAGGCACTGCCGAGCGAAGCCCCGCGCGCGCAGGCCTGGCATGCGCCGGCGCCCGAGCGCGAGGCGCGCGCGCCGCAGATGCCGCGCGAGGCGATGCGTGCGCCGATGCCGGAACCGCGCCAGGAGCAGCGTCAGGAACAACGCCAGGAGCAGCGCGTGGCCCGCTTCTCCCCGCCACCGCGCATGCCCGAGCCGCGGCCGGCCGAGTCGCATCCGGCACAACGCCCGGCACCCGCCCACCACGACGGGCACCACGATCACGACCACCACGAGAGCTGAGCACGATCCGGGGGCGGCCACGATGCCGCTCCCGGGTTCAGGAGCCTCGCCTCAGCCGAGGCGGTTCAGCGCTTCGGCCAGTTCGTCGGCCAGCGGGGCATTCAATAGATAAGGCGTCTTGCCGTCGTCCAGGCTGAATTCCAGCGAGGCGGCATGCAGGAACAGGCGCTTGAGCCCGATCTGTTCGCGCAGGCGCTTGTTGACCGCCGGATCGCCGTACTTGTCGTCGCCGGCGACCGGATGTCCCAGATGCTGGGCGTGCACGCGGATCTGATGGGTGCGACCGGTCTCGATCCGCACCTCGCAATAGGAATGCCCGCCACGCCGCTCCAGCACCCGGAAGTGGCTCAGCGACGGCTTGCCGGCCGCGTTCACCTGCACGTGGCGCTCGCCGCCCTGGCGCAGGCCGATGTGCAGCGGCGCGTCCACGCTCATGGTGCCGTCGGGCATGCGCCCGACCAGCAAGGTCAGGTAGCGCTTGCTGATGCCGCGGCCCTGGACCCGGTCGTCCTCACGCATCAGCGCCTGCAATTCGGTCAGCGCCGAGCGCTTCTTGGCCACGATCAGCAGCCCAGAGGTGTCGCGGTCGAGCCGGTGCACCAACTCCAGCGACTGATTGGGACGCAGCGCACGCAGCGTCTCGATGGCGCCGAAACTGATCCCGCTGCCGCCATGGCTGGCGACGCCGGATGGCTTGTTCAGCGCCAGCAGCCGCGCGTCCTCGTAGACGATCGCCGCCTCCAGCCGGGCCATGAACGCGTCCGGCGGCGTGCTCTTCTCGCCCTCCTCGGTCAGCCGCACCGGCGGGATGCGCACCTCGTCGCCGGCCTCGAGCTTGCGCTCGGCCTTGGTGCGGCCGCCGTTGACCCGCACCTGGCCGCTGCGCATCAGCTTGTAGATCAGGCTGCGCGGCGCGCCCTTGAGCTGGCCGAGCAGGAAATTGTCTACGCGCTGTCCGGCCCTGTCTTCCGGGACCTTGAGAATGCGCACCGCGCTGGTCGCGACATCGCGCGGCTTTGGAGGGATCGGGGGGGAAGTCATCAGGCAGTTTATTCTGTTACACTCGGGGGGCGAGATAAGGGTTTGATTTCGTTGGAAGTTAGTTGAGGGCCAGAAGCCCGGCTTACGACGATTCCGGCACAGTGCGCGACCACCGCCCCCGGGGCGGCCATGTTAGCGGCTCACCGGCCTACCCGGCCATCGCCGGATGCCGCAAGCGTCCGCGCTGAACATGCCCCGTGCGGCGCCCAGCCTGGCTGGAGTCGCCGCCGGTCCTGAACCACCTAAAAGCAAGAAGCGCTCCCGCGGCTCGCCGTGGTGTCGTAGCGCTGGAAACCCAAGACGCCCACCCCGCGCCTGCGCGATGGGCGACGAAGCGTGACCAGAAGCGAAACCCCATGGCGTTCCGCGCGGTAGCAGCGCGAGGAACGCAACAATGAAGCGAATGCTGATCAACGCCACGCAGGCAGAAGAACTGCGTGTGGCCATCGTGGACGGCCAGACCCTGTACGACATCGACATCGAGCAGCCGTCCAAGGAACAGAAGAAGTCCAACATCTACAAGGGCCGCATCACCCGGCTCGAACCCTCGCTGGAAGCGGCCTTCGTCGAATACGGCGGCGAGCGCCACGGCTTCCTGCCGCTGAAGGAAATCTCCCGCGATTACTTCCAGGCCGGCGTCGACCACAACAAGGCGACGATCCGCGAACTGCTGCGCGAGGGCCAGGAAGTCGTGGTGCAGGTGGACAAGGAGGAGCGCGGCAACAAGGGCGCGGCCCTGACCACGTTCATCTCCCTGGCCGGCCGCTACATGGTGCTGATGCCGAACTCGCCCAGCGCCGGCGGCGTCTCGCGCCGGATCGAGGGCGAGGACCGCGCCGCGCTGAAGGAAGCGCTGGACAAGCTGAACATCCCCGACGACATGGGCGTGATCATCCGCACCGCCGGCGTCGGCCGCGATGCCGAAGAGCTGCAGTGGGACCTGGACTACCTGCTGCAGGTGTGGAAGTCGATCGCCGAGGCCGCCCTGGCCAAGCCGGCGCCGTTCCTGATCTACCAGGAATCGCGGCTGATCATCCGCGCCCTGCGCGACTACCTGCGCGCCGACATCGGCGAGATCCTGGTCGACACCGCCGAGATGTACGGCGACGCCCAGGAGTTCATGCAGCAGGTGATGCCGCAGAGCCTGCGCAAGCTCAAGCACTACACCGACGACATCCCGCTGTTCAACCGCTTCCAGATCGAGTCGCAGATCGAGGCCGCCTACGAGCGCAGCGTGCGCCTGCCGTCCGGCGGCTCGATCGTGGTCGACCAGACCGAGGCGCTGACCGCGGTGGACGTCAACTCCTCGCGCGCCACCAAGGGCAGCGACATCGAGGACACCGCGTTCCAGACCAACCTGGAGGCGGCCGAAGAGGTCGCGCGCCAGCTGCGCCTGCGCGACCTCGGCGGCCTGGTGGTGATCGACTTCATCGACATGGCCTCCAACAAGCACCAGCGCGAGGTCGAGAACCGCCTGCAGAACGCGCTCAAGTACGACCGCGCGCGGGTGCAGATCGGCCGCATCTCGCGCTTCGGCCTGCTGGAGATGAGCCGCCAGCGCCTGCGTCCGTCGCTGGGCGAATCCAGCCAGATCGTCTGCCCGCGTTGCGACGGCCACGGCCGCATGCGCAGCGTCGAGTCGCTGTCGCTGTCGATCATCCGCGTCGCCGAAGAGCACGCGATGAAGGAGAACACCGGGCAGGTGCTGGTCCAGGCCCCGGTGGAGATCGCCAACTACCTGCTCAACGAGAAGCGCCGCGCGCTTAGCGAGATCGAGAAGCGCCACGACGCGCCGATCGTGATCGTCGCCGACGAGCAGCTGCACACCCCGCACTACGAAGTGACCCGCCTGCGCGAGAACGAACTGGGCGAGGAAAGCACCAAGCCCAGCTACCAGCGCGGCACCCCGCGCAAGCTGCCGGTGCACGCGCTGACCAAGGCGCAGCTGAACATCCCGGCGCCCGCGGTGACCAATGTGAAGCACTCGCAGCCGGCCCCGGTGCGCGAAGTGGTCGAAGAACCGGTGGCCGCACCGGCACCGGCGCCCGTGGTTGCGCCGGCCCCGGTCGCGCCACCAGCCACCGGGGTGGTCGGCTGGCTGAAGCGCATCTTCGGCGCCGGCGACAGCCCTGCGCCGGCCCCGGCCGCCGCCGAGCCGGCACAGCGCCAGCGCCCGCAGGACGGCAATCGCAACCGCAACGACCGTGGCGATCGCAACGACCGCAATGCGCGCCGCGACGGCAACCGCAACGGCGGCCAGGGCGGCAATGCCGCGCGCGGCAACGGCAACAACGGCGGCGGCAACGCGCGCCGCGACGAGCGCCGCGCCGGCAACGGCGCCGCCGCGCCGGCCGGGCAGCAGAACCAGCAGCCCAAGGCGCCGCGCAACGAGCAGGCCGCGCAGCAGGCCAAGCCGCAGCAGCAGCCACAAACGCCGAAGCCGCCGAAGCAGCAGCAGCCGCAGAACCCGCCGCGCCAGCCGAAGCCGCAGCAGGAGCCGGCACAGGCCGCCGCGCAGGGCGACAAGCCGCCGCGTCAGCCGCGTGCGGAGGAGGCCGTCGCCAAGCAGCAGGCCGCACCGGTCGCCACCGCACCGGCGACCCCGGTGCAGGACGCCACCACGCTGGCCGCCGCCGCGGTCGCCGGTGGCGCGATCGCCGCGTCGCAGGAACCGGCAGCAGCCGTCGACGCTGCAGCCGCCGCACCGGTGCAGCCGGCGCAGACCGCGGCAGCAGCGAGCATCGATGAACGCGAAAGCGCCGCCGAAACCGCGCAGGCCGTGCCCGCCGGCGAAGGCGCCGAGGGCGAGGACGGTACCGGCGACGCCGGCGGCCGCCGCCGTCGTGGCCGTCGCGGTGGCCGCCGCCGTCGCCGTGGCAATGGCGAAGCCGGTGCTGCCGGCGATGCCGCAGGCCTGGACGATGCCGACCTGGATGCCGGCGACAGCGATGGCGAAAGCGCGCCCGCGCCGAGCCGCAGCCAGCCGGAGTTCGACTTCGACGACGACGGCACCACCGATGCCGCTCCGGCCAAGTCGCAGCCGCCCGTGCAGGAAAAGCGCGAGCCGCAGGAGAAGCGTGAGCCGCGTCGCGAGCGTCCGGCTGCTGTCGGTGCGCCGGCACCGGCCGACGCCGCTGCCCAGGCCCCCGCGCCGATCACCGCCGACGCCGTGCCTGCGCCGGCCACCGCACCGATGCAGCCGGCCGTCGAGGCCGTGACCGGATCGCCTGCGCCGACCGCGCCGGCCGCTGCAGCCCAGGGCGTCAGCGATGCCGCCGTGGCCCACGCCGACACCGTGGTCGCGGCCACACCGGTGGCGGCCGCAGTCGCCGAGACCAAGCCGGTCGCGCAGGAAACTGTCGCCACCGAGCGCGCCGCGGCACTGGCCGAACCCGCAACGCCGGTCGTCGCGCCACAGCCGCAGGCGGTCACCACCGCCATCGAGCAACCGACTGCCACCGCCGCCAAGGCGCCGGTCGCCGAGCCGGACGCGGCGGATGCCAAGGCCACCGTCGAGGATCCGGCGGGCGTGACCACGCCGGCGGCGACCACCGTCGCGCCGAGCGCAGCGCCGGCCGCCACGCCCACAGCTCCCGCGGAACCGCGTGCGGAAGACGCTGCCCCGGCCAAGCCGGCCTACGCGCCAGTGCAGACCACCCTGCTCGATGCCTTCGCCGAGGCACCGGCGGCGGTTCCGCACAGTGGTGAGGCAGCGGCCGCGGCGTCGACCGAGGCCGCATCGGTCACGCCGGCACGCGACGACAGCGCAACGTCCGTCGCTGCTCCGGCGACGCTGGCGCAGGCGGAGATCGCGGCTGTGGACGAGGCGGCGCGGAAGGAACGTGCTGCTGCCGCGGCGCAGTCCGCAGCGCCTGCGCCGCATGCCGCGGACAAGGCGGACGGCGACGAGCACAAGGATCGCGGCTGATCCCCGCTCCTGCCGGTGCAGCATGAAAGAAGCGGCCTTCGGGCCGCTTTTTTTTGTGGACGCCCGTGAAGCGTTTCCATCGCTACGGCTCAAGACGATCGTCTGCACGCGTACTGCCTTTCGCGCGTCCTGTTCGGCGCGGCAGCAGCGGCTTCAAAGCCACGGCGAAACTCGCTTTGCCGTGACTCGACGAGACACACCATCACCTCCGCAGAAGCGGCTTCAGCCGCGACGGGGCTTTCCCGATGCGCCGGTCGCGGCTGAAGCCGCGCCTGCGAAAACACGCGATGCGTGGAGTACGTGCTGCGCGGAAGGCTACCGAAGTGTCTTGAAGATCCACCACCACATGCACGTCCGCGTCGTTGCGCGCTCGCTGCAGTCGCGAGCGATGCATTCGCGCAGAGCACGCACTCCCTACTCCACCGCTTTCGCCAAACCCAGCCATTCCGACCGCGGCACGCGCCAGTGCCGGGGGCGTCGGCGATAGCCGCGGACGCTGGTTCGCAATCGATCCACTGCGAACAGGTCCGCACGTTGGCGCAAGCACAACGCAAAAGCGGCCCGAAGGCCGCTCTCGTGTCAGCTCGGCAGGCACCGCCGACTACAGCGGATGCGTCGGATCCAGCAAGCCGTACTGCGTGGCCAGGCGCGCCAGGGCGATGTTGTCCTGGATGCCGACCTTTTCGAACAGCCGCGCCTTGTGCGTGTTGACGGTCTTGGCGCTGAGGCTCAGGCGCTTGGCGATGTCTTCCTGGCGCAGGCCGCGGGTCAGCAGCAGGGCCACTTCCAGCTCGCGCGGCGACAGTGCATCGAATGGGGAACCGCCACCTTCCAGATTGGCCAGCGCCAGGTTCTGCGCGATGTTGGCGCCGAGGTAGCGCTTGCCCATCGCCACGTCGCGGACCGCGCGCAGCAGCTCCTGCGCGTCGCCGGCCTTGCCAACGTAGCCTGACGCGCCGGCTTCCAGCAGGCGCTTGGGCAGCGGACCGTCTTCCAGTACCGACACGATGATGACCTTGGTGCCGTGGTCACCCTTGACGATGCGCTCGGTGACTTCCAGCCCGCTGACACCGGGCATGTGCAGATCGCACAGAACGATGTCCGGCTTCAGCTGCCGGATCTGCGGGAGCGCATTTTCGCCGCTGTCGGCCTCGCCGACGATCTCGATATCCGTTTGATTCGACAGGATCAGCTTCATGCCCGTACGGACAAGAGCGTGATCATCGACCAGAAAAACCCTGATGGCCATCTCGTATAACCCCAACGCAGCGGATACCGCACCATCCAGACTATCTGCGTGAATTATTCAGGGCAATACGAATTTGTAGACAAACGACGACGCTTCACGGAGTGCTCATCTGCAATTCGCGAAACGTCATCGTGTCGTCATCAAAACCCTGCCGAGCTTACTCAAGGCTCGGCACGCAGGGTCGAGTGACCTGCCAGCGCTCTCCCCGTAAGGCGCGCGACGGTCCCTGCGTCAGGCCGAGGCCAGTATGCTGGTGCGGAGGGAAAAGCGTTATCAGGACAATCCTGATCTCACGTCAGAATTATCTGACCCTCCCCCTTCCCGCTTCCGGACACCATCCCGCTGCGGATCCCGGACAGGCCCGGCGAAATTTTCCGACACTCGCGTCGGAAATGGCCGATGCGACCTCCATACCCGGCGCAGCCACGACATGCCTGGCCGCCTGCGGCACACTGCCCGAGTGAACACGATCCGTCCCTACGTCATGCAGGACCGCGCGGCCTGCCTGGCGCTGTTCGACAGCAACGTCCCGCAGTTCTTCGACCGTAGCGAACGCGCCGCCTTCGAGCGCTTCCTTGAACATGACGTCGGCGACTGGCACTACCTGGTCATCGTCCGCGCGGGCGCGGTGGTGGCTTGCGGCGGCCACGCGCTGCGCCTCGACGGCCGCGTCGCCAGCTTCGGCTGGGGCATGGTCGACCGCCGCCTGCACCGCCAGGGCCTGGGCCGCGCACTGACCGAGGCCCGGCTCGACGCCTGCCGCAGTGCCGGCGTCACGCGGATCGAACTGGACACCAGCCAGCACACCCAGGCGTTCTATGCGCGCTTCGGCTTCACGGTCAAGCACGTGGTCGCGAACGGCTACGGCGCGGGGCTCGACCGTTGGGACATGGCGCTGGACCTGGACCGCACGCGCGGCTGAAACGGATCGCGCCTCAAGAAGTCGCCGTCAGGCGGCCAACGCATAGCGGCGGCAGTGCTCCAGATAACCGGCTTCGTGATGCCCGGCGAGCGCGACCACGCTCTCCCACAGCCACGACGGCGTGGCGATCGCCTTGCGCCGGTCGGCGTCCAACTGTTGCAGCCACGCGGCCCGCGTCCTGGGCTTCATCTGCCGCGCATGCGCCTTGCCGACGACGAAGGCGAGGTAGCGCGCCGAGCGCACCGCCTCGACGTGATTGAACTGGTCGACTTCCAGTTTCAGGTCGCGCGGCGAGAGTTCGCGAATGAACAGCGAGCGGCCCAGCAAATGCACCGGCAACATTCTGCTGCCCAGATAGGGCGACAGCGCCCGCGCCGCGGCGGTGACGCGTTCGGCGTTGTCCGCCGGCATCCGCGCATCGGGCGCTGCCGGCGCGATCGGTGCGACCGCCTCCTTCAGATCGACCAGCGCATAGGACCAGTGGCCCTTGCCGGTCTTCAGGCCGACGATCGCCGCGTAGCGCAGCAGGCCGAGCGAACTGCAGCCCTTCATCCAGTACGCCGCATCGACCAGGCGCACCTCGCGATCCTTGGGCTTTCCCTTCAGCGACAGCACCATCTGCGCCACCTTCGGATCGGCGAACAGCCGCTCCAGCGCCTCGCGCTCTTCCGGCGCCAATGCCCAGAACTTCTCGCCAAGCGGGATACGCGGCTCCACCGCCTGCAGTCGCTCCTTGGCCAGATGCCGCCAGCGCCGGCCGAAGGCCTCGCGGCGGATGCTGCGCACGGTCTCGGGTTCGGCACCGGGGTGATCGCGGGTCGGATCCTCGATGGCGGCGCCATAGCCGTCGATCATCGCCTCCATCATCCGCGCCGTGGTGACGCCGGGCAGGTCCGAGCCGCGTGCCGCAGTGGCCAGCGACAGGCCCAGGCGGATCAGATCGTGCGCGGGATTGCCGATCACGCCCTGGTCGAGGTCGCGGATCTGGATCTCGACGCGCCCCTCGCCGTCGGCGACCGGGCCCAGGTTGCCGAGATGGCAGTCGCCGCAGATCCAGATCGCCGGTCCCATCGGCACGCGCCGCGCCGCCGGCGACGCTGCCAGCCATTCGTAGAACTTGAGCGTGTTGCCGCGGACATAGGCGTGGGCGGAGCGGGCCATCTTCAACGTGCGTTTGCGTTCGAGGATGACGGGGCGTTCGGCGAGGCTGGGCATCGAAGGTCGGACCTGGAGCGGATGGTGTGGGGGTCACGCGCGGCGGCGCAGACGCTAGCAGAGCCGAACGGAATGGTCCGTGCACGGCAGGCACCTGGACAACGTACGCAGTGATCGCGGGGATCGCGCGGCCACGCACCGCATGCACGCGCGGTGGCGGCGTGCGATTACGCAGGGTTTGCTGCTTCTTCTGCCGCCGACGCGCGTGCCTGCGGCGGTCGGATCCAGCCTCTCCGCCGCCTCCTGCGTGACCAGGCACGCGCCAACGGCAGCGCCCGGCGTCGACGTCATCTTAATTACGCCCCCGGCTATGCTCCGCGCACCTCACATAACTTAGGGAGAAGTTCATGCGTCTGACCATGCCGGCAACGGTTGCTGTGTGTGTGCTGCTCGCTGCCTGCGGCAAGGGTGGCGACAAGAACGGCGACAACGTCGCGATGTCCAACGCCTCGGTCGCCGACGTGGCCAAGGTGCAGGCGGCCAAGCTGCAGCCCGGCCAGTGGGAGATGCGGATCGAGCAGGTGAGCAGCGAGACCAGCGGCGGCTCCGGCAACATGCCGCAGATGCCGAAGGTGCCGCCGAGCACCGCCAAGGTCTGCCTCACCGCCGAGCAGATCAACGATCCCACCAGCCTCTTCGGCAGCGCCTCGCCGATGCAGAAGAACTGCGTGTACGACTCCTTCAGCATGAAGGACGGAAAGATCGACGCGAAGATGCATTGCACGATGGGCGACATCAAGGTCGCCGGCACCAGCACCGGCACCTTCAGCGCCACCGAGATGTCCTCCGAATCGCATTCCGAGATCACCGGCCTGCCGGGCGGCATGTCGATGAAGACGCACATGAAGATGGACGGCAAGCGCCTGGGCGAGTGTCAGCCGGGCGATATCAAGGCCGGCGATACCAAGGCGCCGGCTGCCGGCTGAGCGCGCCTGTCCTGATGCCGACGCCCAGCGTCGCTTTTGGAAGCATCCCAGTCCTGTTCCAAGCGCCGCGACGGTGACCCGTCGCGGCGTTTTTCATGCGCGTGCGTCCGCGCTTGCCGCGGCGCGATCCACCCTCCGACCAGTTGCCTGCGCAGCGAGGCACTGGCCTGTTCATACCTGGTTGCAGGCCGATCGGCCGAATGTACGCCTCCAGCGACAGCCGCGTCGCTCCTTGCGTCCTTGCCGTGCCGCCCCACAACGAACAGGAGACACCCATGCGCAACACCCTTCTGGCCACGATCATCGCGCTGGCCGCAGTACCCGCCCTGGCGAGCGCACGCACGCCGGCGCCGGACTGTCACGCGATGATGCTTGCCACGGTGAAGGACGACATGCAGAACACCTGGAACAAGGGCCAGACCTTGCCGGTGGACATCGCGCGCGACACGCCGTCGGGCGGCGCGTTCTGCACGCATGGCGGCAGTTGCCTGCCGCGCAAGGTGGCCGGCAAGGAGGCGGTTCGCCTCACCGATTGCAAGATCGGGCCGTCGATCGGCGACGGCGACTACCGACTGGTCGCATCGCCGCATTCGCACAAACACTGAATCTTCGACTTGCGCCACGAGCGCCGACCATGAAACTTCCATTGCGACTGGCGGCGCTGTGCTGCCTTGCGTTCGCCTGCGTGTCCGCGGCGAACGCGCAACCCACGATCCGTGTCGCGGTCTATCGCGGCGCAGCCGGCTGCGACGATTGCTCAGAAACCGCCAAGGAAGCGATCGAGGCACTGAGTCCGCAGTACAAGGTCGACATCATCGGCCCGAAGGAGGCGCAAGACGTCACGCCCGCCACCCTGCGCGGCTATGCGATCTATGTGCAACCGGGCGGCGGGCAGGACATTCCGGCCGCGCTGCAGGCGATGGGCGAGCGCCGGATCGCTGCCATCCGCGACTTCGTCGCGCAGGGCGGCGGCTATCTGGGCCTGTGCATGGGCGCCTATCTTGCCGATGACACCAACATGGGCCTGATCGGCGACGATCTCGATGGCGAGGTCGGCCGACCCGGCTTCCCCGTCACCACCATCGATGAGGAGGCCGTCGCGGTTCGCTGGAAGGGCCGCCCCGACAGCGTGTTCTTCCAGGACGGCCCCTACTTCCCGAAGAGCACCCAGGGTGGCTTCCGCGCGCTCGCCACCTACGCCAATGGCGATGTGGCCGCGGCGCGCTACAGCTTCGGCCGCGGCACCGTCGTGCTCAGCGGTCCGCATCCCGAGGCGGACCGGAGCTGGTTCGAACAGGCCGAGATCCCGCTGGCCAGGATGCCCAGGACGCCGGTCCTGCAGGCGCTGTTCGACGAGTTCGCCCTGCCGGCGTCGCAGCCCTGAGTCCATCGGTGCCGACCGCCGCCGGCTGACGCATTACCGCCCGATGCGCGCGGCTCGGGCGGCGCGGACTACTTCAACGCCCGCCAGCTCCGACCGGCACGGAAGGCCCGCTCGAGGGTCGCCGCGAGCAGGCAGATCTTCAGCGTCTGCGGCAGGATGCCATCGCCCGGGTCGCTAGGCGTGCCCAGCACCACCGACAGCTGATTGGCGATCGCCTGCCACACCACCTGCGGGTGCGGGCCGATCAACCGGGTCAGTCCCATCCAGGCCCAGGCCGAGGCCCAGTCCAGGGCGCGATACAGCACGATCAAGGTGACCAGGGCCGCCAGCCCGGTGGCGCCGGCCAACTGCACGCTGTTGGCCGCAGCGCGATAGCGCGAAACGGTGCCCGCCCAGAAATGGCCGATGAAGTCGCGCAACCACGTTGGCAGCTTCCGCCACAGCCCCAGCGTGCCGTCGACCTTGCTCGACCACTTGCCGCGCGCATTCCATTCGGCGTTGTGCACGTCGTAGCGGTAGATCAGCGCGGCCAATGCCAGCCAGACCACCGGCAACAAGGCCGAGAAGAAGATCACCACCAACGTGTCCGCCACGCCCGGCGGCGCCTGCTCCACCGCGCCCGGCAGCGCGGCATGCGCGACGCCGATCGGATGGCCGATGCCCTGCCACAGTTGCTGGCCGAGATCGGCGATGCGCAGATGCGCCAGCCAGCGGAACACCCCGCCCTTCCATTCGGTGAGCACGTACATGCCGACGAAGGTCCAGCCGGCCTCGCACAGCACGATCAGCACGTTCCAAGCCGGATGCGCGCTGCGCTGCTTCTGTTTTTTCGCGCCGCGCCGGATCAGCCACAGCAGCGCCACCGACGCCGCCAGCCACCAGCCGCCCGACACCTCGAACAGCGATCCCCGGTAAGTCGGGTCGAACGGATTGAACTGTCCCAAGCCCTCGCGTCCGTAGGCGCGGATGGTCTCGCCGAGAAACCCCCAGGCGGCGTAATAGGCGAAGAACGGCACCAGCGCCTGCGAGACGATCGCCGACAGGCGACGCCAGCGCGCCCTGCCCTCGTCCTGCGCTGTCGTCGCGTCGGCCTGGTCGGCCAGCGCCGCACTGGCGATCCCCGGCAAGGCCGGGCGCAGCGTTTCGAACAGCAGCACGAAGATCACCAGCTTGACCAGTACCACCAGCGTCAGCGACAACAGACCGGCGAGCCGATTCTGGTAGCCGATCCACACCGCGGCCTGCAGCAGCAGTTCGTTGAGCAACACGCCGGCCAGCGCCACGGCCAGCAGTTGCGGCAGATAGCGGAACCACAGCCGCAGCGTGTCGCCGATCAGCCCCAGCGGGCCGCCGCGCAGCGCCAACTCAGTCATGGCCTTGCCCCCGCGCGAAACGGAGGTAATGCGGGCGACCGCCGCGCGTGCTCACGGTAAGTTGCAGCTGCGCGGCCACCGCACGCGGCACCAGGTAGTAGCCGTCGATCGCCAACGGCACGCCCGGCTTGGCCGCGGACACGGCCAGTCCATCGCAGGCCACGCCGGGCGACTCGCCAGGCTTGGCCAGGGCACGCTGCAACAGGTCCGGCACGGTATCGATCGCGGACCAGGATCGGCCAGTGCTGTCGATCAGTTTGAGCGTGCAATCGCTCCACTGCGCTCCGGCGGCGCCCGGCGCCAGCGCCAGGCGCGTGCGCACGAAGGTGCGATCGGCGGGCAGCCCCGCCTCGAACGGCAGCACGTCGACCGACGCGAGGCGAACGGCGGCGCCGTCGTAGTCCACGGTCTGCGCCATCGCCACATCCACCGGCCGCCATTCGCGCGCATGCAGCAGTTCACGCACGTCGCGCCAGCCGGTCGCGGCCATCGTGCACGGCACCAGCACCACCAATGCCGCCAGTGCGAGCCAGCGCATGCGCCGCTCGGAAACGGCCGGGGCCACGTCGCGGTCAGAGGCGTGCATGCAGCGCATCCAGATCGAGCACATCGGTGACCGCCGCTGCGGGCGAGGGCGGCGGATAGCGCACCTGCGCATCGGCCGTCAGTTGCGGGTCGCGGTCTTCCGACAGCAGCAGCGTGCCGCCGGCCCTGGCGAGCGCGGACGGCAGTTCGAACACCAGCACGTCCTTGCGCTCCAACCCGGGCTGCAGCGTCTTGATCGACGACAGCACCGCATCGCCCATCTCGGCGCGGCCGCTGGCGCGGTAGCGGCGGCCATCAGGCGTTGCCCAGACCCGGCCGTACACGCGCGCGGTCGCGCGCGCGACCTTCGACCGCACCGGCACCACCAGCCACACGCCGCCGCTGTCGCGCTGCTGCAGCGCGCCCGCCGTTTTGAAACGGATGGTGCGCGCGAGCTGCGGCGTGCCGGCGTCCACGGCCAGATTGTCGGTCTGCACCCAACCGTCCGGCGCTCCGGAGACCGCGATCGGGCCAGTAATGCGCTCGTAGCGCGGCATCGTCCAGCGCATCCCGGCAAGCAGCACGAAGCCGAGCAGCAGGACCGCGATGGCGGCCAGCCGCTTCACGGTTCACCCGCCTGTGCGCCGGCACGCGCTGCGCCAAGCGGCAACTCCACGACGCCGACCGGATGCGGATCGGTCCATATCGGCTGCGCGTAGAGATTGTCGAAGGCCCTGAAGGTCCTGGCGGTGATGTCGAAGCGCACGCGGCCAGCCACCTGTTCCGTCGCCGGATAGGTCCAGACCAGGGCGATCTGTTCCGGCAGGCCCGGCTGCAATTCGGTGTTCGCCGCACGATCGCGCAAGAGATAAGCAGTCGGCCGCGCATCGGCCCCGCGCGGCGGTGCCTTCAACGCCACCGCCTGCACCAGCGAGCCGCTGGTCTGCGTGGTGCGATTGGTGGCCTGCAGATACAGCACGATCGCCTTGCGACCGTCGCGCGACACCACCTCGCCATCCGGTAACCGGTCGCTGGTCTCCACGTGGTCGAAGCGCAGCGACCACTCGCCCGCGGCAATGTCCTTGCCAACCTGCAGCGCGGGCGGCACCGGCACGTCCTTGGCCTCGAACAACCCGATGCCCCACCCCACCACGATCGCGGCGATGCCACCGATCCCGGCCAGCATCCGTGTCCGCCACTGTCCTAGAGATGCTTTGCTCACCAAACCGGGTGACCCTTTTGGAAGCTCGGCCGGACGGTAGCACCGGGTTGCGAAGACGTGCAACCCGCAACTGAATGAAGAGAAGCAGGATACCGTCCGCACTGTGGATCCTACTTCCAGACCACCTTGCAAATGCTCCAAGCGAGAGACAAGGCGCTTATCGCGGATCCCACGACGCGGGTACCTATTCTGAGCGCTTGAAATCGGGGCTAACGTCATCTCGCCCGAGGGCCGATGGGCGCGCTTTCATCAGCCACTCGGCCACCAGAAGATTCGGTAGCCAGCATAACCAGGCAATTGCCCGATAGGCCACGACAAATTCGATGCCCAAGACAAACGTCGAGAAAGGCAGGTAAAGACGCAGCGTCACCGCAGACAGGGTCAAGGCGAACGAGCGCATCATCCAGCGCCGATGCTCAGCCAGCCGACCTGTCAGAACCTTGCGTAGCGCGATGGCCGTTGTCGCCATCCACGCGATTCCAAGTGCGCTGAACCCCGCGCCAGCGACAGGCCCGGTGGATATCCCGGCAGCAAGAAACAGGGCGGAGAGGCCTCCGACCATGCAACACGCGACATACACGCGTCCGGTCGCCCGATGCCACCCCGGGTGACGCAGACGAAGCCGGCGAACAAACTGCAAGGGCCCACAGAGCAGCGCCGTCGCGGCGCTGGTCGCGTGCACGATCAACCATGGATGCACATGCCGGTTGGCTGCGACCCCAGGTGGCACGGGGCCTCGGTCGAACAGATAGCGATAGGACACCAGGGCGACCATGCCGCTCAACACAGCGAGCACGCCCCATGCATAGCCCGACCGTCTGGATTTCGCTGTCGTGCTTGCCTGCGACCGATACGCCGAATGCATCATGCTGCTCCCTGGAGTGACAAATGCGGCCATGGGCCGGATTTCAAGCCGCGGCATGTCCGCCACGTCCTTCAAGTGCAACACTATCGGTGCCGGGCAGCCGAGCCCATGTTCGATCGTCGAAACATCTGTCGCTATCGTCCAGACATGACCGACCCGCTTTCCGACATCCTCACCCTCGTTCAGCTCGACTCGTATGGATTTCGCGGGTTGGACGCTGGGAGCGACTGGGGACTGCGTTTCCCGCCAGCCGACGGCATCCGATGCTTTGCCATCGATTCGGGGGAATGCAGGATCGTGCTGCAGGACGCCCCCTCTCCTATCGCCTTGGAACCGGGTGATGTGATTCTTGTGCAAGCAGGAGCCGCCATGCAGCTGTACGCAGGCGCCCCCGTGACGTGGCAGGACGCCATCTCGTTCCTGACACAGGTGCCGCCTGGCCACGTCGCTGAACTCAATGGCGGCGGGGTGTGTCGAGGCATCGGGGGATTCTTTTCGTTGCGCGGCCAACATGCTGCGGCCATCCTTTCAGCGGTACCGCCGGTGGTCCACATCCGGTCTCAAGATCACAAGGCGGCGCTTCAAGCCAGCGTACGGCGCCTCATCGTCGAACTGCGCGAACCTCGGCCAGGCAGCGATCTGCTCGCTGGACACCTTGCGCAGGCGCTCTTGATCGAGGCCTTGCGCGCCCATCTCGAGACAGGCCAGCAGCAGATGGGATGGCTGGCCGCGCTCGGCGTGCCCGCACTGCATCGTGCCCTGACGGCCATGCACGCGAACGTCAGCCATCGGTGGACGGTCGCAGAATTGGCCGCCGCCGCACGGATGTCGCGCTCCAGCTTCGCCGCCCATTTCGAGCGCGTCACCGGCGAGACGCCGATGGATTATCTGACCCGGTGGCGCATGGCCCTGGCGTCTCATCGTCTGCTGACGTCGACGCTGTCGGTCGGTGCGATCGGGATGTCTGTCGGTTACTCGTCTGAAAGCGCGTTCGCGGTTGCATTCAAACGCAACTTCGATGCATCGCCCAGCCAGTATCGCGCGCAATCAATAGCGGCCAAGTTCTGACGCTGTGGGTGTCTTAAGGACGCAAACACTGCTTAGGTCCCACCGCCCTAGATCAACGCAGGCGTCCCACCCTTGGACTCCGCAAACGCCATCACGCCTTGACCGCCAGTGTGGCGGAGAGCTTGGAAGGCGAATTGGCCTCTAGGAGGAAGCCGTGTCGGGCAGGGTGAATAGGTACGAGTTGGGAACTTCGGAACCCGACTTCGCCACGGCAGATATGCTCGCTGAGGAGCTTGGCGCTCTATTGGCCTATCTGGTGGCTGACAATGACACAATGGCCCAGATAATTCTGAGCGCAGCCTCGCTATCACCATCCGAGCAGCGAAAACTAGCGTCAGAGCTGTCTGCCGACGCCGTGCGCACAGTCCCACTAGACCTAAACGCGAGTGACCAGTGGTCCATCACATTAGACATAGCTTGGCATGGCACTACCACAATGATGCTCGGGAGTTCCTTCGCCGCTATGGACTACTGCGGCCAGAGGATTTCACCAAATCCGGCCGGGTGAAGAATTTCGTGGACGTGCTGTTAGCTGCTGAGTGCGTTCTCAAGGCGCACATCTTCCTAGGAAAGAGTCAGACCGAACCGCTGACGCTGTATCGAGAGGTCCGAGGACTCCGCCACAGCATTCGCTCCCTTGCCGACAGGGCTGACTACTCGGACGACAGAGAGCCCTACGATGCCCTCTCCGCTCGCTTTGACCAGCTATCTGTCAATCTCAGGTATTCCCTCGACATGTGGGAGACGTTCTTCCCTGGCCTGGGGGGCGAAGAGCAAGTCGCACGATATGACAACACCGTGGCCAACACCCGATGGCGGGAAGCAGCGGTTGCCGAGGTGCAGCATCTGGTTGAGATGTTACGCGGGGAGCTCACCGGAGAGGTGGACTGCGGTATAGATGATGAGCTCAGACAGATGTTGGAGATGGCTGAATTCGTGCGCCAGGCCAAAATCATCCGCTAGGTCTGTAGTGCTCGATATACGCTACTGCGACTGATGGAGAAGCGCTCGGCCAGCTGCTCGATGCTAAAGCCGTCTTCGGCACGCATCCTGCGTAAACGCTCTTCCTGCACCTCTGTCAAAGCCTTTTTTCGGCCAAATTTGGTTCCCTTCTGCTGAGCAAGCGCAATCCCGTCACGCTGGCGCTCAGCCCGAATATCCGCCTCGAACTCAGCGAACGCCCCCAGTAGGTTGAACATCAGCTTCCCCTCTGCTGTCGTGGTGTCCAAACCCTGGTCCAGGACGCGAAGGCTGACGTTCTTGCGCTTGAGCCTGTCTGCAATCTTGGCCAAGTCTAGGACGGACCTGGCGACACGGTCCAGACGGGAGACCACAAGCACATCACCATCCCGCACGTACTCAAGAGCTGCTTGAAGCTCAGGACGGTTCTCTGCCTGACGGCCAGAGCGCTTCTCTTGGTAGACCTTCCCGCAGCCCGCTTTGGTGAGCTTGTCCAGTTGGACATCCAGAGATTGACCGGCCGAGCTGACACGTGCGTAGCCAATGATTTCCATTTCAAGGAGTCTCGAAAACTCTAGATGTTTGGAGAATGCCATTTTGGAATGGGATTTGGAACATGCCTAGAGGTATCCCAGGTTGTATACATTTTGGCCAAGACGTGGGGTGGCACCGACTCCGAAGTGCAAGGGGTTGCATTTAGAACCAGATGACACCATTCATGTTCGTGCCCGGCTTGTGAGGCTCGGGCGCGAGTTAGCGGCCGGCTCGCATCTCTGCCGCAGGCTACAAGGAGTGTGTCTAATGCGAAGCGTGTTCTTTAGCTTTCACTACCAGCGTGACATTTGGCGCGTAAACCAAATCCGCAACTTGGACGAGATTGTCGGATGCGCTGCTGCAGGATTCCGTGATGCTTCGCTGTGGGAGGAGGCAAAGAAGAAGGGGGACGCCGAAATCAAGAAGATGATTGATGATGGGCTTAAGGGCACCACAGTCACGGTCGTGTTCATTGGCAACCAGACGGCAAATCGCAAATACATCAACTACGAAATCCAGCAATCCATTGCTCGAGGCAACGGCATCGTAGGCATCCAAATCCACGAGCTGAAGAACCAGCATGGCGAGACCGACACGGCAGGGAATACGCCAGCAGCACTGACGAACGGCGGGTACAAAGTCTACAAGTATGTGGACGGCGACAAGCTCAAGGCACGCATTGAGGAAGCAGCGAAGGCCGCGGGCAAGTAGCCTGTCAGCGTGGGCGCCGAATGGCGCCCACGTTCGCATTTACACAGGGAGTTCTCAGATGAGCCACTACGAAATAGCTATTCTCGGCGATGCCAGTCCCGAAGAGCGAACACAACTCGAGACCACGCTGACTGCAATGCTGGCCGCGTACGACCTTAAGGTTGGGGCCGACGTCCTGCTCTTAGATGGAGGGAATGTTTCAACTAGAAACAGGCACGTCGCGTTCGCTGCAGCTTGCTTTCGAGGAAAAGGCCATGCAGACGAGCAGGTTGTGGCGGACCTTGTCGGGAGTAGCGCAGCTGTAATCCCGGTCATAAGCAATACCGGCTCATTCGAAACCGACGTCCCTGATTGCCTGCAGGCAACAAATGGTTACAAGCTTGACTTGGCAGCGGACCCAGAGATGTCGCGTCTAGCATCAGCCCTATTGGAATGCATGGGATTGCTGCAACGACAGCGCAGGGTCTTCGTTAGCTATCGCCGCACTGAAGCACGAGCTGCAGCTGTGCAATTGCATGATGAGCTGAGTGCAAACGGCTTCGATGTATTTCTTGACACCCATGACATCTCGCCTGGCGAACAGTTCCAGGAAGCGCTATGGCATCGTCTATGCGACTCCGATGTGATGATTATGCTGGATACCGAGACGTATTTCGAACGGAAGTGGACCCGTCAAGAGCTAGGCAGAGCAAGGGCCACTGGAATTCACATACTTCAAGTGGTCTGGCCGAACCACAGGCGAAACGCACAAACGGACCTCGCCGAAACGATTTACCTCGAAGCTTCAGAGCTAACAGCAGCAGATGGCCCAATCGTTGAGCCAACTGTGAAACAAATCATTGCAGCCACTGAGAACCTTCGCAGCCGAAGCGTCGCGGCTCGCATGATGTCAATCGTCGGAAAGCTTCGAGTCGAAGCACAGGCGATTAGAGCGCAGGTAGGTGGTATTGGAGCACATCGCGCCGTGTCAATTGTGCTGCCACATGGCAGGCGTGTTTTCGCTTACCCCGTGGTTGGAGTGCCCACTGCCGATATGCTAAACGACGTAGCCAACAAGGCCCAAGGCTCTGGTCAAGGATCTGACGCCCTTCTTGTCTACGACCACCTAGGAATCAGGCCAGCTTGGCTGGAGCATTTGAGGTGGCTAGATGACAATATTCACGTTGTCCGCGCTATACGCGCACGCGAAGCGGCTTGGGCACTGATGGAGTTCTGATGATGAACATCAACGCAGCTATCTTCCTGTCAGCAAGCGTTCCAGACGGCAGCGGGGAGAATCGATACGCTCAAACGGCTGATACGGTAGCTATCGCCACTGCAGTAGGTGCTCTCATCCATGTCGTGCTAGGGCGCCGACGACTGGTGTGGGGCGGACACCCCGCAATCACCCCGATGGTCTACGCAGTTGCTGAAGGACTGGGCGTGGACTACTCCCAATGGGTCACATTGTATCAGTCAAGGTTTTTTGAGGACGAATACCCGGAAGACAATGAGAAATTTCGGAATGTCGTGTACACACAAAGAGAGCCCGACCGAGATGCGAGCCTAAACATCATGCGCCACCAAATGTTCAGCGAGAACCAGTTTGACGCGGGCATTTTTATCGGCGGAAAAGATGGGCTACTGGAGGAGTTCCAACTATTCCAAAGAATGCAGCCGAGGGCAAAACCGATTCCCATTCTTTCCACTGGCGGCGCGACCCTCGAAGTTGGAGCTGCAATTCCAGATGCGAGTCATGATTTAGCTCTGGATTTGGACTATGTATCCCTACTGCACCGACACCTCGGCATTCCTGTTGGGGAGAAACGTTACAATTGCCCAGCGGACCAACCAGCTAAATTGGATGAACGCCTGATTAGGCTCCCTTTGCGCAAGCCAGGTATGCCATAGCGTCCGCAGTGTTGCCTGTAGTTCCGGTGCACGTGTGATGAATGTTTTTGATAATAGATTAGTCGAAGGTTGGGGGGTGGCCAACCCCCAACTCCGACGACTTCAGCGATGTACAACTTTGACTCTGGCGCCCAGCAGGGAAGCAGTCTAGCCGCTAATCAAGCAGTCCGAATCTCGCGCACAAAGTTCCAGAGCACAGGCTGGTGGTCGCTGCAGCACTGCTTCAATGAGTAGTTGACGTACGTCCTCATTTCGGCAGGCGTTGCAATTTCAATGAACCAACTGTCGCCATTTCGGTCGTAGACATGTGGGTCTCCGCATACTCCGCCTGCACCAAGCCACTTCTTCCTAACCAGTTCCTTTTGGTCTAGGGGATTTCCGGGAAGCTTGATGCAGCAATGGATATGAGTCCGCTCGATGGGGTCATACGGGGCGCCGCTGCACAACGGCCTCCCTGGATAACCTTCAACGACCGGAACCAAGGGCATCCTGTACGTGCATCTTTCCTTGAACAGGCTGCACCGGAGCGCATGCATGAAACGACCAAAGGTCTTCTCAGCGTATTGGTAGCTCACCGAGTCTTCAGACTTGAAGGTCAAGGTGATGAAGGCATTGTAGTCGTCCTGCAGGAAATGACCTGCAAGCCCCTTCTGTAGCTCAGTTTGTCGCGCTTCGTATTTCTGGTCTTCCATTGCGTTCCTCGCGGAGCATTGCGTTTCTGTGCTCTCGTGAGGTATTTGTGTGGGTACTTTACATTTCGCAAATAGGAAGAGGATGGCGAGGCCAGGCGGAAATCCACACCTAGGGCACGTCCGAAATCAGGACACCAATCGAGCGAATCAAAAGCGACGCCTACTAGCAGACAGTTACAGCGTTGAGACTGGGAAATTGCTTTACAGGGCAATGCAAGAGCAAACTGGGATGAGCTTGACTGATTACGCAGCCTGGCTCAATGCTCAGGGCTGGCTGACACGCAGAGGGAAGCGGTGGACGGCCACCCAGGTTCGACGGGTATTCAAGAGGCTATCGCTAGTAAAGCGCCCAGCAGTCGTTTAATGCGGGCCATTTCTGCGGCACTCCCGGTATGGCCGGCTCAGCTACTGCGCTTCCGTTTCGGCTCTGCGACGTGCTAGCCCCAGGCGCTCTGGAAGCGCATGCACGCTAGCGACATACACGAAGGTCCGGTTACCCATCGGGAACGCCTCCAAGAGACCGTCACGTGCGCACCGGAATGCTCGAGTCCGCGAAATGCCCTGAGCCTTAGGAGCGCTCAGGAAACAAAGTAGGGAACGCCATGAAGCTCAGCAAGGTAAGTCCGTTCATTCAATGACTTACCCGCAGTCATGGCGGAGAGAGTGGGATTCGAACCCACGGAAGGTTTGACCCTTCGCCGGTTTTCAAGACCGGTGCCTTAAACCGCTCGGCCATCTCTCCGTTTGCGAACGCGGCGGTAACCAAGAACCGTCGGTAAGGGCGGGCATTTTCGCACGCCCGCGGCGGTTTTGCTCGGCCGACGTGCGCGGCCGGCGTCTGGATCAACCCGCCTCGACCGCCATCGCACCCAGAGTGGAGTGCCGCGCCTTGGTGCGTTCGGGGCAGTTGCCGCCGCAGTCCAGGCGCGAGGCTTCGATCTGGCGCGGCAGGTGTTCGGCGAGGAAGTCGATGAACACGCGCACCGCCGGCAGCAGGCCGCGGCGCGAGGCGAACACGGCGTGGCAGATGCCCTGCGGCAGCGACCA
This sequence comes from Xanthomonas sp. LF06-19, assembly GCF_034105425.1. NCBI lineage: Bacteria > Pseudomonadati > Pseudomonadota > Gammaproteobacteria > Lysobacterales > Lysobacteraceae > Xanthomonas > Xanthomonas sp. LF06-19. Next base: position 189,825 of record NZ_JAXGGH010000004.1, on the reverse strand, counting down.
TTCCGGCAGCACCACTTCCAGTTCGCCGTTGCGCACCGCTTCGGCGCAGACGGTCTCGGGCAGCAGGGTGATGCCGAAGCCGTCCTTGACCATGGACTGCAGCAGGGGGAAGTCGAAGCCGGCCACGCGCGGCTGCAGGTCGACGCGGCGCACTTCGCCGGCCGGGCCGTGCAGTTCCCAACGCTGCCGGGCTTCGTCCTCGCTGATGCTGAGGGTGACGTGCGAGGTCAGCTCCTCGGGATCCTTGGGGCGGCCGGCGCGGTCCAGGTACTTGGGGCTGGCGACCAGCAGTTCCTGCACCTGGCCGAAGCTGCGCATCACCAGGCTGCCGTCGTCGTCAAGGCGCGAACGCACGCGCAGGGCGACGTCGTAGCCTTCGTTGATGATGTCGACGCGGCGATTGCTGATGTTCAGTTGCAGCCGCACCTTGGGGTACTGGTCCAGGAACATCGGCAGCAGCTTGGGCAACTGCATCTGCGCCAGCGACACCGGCACGCTCACCCGCACCAGCCCGCGCGGTTCGGCGCTGAGCCGGTCGACCACTTCGCGTGCGGCCTGCGCCTCGGCCAGCATGGTCTGGGCGTGGCGGTGCACGCTCATGCCCAGGTCGGTGACGGCGAAACGGCGCGTGGAGCGCTGCAGCAGGCGCACGCCCAGGTCGCTCTCCAACTGGCTGATGCGGCGGCTCAGGCGCGACTTGGGGATGCCCAGGGCGCGCTCGGCGGCGGCGAACCCGCCGTGGTCGACCACCATGGCGAAGTAGTACAGATCGTTGAGGTCGTGCATGTTCTTTCGATATTTAGAACGATGGGGACAATCGGATCCGGTTCATTCTACTCCTACAACGATTTGCGCTGCAGGGACGCCCGTCGCGCTCGCGCGGTGGCTCAGGCACGGATAGAGACGGACGCAGGGTAACCCCGGCCGGGCTAGCGCGAAGTGACGGGGACGGGAGCTCGGCGCACGCGGAACGCCGCTGCGGCGCGTGCTGCAGCGGGCACTGCATGCGAACGCCCTGCCCCGTCCGGGTCGACGCCCCACCGTGGCGCAAGGCGGGGCACTGCCCGCATCAGGACACGTTGCCTGAGCGCAGGGACGGACAGGAGGACGTCGCCGCAGCAACGGCGACGCGAGGCGCGCCCGGGGCCGACGCCCCGGGCCCGAGCGATCAGCCGATCCGCTCGGCCCCGCCCATGTACGGGCGCAGCGCGTCGGGCACGGTGATCGAGCCGTCGGCGTTCTGGTAGTTCTCCATCACCGCGATCATGGCGCGGCCGACCGCGGTGCCGGAGCCGTTGAGCGTGTGCAGCAGCTCGGGCTTGCCGGTGGCGGGGTTGCGCCAGCGCGCCTGCATGCGCCGCGCCTGGAAGTCGCCGCAGTTGGAGCAGGAGGAAATCTCGCGATAGGTCTGCTGCGACGGCAGCCAGACTTCCAGGTCGTAGGTCTTGCTGGCCGAGAAGCCCATGTCGCCGGTGCACAGCAGCATCTTGCGGTACGGCAGGCCGAGCGTTTCCAGCACCACTTCGGCGCAGCGGGTCATGCGCTCGTGTTCGGCGGCGCTGTCTTCCGGGCGGCACACGCTGACCAGTTCCACTTTCTCGAACTGGTGCTGGCGGATCATGCCGCGGGTGTCGCGGCCGCCGCTGCCGGCCTCGGAGCGGAAGCACAGTGAGTGCGCGGTCATGCGCAACGGCAGGCGCTCGGCCTCGACGATCTCGTCGCGCACCAGGTTGGTCAGCGAGATCTCCGAGGTGGAGATCAGGTAGCGCTTCTGTTCGCCCAGCGCGGTGGCGAACATGTCTTCCTCGAACTTCGGCAACTGGCCGGTGCCGTACAGGCTGTCGGCGTTGACGATCACCGGCACATTGGTTTCCTGGTAGGCGTGCGGGCCGGTGTGCAGGTCCAGCATGAACTGCGCCAGGGCGCGGTGCAGGCGCGCGATCGGCCCGCGCAGCACGGTGAAGCGCGCGCCCGACAGCTTGGCCGCCGCCTCGCCGTCCAGCCAACCGTGGCGCGCGCCGAGTTCGACGTGGTCCTTGACCTCGAAATCGAAGCTGCGCGGGCTGCCCCAGCGCTGCAGTTCGACGTTGTCGGCTTCGTCCTTGCCCACCGGCACGTCGGCCTGCGGCAGGTTGGGAATCTCCAGCGCCAGCGTCTCCAGCTGCGCGCGGATCTCGTCCAGGCGCTGCTCGGAGGCCTTTAGCTCGTCGCCGAAGCCGGCCACTTCGGCCATCAGCGCACTCGCGTCCTCGCCCTTGGCCTTGGCCTGGCCGATCGCCTTGGAGCGGCTGTTGCGCAGGCTCTGCAGTTCCTGGGTCCGCACCTGGATGCGCTTGCGGTCGGCCTCCAGGGCCTCCAGGGCGGCCACGTCCAGCGCATAGCCGCGACTGGTGCGCAGGCGCTCGGCGAGGTCGGCGGGCTGTTGGCGAAGCAGAGCGGGATCGAGCATGGGCGCGGGGTGCCAGGGGAACGAACCCGGGATTATCGCCTGTCCGTCGCGGTTTTGCCGACTCGCGCCCGCCGCGGCGCGCGATTCACTGCGGCTATGCCAGAATCGAACGGTTCCCTACGGTGAGTCCCATGTCCACGTCGCCCTCGTCCTCCAAGCCCGGCATCGTGCTGCATCTGCCGCGGCGCCTGCTCGCGATCGTCGGCATCGCCTTCGCCGCCGGCCTGCTGCTGTTCCTGGTGGTGTGGCTGGTCGGACGCAAGGACAACGATTTCTACAAGCCGCAGCCGGCGCAGCAGGTGCAGCAGGACACCGAACAGGTGAAGCCGCTGCCCGAGCCGCTGCCCGCCGGCAGCGCCGCCAGCAGCATGCCGCAGGCCAAGCCGGCCCCCGCCGGCGACGCGCCGAAGCTGGTGGAGACCACACCGGCGCCGCCGCCGACCACAGAAGCGCCGGCACCGGCCGCAGGCGGCGATGTCGCTGGCAACACGGCCACCGCGCTGGCACCGGGCAACCGCCCGGTGCCGCTGGAAGGGCAGACCCCGCCGCCGCGCTATCCCCCGGCGGCGCTGCGCCGCGGCGATGCCGGCACGGTAGTGGTGCGGGTCGAGGTCGATGCCAGCGGTGCGCCCGCCGGCGTGGCCCTGCTCCGGCGCAGCGGCTCGCGCGATCTGGACCGCGCGGCGATGGAAACCGTGCGCCGCTGGAAGTTCCGCCCGGCGCAGCAGAACGGCCGTGCAGTGCCGGCCAGCATCGAGATTCCGTTCGACTTCAAGCCGGGTCCGTAACTGAACCGCCGCCCGGACGCGCGGGCGGCGTTCACATCGGGGTGACACCCCTGAGGCATGTCCTGGGTGACACTGGACCCGTCCCACGGCACCGGAGTTGCCGCCATGCCCACCCCGTACAAGTCGACACAGCCGCTGGACGCGTGGAAGCGCCCCGCCCGCCCGTCGTCTGCGCGCGGTGAAGTGCATGCGCGGGCCGATCGCGGGTCGCCGTGGGCCTGGATGATCGTGATCGCACTGGCTCTGGCGGTGGCCTGCTGGTGGCTGGCGGTGGACCGCGACGACGACGGCAGCGGCTACCGCGCTACCCAGTCCACACCCGCCAGCGATCCGCCGCGTCCGCAGCCGACGCGCTGACGTTTCGACAACCCGACTTGCCTCTTCCCCCGGCCGCGCTTGCACGCGGCCGGGGCTGCGCAGGCGATCAGGCGGTGCGCAACGCGAAGCCCGCGCCCCGCGCCAACGTGTCGAAACCCGGGAACGACGTCGCCACGTTCGCCACGTCCTGGATCCGCACCTCGCCCTGCGCCAGTTGCCCGGCGATGGCGAAGGCCATGGCGATGCGATGGTCGCCGTGGCTCTCGATGGTCCCGGCGCCCAGCGTGCCGCCGTGGATGGTGGCGCCGTCCGGGGTCTCATCGACGACGATGCCGAGGCTGCGCAGCCCGGTGGCCATCGCCGCCAGGCGGTCCGACTCCTTGACCCGCAGCTCCGCCGCACCGCTGACCACGGTCTGGCCGTCGGCGGCGGCGGCGGCGACGAACAGCGCCGGGAACTCATCGATCATGTCCGGCACCACGCTCTCGGGAATCGTAGCGCCGCGCAGCGCCGCGTAGCGCACCCGCAGGTCGGCCACCGGCTCGCCGCCGTGCTCGCTGTGGTTGTGCTCGACGATGTCCGCGCCCATCAAGCGCAGCGCGGCCAGCAGACCCGTACGGCGCGGATTGAGCCCGACCGCCTTCAGGGTGATGTCCGAGCCGGGAATGATGCTGGCGGCGACGATGAAGAACGCCGCCGAGGAGAAGTCCGCCGGCACCGCGATATCGGTGGCGCGCAGACGCTGGCCGCCGCGCAGCCGCGCCTGGCCGGGCGCGAACTCGATGTCCACGCCGAACGCGGACAGCATGCGCTCGGTGTAGTCGCGGGTGGGATGCGGCTCCTGCACCGTGGTGACACCGTCGGCATACAGACCGGCCAGCAGCACCGCCGACTTGACCTGGGCGCTGGCCACCGGCGAGACGAAGTCGATGCCGCGCAGCGGCTGGCCGCCATGGATGCGCAGCGGCGGCACGCCATTGGCCTCGGTGTCGATGCGCGCGCCCATCAGCGCCAGCGGCTCGGTGACCCGGCGCATCGGCCGCCTGGACAGCGATGCATCGCCGACCAGCACGCTGTCGAACGGCTGCGCCGCGAGCAGCCCGGCGAGCAGACGCATGCCGGTGCCGGCGTTCCCGCAATCCAGCTCGCCCTGCGGCGCCTGCAACCCATCCACGCCCACGCCATGCACGACACGCTGCGACGGCGACGGCGTCTCGATCCGCACCCCGAGCCGCGCGAAGATCGCCGCGGTCGAACGCGTGTCCTCGCCCTCGAGAAACCCCTCGATCCGCGACGTGCCATCGGCCAACGCCGCGAACATCACCGCCCGGTGCGACACCGACTTGTCCCCCGGCACCGTCAGCGTGCCCTGCAGCGCAGTGCCGCGCGTTGCGATCCAGCCTTGCTCGTTGCTCATCATCGTTCCTGAAAGTCCAACCACCCGAAGATTCACCACCACCCGGCGACATCGGCGCCGCTACAGCGCGCTTGCGCTGCTGCCACGATGCCTACACCAAGTCAGCCACCGCCGTTGCCCTTGCTGTTGCTGTTGCTGTTGCTGTTGCTGTTGCTGTTGCTCTTGCTGTTGTTCTGGCTTTTGCTGTTGCTTTCAATCCCCCGTGAGGGCTGGCGGACATGGCGGGTAAAACCCCGTGAGGGGCGACGCGCAGGATGCGCGTCGTTTTCGGCAGGCACATGGATGTGCCTTCCGAAAATTCCCGTCGTGTCCGCGGACCCCGCGCGCAGCGCGGGGCAGCCCGCCCGGGGGTGTGTTTCTTTTGGTTACTTTTCTTTGCACAAGCAAAGAAAAGTGACTCGCGCGTCAGCGCGAAAGCTATTGCCGTTAAAGCTGTTGCTGCTGAAGAAGCGGTTTCACATTCCAGGGAATGCCCCGTCGCGGCTGAAGCCGCTCCTACAGGTGCACATCTCCTAGTGACCAAAGCGCCCTGCAGCGGTTAGAGACGAAGCAACCGCGGAACCAAATCAAGGCACCGCCACCGGATACGACCCCAACACCTTGATCTGCGCCGAATGCGCCTTCAACTCCGCCAACGCCAACTTCATCGCCTCATCCTCCACATGCCCCGCCAGATCGATGAAGAACCCGTACTCCCACTTCGCCTGATGCGACGGCCGCGACTCGATCCGATTCATGCTGATCCCATGCCGCGCGAACGGACTGAGCACATCGAACAACGCACCCGGCTTGTCGTGGATGAACACCAGCACCGACGTACGATCGTGCCCCGACGGCGGGAAGATCTGCCGCCCGATCACCAGGAAGCGCGTGGTGTTGTCCGCGTCGTCCTCGATCGACTTCATGATGACCTTCTTCAGCGCATACACATGCGCCGCACTCTCCCCGCCGATCGCCGCCGCATCGTCGGCATTGCGCGCCCGGCGCGCGCCCTCGGCGTTGCTGGAGACCGGAATCTTCTCCACCTTGGGCAGATTCGCGCGCAGCCAGCCGGCGGTCTGCGCGAACGACTGCGGATGCGCGTAGATCCGCTCGATCGCGTCCAGCCGCCCACTGCGCGAGAGCAGGAACTGGTGCACGCGCAGCTCGGTCTCGCCGCAGATCTTCAGGTTGGAGGTCAGGAACATGTCCAGGGTGACCTGGATCGTGCCCTGCCCCGAGTTCTCCACCGGCACCACGCCGAAATCGGCGTTGCCGCTTTCCACTTCCTGGAACACCTCCTCGATGGTGGCCATCGGCAGGCCCACCGCCGAGCGGCCGAAGTGCTTGAGCACCGCCTGCTGGCTGAAGGTGCCTTCCGGCCCCAGGTAGCCGATCTTCAGCGGCTCCTGCTGCGCCAGGCACGCGGACATGATCTCGCGGAACACGTGCACCAGCACTTCGTCGCTGAGCGGGCCCTGGTTGCGGTCGACCACCATGCGCAGCACCTGCGCTTCGCGCTCGGGCCGGTAATAGTCCACCGCCGCGGCGAGCTTGCCCTTGGCCTTGCCGACCTGGTGCGCGAACTGCGCGCGCTCGGCGATCAGCGCCTGGATGTTGCGGTCGATCTCGTCGATCTTGGCGCGCACGTCGGCCAGGGCCGGCGTGGCGGCGGGTTTCGCGGGCTTGGCCGGCTTGGCGTCGGCGGAGGGAGATTTCTTCGGCTTTGCGGCCATGGATCGGGGGTTCCTCGGTGGTCCGGATCGCCGCAGCGATCCGGTTGCGGCTGAAGCCGCTCCTACAAAAATCGGCGACTCAGCCGTGGCGCTGCTGGAAGTCGCGCATGAACGCAACCAGTGCCTGCGCACCGGCCAGCGGCATGGCGTTGTACAGCGACGCACGGATGCCGCCGACCGCCTTGTGGCCCTTCAGCGCCAGCAATCCGGCCGCCTTGGACTCGGCGACGAAGCGCGTGGTCAGGGTCTCGTCCGGCAGGAAGAACGGGATGTTCATCCGCGAGCGCACCGCCGCCGCGACTTCGTTGCGATAGAAGCCGCCGGAGGCGTCGATCGCCGAATACACCAGCGCCGACTTGGCCTGGTTGCGCGCGGCGAACGCCTCCACGCCGCCCTCGGCCAGCATCCATTTGAACACCAGCCCGGCCAGGTACCAGTTCCAGGTCGGCGGCGTGTTGAGCATGGAGTCGCGCGCCACATGCGAGCGGTAATCGAAGATGTCCGCGCGCGGCTGGCCGGCGCGTTCGAGCAGGTCGCGGCGGATGATCACCACGGTGACGCCGACCGGGCCGAGGTTCTTCTGCGCGCCGGCGTAGATCAGCGCGTACCTGGAGACGTCGATCGGCTCGGAGGCGATGCTGGAGCTGAAGTCGGCGAACAGCGGCACGTCGCCGACGTCGGGCGTGTCGCGGAACTCCACGCCGTGGATGGTCTCGTTGGCGGTGATGTGCACGTAGGCGGCATCGTCGCGCAACTGCCAGGCCGCGCGCGGCGGGATGTCGCGGAAGCCGTCGGCCTCGCTGCTGGCGGCCACGTGCACGTCGACGTACGGCCCGACCTGCTTGATCGCGGTCTTGCCCCAGTGCCCGGTCACCACGTAGTCCACGGTCTGCCCGGGCGCGGCGAAGTTCAGCGCCAGCAGCGCCTGCTGGGTGGTGGCGCCACCGGCCAGGAACAGCACGGCATAGTCGTCGGGAATGCCGATCAGCCGGCGCAAGTCGGCGTCGGCCTGTGCCGCAACCTCCATGAACTCGGCGCCGCGGTGGCTCAGCTCCACGATCGAGGCGCCCACGCCGTTCCACTCCAACATCTCCGCCTGCGCCTGGCGCAGGACCGATTCCGGCAAGGCAGCGGGGCCGGCACTGAAATTGAACGCGCGCGTCATGGGGCACCTATCGGACAGGACCCCTAGTATGCCGCAGCGCAACAGCTTGCGGCCCGGGCAATTTAGGTTGCATTTGCATCCATTCGCCCTGCGCATGCGTAGTCTGTGGTGAAGTCCCCGCCACTGCTCGCCCCCTTCGCTCCAGGAGTCCGCCATGTCGTTGCGCGATGCCCTCACCGTCCCCAGCCGCGAGATCACCGACGAGGCGGTCTACCGCGACCGGCGGCGCCTGCTGCAGGCCCTGGCGCTGACCCCGGTGGCTGGCCTGGTCGGCTGCGCCGACGCCGAGCCGCCGGCCCCGCCCAAGACCGTGGTGACGCCGGAGCAGGCGCGCAGCGGGTTCCGCACCAACGAGGAGCTGACCCGCTACGAGGACGTGACCAGCTACAACAACTTTTACGAATTCGGCACCGACAAGACCGATCCGTCGAAGGCGGCCAAGACCCTGCGCACCTCGCCATGGTCGGTGAAGGTGTCCGGCGAATGCGAGAAGCCCGGCACGCTGTCCCTGGACGACCTGCTCAAGGGCCATACGCCCGAGGAGCGGATCTACCGGCTGCGCTGCGTGGAAGGCTGGTCGATGGTGATCCCGTGGCTGGGCGTGCCGCTGGGCGACGTGCTCAAGCGCTTCGCGCCGACCTCCAAGGCCAAGTATGTCGCCTTCACCACCCTGGCCGATCCCAAGCAGATGCCCGGCATCCGCTACAGCTCGATCGACTGGCCGTACAAGGAAGGCCTGCGCATCGACGAGGCCATGCACCCGCTGACCCTGCTCGCCACCGGCCTGTACGGCAAGCCGCTGCCGCAGCAGAACGGCGCGCCGCTGCGGCTGGTGGTGCCGTGGAAGTACGGCTTCAAGAGCATCAAGTCGATCGTCGAGATCCGCTTCGTCGAGCGCATGCCGGAAACCGCCTGGCACGAGCTGCAACCCTCCGAGTACGGCTTCTTCTCCAACGTCAATCCGGCGGTGGACCATCCGCGCTGGAGCCAGAAGACCGAGCGCCGTATCGCCGGCAAGGCCAGCAAGCTGTTCGCCGAGCGCATTCCCACCCGCCCGTTCAACGGCTATGCCGATCAGGTGGCGTCGCTGTATGCGGGGATGGATCTGAAGAAATGGTATTGAGGAGAGGCTGGGAATGGGGAACTGGGAATCGGGAATGGGAAAAGCGCGGCGCCTGGTGGTTGCCTCGCGCGACGGCTGGAATCGCAGTCGGCGTGCCGCGTGGCACCTGTGCCAACACGGCGCGATGACGGCGCATGGCTAAGACCTCCGCTTCGTTGATCGCTGCCAAGGCGGTGGTGCATGCGCTGGCGCTGGCGCCGATGGCGTACCTGGGCTGGCAGTTCTGGCAGGTGTGGCAGACCGGCAGCGATGCGCTCGGTGCCGATCCGGTGGCCGAGGTCGAGCACCGCACCGGGTTGTGGGCGCTGCGGCTGCTGCTGTTGACCCTGGCCATCACCCCGCTGCGGCAGCTGACCGGGCAATCGGTGCTGCTGCGTTTCCGGCGCATGCTCGGGCTGTACGCGTTCTTCTACGCGACCGTGCATCTGGCGGCCTATCTGGGGTTGGACCTGCGCGGCTACTGGACGCAGATCTTCGAGGAGATCGTCAAACGCCCGTACATCACCGTCGGCTTCCTGGCCTGGTTGCTGCTGGTGCCGCTGGCGGTCACCTCCACCCAGGGCTGGATGCGCCGGCTCAAGCGCAACTGGGGCAAGTTGCACAAGGCGATCTATGCGATCGGCGTACTCGCCGTGCTGCACTTCTGGTGGCTGGTGAAATCGGACATCCGCGAACCGCTGCTGTACGCGGCGATCCTGGCGGTGCTGCTGGGCTGGCGCGGCTGGCGGGCGCTCAGCGCGCGCCGAACCACAGCAGCCCGCTGAGCGCGGCGGCCAGCAGCAAGGCACTGAGCAACAGCCACGGCCAGCGCCGCGCGGTGGCCGGACGTGGCGCCACCGCCGGGGTCAGCGCCAACGCAGCCAAGGCCGGGTCGTCGCGCAGCGGCTCGGCACCGACGACCTGCGGGACCTCCAGCACGAAGCGGTGCTGGGCATCGAACACCACTTGGTCGCCGGGCTGCAGCCAGCAGCTGCGCACGGCCACGCCGTTGACCTGGGTCTGCGCCTCGCCGAAGCCGCGCAGCAGCACCCGCTCGCCATGCCGTTCCAGGCGCGCGTGCTGCTCGGCGCAGGCCGGATCGTCGATGCGGATGTCGCACTCGCGCAGACGGCCGATGCTGCGCACCCGGTCCACGGTGAAACTGCGGCCATGGTGCGGACCGCCGACGCCGCGCAGGACCAGGCGCGGATCGTCGTACTCGGCCTCGCTGACCTCAGGCAGGCGCTGCAGCGGCTCGCACTTGCCCTGCACCACCATTTCGACGCCGTCGGCGTAGACCGCGTCGCCGGCGCGCAGCAGCGCCATGCGCCGCACCGGGCGGCCGTTGACGTGAATGCCGCGGCTGCCGTTGGCGACCTGCAGCCACAGACCGCGCCGGTCCAGGCAGAACTGCGCCAGCAGCAATGCGCCCTGGGTGTCGTCGACCACGCTGACCTGGCCGGAGGCCAACCGCACGATGCGATGCACGCCCGCGCGCAGGGGCCGGTCGGGATGTTGGCGGTTGCTGAAATGGACTTGCAGATCGTGCACGGCGGGCAGCCTAGCAGGTTGCCTGCGAGTGCAGAAGCGCGCGCGCTGGACAATGCACCGCGCATACGCACAATGCCTGATCGTTCACGCGGGCACCCGCCCGCACAGGAGCCAGCATGTCCAGCATCGACATCCGCCACGACCACGACAAGACCCCCGCGCAGGCCCGCAAGGCCATCGAAACCGCCGCCAAGAAACTGTCCGAGCGCTTCGACCTGGAATCGCACTGGGATGGCGATTCCCTGCTGTTCTCGCGCTCGGGCGTGGACGGACGCATCGAACTGCTGCCCAAGCAGGTGCACGTGACTGCCGAACTGGGCTTCCTGCTGTCGGCGATGAAGGGCACGGTGGAAAGCGAGATTCGTCGCGTGCTGTCGGAAAAGCTGGGCTGATCAGTGCATCGAGCCCCTCTCCCCTCGGGAGAGGGGTTGGGGTGAGGGTGCGGTAGCAAGCGCTGACGCGATCAGTTGCACGAGGCTTCGCACGTACCCTCATCCGCCCCTTCGGGGCACCTTCCCCCGCAAAAGGGGGCCATGGTCCCGGCGGGAGAAGGGAGCAGCCAAAGCCCCTCTCCCGTCGGGAGAGGGGTTGGGGTGAGGGTCCGGCCGCTCACTCACTCCAACGCAAACGGATCCGGATCGCCCGCGAACAATCGTTCCGACACGGCGCGCTCGGTGGTCTCGATATCGCCGATGAACCCCTCGGCATCGCCCAGCTTGGAGAACGCGTCGAAACCCCGCTCCAGGAATCCCTGCAGTTCCGACAACCCCGCTGCCTTGGCCGGGCCGCGGGCGAAGCGCAGCAGCATGCGCACGCCGGGTGTGTGCACCGCCTTGGCCAGGCCCAGGCCGACGCGGGCGATCAGGTCGATCTGGCGCTGGCGCAGCCGGGGTAGCCCGGTCTGCCGATAGGCTTCGGCATACAACGCTTCGTCCAGGCGCTTGCGCCGCGGCGCCAGGGCCTGCAGCGCCTCGGCCATGCGCAGGTCCAGAGCGTGGGTCAGCGCACCCAGCTCGATGCCGTCGGCGACCGTGTCCAGCAACGACGCCGGCATCAGCCGCTGCATCATCGGCAACACCTTGACGATGTCGGCGTCGCGACGGCTGAAGTCGCGGTCGCCATAGACGTCGGTGAGAAAGAACATCGCCGCCGGACGCCGCTGCGGATCCTCCAGGAAATGCTCGAAGCTGTGCTCCAGCCGCTCCGATTGCCAGCGCCGCAGTTCCTGCAGCCAGCGCAGCGCATTGCGCGGTTCGCGCGCGGGGTCGTGCAGCGCCTGGTGCCACGCCAGGCGGCGGCCGAGTCGTTCCAGGACGGGAGTGCTGCGCGCCATGGGCGCCGATGATGGTCGCAGCCCGGCACGACCGCAAGCGTCACGGCGCTCGGCTACACTCGCGCCACTGCCTCCTGCGGACCGCGCATGCTTTCCCTCCACAGCGCCTCGCCCCGTCCCCATTCCAACGGCCGCATCGGCCTGGCCATCGCCGGCGGCGGCCCGATCGGCGGCATGTACGGCCTCGGTGCGCTGCGTGCCCTGGACGAAGCGCTGGACGGACTGGACCTGACCCGCCTGGATTGCTACGTGGGCGTCAGCTCCGGCGCCTTCCTGACCGCCGGTCTGGCCAACCGCATCAGCAGTGCCGAGATCTGCCGGATCTTCGTCACCGGCAACAGCGACGATGCGCGGTTCCGCCCGGAAGACTTCCTGCGACCCAACGTCTACGAGTATCTGCGCCGTGCCGCGACACTGCCGGGGCTGGCCTACGGCTGGTGGCACGACCTGCTCACCGAACCGCGCAAGACCCGCTGGTCGGACCTGATCACCCGCTTCGGCGGACTGGTGCCCAGCGGCCTGTTCGACAACGCCGGGGTCGAGCGTTTCCTGCAGGACGTGTTCAGCCGCCGCGGCCGCAGCAACGATTTCCGCGACCTCGACGCCAATCTGTTCGTGGTCGCGGTGGACCTGGACAGCGGTCGTGCGGTGCGCTTCGGCGAGCCGGGCATGGACCACGTGCCGATCTCGCTGGCGATCCAGGCCAGCGCGGCGCTGCCGGGGCTGTATCCGCCGGTGCAGATCGACGGCCACCATTACGTGGACGGTGCGCTGCGCCGCACCATGCATGCCTCCACCTTGCTGGAGCGCGGCATCGACCTGATGATCGGGATCAACCCGCTGGTGCCCTACGACGCCACCCACGCGCCGCGCCGCAATGGCCACATCGACCGCGCGCGGCTGCTCGCCGGTGGCCTGCCGGCGGTGCTGTCGCAGACCTTCCGCACCCTGCTGCAATCGCGCATGCAGGTGGGGCTGGAGAAGTACGCGCGACAGTACCCGCAGGTGGATCAGTTGGTCTTCGAGCCCAACGCCGACAACGGCGAGCTGTTCTTCACCAATCTCTTCAGCTACGCCGCGCGCCACCGCGTGTGCCAGCTCGCCTACCGCAACACCCTGTCGGACCTGCGCCGCAACGCGCAGACGCTGGAACCGCTGCTGGCCGCTCACGGCATCGCGCTGCGCCACGATATCCTCAATGACCGCAAGCGCACCTTCCTCGATGGTGTGGACGTGCAGCCGCGGCGCATGACCGAGACCACCGCGCGCCTGCGGCGTGCGCTGGACGACGTCGACCAGGTCATCGCCGGCCGCCGCGCCAAGCGCCGCACCCGCCGTTCGCCGGAGGCGTAGCGTGCAGCGCCGACCGACGTCGCCATCGCTCCCCGCGCACGTCCTGCGCACGCTGGTGTGATTACTCTAGTCACAGTCCCGAGTCTCGAACCCCGCCACTCACCCGCCGAAGGAACCGCACCGTCATGGCCACTCTGAAGAAGTCCGCCCGCAAGAAGCGCAGCACCGCCGCTGCCGACGACACCCTGCAGGCGCAGGCGGAAAAGCTGTCCAAGCGCCTGGGCGAATCGGCGCAGCAGGTCTGGCTGGCCGGGGTCGGCGCGTTCGGCCGTGCGCAGGCCGAGGGCGGCAAGCTGTTCGAGACCCTGGTGAAGGAAGGCCTGAGCCTGGAGCAGAGCACCCGCAAACTGGCCGGCGGCGGGGTCGATGCGGTGCGCGATGCGGTGGAGAACCGGGTCGGCCAGGCCCGCGAGCGCGCCGCCGACACCTGGGACCGCCTGGAGAAGGTGTTCGAGGACCGCGTGCAGCGCGCGCTGCGCCGCCTGGAAGTCCCCAGCCGCGAGGACCTGGGTGCGCTGATCGAGCGCGTGGACGCGCTCAATGGCGAACTGCGGCATCTGCGCGGCGGCCGTGCCACGCAGGCGGCGGGCAAGGCGCCGGCGGCGAAGAAGGCCGCCAGGAAGTCCACGGCGTCGCCCGCCGGCGCCGCCAAGCGCGCAGCACCGGCGCGCCGACCTGCCGGCCCGGTGGTCGCCAAGGTCGCGCCAGCCAAGCGCGCGGCCGCGCCCAAGCGCGCCAGCCGCAAGCGCAGCGAGACGCCGACCCCGGCCGAGTAACCGGATTGTTGCAAAGCAGCACGTTTTTCCAGACAATCGAAACGGACCCGCCAGTCCATCAGAAGACCGTTTGCTCCCCTCCCCTCTCGGCTTCGGACTGGCGGGTCTTTTTTGTCCGCCGTCCACCGCTGTCGCCTTGCCGGCGCCGTGACACGCTGGCGATACACTGACTTCCTTACGGCGCGTGTGCGGGTGCGAGCATGTTTTCCTGGATAGCGGCAGCGATCTTGGCAGTCGCGGCATGGCTGGCGGCCAGCCTCTACCTGTGGCTGGTACGGCGCCGCGAGAATGAGGCTAGCGCCGGACTGCATGCGCTGGCCGGCCTGCACTGGCGCGATTTCTCCTACATGGTGCGGCGCGCGATGCGCGAACAGCGCGACCTGCAGGACGCCACCGTCGACGAGCACACGAGCCAGGAACCGCAAAGCGACTTCGTGATGACCCGAGGCGAGGCGCGCTGGCTGCTGTCGTGCAAGCACGGCCGGGCCTACCGGATCGGCTCGGCCGCGGTCAACGAACTGGGCGCGGCGGCACGGCTGATGGGCGCGCAGGGCGGCATCCTGATCACCGAGGGCAAGGTGCAGCGCGACGGCATCGCCGCGGCCGAGAAGCAGGCGGTGGAAATCCTCGACGGCCCGCGCATCTGGCCGATGCTCAAGCCCTACCTGCCCAGCGAACTGGAAGACGGCGTGATCGGCGCCAGCCGCCGCCGCGCGCAGCGCCACATCGCCATCGCCGGCCTGGCCTCGCTCGCCCTGGGCGTGGTGACCGGCGTCGGTGCGCTGGCGTTGCAGCAGCCCGCAGAGCCTCCGACAGCCGTGGCCGCAACAGCGTCATCGCCTACGCCCGCTGCCGCTGCCGCAGCCGCGCCTACGCCGGCCGCAACCACGCCAACGAGCACCACCGCTGCCGCGCCCCAACCGGCGCTGGACGACGCCGGCGACCTGGCCGACCCCGATCCCGCCACCGAACAGCGCAACCGCCAGGAACTCTCCAAGGCCCTGGCCGCCACCCCGGGCGTGATCCGCGGCATCTGGCAGACGCAAATGACCCTGGTGGTCGACCGCAGCGGCGACGACGCCCAGGTGTGGCCGCGCATCTGCAAGGAAGTGGAGCGCTACCCATCCCTGCGCACCGTCCGCATCCAGCTCAACCCGCGCCCCGGCCACGAGGAACCGGTGCGGTGGCGGCAATGTAGGACGTTTTGAGCGGGGATTGGGGAATCGGGAATCGGGAATCGGTAGAGCGGGCTATCGGCACGCGACGAGCATGCACCCGTGACGTTCCTGCCTGACAGGACAGAACCCGCACCGCGTGCAGCCAGCGCTGTTCCGATTCCCTACTCCCCATTCCCGATTCCCAGCTCCTACCAATGGACGCCCCGCATCAACGCCGCAAACGCGATCTGCTCCTGGCTGGGCTTGGTCTCGCGTAGCGCCTTGCGGTCGCCCTTGGCCGCGGCCGAGTCGGGGAACAGTTCGAAGGCGGTGTTCATCACTACCTCGTAGGCCTTCGGCGCGACGGCGTTGACCAGGGCGGCGAAGATGCCCAGGCGCGTGGCCACGCGACTGGGGCGTTCGATGATCGCCTTGACCATCAGGTCGGCGGCCTCGTCCACGCTCAGTGTCGGCACGCTGTCGTACATCTTGGTCGGGGCGATCATCGGGGTCTTCACCAGCGGCATGTTGACCGTGGTGAAGCTGATGCCCTTGCCCGACAGCTCGCCCTGCGCGCAGCGGCTCCAGGCGTCCAGCGCCGCCTTGGAGGCGACGTAGGCGGAGAAGCGCGGCGAGTTGGCCAGCACGCCGATCGAGCTGACGTTGATGATGTGGCCCTTGCGCCGCGCGGTCATGCCCGGCAACACGCCCATGATCAGGCGCAGGCTGCCGAAGTAGTTCAGCTGCATGGTCCGCTCGAAATCGTGGAAGCGGTCGTAGCTGAGTTCGATCGAGCGGCGGATCGAGCGGCCGGCATTGTTGATCAGCACGTCGACGTGGCCATGCGCGTCCAGCACGGTCTTGAGCAGGCGGTCGCAATCGGCCAGGTCCGACAGGTCGGCGGTGTAGGCGAAGACCTTGCCGCCCTTGGCGTTCATCGCATCGCGTGCGGCATGCAGTTCCTGTTCGCCGCGGGCCACGATGACGGTGATGGCGCCGGCCTCGGCGACGCGCTGCGCGGTGGCCAGGCCGATGCCCGAGGAACCGCCGGTGATCAGCACCACCTTGCCGCGGACCTTGCCCTTGAGCGAACGGTCGACGAACAGGTCCGGGTCCAGGTGCCGTTCCCAGTGGTCCCACAGGCGCCAGGCGTAGTCTTCCAGCCGCGGCACGGCGATGCCGCTGCCCTTGAGCGCGCGCTCGGTCTCGCGGCTGTCGAAACGCGTGGGATAGGTGATGAACTTCAGCACCTCGCGCGGGATGCGGAAGTCGCGCAACAGCATGCCGGTGAAACGGCGGATCGGCGGCAGGCTGCCGACCGCGGCGCGGATGCTGGAGGGCACGAACGCGAACATGCGCGCGTCCACCCGCAGGGTCATCTCCGGGGCGTGGCCGGCACGGCAGAACACGTTGAGCACCTCGCCCACGCGCAGCGGCTCGGGGTCGGTGAGGTGGAAGGTGTGGCCGTCGAGCTTGGGCTTGTGCGCGATGTGGTCCATCGCGTCGGCGACGAAGTCCACCGGCACCAGGTTGATCCGCCCGCCCTCGATGCCCAGCATCGGCGCCCACGGCGGCAGCAGCTGGCGCAGTTTCTTGATCAGCGGGAAGAAGTAGTACGGGCCGTCGATCTTGTCGATGGCGCCGGTGCGCGAATCGCCGACCACCATCGCCGGGCGGTAGATGCGCCACTTGATCCGGGTCTCGGCGCGCACCAGCGCCTCGGCATCGTGCTTGGTGCGCAGGTAGGGATCGTCCAGGCCCTCGGCTTCCTCGAACATGTCCTCGCGGAAGATGCCCGGGTACAGCCCGGCCACCGCGATCGAACTGGTGTGGTGGAAGATGCCGGCGCCGATCTGCGCGGCCAGTTCCAGCGCATTGCGGGTGCCGTCGAGGTTGGCGATGCGCTGGTCCTCGGCCTTGGCGGTGAGATCGTACAGCGCAGCCAGGTGGAAGAAATGCTTGACCTTGCCGTGCAGCGTCTTGCGCTGCGCCGCGGTCAGCCCGCAGTACGCCGCGCCGACGTCGCCGTGCAGCACCACCAGGCGCTTGGGATCCCAGCCCTGCTCGCGCACCAGCGCATCGAACTTGCGCTGCGACTCCTTGCGCAGCAGGACATGCACGACGCCCTTGCGCCGCATCAACTTGGCCATCAGGTAGCGGCCGATGAAACCGGTGGCGCCTGTCACGAAATACGTCATGCCGAACCATCCCTCGTTCCGCGGCCACGGCCCCTCGCCCGGCCCTGGCGTTAACTTGCCAGAGTGCGGCGGGCAGGACAAACGCACGCCGGCGTATGGCGAACGTGCGGCATCGCAGCATCGGGCACCGGCGAGGCGACTGCGCGTGCCTCATCATCCGTGCTCGTCGCGCGTCGTGTCGCGTCCTGGAAGAGCAACGTCAGCCGCGACGGCCTTCCACGGACACCTTCGTCGCGCCGGCGTACGTGAGTTGCCTGCAGTCGCCACGCGCCAAGCTCAGCGCGCGCCGGGCGAGAACCGCGCGACCAGATCGTAGGTGTCGCCGAGGAACACCTGGCGCACGAAGGTCACCGCCTGCTCGCCGCGCCAGGTGCGGCGGTCGATAAGTAGACACGCGGTGCCGGCCGGCACCTGCAGGCGCGCCGCCTGCGCGGCGCTGGCGCCGACCGCGCTGATGCGGTGTTCGGCGCGGGTCCACGGCACGTGCTGCAGCAGCCAGCTGCCGGGCACGGTCACCGCGAAGTCCATCTGCAAGGCCTCCGGCACCGCCACCGGATTGATCACCCGCTCTTCCAGCGCGAACGGACGGCCGTCGGCGTAGTGCAGGCATTGCAGCGCCAGCAGGCTGCCGCCCGCGGCGACCTCGGCCTCCTGCGGCAACGCCGCGCGCGGCGCGCGCTGCTGCCGCTCCAGCAGTTCGAAACGGTAGGCATGGCCACGCGCGGCGACCTCGACCGGGATATCCGGGATCTCCAGCGCCACCTGCTCCATGTGCGGATGCGGCCGCGCCACGAACGAACCGGCGCGGCGGCGGCGCTCGATCATGCCGGCGTCGGCGAGCAGCGCCAGCACCTTGTTGACGGTCATCCGCGAGCAGCCGTACTGCGCCATCAGTTCGTGCTCGAACGGAATGCGATGGCCGGGCGGCCACGCGCCGCTGCGGATGTGCGCCTCGATGTCGCGGCGGATGCGCTGGCTGAGCGGCAGCGTCGGCGCGGCCGGCGTCATCGGCAGTTCGTGCCGCGGCAGGCAGCGCACAGCGCGCGCGGGTCGCGGCTCATGCGTCCAGCAACCGGGTCAGCGCACGCGCGTAGCGGGCGGCGACGCCCTCGCGCTGCAGGTGGCGGCCCTCGCGGACCAGCGCACGCCCGTGGCGCCAGACCGAACGCACCGCACCGCCGCGCGCGGCGAACAGCCAACTGTCGAGCCAGGCGTCGCCGTCGCGCGCCTGCAAGGCCGGATGCGTGGCGTCCAGTTCGACCAGATCGGCCGGGGCGCCCACGCACAGACCGTGTTCGACACCGAGCGCCTGCGCCGCGCCCTGCGCGGAGGATTGGAACAGGAAGCGGCCGCTGGACAGCGCGGTGTCGCCGGTGAGCACGTTGCGCCCGCGCAGGCTCAGGCGCTGGCCGTACTCGAGCAGGCGCAGTTCCTCGGCCGCATCGATCAGCACATTGGAGTCGGAGCCCACGCCGAAACGGCCGCCGGCGCGCAGGAAGTCCTGCATCGGGAACAGGCCGTCGCCGAGGTTGGCCTCGGTGATCGGGCACAGCCCGACCACCGCGCCACTGGCGGCGATGCCCTGCACTTCCGCGGCGTCGACGTGGGTGGCGTGCACCAGGCACCAGCGCGCATCCACCGGCGCGTGCGCCAGCAGCCATTGCACCGGGCGCTGCCCGCTCCAGGCCAGGCAGGCGTCGACTTCGCGGGTCTGCTCGGCGATATGGATGTGCACCGGGCCGCCGCACAACGGCAGCAGCGTCGCCAGTTCGTCCGGGGTGACCGCGCGCAGGCTGTGCGGGGCCAGGCCCAGCACCGCGTCGTCCAGCCCCTGCAGGGCGCGGCGGCTGCCGTCCAGCAGTGCGGCGAACCCGTCGACGTCGTGCAGCAGACGCTGCTGCGCCGGGTTCGGCGCGGCGCCGCCGAAGTCGGCATGCGCGTAGAACACCGGCAGCAGGGTCATGCCGATACCGCTGGTCTGTGCCGCGGCAGCCAGGCGCTGCGCCATCTCGGCGCGGTCGGCGTAGGGCTGGCCGTCGGCGGCGTGATGCACGTAATGGAACTCGCCGACCCGGGTGAAGCCGGCCTCGAGCATCTCCACGTAGGCCTGCTCGGCGATGGCCTGCAGATCGTCCGGGCTCAGTCGCTGCAGGAAGCGGTACATCAGCTCGCGCCAGCTCCAGAAGCTGTCGCCGCTGCGCCCGCCGATCTCGGTCAGGCCGGCCATGCCGCGCTGGAAGGCGTGGCTGTGCAGATTGCCCAGCCCGGTCACCACGATGTCCAGGCGCTGATCGCCAAGGGCTGCGGCCACGTCGCGCTCCACCGTGGCGATGCGGCCGCCGCGCACGCCGATGCGCACGTCGCGCGCCCAGCCCTGCGGCAGCAGCGCGTGCGCGCACCAGAATTCGCCCGATCCCGCGTTGCCGTTGGCCTGCTGCTGCGCCTGGGTCTGCACTGGACACCCTCCATCGACCACAATATTGTATATACAAAATAACCGACGAGCCTGCCCGTGACCATGCCCTGCGACACGCTCTGGCACAACGCGCACCTGATGACGCTGGACGCCGAGGACGGCGGATTGGGCCTGGTCCACGACGGCGTGGTGGCCTGCCGCGACGGCCGCATCGTCTACGCCGGCGCCGCCGCGCAGTTGCCCGGCCCGCTGTCGGCGCAGCGCAGCATCGACTGCGGCGGGCGCTGGATCGGTCCCGGCCTGATCGATTGCCACACCCACCTGGTCTATGCCGGCAACCGCGCCGGCGAGTTCGAGCAGCGCCTGCTCGGCGCCAGCTACGCCGACATCGCCCGCGCCGGCGGCGGCATCGTCTCCACGGTGCGCGCCACCCGCGCCGCCGACGAGGACGCCCTGCTCGCCGCCAGCCTGCCGCGACTGGACGCGCTGCTGGCCGAGGGCGTGACCACGGTGGAGATCAAGTCCGGCTACGGCCTGACCCTGGACGACGAACTGCGCCTGCTGCGCGTGGCGCGGCGCCTGGGCGAGCTGCGCCCGGTGGCGGTATCGCCGACCTTCCTCGGCGCGCACGCGGTGCCGCCCGGCGGCGAGGCCCAGGCCTATATCGACGAGGTCTGCGAGCGCATGATCCCGGCGGTCGCCGCGCAGGGCCTGGCCGAGGCGGTGGACGTGTTCTGCGAGCACCTCGCGTTCACCCCGGCGCAGACCGAGCAGGTGTTCCAGGCCGCGCAACGCCATGGCCTGGCGCTGAAGATCCACGCCGAGCAACTGTCCAACCAGGGCGGCGCGGCGCTGGCCGCGCGTTACGGCGCGCGCTCGGCCGACCATGTCGAATACCTGGACGACGCCGGCGTCGCCGCCATGGCCGCGGCCGGCACCGTCGCGGTGCTGCTGCCGGGCGCGTTCTATTTCACCCGCGACACCCAGCTACCGCCGATCGCCGCACTGCGCGCCGCCGGCGTGCCGCGTGCGCTGGCCACCGACTGCAACCCCGGCACCTCGCCGCTGACCAGCCCGCTGCTGGCGATGAACCTGGCGGCGACGCTGTTCCGGCTGACCGTGGCCGAATGCATCGCCGGCTTCACCCGCGAGGCGGCGCGCGCGCTCGGGCGCCAGGATCAGGTCGGCCGGCTGCGCGCCGGGCTGGCCTGCGACCTGGCGATCTGGGACATCGCCGAACCGGCCGAATTGGTCTATCGCATGGGCTTCAACCCGCTGCATGCGCGTATCTGGAGAGGACAATGAGCGACGACGAGATCCTGCTGCGCCCCGGCGCGGTCAGCCTGGCGCAGTGGCGCGCCGTGTACCGCGGCGCCAGCGTGCGCCTGGACCCGGCCTGCGCCGACGCGGTGCTGCGCAGCGCGCGCACCGTGGAGGCGATCGTCGCCACCGGCGCGCCGGTGTACGGCATCAACACCGGCTTCGGCAAGCTGGCCAGCGTGCGCATCGAGCGCGAGGACCTGGAGGCTCTGCAGCGCAACATCGTGCTGTCGCACGCGGCCGGGGTCGGCGCGCCGATGCCGGTGCCGGTGGTGCGGCTGATGATGGCACTGAAGCTGGCCAGCCTTGCCCAGGGCGCCTCCGGCGTGCAGCCGCAGACGCTGGCGCTGCTGGAAGCGCTGCTGCGCCACGAGGTGATCCCGGTGGTGCCGTGCCAGGGCTCGGTCGGTGCCTCCGGCGATCTGGCACCGCTGGCGCACCTGGCCACGGTGATGCTCGGGGTCGGCGAGGCCTTCGTCGGCGACGCACGCCTGCCGGCGGCGCAGGCGCTGGCCCAGGCCGGGCTGCAGCCGCTGACGCTGGGCGCCAAGGAGGGCCTGGCCCTGCTCAACGGCACCCAGTTCTCCACCGCCTACGCGCTGGCCGGGCTGTTCGAGATCGAGCGCGTGTTCCATGCCGCGCTGGTCGCCGGCGCGCTGTCCACCGAGGCCGCGAAAGGCTCGGACACCCCATTCGATCCGCGCATCCACGCGCTGCGCGGCCAGCCCGGGCAGATCGCCACCGCCGCGGCGCTGCGCGATTTGATGCACGCCTCGGCGATCCGCGATTCGCACCGCGACAACGACGTGCGCGTGCAGGATCCGTACTGCCTGCGCTGCCAGCCGCAGGTGATGGGCGCGGCGCTGGACGTGATGCGCCAGGCCGCCACCACCCTGGCCACCGAAGCCAACGGCGTGTCGGACAACCCGCTGGTGTTCAGCGACACCGGCGAGGCGCTGTCCGGCGGCAACTTCCACGCCGAGCCGGTGGCCTTCGCCGCCGACATGCTGGCGCTGGCGGTGTGCGAGATCGGCTCGATCAGCGAGCGCCGCGTCGCCATGCTGGTGGATCCGGCGCTGTCCGGATTGCCGGCGTTCCTGACCCCCAAGCCCGGTCTCAACTCCGGCTTCATGATCCCGCAGGTCACCGCCGCGGCGCTGGTCTCGGAGAACAAGCAACGCGCCTACCCGGCCAGCGTCGATTCGATCCCGACCTCGGCCAACCAGGAAGACCACGTGTCGATGGCCGCGCACGGCGCGCGCCGCCTGCTGGCGATGGCCGAGAACGCGGCCAACGTGGTCGGCATCGAACTGCTGGCGGCCGCGCAGGGCTGCGACTTCCACGCGCCGCTGCGCTCCAGCGCCGCCCTGGAAGCGGCGCGCGCGCTGCTGCGCGTCCGCGTCCCGGCGCTGCAGGACGATCGCTATTTCCATCCGGACATGCTGGCCGCCACCGCGCTGGTGCGCGACGGCGCGCTGGCCGCGGCGGTGGGGATGCGGCTGCCCGAGGTTAGCGTCTGATCTGAAGACCCCGTCGCAGGAGCAGCTCTGCCCCTTTTTGGGATCAGCCGCGACCGGGCTTTACCAGGTAATGCCCCGTTCGCGGCTGAAGCCGCTTCCACAGAACAGCACAACGCGAGGCCGTATGACATCCCTGCCCGACTGGCTCACTGTGCACCGCGGCGATGCGCCGCTGATCCTCAGCTTCCCGCACACCGGCACCGACCTGCCGGAAGCGCTGGCCGACCGTTTCGTCTCGCCATGGCTGGCGCAGCGCGATGCCGACTGGTGGGTGCACCTGCTGTACGACTTCGCCAACGCGCTGGGCGCGACCACCGTGCGCACCGCGATCTCGCGCTCGGTGATCGACGTCAACCGCGACCCGGCCGGGGTGTCGCTGTATCCCGGGCAGAACACCACCGGGCTGTGCCCACTGACCACCTTCGACGCGCAGCCGCTGTACCGACCCGGGGCCGAGCCGGATGCGGCCGAGATCGACGCGCGCCGCACGCAGTGGTTCGCGCCCTACCACGCCGCACTGGACGCGGAGATCGCGCGCCTGCGCGCCCTGCACCCGGCCATCGTGGTGTACGACGCGCATTCGATCCGCTCGCGCATCCCGCACCTGTTCGACGGCGAGCTGCCGCAATTCAACATCGGCAGCGCCGGTGCCTCCGGCGCGGTGGACAGTAGTTGCGCGGCAGCGCTGACCGATGCGGTGGAGCGCGTCTGCGCCGGCAGCGGCTTCAGCCACGTGCGCAACGGTCGCTTCAAGGGCGGCTGGAGCACCCGCCACCACGGCGCGCCGGCCGACGGCGTGCACGCGATCCAGATGGAACTGGCCTGCCGCGGCTACATGCACGAGCCCGACACGGTCGACCCCAGCAACTGGCCCTCGCCGTGGCAGCCCGAATACGCCGCGCCGCTGCGCGCGGTGCTGCAGCAGGTGCTGCAGGCCTGCCTCGACTTCGCCCGCAGCCCCGCCGCATCCGCCCGCGCCGCCAACTGACGCGCGCGCACCGCGTTCCGCCTTCCGCGCAGCCACCTGAGGATTCCCGCATGACCCGCCTCGACGCCACCCGCACCATCCAAGCGCCCACCGGCAGCACCCTCACCTGCAAGAGCTGGCTGACCGAAGCGCCGCTACGCATGCTGATGAACAACCTGCACCCGGACGTGGCCGAGCGGCCGCAGGAACTGGTGGTGTACGGCGGCATCGGCCGCGCCGCGCGCGATTGGGAGAGCTTCGACGCCATCGTCGAGACGCTCAAGCGCCTGGACGACGACCAGACCCTGCTGGTGCAGTCGGGCAAGCCGGTCGGCGTGTTCCGCACCCATGCCGACGCGCCGCGGGTGCTGATCGCCAATTCCAACCTGGTGCCGCGCTGGGCCAACTGGGACCACTTCAACGAACTCGATAAGAAAGGCCTGGCCATGTACGGCCAGATGACCGCCGGCAGCTGGATCTACATCGGCGCGCAGGGCATCGTGCAGGGCACCTACGAGACCTTCGTCGAAATGGGCCGGCAGCACTACGGTGGCGACCTGTCCGGCAAGTGGCTGTTCACCGGCGGTCTCGGCGGCATGGGCGGCGCGCAGCCGCTGGCCGCGGTGATGGCCGGCGCCTCGTGCCTGGCGGTGGAGTGCCGCAAGAGCAGCATCGACATGCGCCTGCGCACCGGCTACCTGGATACCTGGACCGACTCGCTGGACGAGGCGCTGCGCCTGATCGCCGAGGCCTGCGCGGCGAAGACGCCGCGCTCGGTCGGCCTGCTCGGCAACGTCGCCGACGTGCTGTCCGAGCTGTTGGCGCGCGGGATCAAGCCGGACCTGCTGACCGACCAGACCTCCGCGCATGACCCGGTCAACGGCTACCTGCCGCAGGGCTGGACGGTCGAGCAGTGGGACGCCAAGCGCGTCTCCGCACCGAAGGAGGTGGAACAGGCCGCGCGCGCCTCGATGGCCAACCACATCCGCGCCATGCTCGGTTTCCACGCCCTGGGCGTGCCGACCGCGGACTACGGCAACAACCTGCGGCAGATGGCGCTGGAGGAAGGCGTGGCCAATGCCTTCGACTTCCCGGGCTTCGTCCCCGCCTACATCCGCCCGCTGTTCTGCCGCGGCGTCGGCCCGTTCCGCTGGGCCGCGCTGAGCGGCGACCCGGAGGACATCGCCAGGACCGACGCCAAGGTCAAGGAACTGATTCCCGACAACCCGCACCTGCACCGCTGGCTGGACATGGCCGCCGAGAAGATCCAGTTCCAGGGCCTGCCGGCGCGGATCTGCTGGGTCGGCCTGGGCGACCGCGACCGCCTGGGGCTGGCGTTCAACGAGATGGTCGCCAACGGCGAACTGAAGGCGCCGGTGGTGATCGGCCGCGACCACCTGGACAGCGGCAGCGTCGCCTCGCCGAACCGCGAGACCGAGGCCATGGCCGACGGCTCCGACGCCGTCTCCGACTGGCCGCTGCTCAACGCCCTGCTCAACACCGCCAGCGGCGCCACCTGGGTCTCGCTGCATCACGGCGGCGGCGTCGGCATGGGTTTCTCGCAACACGCCGGCATGGTCATCGTCTGCGACGGCACCGAGGCGGCGGCCAAGCGCATCGCCCGGGTGCTGTGGAACGACCCCGCGACCGGCGTCATGCGTCATGCCGATGCGGGGTATGCCATCGCCCTCGACTGCGCCCGCGACAAGCACCTGGACCTGCCCGGCATCCTGCGCTGAGGCCGGCGCCCGTCCGCCGCCTGCGCGCGGCGGGCGGGCGCACGACGCGGCAAAGCGGAACTGCGTCACCCCTCGCACGATGCAGCCTCAAGTTCGGCCGAGCCGCGCCGACAAGGGATGCATCGTTTCAAGGAGCCTGCATGGGCATCCTGATCTACCTCACTCCTGCCGTGGCGCTGTGGGCTGCCGTTGCCACAGCGTTCGCGCATGGCTTGTTCCAGCGTCTGGGGCATGCCTATCGGCGCGACGCGACTGCGAAGGAGACGATCGCGCGGTATCAGGCGGCGCTGAGCCAGCTGAAGGCGCAGGCCGCCGCCAGCGCACAGGAACTGGAAACGCTGCGCCAGGACCACGAGCGCCTGCGCGCGACCTACGAATACGAGGCAGCGCCCGCAGCGGCGGCGTCCGCCAACGCCGCACCGGCCGCGGCGCCTTCGCCCGCCCCCCCGAAGCCGGGGCCGGCACCGGCGGTTCCCCCGGCCGCGCCGCCATCGACCATCGCCCTGGCGCAGATCGACATCGCCGACGAAGTCGGCACCCTGCTCGCCCACGTCGCCCGCGTGGCGCGCAGCATTCGCCGCTACAGCGCCTACAGCCGCGGCCACAACGGCCCGGAGCCGGCCAGCGCGCGCTACGACCTGCACTGGCTCTCCGACTGCCTGCACAACCTGGACCAGGTCGGCCATGCGCTGGCGCGCAACAACATGGAAACCCTCACCGCCGCCTGCACCGAACTGCTGACCATGTACGAGCAGTACCTGCGCGACGGTTCCGGCTACAACAGCCGCGACACCTTCCAGCGGCTCAGCACGCAGGTGCCGCTGGCCGAAGTCACCGATGCAATCCGTTCCATCGCGGCCAAGGCCTCGCTGGCGCGACAGGCGCAGGCCGCCCACGAAGAGGCCGCGCATGCGCACGAACGCGTCGCCGACAGCCGCCAGGCCGACGCCCTGTCGATACTGTAACCGCGGCGTCCTCGCCGGCCACCGGCCACGGCCCGCGTTGACCCGGCCTCCCGCCCGTGCTGTGATGCCTGCCGGTCAGGGCGGAGCGGGATCATGGCAGACAGCAAGGCGGCCTTCGAGAAAGCGGTCCAGGACATCAAGCAGCGGGCCGAGCGCCCCGACAACGACACCCTGTTGCGGCTGTACGCGCTGTACAAGCAAGGCTCGGAGGGCGACGTCAGCGGCGCCAAGCCGGGCTTCTTCGACTTCGTCGGCACCGCCAAGTACGAGGCCTGGGCCAAGCTCAAGGGCGTGCCGCAGGCGGAAGCGCAGAAGAAATACGTGGACCTGGTGAAGAAGCTGCTGGCCTGATGGCCCGCGACACCCGGCGGCGCATCCTCGAGACCGCCCTGGCGATGTTCAACGCGCAGGGCGAGCCGCACGTCACCACCAACCACATCGCCGACGAGCTGGAGATCAGCCCCGGCAACCTGTACTACCACTTCCGCAACAAGGACGACATCATCGAGCACCTGTTCGCGCACTACGAGGAGCGCATGGACGCGGCGCTGGCGCTGCCGAGCGCGCGTCTGCCGGGGCTGGAGGATATCTGGCTGCAGTTGCACCTGGTGTTCGAGTGCATCTGGGACTACCGCTTCCTGTACCGCGACCTGGTCGAGATCCTCAGCCGCAGCCGGCGCCTGCGCCTGCGCTTCGCGCGCATCCTGCGCCGTGCCGACGCCAGCGTGCAGGCGGTGTTCGAGGGACTCGCGCAGACCGGCGCGATGCGCGCCAGCGCCCAGGAACGCGGCGGCGTGGCCACCAACGTGCTGGTGGTGGCCACGTTCTGGCTCAACTACGCGGCCGCGCGCGGCGAGAAGGACGAGCGAGTGGCGATCCGCCACGGCATCGTGCAGGTGATGCAACTGGTCGCGCCGTTCCTGCGCGACGCCGAACGCGCGCACCTGACCGCGTTGATGGACGCCTATCTGGATTGAAGCACCCTGCCCCGCGCGCAAGCACAGGCGGGGCGGTGCCGCTCAGTCGGCGGCAGCCTGCGCGGCTGGCCCGTCGAGCCGGTAGACCTTGCAGACCAGGCCCGGCGGGGTGCGGTAGGTGCGAAAGCCGATGGCCTCGTAGTACGCCTGCCCGAGCGCATTGTCGGCGGCGATGCTGGCGTCGATCTGCGCCAGCCCGGCGCTGCGCGCGGCCGCACAGGTGGCCCGGAACAGCGCGCTGCCGACCCCACGGCGCGCCGCGCGCGGGTCGACGTGGGTGCCGATGATGCCCCAGCCCTCGGCCACGTCGTAGGCATTGCCGGCACGCGCGATGCGCAGCGACTGGAAGCCGAGGACACGCCCGTCGGCGTCCTCGGCCAGCACGCATTGGAGACGATCGGGATGCTGCAGGTAGGTCGCGCGCACCGTCGCCAGATCGGTCGGCGCCTTGCGCAGGCCGGCCGCGAAGATCGCGTCCTGCACCGCGACCATCGCCTCGGCATCGTCAAGCGTGGCGGGCCGGATCTGCATGGTGCCGTCTCTCGTCAGGTCGTGGCCGGCGAGTATGCCCGAGCGTGGCCGGCCGCCATGCGTGCGGAGGCGCCGGGTCAGGCGCCAGCGCGACGACGGCCAGTCACACGCTTGGCCGGGCTGCGCTTGGCCGCCGCCGGCTTGGCGCCGCGCTTGCCCGTCGCGGCGCGCTTGCGCGACTGCGGACGCGCCTGCAACCCCAACTTCACCAGCACCGGCTGCAGGCGCGCCTCGACCTCGGCGCTCAACGGCTGCACCTGACCACGCAGCGCCGCCGCGCCCTCGCGCACGCTACTCTCGGCCTCGTCGGCCAGTTGCGTGGCCAGCGCCTTGAGCGTCGCCGCGCCCTGCGCGGCATCGGCGGCGGCGGCCAGCGCGCGCTTGCGGGTCAGCGCGACCACGCCCAGCCCGGCCAGCCACAGGTGCCGCGGGTTCAGCCGGTCCGGCCGCAGCGCGGAAGTGGAACGCTTCTTGGTCGCCATCGCACGATCTCCAGAGAGGCCGGCAGTGGCCCCGATGCGCACCATGCTGGCGCCGGCCGCTTGAGCAAACACACTATCGGCGCCCTACCCTTGCCACGCGCCGGCAGCGGCGCCATGCTCGGCGCGGACGCCGTGGCCCGGCGCCGCACAGGGAGATCCGCATGGCAGCAAAATCGGGCGCGTGGGCGCCGTTTCCGTACGACGCCAAGGCCTACGCCTACGCCGGCGAGGCGCTGAAGAAAGCGTGGCCCAAGCTGCACGCTGGCGACCGCGAACCCTATCCGGACCCGGCACGCGCGCAGGCCCTGCTCGACGCAGCCGGCAAGGCCGGCAAGGGCCACGACGCGCAGACCCTGTCGGCCGCGCTGATCGAGGCCTGGCGGGCGTTCCACCATGGGCAGTTCCAGCAGGCCTACGAGGCCGGCAAGGCGCTGGGCGTGTTCGGCGCCTCGGTCACGGTCAAGGCGATCGGCATCCACGCCGGCTATCTGGTCGAGGACGAAAAAGAGCAGTTGCAGCGGCTGCAGCAGGCCGCGACGCTGGCCGAGGCGGCGATCGCCGCGCTGCCGGACGAGGCCAACAGCCACTACCGCCACGCCTTCGCGCTGGGCCGCTACAGCCAGGGATTGAGCATCGTCAAGGCGCTCAAGCAGGGCATCGCCAGCAAGGTGCGCGCCTCGCTGGAAGCGGCCCTGGAGCTGGAGCCCAAGCATGCCGAGGCGCACATGGCACTGGCCCTGTACCACGCCGAGATCATCGGCAAGGTCGGCGCGATGATCGGCGGCCTGACCTACGGGGCGAAGGCGGCCACCGCCGAACAGCACATCCAGCAGGCGCTGAAGCTGGTGCCGGACGCGCCGATCGCCCACGTCGAACACGCCAACGTGCTGCTGTTGCTGCATGGGGACAAGCGCGAGGAAGACGCCGCCGCGGCGTTCGAGAAGGCCGCCAAGCTCAAGCCGCGCGATGCGATGGAAGCGCTGGACGCAGCGTTTGCTCGCGATCAGTTGGAGTAGACGCCGGCGCAAGTTGAGCGTATCGCGATGTTTTCTCGTAGGGGCGGCTTCAGCCGCGACAGGCCTTCCGGTGAACGCCTGTCGCGGCTGAAGCCGCTCCGTCGACAAATCACACATGCGTAAACGCACGCACCGCGACGGGATCGGCGTGTTCGCGGCACAAGGCCAATCACACCCTTCCCGCACCCACCCCGTCCCGTCGCCGCGACGCCGCATCGCGACCTCGCAGCGACGGCCCGCATCAGCCTGCCGGCGGTAGCGCATAGGCGATCACGTAGTCGCCGCGCTTGGTCTCCATGAAGTGATGGCCGGCGGCGACGATGATCAGGTACTCGCGCCCGTCGACCGCGTACACCATCGGCGTGGCCTGGCCACCGGCCGGCAGCTTGGCCTGCCACAGGGTCTTGCCGCTGGCCAGGTCGATCGCGCGGATCAGGTCGTCGGTCGCCGCAGCGATGAAGATCAGCCCGCTGGCGCTGACCACGGCGCCGCCGTTGTTGGGCGTGCCGATCTCGATCGGCAAGCCGGAGTGGATGCCGAACGGGCCATTGCCGCGCGCGCTGCCGAACGGACGGTCCCACAGAGTCTTGCCACTGGCCAGGTCGATCGCACGGATGCCGCCGTACGGCGGCTGCTTGCACAGCAGCCCGGTGAACGGCAGGCGCCAGCCGGCGTTGACGTTGATCGCGTACGGCGTGCCGGCCTGCGGATCGCCGGCGCCCTCTGCGCCGCCGCTGTCGCCGCGCACCTGGTCGCGCGGCGCCCAGCCCAGCTTGTCGGCCTTGGCCCGCGGCACCAGCCGGTTGTAGTTGGGCATGTCGTTGTAGTTGGCGACGATCACCCCACGCTGCGGATCCACCGCCACGCTGCCCCAGTCCGAGCCGCCGTTGTAGCCGGGGTACTCGATCGAATGGCGGTCGGCTTCCGGCGGCGTGTAGATGCCCTTGTAGCTGGCACTGCGGAACTGGATGCGGCACACCAGTTGGTCGATCGGGGTCATGCCCCACATGTCGCGCTCAGTCAGGTCGCGCTTGCGCAGCGAGTGGTACAGCGAGAACGGCTGGGTCTTGGCGCGGCGCTGCGGCTCCACACCGCCACCCGGCACCGCGCGTTCCTCGACCCCGACCAGCGGCTTGCCGGTGCGCCGGTCGAGCACGTACAGCTCGCCCTGCTTGCTCGGCAGCAGCACCGCCGGCACGGTGGTGCCGTCGTGCGGGAAATCCAGCAACGTCGGTTGCGAACCCAGGTCGTAGTCCCACACGTCGATGTGGGTGGTCTGGAAATTCCACACCGGCTTGCCGGTGGTGACGTCCAGCGCGACCAGCGAGGTCGCATAGCGGTCTTCCTGCGGAGTGCGCGAACTGCTCCAGTAGTCGGCCGAGGAATTGCCCATCGGCAGGTACACGTAGCCGAGTTGCTCGTCGCCGGCTGCGCTGGTCCACATGTTGGGCGTACCACGGGTCCAGGTCTGCCCCGGCGGCGGCGCGCCGGTCCAGTCCGGATGGGTCATGTCCCAGGCCCAGCGGAGCGCACCGGTCACCGCGTCGAAGCCCTGGATCACGCCCGACGGTTCATAGCGCTTCTGTCCGTCCAGCACCTGGTGGCCGGTGACGACGACCCCGCGCACGATGGTCGGCGGCGAATTGATCGAGACGTAGCCCGGCGGCGTGGAGCCCATGCCGACGGTGATGTCGACCTGGCCATGCTGGCCGAAGTCCTCGCAGGGCTTGCCGTCGGCCGCATCGACCGCGACCAGGCGTCCGTCCAGGGTGCCTTCGATGATGCGCTGGCGGCAGGCCGCCGACGCCGTAGCCTGAGCGTCGGGCACCGCGTAATAGCTTACGCCGCGGCAGGCGGCGGTATACGGGATTGCCTTGTCCGCCACCTTGGGATCGTAGCGCCAGCGCTCGCGGCCGCTGCGCGCATCCAGCGCGATCAGCTGGTTGCGTGCGCTGCACAGGTACAGGCTGTCGCCGATCTTCAGGGGCGTGGTTTCCGCGCCCCAGCGCTTGTCCGGCAGGTCGCCGGTGCGGAAGGTCCAGGCGGTACGCAACTGCGCCACGTTGTCCGGAGCGATCTGCCGCAGCGGCGTGTAGCGGCTGCCGGCATTGTCGCGACCGTAGGCGGCCCAGTCGGCATCGGCGGGCGCGTCGGCCGGCTGCGCGCCGGTGCGCGGGCTTGCCAGCGCCGCGGCCATGCCCGCCGCATGCGCCAGCGTGCCGTCGGCCTCGGTCACGCCGTACGGCAGGAATGCCAGCGCGAACGCGCCGACGAACACCAGCGCCAGCACCGCGGCGAGCGTGCGCGACAGCGTGCGCGAGAACGGCCGGTCCGCGGCAGCAGCAACGCCAGCAGCAGCGCCAGGAACACCATCAGGCCCATGCGCGGCACCCAGCGCCAGTAATCGGTGCCCGATTCCCACGCCGCCCACAGCAGCGACAGCAGGAAGGTCGCCGCAAACCACAGCGCACCATTGCGCCGCGCGCGCCACAGTTGCACGCCGGAGATCGTCAGGCCGAGGCCGGCGACCAGGTAGTACCAGGAGCCGCCCAGCGCCAGCAGCCAGGCGCCGCCAATCGCCAGCACTGCGCCGATCAGCGCGCAGGCGCCGCCGAGCAGGCGCAGCGGCCAGCCGCCACGACGCTGCGTTCGTTCGAATTCGTTCATTGCCACTCCTCGCAGGACACGGCCACGCGGAACATCCGCCGAGGCAGCGGCGCACGCGCGCCGCGCGTCCTTATCCCAGGCAGCCGGTGAATGCCGTGCGTTTCCTGCTGACACACGCTGACACGCAACCTTGCCGTCCTCGTGATCCAGCATCGACCTGGGCATCACGCGGCCTGTGTCGTCAAGAGCGACGACGACCCGACGATATGTGCAGTCGGTATGGCGTAGCGGTCGTACAAATGGCTGCCTTGGCGCCGCGTGTATACGCTCGCAGCAGGTCGCCCGCATCGTCAATGGTCATTCCGAAAACGACGACGCCGGCACGAGGCCGGCGTCGTCGTTCGCTCAGGAGCGGATCACGCCTGCGGCGGTGCAGCCTCGCCAGCGCCTTCGGCGACGCCGTCCTCGCCCGGCAGCACGTCCTCCTCGACCAGCGAGCCGTCCAGGCGTTCCACCGCCTGCAGCTTCTCGCCCTTGGACAGGCGGATCAGGGTCACGCCCTGGGTGTTGCGGCCGACGCGGGAGATTTCCGAGGCGCGGGTCCGCACCAGGGTGCCGCCGTCGGAGATCAGCAGCACTTCGTCGCGGGTGCTCAGCAGCACCGCACCGACCAGCTTGCCGTTGCGCTCGCTGGTCTGGATGCCGATGACGCCCTGGGTGCCGCGGCCCTTGCGCGGATACTCGCCCAGCGGGGTGCGCTTGCCGTAGCCGTTCTCGGTCGCGGTGAGGATGTAGGCATCGGCCTCGTCGCCGTTGCGCGCCTCGGCCTCGACCTCGGCGTCCGCTGCGGCGTCGACGTCGTCGGCGTCCTCGTCCTGGCCCACGGCCGGCTCGGCCACGATCAGGCTGACCACGTACTCGCTCTTGGCCAGGCGGATGCCGCGCACGCCGCGGCTGCTGCGTCCGGTCGGCTTGACCCCGCCGCGGCTCTTGCGCCGCACGCCACGGGCGTCGTCGCCCTCCTCGCCCGCGGCCTCGTCGTCGGCCACGACGCCGTCGTCGGCAGCGGCCTCGTCGATGGCCGCATCATCGGCCTCGTCGTCCTTGGGCCGTTCGGAGAAGCGCACGGTCTTGCCGTTGGAGGCGAACAGCAGCACGTCGCGCTCGCCGTCGGTGAGCGCGACGCCGACCAGGGCATCGCCCTCGTCGAGGTTGATCGCGATCTTGCCGATCTTGCGCTGGAACGCGAACTCGCTCAGCGGGGTCTTCTTGACCATGCCGTTGCGGGTGGCGAAGAACACGTAGCGGCCTTCGGCGTACTCGCGCACCGGCAGCACCGCCTGCACGCGCTCGCCGTTCTCCAGCGGAATCCAGTTGACGATCGGGCGGCCGCGCGCGTTCGGCCCTGCCTCGGGCAACTGGTGCACGGGCAGCCAGAACACCTTGCCGCTGCTGGTGAAGGTCAGCAGGGTGTCGTGGGTGTTGACCAGCCACAGCTGGTCGATGAAATCCTCTTCCTTGGTCGCCGCCGCGCTGCGGCCGCGGCCGCCGCGGCGCTGCGCGCGGTAGGCGCTGACCGGCTGGCGCTTGGCGTAGCCGGCGTGCGACAGGGTCACCACCACGTCTTCCGGCGCGATCAGGTCGAGGATGTCCAGATCCTCTTCGCTGTGGCGGATCTCGGTACGGCGTGCGTCGCCGTATTCCTCGCGGATGTTGACCAGTTCCTCGCGGATCACCTGCAGCAGCACGTCCGGGTTTTCCAGGATGCGGATCAGCCCGGCGATGGCGTCCAGCAGCTGCTTGTATTCCTCGGTCAGGCGCTCCTGTTCCAGGCCGGTCAGGCGGTGCAGGCGCATTTCCAGGATCTGCGTGGCCTGCACCTCGGTCAGCTGGTAGCCGCCGCCGACCAGGCCGACGCCGCTGGGCAGGTCTTCCGGGCGCGAGGCCTCGGCGCCGGCCGCGTTGAGCAGCGCGCCGACCAGGCCCGGTTGCCAGGTCTTGGCCAGCATGCGCTCGCGCGCTTCGTTCGGGTTCGCCGAGGTCTTGATCAGCTCGATCATCTCGTCGATGTTGGCGAGCGCGACGGTCAGGCCTTCGAGGATGTGCGCGCGGGCGCGCGCCTTGCGCAGTTCGAAGATGGTGCGGCGGGTGACCACTTCGCGGCGATGGCGGACGAAGGCCTCCAGCATCTGCTTGAGGTTCATCAGCTGCGGGCGGCCATCGACCAGCGCCACCATGTTGATGCCGAACACCGACTCCATCTGGGTCTGCTGGTACAGGTTGTTCAGCACCACGTCGGCGGCTTCGCCGCGCTTGACCTCGATGTAGATGCGCATGCCGTCCTTGTCGGACTCGTCGCGCAGCTCGCTGATGCCTTCGAGCTTCTTTTCCTTGACCAGCTCGGCGATCTTCTCGATCAGCCGCGCCTTGTTGACCTGGTACGGGATCTCGGTGACCACGATCGCTTCGCGGCCGTTGTCCTGGATCTCGATCTCGGCCTTGGCGCGCATGCGCACGCGGCCGCGGCCGGTGCGATAGCCGGCGACGATGCCGGTGGTGCCGTTGATGATGCCGGCAGTCGGGAAATCCGGGCCGGGGATGTGCTCCATCAACCCGTCGACGTCGATCTGCGGATTGTCGATCAGCGCCAGGCAGGCGTTGATCGACTCGGTCAGGTTGTGCGGCGGGATGTTGGTGGCCATGCCCACCGCGATGCCGGCCGAGCCGTTGACCAGCAGGCTCGGGAAGCGCGTCGGCATCACCGACGGTTCCTGTTCCTTCTCGTCGTAGTTGGGCTGGAAATCGACGGTTTCCTTGTCGATGTCGGCCATCATCTCGTGCGCGAGCCGCGACATGCGCGCCTCGGTGTAACGCATCGCCGCCGCGGAATCGCCGTCGACCGAACCGAAGTTACCCTGCCCGTCCACCATCAGGTAACGCAGCGAGAACGGCTGCGCCATGCGCACCAGGGTGTCGTACACCGACTGGTCGCCGTGCGGGTGGTACTTACCGATGACGTCGCCGACGATACGCGCCGACTTGTAGTAGGGCTTGTTGCTGTGCGCGCCCAACTCGTTCATCGCGAACAACACGCGGCGATGCACCGGCTTGAGGCCGTCGCGCGCATCCGGGAGGGCACGCCCCACGATCACGCTCATGGCGTAATCGAGGTAGCTCTTGCGCATCTCGTCTTCCAGGTTGACCTGGATGATTTCCTTGGCGGATTCTGCCATTCGGGTTCCGTAAGTCTGGTGGCGGATCGACCACCACGCCGGCCCGCGACAGGCGGGCCCGCCGCGGCCGCACGCCTAGGGCGCACGGCGGTCGATCGAACCGCCGGATTCTATCATGACGGGCGCCCGATTGCCCGGTTTTTGCCGGCGCGAACAAGCACTTGCGCGCCATCGGCCGCCTCTGCCGGGCGCGGCGGCGCTCCCCTGGAACTCAGCCGCCGAAGGCGGCGCGCATGCGCGCCGGGTCCGGCTGCTCGATCACCCCGCGCTCGGTGACGATGGCATCGATCAGGTCCGCCGGGGTCACGTCGAACACCGGGTTCCAGGCGGCGATGCCGTCGGCCACGGTGCGCGTGCCGCCGACGCCGAACAACTCGCCCGGATCGCGTTGCTCGATCTCGATCTGCGCGCCGTCGGCAGTGTCCATGTCCACGGTGGACGACGGCGCCACCACCATGAATTTGACGCCATGGTGGCGCGCGGCGATCGCCAGCTGGTAGGTGCCGATCTTGTTGGCGGTGTCGCCATTGGCGCAGATGCGGTCGGCGCCGACGATCACCCACTGCACCGCGCCGGTCTTCATCAGGTGCGAGGCAGCCGAATCGGCGATCAGGGTGGCGTCGATGCCGTCCTGCTGCAGTTCCCACACGGTCAGCCGCGCGCCCTGCAGCCACGGCCGGGTCTCGCCGGCGAACACCTTGGCGATGCGCTGCTGGGCGACGCCGGCGCGGATCACGCCCAGCGCGGTACCGAAGCCGGCGGTGGCCAGCGAGCCGGTGTTGCAATGGGTCAGCACGCCGCTGCCCGGCACGATCAGGCCGGCACCGAGCGCGCCCATATGCCGGTTGGCGGCCAGATCCTCTTCGGCGATCGCCTGCGCCTCGCGCTCCAGCACCGAGCGCCAGTCGCTGCCGGCCGCGCCCAGTGCCGTGCGCATGCGCGCCAGCGCCCAGGCCAGATTGACCGCCGTCGGGCGCGCGGCATTGAGCCGCTGCAAGGCCGGCTCCAGCTTCAGCAACGCCTCGGCGCCGTTCTCGGCCTGCACCTCGCGCGCGGCCAGCACCGTGCCCCAGCCTGCAGCGATGCCGATCGCCGGCGCGCCGCGCACGGCCAGGGCGTGGATCGCCGCGGCGACCTGGTCGCTGTCGGTGCAGCGCACGTGTTCGACCGCGAACGGCAGCTTGCGCTGGTCCAGCAGCTCCAGCGCGTCGCCGGTCCACAGGATCGGGCGGATATGGTCGTAGCGGGCGTAATCGATATCGAGGGCGGCGTTCATCGCGCCATTGTAAACGCCGGCGATTGCGGATTGAGGACGGCGCGCCACCGCGCCGGCGCGCTCAGTTGACGCCGAACTCGGCGCGGCAGCCCTTGTCGACCCAGATGCCGTCTCGGTCCCAGCCCCAGCTGTCGTCCTGCACGCAGGGCGCGCCGGACAGTTGCCGGCGCAGTTCGACACGATCCTGCACACTGACGCCGCAGCGGCGCCGCGCCTTGCCCTTGGATTCGCACAGCACCGGCCGCGGGCCGGCGGGGAAGCCGGAGCCGTCGGCGGCGCCGATCTCGAACTCGCCGCGGCAGCCGCGCGCGACCCAGATCTCGTTGCGGCGCACGCCCCAGCTGCGCTCCTCGCGGCATGGCACCGACGACAACTGCCGCATCAGCCGCACCGGCGCCCCGCGCAGCATCACCGGGCAACTCTCAAGGCGACCATCGGACTCGCAGCGCAACACGCGGCGCATCGCGCTGCGCGGCGCTTCCACCGGATTGGGACGGAATTCGGCGCGACAGCCCAGGGTCACCCACACGCCGGTGGCGTCGGAACCCCACTCGCTGCCACGGATGCAGTCGTTGTCGGAGAGTTGCCGCACCAGTTGCACGCCCTGGTCGGTGGACATCGGACAGTGCACCCAGGTCATGTCGCGCGACTCGCAGCGGACCACCGCGGCATCGTACGCATCGGTGTCCTGCGCCGGCGATGGCATCGGCCACACGCTTGCCGCCAACCCCAGCCAACACCAGCCACCGAGCCCGTACGCCCACTTCATGCTTGGCTCTGCCCCTATGCCTAGAACCTGAACAACGAAGACCTGCTGGCGCGCAGCGTGCGCTTGCCGTGCCCGATCAAACCATCATCGGTGTGGACAACGCAACAACGCGCCGCGAAAACACGTGACGGCCGGTTCAGGCATGCGCGAAATCGTAGGCGAGCACCTCGCCGATCTGCGCGGTGCCGCGCATCGCCATCAGCAGCCGGTCCACGCCCACTGCCACGCCGGCGCAATCGGGCAGCGCCGGCAGCGCCTGCAGCAGGCGTTCGTCCAGCGGCGGCAGCACCGCGCCGCGTGCCTGGCGCAGCGCGTGGTCGCGCAGAAAACGCCGGCGCTGCTCGGCGGCATCGTTGAGCTCGTGGTAGCCGTTGGCCAGTTCGTAGCCGCCCAGGTACAGCTCGAAGCGCTCGGCCACCGGCGGGTCGTCCTCGCGCACGCGCGCCAGCGCGCACTGGCTGGCCGGCCAGTCGTGGACCACGGTGAGGCGGTCGACCGGGAACGCCGGCTGCAGGCAATGGGTCATCAGCAGGTCCAGCCAGTCGTCGCGGCCCAGGCCGTCGGCATCGATACGGATCTCGCGTAGCGGCTGCTGCAGCGCCTCCAACGGCGCAGCGAATGGATCCAGGCCCAGCCCCTGCTGGAACAGCTCGCGGTAGCTGAGCACCTGCAGCGTGGCGCTGCGCCCGACCAGGGCCAACGCCGTGCGCACCAGCTCCACGGTTTCCTCGATCAATTGCCGGTGATCCCAGCCGACCCGGTACCACTCGAGCATGGTGAACTCAGGATTGTGGCGGCCGCCGGCCTCGCCGTTGCGGAACACCCGCCCCAGTTCGTAGCAATCGCCGATGCCGGCGGCGAGCAGCCGCTTCAGCGGATACTCGGGCGAGGTGCGCAGCCAGCGCAGCGCCGGACCGGCGTCGACATGGCCGCTGAAGCGGGTCTGGAAGCTGTCGATGTTCGGCTCGGTATTGCCGGCCGCCGACAGCATCGGCGTCTCCACTTCCAGCACGCCGCGCGCGGCAAAGAAGCCGCGGATGGCGGCGTTGAGCCGGGCGCGCAATTGCAGGACGGACAGCAGGTCCATCACGGCGCCGTGTCGAGCCGGCGGCTCAGTTGGTCGCGCGCGTCGTCGCGGTAGCCCAGGCCCAGGTACAGGCGCTTGGCGGCGGCGTTGTGGTGATTGACCTCCATCCGCAGCACGTCCACGCCCAGCGCGCGGGCGCGCGCCTCGACCAGCGCCACCGCCCGCCGCCCCCAGCCGCGGCCGCGTGCGGCCGGGCCCAGGTACAACTCGTCGAGCAGCAGATAGCGCCCGCCCAGTTCGACGCTGAAACAAGCGGTGATCAGCGCATAGCCCACCACCGCGCCGTCCGGCGCCAGCCACAGCAGCGCCTCGCCCAGTGCCGGCTGGGTCAGCAACGCCTGCAGGCCGCGCGCCACGCGCTCGGCGTCGAACGCGATGCCGTCCTCGGCGTAGAACGCCTGCAGCATCGCCAGCAAGGCTGGCTCATCGGCCGCGTTGGCGGTGCGCCAGCGCAGTTCCTCCTGCGTGGTGCCAAGCGCGCTCATGCGCCCTGCCCCTGCGACTGCAGGAACGCCAGCAACTGCGCCTCGTCCCACACCGCCACGCCCAGCTCCTGCGCCTTGTCGAGCTTGGAACCGGCAGCCTCGCCGGCGACCACGAACGCGGTCTTCTTCGATACGCTGCCGGCGACCTTGGCGCCCAGCGCCTCCAGTTGCGCCTTGGCCTCGTCGCGGGTCAGCGCGGTCAGGGTGCCGGTCAGCACCACGGTCTGCCCATCCAGCGGGCCGGCGCGACGCTGCGTCTGCGCCGGCGCGGCATCGAGCAGGCGTTGCATCGCCGCCTCGGCGTCCAACAGCGCCTGCTTCTGTGCCGGATCGGCCAGGTACGCAGCCAGGTTGGCGGCGCCGGCCGTGGACAGCCCCGCCCCGGTCCAGCCGCTTTCGTTGGCGCGCAGCAAGGCGTCCAACGTGCCGTAGGTGGCGGCCAGGCGCTGCGCGCTCTTGCCGCCGAGCTTGTCCACCGGCAGCGTGCCCAGCAGATGCGCCAGATCCAGGCGCTCACGCAATTCCGCCGGCGGTGCGCCCTCGTCGGAAAAGCGAATGCCGGCGGCGATCAGCGCATCGACTACCGCGGCGTTGCCGGGTTGCTCGAAGAACGTGGCGATCGAGCGCGCCACCTCGCCGCCGATGTCCGGCAAGGCCTGCAGCAGCACCGCCGGGGTGCTGCGCACGAACGCCAGCGAGCCCAGCCAGTAGGCCAGCGCCTTGGCCGTGGTCTCGCCCAGGTGCGGAATGCCCAGCGCGAACAGGAAACGCGGCAGCGTGGTGGCGCGGCTGGCGTCGATGCCGGCGACCAGATTCTCGGCCCACTTGGTCGCGAGCTTGCCGCCCAGGTCCACTGTCAGGTGCGCGCGCAGGAAGTCGGCGTGCCGCCACTGGGCGGCCTCGTCCTCCAACGCGGCGCGGCCGGCCGCGTCCAGCGCAAGCGCGCCCTTGCTGTCCTCCACCGCCTGCAGCAGGTCGGCGGCGGTGGCCGCGTCCAGCGCGGCCTTCATCCGTACCAGGTCCTCCACGCTCAAGGCGTACAGGTCGGCCAGCGACTGCACGAAGCCGAACTCGACCAGGGCATCGGCCTGGCGCTCGCCCAGGCCTTCGATGTCCATGGCGCGGCGCGAGGCGAAGTGCCGCACCGCCTCCTTGCGCTGCGCGGCGCAGGCCAGGCCGCCGCTGCAACGCCAGGCCACCGCGTCTTCTTCCTTGACCAGCTCGGAGCCACACACCGGGCAGGTCGCCGGCATCGTCCACGGCGCGGTGCCCGGCGGACGCCGTTCCTCGATCACCCGCACCACTTCCGGGATCACGTCGCCGGCGCGGCGCACGATCACGGTGTCGCCTTCGCGCACGTCCAGCCGCGCGATCTGGTCGGCATTGTGCAAGGTGGCGTTGGTGACGGTGACCCCGGCGACCTGCACCGGCTCCAGCCGCGCCACCGGGGTGACCGCACCGGTGCGGCCGATCTGCACCTCGATCGCGCGCAGCACGGTGGATTGTTCCTGCGCCGGGAACTTGTGCGCCAGCGCCCAGCGCGGCGCGCGCGAGACGAAGCCCATCGCCTCCTGCTGGTCGTAATCGTCGAGCTTGTAGACCACGCCGTCGATGTCGTAAGGCAAGCTGTCGCGAGCGGCGCCGATGCGGTGGAAATACGCGATCAGGCCATCGAAGCCGGTGGCGGTATCCGCCTCCGGGGCGACGGGGAAGCCGTAGTCGCGCAGCAGTTGCAGGGTCTGCGAATGGGTTTCGGGCAGTTCCAGGCCGCGGACCTCGCCCACCGAGTAGGCGAAGAACGCCAGCGGCCGGCGCCGGGTCACCGCCGGATCGAGCTGGCGCAGCGAGCCGGCGGCGCCGTTGCGCGGGTTGGCCAGCAGCTTTTCGTTGCGCTCCAGCGCCTGCGCGTTCCACGCGGCGAAGGCGGCGCGCGGCATGTAGATCTCGCCGCGCACTTCCAGCACCGCCGGCGGCGGCACGCCGAGGTCGCGCAGCTTCAACGGCACCGAACGCACCTGGCGCAGGTTGGCGGTGACGTCCTCGCCGGTGCTGCCGTCGCCGCGGGTGGCGCCCTGCACGAACACGCCATCCTCGTAGCGCAGGCTGATCGCCAGGCCATCGAGCTTCGGTTCCACCGAGAACACCGGCGCGGCCAGTTCGAGTTCGCGCTCGATGCGGCGCTCGAAATCGGCGACCTCGGCGAAGCGTGTGCGGTCGTCGGCGTCCTCGGCCACGCCCGGGGTTTCGAAAGCATTGGCCAGCGAGAGCATCGGGATCGCGTGGCGCACTTCGGGAAAGCCGCCGTCCGGGCGCGCGCCGACCTTGCGCGTCGGCGAATCCGCGCTGGCCAGCTCCGGGTGCGCGGCTTCCAGGGCCTCCAACTCGCGCATCAGCGCGTCGTACTCGGCATCGGGAATGGCGTTGTCGTCGAGCACGTAGTAGCGGTGATTGGCGTCGTCGATGCGCCGGCGCAACTCGGCGGCACGCTGCTGGGGATCGGGAATTGCGGTCATGCGCAGCGGAAATGCGGGTAACGGAGAGGGGGCGATAGTAGCTGGAAGGCGGGGATTGGGGAGTCGGGATTGGGGATTGGCTTGACGGCTGGGATTGGCGAGTTGGGAGTGGGGATTCGCAAGAGCCCAAGCTCGGACTTCTCGCTTCGGCGGCGGTCGTACCCTCATCCGCCCCTGCGGGGCACCTTCCCCCAAGAAGGGGGCCATGGTCCCGAGGGGAGAAGGGAGAGGCCAAAGCCCCTCTCCCACCTGGAGAGGGGTTGGGGTGAGGGTACGGGGCGCGAAGCGCCGTCGACGTCACCACCCCGGCTTTTGCCAATCCCTAATCCCCAATCCCTAATCCCAGCCTCAAGCCACTCCCGAAATCCCGAATCCCGAATCCCGGCCCCTCACTCCCTTGCCCCATCATTAACAACTCGTTAACGTGACCTCCCCCGCCCGCTCTGGAGAGCCACGTGTCGCTACCGGTCTCGCGCCGTTCCTTCCTGTCCCTGGCTACCTCCGGTTTGGCGCTGGGCGCCGTGGGCCTGGCGCCCGTCGCCGAGGCGGCGCGGCGCAAGGCCGCCGACACTGCTGCGGCAACACCTGGCGTAGTGCCAGCAACCGGCACGGTGTACCTGAACTTCAACGAATGCCCGCTGGGTCCCTCGCCCGCGGCGCTGGCGGCGGCACAGGCGATCCTGCCGCGCAGCGGCCGCTATCTGTTCGAGCTGTCGGACGAGCTGATCGCCGCTTTCGTCGGCCAGCAGCGCCTGCCGGCCGACCACGTGGCGGTGTATCCCGGTTCCAGCGAGCCGCTCGCCCGCGCCGCGCGCGCCTTCACCACGCCGCGCGCCGGCGTGGTGGTGGCCGATCCGACCTTCGAGGCGGTGGCCGATGTGGCTGCCGCGCATGGCGCACCGGTGCGGCGGGTGCCGCTGCGCGCCGACGGCGCCCACGACGTCAAGGCCATGGCCAGCGCCGATCCGAACGCCGGACTGATCTACCTGTGCAATCCCAATAACCCGACCGGGTCGGTGACCAAGCGCGCCGACATCGAATGGCTGCTGGCCAACAAGCCTGCGTCCAGCGTGCTGCTGGTCGACGAGGCCTACCTGCACTACAGCGACGAGCCGTCGGTGATCGACCTGATCGGCCAGCGCCAGGACCTGCTGGTGCTGCGCACCTTCTCCAAGCTGTACGGCATGGCCGGGCTGCGCCTGGGCCTGGCGGTGGCCGCGCCGGGGCTGCAGACCAGGCTGGCCGCGTTCGGCCAGAATCCGGTGTCGGTGCCTGCGCTGGCCGCCGGCATCGCCAGCCTGCAGGACCTGCAACTGGTGCCGACCCGCCGCGCCGAGAACGCGCGCATCCGCGACGCCACCATCGCCTGGCTGCAGAGCAAGGGCTACAAGTGCCTGCCGTCGCAGGCCAACTGCTTCATGGTCGACGTCAAGCGCGACGGCGCCGCTTTCGCCGCGGCGATGGCAAAGCAAGGTGTGATCGTCGGCCGCAGCTGGCCGATCTGGCCGAAGCTGGTGCGCGTCACCGTCGGCAGCGAAGCGGAGATGCTGCGGTTTCGGGAGGCGTTTGTTAAGGCGCGCAAGTAGCTTGGGGGCCGGGAATGGGGAATGGAGACTGGGGAATCGTAAAAGCGGGTTGTCGTGCGGCTGAGGCGTGGCTGGTTTTGCCCTGGCATTGCCGTTGCGAATTCGCGATTCGCTAGCCTCGGCGCCAACGCTCGATTGGCGGTGAGTCGGGATTCGGGAAGGCACTGGGAATTCGCAACAGTCAAAGCCAGGGGCTTTGGCATCGGCGGCGGCCGTACCCTCTTCCGCCCCTTCGGGGCACCTTCCCCCAAGAAGGGGGCCATGG
Source organism: Xanthomonas sp. LF06-19 (assembly GCF_034105425.1). Lineage (NCBI taxonomy): Bacteria > Pseudomonadati > Pseudomonadota > Gammaproteobacteria > Lysobacterales > Lysobacteraceae > Xanthomonas > Xanthomonas sp. LF06-19. Next base: position 146,749 of record NZ_JAXGGH010000004.1, on the reverse strand, counting down.
TCCCGGTGGGAGAAGGGACCAGCGCGCGGGGCAATCAGCACCAGGGAATCGCTTTTACGATTCCCCATTCCCGTTTCCCCATTCCCAGCACCAAGCTACCAGCGCGGCGCCTTCGTCAATGGCGGTGCCTGGTGCTGGCGGTCGTAGGCGCGCAGGTCGTCGCGGATGTGGGCGATGCGCTGGCGTCCGAGGGCGTTGCGGCTGTCGTCCAGGACCACGCCGTCGAGCAGTTCGCCCATGCGCTGCACGGTCGGCAGCATCTTCTCCCAGGCGTCGAGCGCGGTCAGCGGCGCCGGCAGGGTCAGGAAGAAGGCGATCGCCGGGGTCTCCATCTCGCGGATGTGCGCCATGTCGAAGCTGCCGGGCTTCATGATGCTGGCCATGCTGAAGATCGGGCCGCGCTCGGGATGCCCTTCCACCAGGCGGTGGAACACGTTCATGTGGCCGAAGGTCAGGCCGGTCTTCTCCGCGGCCACCACGATGTCCTCGCCGCGCAACACCTGCCCGGCACGGGCGGCGACATACAGCGAGACGATCTTGTCGAAATCCTGGCTCGGCCGCTTGCCGAGGTCGGCGCCGGGCGCCTCCGCCGCAGGCAGGCCCAAATCGGGCTGGTGCGCTTCGCCATCCGCGCCGGGCGCGGCCAGCGCGTCGTCGCCGGCGGCCGGGGCGGCGTCGCCCAGCGAGGGTTCGCGGCGCGGCGCGGCCGGATCGGCCGGCTCCACGCGCCGGCCCTGGCTCGGTTTCTTCGGGCGGCCGAACAGGAAGATCGCCGCAATCAACAGCAAGCCGGCGGCGAGGATGCCGATGCGTAGCATTGCCATGTCGGACATTCAGGGGTTACTCCGGCAAGGGTACACAGGGGGAAAATAACTGGCGGGTGCGCATCGGGTCCGCCAACGCGGGAACCAAGCCTCGACGCGCATCACGTCCTTTAGCATGTCACGTCAGGCCGCGCCCGCCAAACGCGCGGCCTCCTCGAGGTCCACGCTGACCAGGCGGCTGACGCCGGGCTCGCGCATGGTGACGCCGCTGAGCTGATGCGCCGCCTCCATCGTCGCCTTGTTGTGGCTGACGAACAGGAACTGCACTTTCTCGCTCATTTCCTTGACCATCGCCGCCAGGCGGCCGACGTTGGCCTCGTCCAGCGGCGCGTCCACCTCGTCGAGCAGGCAGAACGGCGCCGGGTTGAGCTGGAAGATCGCGAACACCAGGGCAACCGCAGTCATCGCCTTCTCGCCGCCGGACAGCAGCGAGATGCTGGACACACGCTTGCCCGGGGGCCGCGCCATGATCGCCACGCCGGTGTCCAGCAGGTCCTCGCCGGTCAGCTCCAGGTAGGCGTGGCCGCCGCCGAACAGGCGCGGATACAGCGCCTGCACGCCGGAGTTGACCCGGTCGAAGGTGTCCTTGAAGCGGCCGCGGGTCTCGCGGTCGATCTTGCGGATGGCGTCTTCCAGGGTCTCCAGCGCGGTGTTCAGGTCGACGTCCTGCGCTTCCAGGTACTCGGCGCGCTGCGCGGCCTCGCCGTACTCGCTGATCGCCGCCAGGTTGACCGGTTCCAGCCGGCGCATGCGTCCATCGATCTGCTGCACCGCCTGCTCCCACTCGGCGGGGTCGGCGTGTTCGGGCAGGCCGTTGATCGCGTCCTCGAGCACGAAGCCGGCCTTGACCACCGCCGCCGACAGCTGCTCGGCGCTGAGCACCAGCGCCTGCTGGTCGAGCCGGCGCTGGGCGATGCGTTCGCGCTGCGCCAGCGCTTGTTCGTCGCGCTGCTGGCGGGTCTGCTCCAGCGCGCGCAGTTCGTTGTCGATGCCGTCCAGCAGGGCGCGCGCCTCGCCGAGCGCGCGGTCGGTGCGCACGCGCTCGCTCAGCGCGGCCTGGTGTTCGGCCTCCAGCGCCAGCACCGGCGAGTCGCCCTCGTTCAACTGCGCGCTGAGTTCGCCCAGGCGCGCGTCCAGTTGCCCGCGCTGGTTGCCCATCCGCTCCAGCGCCTGGCTCAGCGAGGCGATCTGGGTGCGCTGCGACTCCAGGGTCAGGGCCAGGGCGTGCGAGGCCTCGCGCACCCGCCGCGCGGCGTCGCGGGCCAGGTCGCGCGCCTCGGTGAGCTGGCGGCGCTCGCTTTCCAGCGCGTGCCGCACCGATTCCAGGTCGCCCATGCTGGTGACCGCGTCCTCCAGCTTGGAACGCGCCTCGCGCGCCTGCTCGCGGCTGCTGTCCAGGGTTTCCAGCAGCTGCGCGACCTCCAGCTCGATGCGTTCGATGCGGGTGCGCGCGGCGTCGACCTTGCCCTGCTGGCTCTGCAACTGTCCGGCCAGTTCGGAGGCGCTGCGGTGCGCCTGGTACAGCTGGCGCTGCGCGTCCTCGCGCTGCTGCTCGCCGGCCAGCAACTGCGCGCGCATCTCGCCGAGGCGGTGCTCGAGATCGGCCTCGCGCTCCTGCAGCGTCTCGATCTGCCCGCGCAGGCTCTGGATCTCGCGCTCGCGCAGCAGCGCGCCCTGCTTGGCCGCGCCGGACCGCGACACGCGCAGCCAGCCCTGGCCCAGGCGCGCGCCGTCGCGGGTGACGATGGAATCGCCCTCGCCCAGCTGCGGCAGCAGCGCCCGCGCCGCACTCAAATCCTCGGCCGCGTGCAGCCGCGCCAACAGCCGGCGGATCGCGATCGGCCCCTGCACCTTGGCCGCCAGCGAGGTCGGCGCGAAGGTCTCGGCCGCCTCCTCGCCGCTGACCAGGGCGATGCGGCCTTCGCCGAGTTCGCCCAGCGCATCGACCAGTTGTTCCGGCGCCTCCACCAGCACGCCTTCGATCAACTGCCCGAGCGCGCCTTCGACGGCGTTCTCCCAGCCGCTCTCGACGTTGAGCCGTTCGCCGACGCGCGCCGCCGAATCCAGCCCGCGCGCCTGCAGCCAGGCCACCGCCGCGCCCTGCTCCTGGCCGAGTGCGGCCTGCTGCAGGGTTTCCAGCGACGACAGCCGGCCGCGCGCGGCCTGCGCCTGCTTGCGCACGTCGGCCAGTTCGGCCTGCGCGGTGCGCTGCTGGTCCTGCAGCGCCGCCACCGCCTGCTTGCGCGCCTCGACCTGCTCGGTCAGCCCATCCAGCGCGGCGCGCTGGGTCTCGTGCTGCAGTTCCAGTTGCGCGAACGCCTCGGCCAGCGCGTCCAGGTCCAGCCCGGCGCGCTCGGCCAGCAACGCCTCGCGGCGGCGCTCGGCCTCCAGCGACTGCCGGTCCAGGTAATCGACGCGGGTGCGCTCCACTTCGCCGGCACGCGAGGCTTCGGCGGTGTTGCGCTGGTGCGATTCCCAGCGCTGCTGCCAGTCGGCCAGGCGCGCCTCGGCCTCGCGCAGCGCTTCCTGCTTGTATTCGTTGTCTTCCTGCAGCTGCTCCAGCTGCGGGCCGGCCACGTCCACCGATTCGCGCAGCAGCGCCAGCTTGGCCTCGTCGGTGCCGATGTGCTGGCCGAGTTCGGCCAGCGCCGTCTGCGTCTCGTCGCGCGCCTTGTGCAGGCGCTGCGACAGGTCGCGCTGGTGCTGGATCTGCTGCTCGATCCGGGCCAGGGTGCTGCCGACCTTGTAGACCTCGGCCTGCGCGGTGCTGAGCGCCTCGGCGGCCTCCTCGCGGCGCACGCGGCCGGTCTCGATGCGCGCTTCGGCATCGCGCTGTTCGGCGATCAGTTGCTGCAGGCGCGTCTCTTCCTGGCCCAGCGCCTCGCGCAGGCCCTGCAGGCGTCCGTCCAGGCCGCGGTATTCCAGCGCCTTCCATTGCGCGTCCTTGATCCGCCGCTCTTCCTGCAGCGCCTGGTACTGCTCGGCCTGGCGCGCCTGCCGCTTGAGGTGCTCGAGCTGCTTGCCGATCTCCTCGCGCAGGTCGCCCAGGCGCTCCAGGTTCTCGCGGGTGTGGCGGATGCGGGTCTCGGTCTCCTTGCGCCGCTCCTTGTACTTGGAGATGCCGGCGGCCTCCTCCAGGTACACGCGCAGGTCCTCCGGACGCGCCTCGATGATCTGGCTGATCATGCCCTGCTCGATGATCGAGTAGCTGCGCGGGCCCAGGCCGGTGCCCAGGAACAGATCGGTGATGTCGCGGCGCCGGCACTTGGTGCCGTTGAGGTAGTAGCTGCTGCTGCCGTCGCGGCTGACCTGGCGCTTGACCGAGATCTCGTTGAACGAGGCGTACTCGCCGGCGATGGTGTGGTCAGTGTTGTCGAAGATCAGTTCCACCGTGGCCTGCGACACCGGCTTGCGCGCCGAGGACCCGGAGAAGATCACGTCCGTCAGCGAATCGCCGCGCAGCCGGCTGGCCGAACTTTCGCCCATCACCCAGCGCACCGCGTCGATGATGTTCGACTTGCCACAGCCGTTCGGACCGACGATGCCGGTCATGTTGGTCGGCAGGTGCAGCGTGGTCGGATCGACGAAGGACTTGAAGCCGGACAGCTTGATGGTCGACAGGCGCATGGTGCGGGCAATCCATGGCAGACGCCGCCGGCATTCCGAGCTGCGCTGCCGCTAATGAAGATCCAGGTGAGGTCCTGCTTCCAACCCATTGATGCGGCTACACCGCCGGGCCGACATCGGACACGAGACGCTGAGTATAGCGGCCCCCGCGCGAGGCTGGGGCGGCCTACGCCGGGCGGCGGCGATGCGACGGCGGTCGCACTCGCAGCCGGCGGGTCTTGCGCCGGCCGCGCCCGGCCAGGGCCGCATGGCCCGCCGAGGGCGGCGCCGGTCGGCAAAAACGACACGGGCACCTTGCGGTGCCCGTGTCGGTACAGCGATGACGCAGGGATCAGGCGTCGGCTTCGACCACGACCTTGACCGTGGTTTCCACGTCGGCGTGCAGGCGCACCAGCACCTCGTACTCGCCGATGTTGCGGAACGCGCCTTCGCCCAGCACCACTTCGCCCTTCTCCAGCGGCATGCCGGCGGCGGTGAAGGCCTCGGCGATGTCGCGCGGGCCGACCGAGCCGTACAGCTTGCCTTCGGTGGAGGCGTTGGCCTTGACGGTCACGCTGGCGCCTTCCAGCTTGGCGGCGCGGGCTTCGGCGTCGTCGTGGATCGACTTGGCCTTGGCTTCGTACTCGGCGCGCTTGGCTTCGAACTCGGCGATGTTGGCGGCGGTGGCCGGCACGGCCTTGCCCTGCGGCACCAGGTAGTTGCGGCCATAGCCCGGCTTGACGTCGACCTTGTCGCCGAGGCCGCCCAGGTTGGTCACTTTCTGCAGAAGAATCAGTTGCATGGTCTTGCTCCGTTATTCGTTAGCGTCGGCACGCGGCCGCCGCAACGGGTGCTGTCCGAATAGGAGAAGCCGGGATTGGGGATTGGGGAGTCGGGATTGCGCCCGACGGCACCGCACTTTTCTAATCGCCAGACTTCGCTTGAATGCCCGCACCGGAGGGTGCGGGCCGTATCGCTCCGGGAAACCCGGAATTAAACGTCGTGGTTGTCCGTGTACGGGATCAGCGCCAGGAAACGCGCGCGCTTGACCGCCGTGGCCAGCTGACGCTGGTACTTGGACTTGGTGCCGGTCACGCGGCTCGGCACGATCTTGCCGTTCTCGGTGAGGTACTGGCGCAGGGTGTTGAGATCCTTGTAGTCGATCTCCTTGACGCCCTCGGCGGTGAACTTGCAGAACTTGCGACGACGGAAGAACTTGGACATGAGCGTGCTCCTTAGGCGGCTTCGGCGGCGTCGCCGTCGGTTTCGGTGGCGGCGGCGGGCGCATCGCCCTCTTCGTCGTCGCGACGACGGCGCTCACCGCGCTCGGGCTTGTCGGCCTTCTCGTCCTTGCTCTTCATGATCAGCGACTGCTCGGTGTCGGCGCCGTCGCGCTTGATCACCAGGTGGCGCAGCACGGCGTCGTTGAAGCGGAAGCTCTCGACCAGCTCGCTCAGCACGGCCTGGTCCACTTCGATGTTCAGCATGACGTAGTGGGCCTTCACCAGGTTCTGGATCGGGTACGCCAGCTGGCGGCGGCCCCAGTCTTCCAGACGGTGGATGGTGCCCTTGCCGTTCTCGACCAGCGACTTGTAGCGCTCGATCATGGCCGGGACCTGCTCGCTCTGATCCGGGTGGACCAGGAACACGATTTCGTAATGACGACTCATGGTGTGTACCTTTCGGATGTGGCCTTGCGGCCGGACAGCCCCCCGCGGTGCGACGGCGGTGGGGCAAGGACTCCTGCCGGGAAGGCAGGAAGCCGCACATTATGGCGCAGAAGTGCCGCTGCGGACAAGGTGCCGTGAAGGGCGGCCGGGTGGTGTCCTGACTCGATGAAGCCGGGACCCGGGACCCGGGACCCGGAAAAGCGAGGCCACCCTGCCTTTCGAGGCGACGTGTCTCAACCCTCCTGCACCAGGCAGCGCATCCGGACCGCTCTTCCGGGCCCCCGGTCCCGGGCCCCGGGTCCCGGCTTTAGAGCTCATCCCACAAGGAGGCCGCGCCGCCGCAGCGGCGACGCTCAGGCCGCGCCGGCGTGCGCGGCGTCGGTGGTGAAGCTCTCGCCGCAACCGCACTCGGCGGTGGCATTCGGATTGCGGAACACGAAGGTCTCGCCCAGGCCCTGCTTGGCGAAGTCGATCTCGGTGCCGTCCACCAGCGGCAGGCTGGTGGCATCGACATAGATGCGCACGCCGTCCTGCTCGAACACCGCGTCGTCCGCACGCGCCTCGCGCGCCAGGTCGGTGACGTGGCCCCACCCCGAACAGCCGGTGCGCTCCACGCCAAAACGCAAGCCCAGCGCGCCAGGCGTCTGCGCGACGAAGCGCTGCACGCGGGCATGGGCGACGGGGGTGAGACGGATGGCCATGACGAACGACTCCGGCGACTGCGAGCGGACATTATAGGAAGGTTGGCGGCCAATCGCCGCCACGCCTCGCAAGCGCTGCGCTCCAGCCAGTACACTTGCCCCTTCCATATCGAGTCGCTGCGGCGAGGATTCAAGTCATGACGGTGGTGAGCGTTGCACATGCGCTGGCCGGGAAGATCCCGGAAGGCGGCGAAGTCACGGTGCGGGGATGGGTGCGCACGCTGCGCGGATCTGCCGGACTGGCCTTCATCAACGTGTCCGACGGCTCCTGCTTCGCCCCGATCCAGGTGGTGGCGACCGATGCCCTGCCCAACTTCGACGAGGTCAAGCGGCTCACCGGCAGCTGCTCGCTGATCGCCAAGGGCGTGCTGGTCAAGTCGCAGGGCAAGGGCCAGTCGTACGAGATCCAGGCCAGCGCGGTCGAGGTGGTGGGCTGGGTCGAGGACCCGCTGACTTACCCGATCCAGCCCAAGCCGATGTCGCCGGAGTTCCTGCGCGAGGTCGCGCACCTGCGCCCGCGCACCAACCTGTTCGGCGCGGTGACGCGCATCCGCAACTGCCTGGCGCAGGCGGTGCATCGCTATTTCCACCAGAACGGCTACAACTGGATCAGCACGCCGATCATCACCACCTCCGACGCCGAAGGCGCCGGGCAGATGTTCCGCGTCTCCACCCTGGACATGGCCAACCTGCCGCGCGACGCGCAGGGCCAGGTCGACTTCGGCCGCGACTTCTTCGGCAAGGAGACCTTCCTGACCGTGTCCGGCCAGCTCAACGTCGAGGCCTACTGCCTGGCGCTGAGCAAGGTCTACACCTTCGGCCCGACCTTCCGCGCCGAGAACAGCCACACCACCCGCCACCTGGCCGAGTTCTGGATGATCGAGCCGGAGATCGCCTTCGCCGACCTGGCCGAGGACGCGCGGGTCGCCGAGGACTTCCTGAAGTATCTGTTCCGCGCGGTGCTGGACGAGCGCGCCGACGACCTGGCGTTCATCGCCGAGCGCGTGGACAAGACCGCGATCAGCAAGCTGGAGACCTTCATCAACTCGCCGTTCGAGCGCATCGAGTACGGCGACGCGATCGGCCTGCTGCAGAAGTCCGGGCAGAAGTTCGAGTTCCCGGTGGAATGGGGCCTGGACCTGCAGACCGAGCACGAGCGCTGGCTGACCGAGCAGCACGTCGGCCGTCCGGTGGTGGTGACCAACTATCCCGAGCACATCAAGGCCTTCTACATGCGCCTGAACGACGACGGCAAGACCGTCGCGGCGATGGACGTGCTGGCGCCCGGCATCGGCGAGATCATCGGCGGCAGCCAGCGCGAGGAGCGCCTGGACGTACTCGACGCGCGCATGCTGCAGTTCGGCCTGGATCCGCAGCACTACGGCTGGTACCGCGACTTCCGCCGCTACGGCACGGTGCCGCATGCCGGCTTCGGCCTGGGCTTCGAGCGCCTGGTGGTGTACGTGTGCGGGCTGAGCAACATCCGCGACGCCATCCCCTACCCGCGCGCACCGGGCAGCGCCGAGTTCTGAGCCGGCACGGGGAGCGCACGCCATGATCCTGTTCTTCGCGCTGTGCTTCGTCGGCGTGGCGATCGCCGGGGCCAGCGCGTTCCTGATCTTCTGGCCGCTGACCCTGGTGCACATCCGCGACCGCCATCCGCCGCTGGTGGCGGCGTTCGGGCCGGGTGCCTTCCTCAAGCCGGTCGCGCTCGGCTGGCTGCTGGCGCGGCGCTACCGTCCGCTCGGCGACCGCGGGCTCTCCGGGCTGGCCACGCCGGCCTGGCTGTCGCTGATGACCATCTTCTTCGGCCTCGGCATGGCCGCCCTGCTCTGGCTGCTTTCCCTGGTGATTCCATGACCTCAGATTCTCCCGCCCACGATCAGTGGTACCTGGCCAGCCTCGGCCGCCTGCTGGTGTGGGCACGCCTGCGTGTGCGCGACGCCGGCACCGCCGAGGTGCTGGACAGCGACGGCAACACCCTCAGCTACGACAGCGAGGACACCGCCCGCGCGGCGCTGTTCGATGCCGAATTCGTCGCCTTCGATGGCCTGGACGAGGACGATGCGCGGGCGCGCGGCTTCTCGTTGGGCGAGGTGTCGCCGCCGCAGGCCGACGACGACGCCGGCCTGCGCGGGCGCATGACCCAGACCCTGGGCGCGCGCGCCTGATCCGGGGATGCACGTTGCACCCGCCTTCGCCGAACACGACCTGGGCGCGCTCGATGCGCTGATCGCGGACCACCCGTTCGCCACCCTGGTCACCGTCGCCGACGGCCTGCCCTGCGCCACGCCGTTGCCGGTGCTGCACCGGCGCGACGGCGAACGCATCCTGGTCGAAGGCCATTGGTCGCGGGCCAACCCGCAGGCGCGGCACGCCGGGCCGGCCTTGCTGATCGTGCACGGCCCGCATGCCTACGTCTCCCCGGGCTGGTATCCGGACAAGGAGGCGATGGCGCGGGTGCCGACCTGGAACTACGCCACCGCGCACTTGCACGGGCAGTTGCACCCCAGCGACGACGAAGCGCTGCTGGCCGACGTGGTGGCGCGGCTGAGCGAACGCCACGAGCGCGCGCTGGGCAGCGACTGGCGCTACGAGCCGGACAACGACGCGCACCGGCGCCAGTTGCGCGGCATCGTCGGCTTCCGCCTGGAGGTCGAGCGGGTCGAGTTGAAGTTCAAGCTCAGCCAGAACCATCCGCCGGCGAACCAGGCCGCGGTACGCGAGGCGCTGCAGGCCCACGCCGATCCCGGCGCGCAGGCCGTCGCGGCGCTGATGCACGCGCGACGTCCGGACTGAACCACGCCGCCACCAGCGCGGCCGACCATGCAGTTGTGCGCACCGTCACGGGACGCGCGGCGGCGTGCGCCGCCTCACCCACACCGGCTGGCCGGTCCCTGCCGGTCGTGCCCGGCATGGCGCGCACTGGCCCTGCCTCCCTCCAGCGGCGACAGACCTTCGCGGATCGCGTAGCGCGTCAACTGCGCGATGCTCTGCATGCCCAGCTTGAGCATGATGTGCTCGCGGTGGGTGCCGATGGTCTTGACGCTGATGTGCAGACGCGCGGCGATCTCCTTGGTCGACAGCCCCTCGGACAGCAACTGCACGATCTCGCGTTCGCGCGAGGTCAGCAGCGTGTAGGCGGAGACGGCATCGCCGGGCGGACAGCGATACTCGCTGACCAGCGACTGCGACAGTTGCGGACTGATGTACAGCTGGTCGTTGCCGACCTGCTGGATCGCGCGCAGCAATTCGTGGAAGGTGCTGTTGCGCGCCAGGTAGCCCTTGGCGCCGGCGTCGATGGCCGCGCGCACGTTGGCCGCCGCATCGGAGGCGGCGATGCAGATCGCCTTGCTGCGCGGGCTGCGCTGCAGCAGCCGGCGGGTGGCCTCGATGCCGTTGAGGCCCGGCAGCATCACGTCCATCAGCACGATATCCGGCTGCCGTCGGGTCACCAGTTGCACGCACTCCAGTCCGTCGACCGCGTGGCCGACCACGTCGATGTCCGGCGTGTTGTTGAGCAGGGCCACCATGCCCTCCAGCACAATGCTGCGTTCGGCGGCAATCACGATACGTGTGTTCATTCTCTACCTGTGTTGGCAATGGAACTCCCAACGCGCGACCGCGCGGCAATCCGCGTCCCCCTGCAGCGCGACGCGCCCCTTTTTCAATCGATGCGACAGCGCTGAACCTGCGCTTGCATTACGTTCTCAGCTTGTCACGCCGCGTCATGGCGGCCATCGGCTTCAGGCTGATATGGATGGCGACGACGGCTGAACTTGTGCGGATTGCCGCATTCGTCTCGGTTCGTAGACAGAATCCCGTGCTACCGCGCACGCGCTGTGACGCAGAACGAAATCCTGCGCCGACGAACGATGATGGGAACACCGGCGATACCCCAGTGTCGCGCCGGCGGGTTCATTCCGCTGCCGGCGATGGCGATGGCGGCAGACGCGCGGCTTCCACCTGCAGCATCCCGCGGGCGAACTCGGCGAGCCGCTGCTGGATCGCCGCCGGCGGTGTGCCGGCCTCGATCGACTGCTGCAGGGCCATCAACTGCGCGGCCAACTCGCCCTGCCAGCGCATGCGCTCGGTGTCGTTGCTGGCGCGCTGCACTTCCAGCGACGCCTGCGCCTGCGCCGAGGTATCGCCGCGCACCAGCGTCTCCATCAGATCGACCAGACGCTGCAGCAGGCGGTACACCGCGGTCGCGGAGAAGCCGCCCAGCATCGCCAGAGTCGGCTTGCCGAAACTGCGCATGCTGCCGCTTTCGAACAGATCCGGCGGCAACACTTCGACCAGGATCAGCCCGGCGATCAGGCCCAGGATCATGCGCGCGCCGTAGGAGGCGTCGTACTTGGGGTCGTAGCTGGCGTCGGCGACGTAGCGGTGCACCTGGAACAGCGAGGAGAACGAGGCGCCCAGGCCGGCGCAGAACAGCAGGAACAGCGCATTCCACAGCAGCACGCTGCCCGAGGAATCCAGGAAGCCCAGGCGCACATTGTCCGCGCTGACCTTGCTGGACAGGGCCGTCGCCACCACCGCGAACAGGAACAGCAGCGAGGTCGTGGTCAGCGCGCGCACCAGCGGCAGCGGGCCGAGCAGGGTCGCCCAGTGCGGGCGGCGGCGCTCGGCATCGAGCAGGAACACCGCCTGCGGCGTGGCCGGGCGGATCAGCTGCGCCAGCCGCCGGTGGGTGACCGCCAGTTCGTGCGCGTGCACCTCGATGTCGCCGCCATCGGCGTCCGGCGTGCCGGCGCCCAGCAGCGCCGACAGGCGGGCGATCAGCTCCGGCGGCACCGCCATGCCGTGCTCCAGCGCATAGCGCGCCATCGCTTCGCACTCGGCGCGCAGTTGCGGCAGGATGCCAGGCGGCGGCAGCCGCGGTCCGGCACGGCGGGCCGCGGTGAGCCGGCGCCACGCGGCGCCGGCCAGCGTCTTGATCCAGACGAGGTTCATCGCACGACTCCTGGACGGAAACGACGGCCGGCGCGTCTGCGCGACGGATTACGGGTTGGCGGGGACGCGTTCCAATAGCGCGCTGTCCCGACGCGTCCCGGTGCGGTCCAGGACCTGCAGTTCGAGATTGCCGTCCGTTCTGGCGCGCAGGGTCAACTGGCCGTCGCTCAGCAGATCGCAATAGCCGCCACGGGCAATATCCAGCGAATACACCGACGTTCCTTCGCGCATGCCGGCGTAATACGCCTGCACTGCGCACTCGCGTGGTGCGCCGTAGCGCAGTTGCACCGAGGGCTTGCCCGGTGCCTGCGGCGTCGCGGCGACGCTCAGGTCCACGGCAACGTCCCGATCGCCGCGCTCGGGGCGCGCCATCCCGCGCCACTTGCCCTGCAGCGGGCTGGGCTGACCCGGATCGCCATGCAGCACCACCGGCAGATCCTTGCCGTCGACGTTCAAGCGCAGGTCGTCGCCGCTGCGCTGCAGGCGCAGCGGCTTGCCCATGAGCTTGTCGCAATAGGCCCCGCCATTGATCGACTCCAGTGCGAAACCGTTACCCGGCTGCGGCTTGACCAGCAACACGCAGTTCAACGGCGAGGCGAATATCAGCCTGGCATTTCCCTCGCGCTGGACCAGGCGCACGGCGGCCAGGCGCTGCGCATCCAGCGCCAGGGTGCCGCTCCATTCGCCGGGCGGCAGCGCGTCTGCGTTGGCCGCTGCGGCCGGCGCAGCAGGCGTCGGCGCCTGCGGTGCGGCACCGGCGGCGAACGGCATGGCCAGGCACAGCGCCAGCCAGAGCGGGAAACGCGCAACACCACGCGAACGGATACGCATGCGACTCTCCTGTTGGATACGAAAGGAAACGATGGGCGCGGTCAGGACAGACCGAACCAGAGCAGCGCCACCACGGCCGCCACCAGGCACAGTACGGCAAGCAGCCACAGCGCCCGGCGTCGACGCCGGCGCAGCCGCTGCGCGCGGGCCAGCGAGCGCAGGTCGATGTGCAGTTCTCGGCACCACAGGTCGGTGTCGTGCCGGGACAGGATGAAGCCGTGTCTACGCATGTGCGGTCTCCTGGGCGGGATCGTGCGGGGCGGGCGCATCGGACAGCTGCCACAGCTTCAGCCGCTGACCGTCGAACAGCACCTCGCCGACCGGCGTGTGGGTGCCGCGGAACAGGATCTGCAGGCGGTGCCCGGGCCGCCGCGGCCGGCGCGGCAATACCTGCAGCAGCAGGCGCGGCGCCTCGTCCGGCGCCTCCTCCACGTCCAGTTCGACGTCGAAGGCCAGGGCCAGTTCGCCGATCTGCGGCAATTGCCAGGCGCGCAGCTCCCACAACGGGATCTGCAGCGACGGCGGCTCGGCCGCGTCCGTGGCCACCGGCAGCGTCTCGCCTGCGCCGAAGCAGGCGCGCAAGGCCTGTGCGTGACGCGCGCGGCAGCGCCGCTGCGCATCCAGCAGGGCCGCCGACAGCCCCTGCAGCAGCAGGTCGAACTCGCAGCGCAGGCTGGCCATCAGTCGTCCTTCATCCAGCCGGGCTTGCGCGGGAAGCCCACGTGGTAGCACAGCCACTGCATCACCACCTGGTGCTCGCCGATCTGCAGCACGGCGAAATTCTTCTCGGTGCCGATGATCGCGCCCTTCGGCGAATCGCTCAGGCAGCGGTTGAGCAAGGCCCGCGCGGCTTCGATCTGCTCGGGCGATTGCATCTGCGTCGGGTTGTCGCTGCCGACCACGACCCGCTTGACGAACTTGACTTCAGTAAGGTCGAACATCGTTGACGAGTCCCCCGACGAGATGGTTCAACGGACCGCTATGGACTTACGCGGGAACCGGCTCGGGCTTGCCGATCTTGCGCGGCGCCACCGAGGTCTGCAGGATGTCCAGCACCCGCGCCAGACCTTCCGGCGGCCCCTTGTCCGCGGCATGCACCGAGACGTGGTACTTGGCCGAGTTGTCCGAGCTGCGCGTGTTCTCCTTGCTGGTGGAGACCGAGCCCTGGATATGCACCTTGGCCTTGAACAGGCCGAAGCCGTATTCCACGTCCGCCGACATCGACGCCGAGGCATCGGTCTTCTCCTTCGAGGAGAAGGACGACTTCACTTCCATGTCGAAGGTGATGTCCACGGTCTGGATGCTCAGGCTGGGCACGTTGACGATGGCCAGCAGCGGCACTTCCAGTTCGACCTCCTCCTCGGCGATGCCGCCGGCCTTGTCCGGGTCGTCGACCGGCCGCTTGAAGCGGAAGCTGGCGGTACGGGTGGCGCCGGTTGCCTGCGGATTCTTCGGGTCGGGGTTGTCCGGCGGCAGGAAGCCGATGACGCGGATGAAATCGGCGGTGGCGCGGGCCAGCTTGACCTGCGCGTCGCAGGCCGCATCGAGCGGGCCGCCGATCAGGTCGCCCATCGGCAGACCCTTGAATTGACTTGACATATTGACGAGTTCGTCAGCCATTGCAGTGACTCCTTCAGTTGGTGGGATTGGTTACATCGTCCGTGCCCGCGACGTCCGGCTTGTCGGCCATGACCGTCTTGAACACGCCCTGCGTCTGCGCCAGATGGTTCAGCAATCTGGCCGCTCCGTCAGTCGGTTCGGTCCCCTCCACGCGCAACACGACGTGGACGGCACTCTGGCGCTGGCTCCGCGCGCTGGCGCTGGTATCCACGCGCACGCTGGAACGGGTGGCGGTGCGCTTGGCCTGCCAGGCACCGCGCGGGCCGGGCGACTCCGGCGCGAAGAAGCCGTCGGCCGACTGCAGGCCGCCGAGGTCGCCGAGCTGCGCATCGAAGCTGATCTCCACGTCCTTGATCCGCAGCACGTTGGTCGAGACCAGCGGCAGCAGCGGCGCGCGGTAGTAGTCCTCGTCGCCTTCGGCGGCCTGCGGGTGCTGCGACGGCAGGCGGATGATCACGCTCTTGGGCCGGTGGAACTCGTCGAAGTAATCGCCGAGGTTGGCCATCTGGTGCTGCTCGATGCGGTCCTGCGCCTCGATCACGGCGCCGGCCAGCGCTTCGATCAGGTCGTTCAATGCGGTCGGTCCAGCCATGGTCGCTCCTGGAGAAAGAAGGCCGCCGTCGGCGACGGCAGCGGATCGGCGGCGCTTGCCGCGCGCGCGCTCAGCTCAGGTCGGGAAAGGAGTCGGTGCGCGCCAGCCAGCCCTTGAGGAACTTGCCCAGCGGCGGCCTGGCCGCGACCAGGCGCTGGTAGTAGTCGCGCCGGCCCTGCTTGTAGCGTGCGTACAGATCGCGCTGGTCGGCGGCCTTCAGCGCCGCCAGGGTGGCCGGGCCGAACTTGCCGTCCTCCGGCAGCTGCAGCGCCGGCGTCTGCGCGTTGAGCACGCGCTGCAGCAGCTTGATGGCGTTGTTGCCGGCGTTGACCTGGAAGTCGAACAGGATGTTGGCCAGCGGCTGCAGCGCGATCTCGTCGCCGTGCACCGCATTCCAGTAGCAGGTCTTGTAGATCACCCCGGCTTGCGCATCGGTGAGCGCGCGCAGGTTGTCCAGGGTCGGCTCCAGTTGCAGCAGGCTCTTGGCGTATAAGCGAAACGTCGCCAGGGTGATGCCCTTGTTGGTGGCGCCGCCCGGATCCACCGGATCGTTGACGAAGCCGCCCTCGTGCTTGAGCAGGGTCGGAAAGAACGCGTTGAAGTCGGCCATGGGATCCTCCGCTGATGCCCGGTGTGGGCGTGGAGGAAGTCTGCGCAGCGCGCCGCATCGGCGGGATCGGCAAAAGCCCGATCCGGCGGCGGCTGCGCACTGAGACGCCGTGTGCATGCGGATCCCCGCGATCCGGGCAGCGGCGTCGGCGCGCGCCGCGCACCGGCCGCGGGCTTCTGGAATAATGCCGGGCTATGAGCAAAATCGAACAACTGCTGGACAACAACCGCTTCTGGTCCGAACGCATCAACCGCGAGGATCCGGAGTTCTTCAGCCGCCTGTCCAAGCAGCAGACCCCGGAGTACCTGTGGATCGGCTGCTCCGACTCGCGGGTGCCGGCGAACCAGATCATCGACATGGCGCCGGGCGAGGTGTTCGTCCACCGCAACATCGCCAACGTGGTCGTGCATACCGACCTGAACTGCCTGTCGGTGATCCAGTTCGCGGTCGAGGTGCTGAAGGTGCGGCACATCCTGGTGGTCGGCCACTACGGCTGCGGCGGCGTGCACGCGGGCCTGACCCGCGCGCGGCTGGGCCTGGTCGACAATTGGATCCGCCACGTCACCGATGTGGCCGAGAAGCACGAGCACTGCCTGCAGCAGGCCGGCGACCTCAACGTGCAGCACGCGCGCCTGTGCGAGCTCAACGTGCTCGAACAGGTGGTCAATGTCAGCCGCACTTCGATCGTGCTCGACGCCTGGGCGCGCGGCCAGGAACTGACCGTGCACGGCTGGGTCTACAGCCTGCGCGACGGCCGTGTGCACGACCTGGGCATGGAACTTGACCGCATCGACGACCTGGCGCCGCGCTACGATGCCGCCCTGGCGCGCATCAGCCAGGACCGCGAGGACCGCTGAGCGGCGCGCCGTTCCGCCACCTCGATCAAGGATCCGCATGCTCCCCGGCCCGCTCAACCTGCACGCCTGGATCGACGCCCACCGGCACCTGCTGAAGCCGCCGGTGGGCAACAAGTGCATCCACGCCGGCGACTTCATCGTGATGGTGGTCGGCGGGCCGAACGCGCGCAGCGACTACCACTACGACGAAGGCCCGGAGTGGTTCTACCAGCTCGAAGGCGAGATGGTGCTGAAGATCCAGGAAGACGGCGCGGTGCGCGAGATCCCGATCCGCGCCGGCGAGACCTTCCTGCTGCCGCCGAAGGTGCCGCACTCGCCGCAGCGCGGCGCGAACTCGGTGGGCCTGGTGATCGAGCGGCGGCGCCTGCCGCACGAGCAGGACGGCCTGCTGTGGTTCTGCGAGCGCTGCAACCACCTGCTGTACGAAGCCTACTTCCCGCTGCAGGACATCGAGACCGACTTCCCGCCGGTGTTCGCGCGCTTCTACGCCTCCGAATCGCTGCGCACCTGCGCCCGCTGCGGCCACGTGCATCCGCGGCCGGCGGCCGACGCGCCGTGACCGCCCTGCCCCCGCGCCGTTCCGGCTCGCGATGCTGCGCAGCCTGATCGCGCTCAAGCCGCGCGACGTGCCGGTGCGCGTGGCCCTGCGCAACACCGCCGCGGTGGTCGCGCCGCTGGCGCTGGGCGTGGCCGCCGGCCATGCCGAGCTGGGCCTGGCGGTGTCCACCGGCGCGCTCAACACCATGTTCTCCGACCAGCCCGGCCCGTACCGGGCGCGGATGCAGCGCATGCTGATGGCGGCGCTGGCGGCAGGCGTGGCCGCGCTGCTGGGCATGCTGATCGGCGCGCACACCGTGGCGCTGGCGCTGAGCGCGCTGCTGCTCGGCCTCGGCGGCGGCCTGCTGGTGGCGCTGGGCCCGGTGGCGGCGCGGGTCGGGCTGACCAGCATGATCCTGCTGGTGGTCAGCGCCGACGTGCGCCTGCCGCCGCTGCAGAGCGTCGGCGTGGCCACGCTGATCTTCGCCGGCGGCGTGCTGCAGATGCTGATGGCGCTGGCCGCCTGGCCGCTGCAGCGCTACCGCCCGGAACGCTTCGCCCTGGCCGACCTGATGCGGCAACTGGCCGGCATCGCCCGCCAGCGGCCCGGCGCGACCGCCGCGCCGCCGGCCACCGAGGCGGTGCTCGAGGCGATGGTGATGCTGCACGGCGAGCACCGCTCGCGCGGACGTGCGGTGCAGGCGTTCCGGGTCATCGCCGAGCTGTGCGAACGCGCGCGGCTGGAGCTGCTGACCCTGGCCGACCTGCACGGACGCCTGGACGCAGGATCGCCCGCGCGGCTGCCGATCGAACGCGTGCTCGAACGCAGCGCGGTGGTGCTGGACCAGCTCGCGCACGCGCTGGACAGCGCCGAGGACCCAGACGCGGCCACTGCGTCGATGACCGGATTCGACGATCTGGTGGATGCGCTGGCGCAAGTGCAGGCGCAGACCGAGGACACCCGCGAACGCCGCCTGCTGCGCATCGCCGTGGCCCGTGCGCAGGGCCTGGGCGGCCAGCTGCGCGCGCTGGCGCGCAATGGCCGCTGGGCCAGCAGCCGCGGCGAGATCCAGGCCGAACTGGCCGAGGCGCAGTTGCCGGCGGCGCTGCGTCCACTGGCGCCGCTGCAGACCTTGCGGGCGAATCTGAAGCTGTCCTCGGTGGCGTTCCGCCACGCGCTGCGCTGCGGCGTGTGCCTGGCGCTGGCGGTGCTGTTCGCCCGCTGGCAGGCGATCCCGCACGGCTACTGGATCCCGATGACCACCGCGATCGTGCTGAAGCCGGATTTCGGCGGCACCCTCAGCTTCGGCGCGCTGCGCGTGGCCGGCACCTTCGCCGGGCTGCTGCTGGCCACCGTGCTGGCCCACTTCGTGATGGACGGGGCGGTGGTGCGGCTGTTGTTGCTGACCGTGTTCTGCCTGGGGTTCCGCCTGCTGACCCAGGTCAACTACGGGCTCGGCGTGGCCTGCCTGACCGGCATGCTGGTGCTGCTGCTGTCGTTCGAGGGCATGGCCCCGGGCGAGGCGATCGGCGAGCGCATCCAGGCCACCGTGCTCGGCAGCGCGCTGGCGCTGGCGGCCTACGCGCTGTGGCCGACCTGGGAACGCAAGCACATCCGCGCGATCCTGGCGCAGTTGCTGCTCGCCTACCGCGACCATCTCGATGCGGTGCTGGAAGGCCGCCTGCAGGCGCTGCCGGACACCCGCGCGGCCTCGCGCACCGCGCGCACCAACGCGCAGGCCTCGATCGAACGCCTGCGCGGCGAGCCGCGGCGCAAGCGCAACCTGCGCGAACTGACCCTGGCCGAATCGGTGCTGGCCAACGGCAACCGGCTGATCCGCGCCTCGCTGGCGCTGGAGGCGGTGCTGCGCGATGCGCCGCCGCTGCCGCCGTTGCCGGAACTGCAGCAGTTCCGGCAACAGGCGCATGCCGCACTGACCGAACTGGCCGAAAGCCTGCGCAGCGGCACGCCGCCGGCGCAGGCCAGCCTGCGCGCGGACGAGCGGCGCCTGGCCGAGGCGCTGGCCGCGCAGCCGCAGGACGGCAGCGACGGCGGCGCGCCGCCCGCGCTGGCCGACACCAGCGACCGCGTCGCCGACAGCGTCGGCACCCTGACCCACCTGGTCCGCAGCGCCTTGCTGCCGGCTGCCGCGGCCGCCAAGGAACAACCGCCGGTGACCGCGCACCGCAGCGGGTGAACGCGCCGTCGCCTCACCCTGGCCGTGCGGTCGCTGCTGCAGAGGGCCACGCGGCCTCGCCCCGCGCCATGCCACGCACTCACCTTCCGTCGTCCTACACGCTCTAGACTCTCGCCCTGCTTCCCGGAACCCAATGCCGATGAACGAGATCCTGTCCCGCCAGCACGCCATCGCTCTCGACGCCGCCGATCCGCTGCGGGCCCTGCGCCAGGAGTTCCTGTTCCCGCAGCACCAGGGTGCCGACCAGGCCTACTTCGTCGGCAACTCGCTGGGCCTGCAGCCGCGCGGCGCGCGCGCCGCGGTGCAGGAGGTGCTGGACAAGTGGTCGTCGCTGGCGGTGGAAGGCCATTTCAACGGCGACACCCAGTGGATGACCTACCACGAACTGCTGGCCGCGCCGCTGGCGCGCCTGGTCGGCGCGCATCCGCACGAAGTGGTGGCGATGAACACGCTGACGGTGAACCTGCACCTGCTCATGGTCAGCTTCTACCGGCCCACCCGCGAGCGCCCGGCGATCCTGATCGAGGCCGGCGCGTTCCCGTCCGACCAGCATGCGGTGGCCTCGCAGATCCGTTTCCACGGCTTCGACCCGACCACCGACCTGATCGAAGTGCAGCCCGACGGCGTCGATGGCACCGTGTCGCTGGCGGCGATCGAGCGCGCCATCGCCGAGCACGGCCCGCGCCTGGCGCTGGTGCTGTGGCCGGGCGTGCAGTACCGCACCGGCCAGGCCTTCGACCTGGCCGCGGTGGTGCGGCTGGCGCGCGCGGCCGGCGCCGCGGTCGGCTTCGACCTGGCCCACGCCATCGGCAACGTGCCGCTGCACCTGCACGATGCCGCGCCGGACTTCGCGGTGTGGTGCCACTACAAATATCTCAACGCCGGCCCCGGCGCGGTCGCCGGCGCCTTCGTGCACGAACGCCACGGCCACGGCGACACCCCGCGCTTCGCCGGGTGGTGGGGCCACGACAAGCGCACCCGTTTCCGCATGGCGCCCGAATTCGTCGCCGCGCCCGGTGCCGACGGCTGGCAGCTGAGCAATCCGCCGATCCTGAGCATGGCCCCGCTGCGCGCCTCGCTGGACCTGTTCGAGCGTGCCGGGCTGGACGCGCTGCGGCAGAAATCGCAGCAACTGACCGGCTACCTGGAGACGCTGATCCGCGCCCGCCTGGCCGACACCCTGCAGATCATCACCCCGTCCGACCCGGCGCAACGCGGCTGCCAGTTGTCGCTGCGCGTGGCCGGCGGGCGGGAGCGCGGTCGCGCCCTGTTCGAGTACCTGCAATCGGTCGGCGTGCTCGGCGACTGGCGCGAGCCGGACGTGATCCGGATCAGCCCGGTGCCGCTGTACAACCGCTACCGCGACGTCTACCGCTTCGTCGAGGAAGTGGAAACCTGGGCCGGCGTCTGAGCCGCCTTCTTCGCGCGGCGGCCTGCCGCGCCTTCCGGACACCGCATTGAACGCATCCCCCCGCAGCATCACCCTGATCGGCGCCGGCCTGGCCGGCTCCCTGCTCGCCATCCTGCTCTCGCGCCAGGGCTGGCAGGTCACCGTCTACGAGCGTCGTGGCGACCCGCGCGTGCACGATTACGAGCGCGGCCGCTCGATCAACCTGGCCCTGGCCGAACGCGGCCTGCACGTGCTGCGCCAGGCCGGCGCCGATGCCGCGGTGATGGCCAAGGCGGTGATGATGCGCGGGCGCATGGTGCATTTCGCCGACGGCCACCAGCAGCTGCAGCGCTATGGCCGCGACGACAGCGAGGTGATCTGGTCGGTCCACCGCAACGATCTCAACATCACCCTGTTGCAGCTGGCCGAGCAGGCCGGTGCGCGCATCCACTTCTACCGGCGCCTGCACACGGTGGATTTCGATGCCGGCTATGCGCGTTTCATCGACGACCGCGACGACCAGCCGCACGACATCCGCTTCGACAGCATGATCGGCGCCGACGGCGCCGGCTCGGCGCTGCGCGCGGCGATGCAGCGCAAGGCGCCGATGGCCGAGCACATCGAGTTCCTCGACCACTCGTACAAGGAACTGGAGATCCCGCCCGGCGCCGACGGCGGCTTCCGCATCGAAGCCAACGCCCTGCATATCTGGCCGCGCGGGCACTACATGTGCATCGCCCTGCCCAACCACGAAGGCACTTTCACCGTCACCCTGTTCCTGCCCAACAAGGGCGAGCCCAGCTTCGCCACCGTGCGCAACGGCGAGGAGGCGCTGGCGCTGTTCGCGCGCGATTTCGCCGATGCGCTGCCGCTGATGCCGCAACTGGCCGAGCACTGGGAGCAGCACCCGCCGGGCCTGCTCGGCACGCTGCGCCTGGAGCGCTGGCACCTGGGCGGCCGCGCGGTGCTGCTGGGCGACGCCGCGCACGCGATGGTGCCGTTCCACGGGCAAGGCATGAACTGCGCGTTCGAGGATTGCGCCGCGCTGGCCGCGCACCTGCAGCGCGAGCCGGACCTGGCGCGCGCGTATGCCGCCTTCGAGGCCGAGCGCAAGCCCAATGCCGGCGCGATCCAGCAGATGGCGCTGGAGAACTACGTGGAAATGCGCGACCGCGTCGGCGACGCCGGCTTCCTGCTGCAGCGCGAACTCGGCCAGGCCCTGCAGGCGCGGCATCCGACCCGCTTCGTGCCGCACTACACCATGGTCACCTTCCTGCGCACGCCGTACGCGCAGGCGCTGGAACGCAGCGAAGTGCAGCGCGACATCCTGGTCCAGGCCACGCAGGGCCACAGCGATCTGTCGCGGATCGACTGGAGCTGGCTGGAGCGCATCGTGCACGCACGGCTGGCACCGCTGGAGGGGGCGCATTGAACCGGCGTAGCCTATCCGGACACCCGCTCCTACAAGCATCCCCACGCTCCTAGACTCGCCTGCCTCGCACCATTCGATTCGTTATGCCCGACAGCTTCCTCTTCTACGACCTGGAAACCTTCGGCGCCGATCCGCGGCGCACGCGCATCGCGCAGTTCGCCGCGGTGCGCACCGATGCCGAACTCAACGTGATCGAGGAGCCGATCAGTTTCTTCGTCAAACCGGCCGACGACCTGCTGCCCTCGCCGGTCGCCACCCTCATCACCGGCATCGCCCCGCAGCAGGCCTTGCGCGAGGGCGTGAGCGAAGCCGAGGCGTTCGCGCGCATCGCCGAGCAGATGGCGCGGCCGCAGACCTGCACGCTGGGCTACAACTCGCTGCGTTTCGACGACGAGTTCGTGCGCCATGGTCTGTTCCGCAATTTCCACGATCCCTACGAACGCGAGTGGCGCAACGGCAACTCGCGCTGGGATCTGCTGGACATGCTGCGACTGATGCACGCGCTGCGCCCGGAGGGCATCGTCTGGCCGCAGCGCGAGGACGGCGCCACCTCGTTCAAGCTGGAGCAACTGGCGCTGGCCAACGGCGTGCGCGACGGCGATGCGCACGAGGCGCTGTCCGACGTGTACGCGACCATCGGCATGGCCCGGCACTTCCGCCGCAGCCAGCCGCGGCTGTGGGAGTACGCGCTGAAGCTGCGCGACAAGCGCTTCTGCGGCGGCCTGCTCGACGCGGTGGCGATGCAGCCGGTACTGCACGTGTCGATGCGCTATCCGGCCACGCGCCTGTGCGCGGCGCCGGTGCTGCCGCTGGCGCGGCATCCGCGCATCGACAGCCGGGTGCTGGTGTTCGACCTGGAAGGCGACATCGAGCCGCTGCTGCGCTATACGCCGGAACAGATCGCCGACCGCCTGTACACCCCGCAGGCCGACCTGCCCGAGGGCGAACAGCGTATCCCGCTCAAGGAAGTGCATCTGAACAAGGCACCGGCGCTGGTCGCCTGGGCGCACCTGCGCGAAGCGGATTTCGCCCGGCTGCGGCTGGACCCCGCGCAACTCCTGGCCAAGGCAGAGCGCCTGCGCGAAGCCGGCCCGGCGCTGGCGGAGAAGGTGCGGCGGGTGTTCGCCAGCGAGCGCGCCGCGGTGCCGGCCGATGTCGACGCCTCGTTGTACGACGGCTTCCTGGCCGATGGCGACAAGCGCACGATGGCTCAGGTCCGCGCCACCCCGCCGGCGCAACTGGCCGCGCTGGAAGGCCAGTTCCGCGATCCGCGCCTGCCCGAGCTGCTGTTCCGCTACCGCGCGCGCAACTGGCCGCAGAGCCTGTCCATCGCCGAACAGGCGCGCTGGGACGACTACCGGCGGCAGCGCCTGCAGCAGGACAGCGGCCTGTCCGAACTGAGCTTCGACGCCTTCTACGCGGAACTGGCCGGTTTACGCCTGGCTCACCCGCAGGATGCTACCAAGCAAGCCCTGCTCGACCAGTTGGCCGCCTGGGGCCACGACCTGCAACGCAGCCTATGACCAGCTATTTCAGCGACGCCAGCTTCAAGTTCCTGCGTGCCCTGGCACGGCACAACGACAAGGCCTGGTTCAACGACAACCGGCACAAGTACGAAGAACACGTGCGCCAGCCGTTCCTGCGCCTGATCACCGACCTGCAGCCGGACCTGGCCCAGGTCAGCGAGCACTTCCGCGCCGACCCGCGCGGCGTCGGCGGCTCGCTGTTCCGCATCCACCGCGACGCGCGCTTCTCCCACGACAAGTCGCCGTACAAGACCTGGCAGGGTGCGCGCCTGTTCCACGAGCGGCGCAAGCAGGTGCCGGCCCCCTCGTTCTACATCCACCTGCAGCCGGGCGAGAGCTTCGTCGGCGCCGGGCTGTGGCATCCGGAACCGGACACGCAGCGCAAGGTGCGCCAGTTCATCTTCGACAATCCCGGCAGCTGGAAGGCCGCCGCGCATGCGCCGGCGCTGCGCCGCCGCTTCGACTTCGAGGAAAGCGAGATGCTGGTGCGGCCGCCGCGCGGTTTCCCGGCCGATTTCGACTACATCGACGACCTCAAGCACAAGAACTGGGTGTTCTGGCGCCAGCTCGACGACGCGACCATGACCGGCCCGCGGCTGCGCGCGCAGGTCGCCGCCGACCTGCAGACGCTGGGCCCGTTCGTGGACTATCTGTGCGCGGCGCTGGACCTGGAGTTCTAGAACGGCAGTGCTTCCCCGTCGGAACGGCTTCAGCGGCGACAGGCATTCCCGGTCACGCGTCGCGGCTGATCCGCTCCTGCAGAACGCCCACACGCAAGGAGACATGCGATGAAGAAATGGCTGACCTTGCTGTTCCTCGCCCTGCTCGCCCTCGGCGGCTACGTCGTCGCTGGGCCGTACCTGGCCATCCGCGGCATCGACCAGGCGTTGCGCGAGCGCGATGCGGCGGCACTGGAGCGCTACGTCGACTTTCCCACGCTGCGGGTCAACCTCAAGGCCCAGGTGGACGATGCGCTGGTGCGCCGCGCCGGCCCCGACCTGCAGTCCAGCCTGTTCGGCGGGGCGCTGCTGTCGCTGGCCGGCGGCCTCGGCGGCATGAGCGTGGATGCGCTGGTCACCCCGACCGGCATCGGCGCGCTGATGCAGGGCGACGCGCTGTGGAAACGCGCCAGCGGCGACACCGTCGGCGGCGATACCTACGCCGCGCCGCGCCCGCCACAACCACTGCGCCAGGCCGAGCACCGCTTCGAATCGACCACGCGCTTCGTCGCCACCGTGCACACCGCCGACGGTACCGCCGTGCCCTTCGTATTCACCCGCGAGGGCCTGCGCTGGAAGCTCAGCAACATCCTGTTGCCGTTGTAGGGCGACTTGCCATCGTCCTGGCGCGTGGTGTCGCCCGGGACCGCATGCATTGTCTCCCCCGTCGCGCTTGCACCGGCGGCGGCATGGCGTGGACTGAACCGTCTGGCCGACGCAGCCATCCCCGGACAGCGCAGCCCCGGCTAACGCACCCCGTCCGCCCCCGTCCTGCCCGCCAGCGCCTGCTGCACGCGCCGGAACGGCATGCGCAGTTGCCAACGCGCCGACCACGGCAGGCGGGCCAAGGCCGCGTGCGCATCCAGCGCCGGCAGTGCACCGGTCCAGGCGAACACCACCTGGTTGTCCATCTGCGGCTCGTCCAGGCGCAGCACGCGGCCGCCGAACAGCGCGCGCAGATGCGCCAGGTGGCGGCGCGTGTCGGTGTCGTACAGGTTCACCGCCAGTACCCCGCCCGGTGCCAGCGCCGCGTGGCAGTCCTCGTAGAAGCCGCGGCTGAGCAGCGCGGCCGGGATGCCGTCGGCGTCGTAGGCGTCGAGCAACAGCAGGTCATAGCGGTCGCGCCGTTGCCGCAGCAACCGCGCGCCGTCGCCGTGCACGGCCTCGAAGCGCGCATCGTCGTCCGGGATGCGGAAGGCCGCGCGCAGGGTCAGCACGTCGGCGTCGGCCTCGATCGCCTCGATCCGCGCCTGCGGCAGGTGCCGATAGCAGAACTTGGCCTGCGAACCGCCGCCGAGGCCTACGATGCCGATCCGCCGCGGGTCCGGGCGCAGCAGCAGCGCACCGAGCATGCTGCGCGTGTAGCCCACCTGCAGCACGTCCGGCCACCAGGTGTACATGCGGCTCTGGGTCACCTCGCCCTTGAACTGCAGGCTGGTGTAGCGCCAGCCGTGGCGCACGTAAGGCCGCCCGGGACGCAGGTCGGCGGGCACGCCCGCTCCGTGCCGCAGCAGGCGGCGCAGCGCGGCCCAGCGGCCGCCGCCGGGCGCCGCATTCACGGCTTGGCGATGTCGTTGGCGACCCCGTGCGGCACATGCCCGGCGGCGACGCGCTCGCGGGCGGCGCTGTCGATGTTGTGCTGCGAATCGTCGAAGAAGATGTCCGCGCCGAAGGCCTGCAGGAACGGCCCCTTGTGGCGGCCGCCGAGGAACAGCGCCTCGTCCAGGCGCACGCCCCATTCGCGCAGGGTGCGGATCACCCGCTCGTGCGCCGGCGCGGAGCGCGCGGTGACCAGCGCGGTGCGGATCGGCGAGGCCTCGCCGGCCGGGAAGGCGGACTGCAGCGCATGCAGCGCCGACAGGAAATTGCGGAACGGCCCGCCGGTCAGCGGCTCGCGCGCGTTCTCGCGTTCGTAGCGACCGAACGCCTCCACGCCCTGCTCGCGCGAGAAGCGCTCGCCCTCGTCGCCGAAGATCACCGCATCGCCATCGAAGGCGATGCGCAGCTGCGTGGACAGACGATCGGCGTCGATCGCGCCGGCGGCCGCGGCCGCTTCCTGCGCATGCTCGCCGGGCGGCTTGGGCAGGATGGTCGCCGCGGCGATGCCGTGGCTGAGCGCGCGCCGCACCGACTCCGGGTTGGCCGAGAGGAACAGATCGGTACCGAACGGCTTGACGTAGGGCCAGGTCGCCTCGCCGGAGGTGAAGGTGGCGCGGACGATGCCCAGCCCGTAGTGCTGGATCGAGTTGAAGATGCGCAACCCGGTATCGGCGGAATTGCGCGACAGCAGGATGACCTCCACCGGCGGCGTCTCCGGCGGCGTGCCCTGATTCAGCGCCAGCAGCTTGCGCACCACCGGGAACGCCACCCCGGGCGCCAGCACATCGTCCTCGCGCTCGCGCTGATACGCGCTGTACGCCTCCACCCCCTCGCGCTCGAACAGGGCATGGCCCTCTTCCAGATCGAACAGGGCGCGCGAGGTGACCGCGACGGTGAGCAGACGGGGGGAGTTGTCGGACATTTTGGCTGGGAGTGGGGAATCGGGAATGGGGAATAGGTAAAGCGGTCTACAGGCAAGGAACCGAGCAGGGGAAACGGGAGACACGGAAACCGCTCTTGCGATTCCCCATTCCCGATTCCTCACTCCCCGCCCTACACCATAAATTGCTCGCTCAGGATCCGCTCCTCCAGATTGTGCTCCGGATCGAACAGCAGGGTGACCAGGCGGTCGCGGGATTCGCGGATGGTGACTTCGACCACGTCGCGGGTCTCGTGCGAGTCGGCGGTGACGCTGACCGGGCGCTTGTACGGATCCAGCACGCGGAAGCGCACCTCGATGTCGGCCTTGAGGATCGCGCCGCGCCAGCGCCGCGGCCGGTACGGCGCGATCGGGGTCAGCGCCAGGGTGTGCGAGCCCAGCGGCAGGATCGGTCCGTGCGCGGAGGAGTTGTAGGCGGTGCTGCCGGCCGGGGTCGACACCAGCACGCCGTCGCAGATCAGTTCATCGACCCGGGTCTGACCGTTGAGATCGATGCTCACGTGCGCGGCCTGACGGGTCTGCCGCAGCAGCGAGACCTCGTTGTAGGCTAGCGAGCCGGTGGTGGCGCCGGATTCGGTCTGCGCCAGCATTTCCAGCGGCCGCAGCTTGGCCGGCTCGGCCAGGGCCAGGCGCGCGACCAGGTCGTCGTCGCGGAACTGGTTCATCAGGAAGCCGACCGTGCCCAGCTTCATGCCGAACACCGGCTTGCCCAGGCTGCCGTGGCGATGCAGGGTCTGCAGCATGAAGCCGTCGCCGCCGAGCGCGCACAGCACATCGGCGTCGGCCGGCTCGCAATCGCCGTAGCGCCCGACCAGTTGGGTACGCGCGTGCTGCGCCTCCGGCGCGACGCTGGCGAGGAAACAGATGCGGGGCGAGGACGGCAGGACGGAAGCATTCATGGCCCCGATCATACCCGGGGCGCCATGACCGGCGCGCGGCGGCGAACCGGCGGCACGCGCTTGCAGCCGAGGCAGCGGCCAATCCGCGGCAGTTGCATGCCGCGTCCGCACCGCGCTGTGATGGGACCTGCGGCGACAGCCATTGCAGGCCGGTACCCGGTACCGGGCCGAGTCGCTCCGCCCGCCTTATCTGCCGGACACGAAGTCGCGGCACGCAGTCTCCGTCGCCTGCTCCTGCATCGCCTGGCGCACCGATGCCGGCAGCAGCGGGCCCAGATGCTCCCGCACCTGCTGCGCCAGTTCCACGGACCGGATCTCGCCCATCCCCTCCTGCGTGCGCGCATCGGCCAGGCACAGCCAATACCAGGCGCGCGCCAGATCCCGGCACGGCTCCGGGCCGCAGGCCTGGATCCAGGCCAGTTCGGGTTCCCAGCCGGCACCCGAGCACCAGCCGGGACGGCTCCATTCGGCCAGCAGCGCGGCATGGTCCGGGATGGTGCCCACGCCGAGGAAGCGACGGCGGCCGTACGCGCGCATGGCCACGCTGCAGCCACGGATGTCCAGCCAGGTGCGGGCATAGACCGCACGCTTCAGTGCCGCCAGTGCCGCGGCCTGCTCGCCGTTGGCGTCCAGTTGCAGGAACAGCGCATACGCGGCATCGCCCACCGATTTCCTGGCAAGTGCACGCAAGCGTCGCAGGTCGCCCTGCCGTGCCTGCTGCAGCGCACGCTGCAGCCGCAGCTCCAGCGGAGGCTGCAGTGCCAGGAAGACGATCAACAACAGGAGCACCGCGGGGATGGCCAGGTACAGCATGTACGCCTCGAAATGCGGCGCTGCAGCCGTGTGCTCGCCCGATGGCGCGGATCGTATCAGCGCGGGCTGTCAGAATCCCGCGGCCTTGCGTGACGCGGTCGGTCGCCGCATCGGTGCGCCGCCGGCCTGGCTCCAACGAAGAACGTGGGGCGAGCGCGGATCCCCGCCAAGGACGCGCGACAGCAATCGCCTGCCACGCGCCATGCGTCGCCATCGGGCGACGCGGTACCGCAGTGGGCCAGGCCCGCGCGCGCGGGCCTGGCCATCCGGCGCGATCGGTCAGACGCCGTGCGCCGCCAGCTGGCCGAGTCGCTGCACCGCCACCGACACCGTCGGGTAGTCCAGCGTCTTCTGCGCAGCCAGTTCCTGCAGCATGCTCAGGGTGAAGCGCAGGCTGCTGTCGTCGCGCTGCAGCCAGTGCTGCACCTTGGCTTCGGCGGTGCCGCCCGGCAGGCTCAGCGCCTGGCCGGCCAGCACGCCGTGGTGCTTGGCCAGTTCGTCGCGCAGCACGCCGCGGGCCACCGCATGCCAGCGGCCGTTGACCTCCAGCGCGTCGATCTGCTCGAACAGCCACGGCAACTGCAGCGCCTCGCCGAGGCGAAAGTGCACCTTCGACACCTCCACCGGCTTGAGCTTGCGGGTGCGCGCCATCTCGATGATGTCGAACGCCGGCTCCAGGAAGCGCAGTTCCGACAGCTGCTGGGCGAGCGCCGGCGGCAGGCCCTTGTCCTGCCACTCCTGCACCAGCGCCTCGTAGCGCGGACGCTGCGAATCGGGCAGCACGCCGGAGGCGACGCGGATATCGTTGAACGGCTCGTAGTAGCGCTCCACCGCGGCGGTAATGCCCGGCATCGGGCCCGGGCGGAACAGCAGCCAGCGCACGAAGGCGCGCTGCAGCGTCCAGATCACCTCCAGCGCGTCGATCTGCACCGACTCGGGCACCTTGCCGTCCAGCGCGTCGATCTGCGTCCACAGCGCGCGTGCATCCAGCGTCTCGCGGCTGAT
Source organism: Xanthomonas sp. LF06-19 (assembly GCF_034105425.1). Lineage (NCBI taxonomy): Bacteria > Pseudomonadati > Pseudomonadota > Gammaproteobacteria > Lysobacterales > Lysobacteraceae > Xanthomonas > Xanthomonas sp. LF06-19. The sequence continues at coordinate 117,421 of NZ_JAXGGH010000004.1, read as the reverse complement.
GGTGTAGGCCTTGGCGACCTCGGCGATGCTGCGGCCGGTGTCTTCCTGCATGCGCATCAGGAAGGTGGCGCCCATCCGGTTGATGGTGGTGTTGGTCACCGCGGTGGCGATGATCTCGCGCTTGAGGCGGTGCCGCTCCATCGCATCGGCGTACTTCTTCTGCAGCGGCTGCGGGAAGTAGCGCTGCAGTTCCTTGGACAGGTAGGGGTCCTCGGGGATGTCCGATTCCAGCAACTGCTGGAACGCCACCAGCTTGGAGTAGGACAGCAGCACCGCCAGTTCCGGCCGGGTCAGGCCCTGGCCACGCGCCTTGCGCGCAGAGATCTCCGCGTCCGAGGGCAGGTATTCGATCTGCCGGTCGAGCAGGCCCTGCGCCTCCAGGGTGCGGATGAAGTGCTGCTTGGAGCCCAGGCGGGTGACGCTCATCCGCTCCATCAGGCTCAGCGCCTGGTTCTGGCGGATGTTGTCCCACAGCACCAGCTCGGCCACTTCGTCGGTCATCGACGCCAGCAGCTTGTTGCGCGCGTCCAGGGTCAGCTTCTTGGCCTGCACCACGTCGTTGAGCAGGATCTTGATGTTGACCTCGTGGTCGGACGTATCCACGCCGGCCGAGTTGTCGATGAAGTCGGTGTTGAGCAGCACCCCGACCTGCGCGGCCTCGATGCGGCCGAGCTGGGTCAGGCCGAGGTTGCCGCCCTCGCCCACCACCTTGCAGCGCAGCTCGCCGCCGTTGACGCGCAGGCCGTTGTTGGCGCGGTCGCCGACGTCGCCGTGGGTCTCGCTGGCGGCCTTGACGTAGGTGCCGATGCCGCCGTTCCAGAACAGGTCCACCGGCGCCTTGAGGATGGCGTTCATCAGGTCGTTCGGCGAGAGTTGCTTGACGCCCGGCTCCAGGCCCAGCGCCTCGCGCACCGGCGCGCTGATCTCGATCGACTTGAGCGTGCGCGGGTAGATGCCGCCGCCGGCGCTGATCAGCTTGGCGTCGTAGTCGGCCCAGCTGGAGCGCGGCAGCTTGAACAGGCGCTCGCGCTCGGCGAAGGACGCCGCCGCGTCCGGGTTCGGGTCGAGGAAGATGTGGCGGTGGTCGAACGCGGCCAGCAGGCGGATGTGGCGCGACAGCAGCATGCCGTTGCCGAACACGTCGCCGGACATGTCGCCGATGCCCACGCAGGTGAAGTCCTCGCTCTGGCAGTCGCGGCCCAGCGCGCGGAAGTGGCGCTTGACCGACTCCCAGGCGCCGCGCGCGGTGATGCCCATGCCCTTGTGGTCGTAGCCGACCGAGCCGCCGGAGGCGAACGCGTCGCCCAGCCAGAAGCCGTGGTCCAGCGCCAGGCCGTTGGCGATGTCGGAGAAGGTGGCCGTGCCCTTGTCGGCGGCGACCACCAGGTACGGGTCGTCCTGGTCGTGGCGCACCACCTGCGGCGGCGGCACGATCTTGCCGCCGACGATGTTGTCGGTGATGTCCAGCAGGCCCTGGATGAACAGCTTGTAGCAGGCGATGCCTTCGGCCAGCACCGCGTCGCGGTCGCCGCCGACCGGCGGGCGCTTGCAGAAGAAGCCGCCCTTGGCGCCGACCGGCACGATCACCGTGTTCTTTACCATCTGCGCCTTGACCAGGCCCAGCACCTCGGTGCGGAAGTCCTCGCGCCGGTCGGACCAGCGCAGGCCGCCACGCGCCACCGCGCCGAAGCGCAGGTGCACGCCTTCCACGCGCGGGCCGTACACGAAGATCTCGCGGTACGGACGCGGCTTGGGCAGGTCCGGCACCTTGGCCGAATCCAGCTTGAAGCTGATGCAGTGACCCAGCCCGCCATCGGCGGTGCGCTGGTAGTGGCTGGTGCGCAGAGTCGCCTCGATCACGCCCTTGAAGCTGCGCAGGATGCGGTCCTCGTCGAGGCTCGCCACTTGGTCGAACAGCTTCAGCAACGCGGCCGAGACCGCCTCCAGCTGCGCGTCGCGGCTGCCGCTGCGCGCATCGATCACCGGCTGCAGCGCCTTCAGCGCCGCGGCATCGTCCTTGGCCAGCAGGTGCAGTTGCGCCGTCAGCGCGGCCTGTCCCTCGGCGATCTGCGCCTTGCTCTCGTTGCCGGTGGCCGGATCGAAGCGCGCCTCGAACAGCTCCACCAGCAGCCGCGCCAGCAGCGGATAGCGGTTGCAGGTCTCTTCCACGTAAGCCTGCGAGAACGGCACGCCGGTCTGCAGCAGGTATTTGCAGTAGCCGCGCAGCACCGCGACCTGGCGCCAGCTCAGGCTGGCGCCGACGATCAGGCGGTTGAAGCCGTCGTTCTCGGCGTCGCCGCGCCAGATCCGCACGAACGCCTCGCACAGCGGCGCGTCGGCCGTGGCCACATCGATGCTGCCGGCCAGCGGCTCGACCTCGAAGTCCTGGATCGACAGCGCGGTGCCGTCGACCACCAGCCGATACGGACGCTCGGAGATCACCCGCAGGCCCAGGTTCTCCATCATCGGCAGCACGTCCGACAGCGGCAGGTCGTCGTGCTGGCGGTACAGCTTCAGGCGCAGGCTGTCGGCGCCGTCGCGACGCAGCGCCTGCAGGCTCAGGTGCAGGTCTTCCGGACCGCGCAGCGCGGCCAGGCGTTCGACGTCGCGCGCGGCGATCTGCGCGGTCGACTCCTCGATGTAGCCGGCCGGCAGCGCGCGGCCGTAGCCGGCGGCCAGGCGCAGACCATCGCGCTCGCCGCAGCTGGCCACCAGCGCCTCGCGCAGGTCGTCGTGCCAGTTGCGCAGCAGGTGCGCCAGGCGCGATTCCAGTTCGGTGGTGTCGAACTCCAGCGCCTCGCCGGGCTTGGGCCGCACGATCATGTGCAGCTGCGCCAGCGGCGATTCGCCCAGCACCACGTTGGAATCGATGTACTCGCCGTGCAGCGCGTCCTTCAGCAAGGCCTCGATGCGCAGGCGCACGTCGGTGTTGAAACGCTCGCGCGGGATATACACCAGCGCGGAAATGAAGCGACCGTACTTGTCGCGGCGCAGGAACAGGCGGCTGCGCACCCGCTCCTGCAGGCCGAGAATGCCCATCGCGGTGCGGTACAGCTCTTCCTCGTTGGACTGGAACAGCTCCTCGCGCGGCAGCGTCTCCAGGATATGGCGCAGCGCCTTGCCGCTGTGGCTGCTCGGGGTCAGTTCGGACTTGCGCATCACGTAGTCGAAGCGCTCGCGCACCAGCGGGATCTCCCACGGGCGGCGGTTGTAGGCGCTGGAGGTGAACAGGCCGAGGAAGCGCTGCTCGGCGACGATGCGGCCCTTGGCGTCGAATTCCAGCACGCCGATGTAGTCCATGTAGCCGCTGCGGTGCACCCGCGAGCGCGCATTGGTCTTGGTCAGGATCAGCGCTTCCTTGGTGCCGGACTCGCTGAGACCGTGTGCGGCCAGCGTGCGCACCGGCCGCGCCGGCGACTTGTCCTGCCCGCGCAGCAGACCCAGGCCGCTGTCTTCCAGCGGCGCCAGCACGTCTTCGCCACCCTGCTTCTCCACCCGGTACTCGCGGTAGCCGAAGAAGGTGAAATGGTCGGCCGCGGCCCAGCGCAGGAATTCCTGCGCCTCGCGCCGGCCCTTGTCGTCCACCGGCAGGCGCCGCGTGGTCAGGTCGTCGGCCAGCGCCAGCATCTTCTCGCGCATGCCGCCCCAGTCGCGCACGATGTTGCGCACCTCGCCGAGGATGCGCCGGATCGCCGCTTCCACCTGCGCCATGTCTTCCGGCGGCTGGCGGTCGATCTCCAGCGCCATCAGCGATTCCGCCTTGCCCTCGCCCACGTTCTCCAGCGTGCCGTTCTTGTCGCGCTGCATGCGCAGCACCGGGTGGCCGAGCACGTGCACGCCGATGCCCAGCTCGGCCAGCGCCATGCTCACCGAGTCGACCAGGAACGGCATGTCGTCGTTGACGATCTGCAGCACCGTGTGCGACGACTCCCAGCCGTCGTCCTTCAGGTTCGGGTTGAACACCCGCACGTTGACCGTCCCCGGCTTGCGCTTGCGTGCGAACTCCAGCATCGACGCGGCCAGCGCTGCCCACTCCTGCGCGCTGTGGTGGGGGAACTCGTCCTCCTCCATGCGCTTGTAGAACTCTTCGGCGAAGGTCTGCGCCTCCTCTTGGCGCACGGCCGGATAGCGCTTGCGCAGCGCCGCGAACACCGAGGCCAGGCTGAAGGCGCTGGCGGCCGGCGCCGCGTCGATCACCTTGGCGGTCGCCGGCACGGTCGCGGCCAGCCTGGGCGGCGTCGCGGCCTTGCGCGGGGCGGCGGCCTTGGCCGCAGGCTTGGCGGCCGCCTTGGTCTTGGCAGGCGCCTTGGCCGGCTTGGTGGCGGACGGGGTCGCGGAGGTGCGGGTGGCGGCCGAAGATTTGGAACGGGAAGCGGCGTGTTTGGGTTTCATGACGGAGAGCAGCAACGATGCTCGATGGGAAAGCCGGAATTGTACCGGTGCTCCGTTCAACTACCTTGCTGCATCGCAAACCAATGGAGCGGCCGCGGCGACGCGCCAGATCGCGCAAAGCGACCGCAACACCATCATCACGCGGCGGTCACCATGCTTTGCCAGCCACGCTGTTGTCAGCAAGAACACCCCTGTGTCAAGGCTGTTCTAATTCTAAACTGGACGGTATAGTCCACAATCGATGAGCACTCCCCTCGCCTCCGCCGCACAGCGCCAGGCGCGCGACCAGCGCGTGTACGCTGCCGTGCGCGAATTGCTGGCCGAGGAAGGCATGGGCCTGAGCATGGATGCAGTGGCGGCACGCGCCGGCTGCTCCAAGCAGACCCTGTACAGCCGCTACCGCAGCAAGCAGGGCCTGCTGCGGCGGGCGATGCAGGATCACCTGGACCTGGCCACCGCGCACCTGGAGCCGGTGCAGGACGACCTGCGCGGCAGCCTGCTGCGTTTCGCCTGCGAGTACCTGGAACAGCTGTCGGAACCGCGTGTGCTGCAGAGTTGCCAGCTGATCGCCGCCGAGTCGCGGCACTTCCCCGAAGAAGCGCGCGCCATGTTCCGCGACAGCGCCGGCGCGCTGATGCAGCGCCTGAGCGAGCGCCTGCGCGGCGCCATGGCGCGCGGCCAGCTCCGGCATGACGATCCGCACTTCATGGCCGAACTGCTGTTGAGCATGATCGTCGGCATGGATTTCGAGCGTCAGCGCTTCCACAGCGCGCATCGCGGCGACGCCGCCGCGCAGCGCGCCTGGGCCGAGTTCGCCGTGGACGGCTTCTTGCGCGCGTTCGCCGCCGCCCCTTTCCTTCCTTCTACAAAACCAGACCGGAGTACCACCCGATGACCTCCCCGTTGCGTTCTCTCGCCCTGGCCTGCGCCGTCGTGGTGGTGTTGGCGTCCTGCAAGAAACAGGAGCAGCAGCAGGCCATGCCGCCGCCGGAAGTCGGCGTGCTGCAGGCGCAGCCGCAGACCGTGCCGCTTGAGCGCGAACTGGTCGGCCGCCTGTCCGCGTTCCGCAGCGCCGACGTGCGCGCCCGCGTGCCCGGCGTGCTGGAAAAGCGCCTGTACACCGAAGGCACCGACGTCAAGGAAGGCCAGCCGCTGTTCCAGATCGACCCGGCGCCGCTGCGTGCGACCCTGGCCTCGGCGCAGGGCCAGCTGGCCGCGGCCGAGGCCACCTACGCCAACGCCAAGGCCGCCGCCGCCCGCGCGCGCAGCCTGGCGCCGCAGGCCTACGTGTCCAAGTCCGACCTGGACAACGCCGAGGCCACCGAACGCAGCTCCGCCGCGTCGGTGCAGCAGGCCCGTGCGGCGGTGGAAACCGCGCGCATCAACCTCGGCTACGCCACCGTCACTGCGCCGATCGCCGGCCGCGCCGGCAAGCAGCAAGTCACCGAGGGCGCGCTGGTCGGCCAGGGCGACAGCACGCTGCTGACCACGATCGACCAGCTGGACCCGCTGTACGTCAACTTCTCGATGAGTTCCGACGAACTGGCGCAGCTGCGCCAGGCGCAGACCGAAGGCAACGTCGCCCTCAACGCCGAGGACAAGTCCACCGTGCAGATCAAGCTCGGCGACGGCAGCACCTATGCGCATGCCGGCACACTGGACTTCTCCGGCGCGGCGGTCGACCCGAGCACCGGCTCGGTGACGCTGCGCGCGCTGCTGCCCAATCCGGACCGGGTGCTGCTGCCCGGCGCCTTCGTCAGCTTCTCGGCCAACCTGGGCCAGCGCAAGGACGTGTACCTGATCCCGCAGGCGGCCGTGCTGCGCGACGCCAAGGGCGCCTATGCCTTGGTCGTCGGCAAAGACAGCAAGGTGGTGCGCAAGGACCTGACCACGGTCGGCCAGCAGGGCGACAAGTGGATCGTCAGCGGCGGCCTGCAGAACGGCGACCAGGTCGTGGTCAGCGGCCTGCCCAAGGTCAAGGAAGGCGCACCGGCCGTGGCCAAGCCGTGGGATCCGAATGCCGCCGCCCAGGGCCAGGGCCCGGGTGCCGGCGCAGCGCCCGGCCAGGGTGCCCAAGGCGCCGCGGCGCCGGCCAAGGGCGCCGCCCCGGCGCAGGGCGCAGCGCACGGCGATGCGCCGAACGCCGCCTCGCCTTCCGACCAGCCGAAGCAGTAACGGACTCCCCCCATGCCTAAGTTCTTCATCGAACACCCGGTCTTCGCCTGGGTGGTGGCGATCCTGATCTCGCTCAGCGGCGTGATCGCCATCCTCAATCTCGGCGTCGAGTCGTATCCCTCGATCGCCCCACCCCAGGTCACCGTCAACGCCACCTATCCCGGCGCCAGCGCCAGCACCACCGAACGCTCGGTCACCCAGGTCATCGAGCAGCAGCTGACCGGCATCGACCACCTGCTGTACTTCAGCTCGTCGTCGTCCTCCAGCGGCAGCGCCACCATCACCCTGACCTTCGAGACCGGCACCGACCCGGACATCGCCCAGGTGCAGGTGCAGAACAAGGTGTCGCTGGCGACCCCGCGCCTGCCCTCGGAAGTGACCGCGCAGGGCGTGGTGGTGGCCAAGGCCAACGCCGGCTTCCTCAGCGTGATCGCGCTGCGTTCGGACAACCCGTCGATCGACCGCGACGCGCTCAACGACATCGTCGGGTCGCGCGTGCTGGAACAGATCTCGCGCGTGCCCGGCGTCGGCAGCACCCAGCAGTTCGGTGCCGAGTACGCCATGGACATCTGGTTGAACCCGGAGAAGCTGCAGGGTTACCACATGTCCGCCACCGACGTGTACAACGCGATCCGCGCGCAGAACGTGCAGTTCGCCGCCGGTTCGCTCGGTTCGGATCCGGCGCCGCAGGGCCAGTCGTTCACCGCCACGGTCAGCGCCGAGGGCCGCTTCACCTCGCCCGAGCAGTTCGAGAACATCATCCTGCGCGCCGACGGCAACGGCACCGTGGTGCGGCTGAAGGACGTGGCCCGGGTCGCGTTCGGCCCGACCAACTTCGGTTTCGACACCCAGTACAACGGCAAACCGACCGGCGCCTTCGCCATCCAGCTGCTGCCGGGCGCCAATGCGCTGAGCGTGTCCGAGGCGGTCAAGGCCAAGATGGACGAGCTGCAGCCCAGCTTCCCGCAGGGCGTCACCTGGTTCACGCCGTACGAGAGCACCACCTTCGTCAAGATCTCGATCGAGGAAGTGGTCAAGACCCTGGCCGAGGCGATCGTGCTGGTGTTCCTGGTGATGCTGGTGTTCCTGCAGAACTTCCGCGCCACCATCATCCCCACCCTGGTCATCCCGGTGGCGCTGCTGGGCACCTTCCTGGGCATGTGGGCGATCGGCTTCACCATCAACCAGCTGACCCTGTTCGCGATGGTGCTGGCGATCGGCATCGTGGTCGACGACGCGATCGTGGTGATCGAGAACGTCGAACGCATCATGTCCGAGGAGCACCTGGCGCCGAAGGCGGCCACGCACAAGGCGATGACCCAGATCACCGGCGCGGTGGTGGCCATCACCGTGGTGCTGGCGGCGGTGTTCATTCCGTCGGCGATGCAGCCCGGCGCGGCCGGCGCGATCTACAAGCAGTTCGCGATCACCATCGCCATGTCGATGGCCTTCTCCGCCTTCCTGGCGCTGAGCTTCACCCCGGCGCTGTGTGCGGCGTTCCTCAAGCCCACCCACAACGACAACCCGAACTGGGTCTACCGCACCTTCAACAAGTACTACGACAAGCTGGCGCACCGCTACGTCGGCGCGGTGGGCAACACCATCCGCCGCGCGCCGCGCTGGATGGCGGTGTTCGCCCTGCTGGTGGTGCTGTGCGGCTTCCTGTTCACGCGCATGCCGGGCAGCTTCCTGCCGGAAGAGGACCAGGGCTTCGCGCTGGCGATCGTGCAGCTGCCGCCGGGTGCGACCAAGACCCGCACCAACGAGGTGTTCGCGCAGATGCGCGGCGTGCTGCAGCAGCAGAAGGCGGTCGAAGGCATGCTGCAGGTGGCCGGCTTCAGCTTCCTGGGCCGCGGCGAGAACGTGGGCATGGGCTTCATCCGGCTCAAGCCCTGGGACGAGCGCGACATCGCCGCCGGCGACCTGATCCAGCAGTTGAACGGCATGTTCTACGGCATCAAGGACGCGCAGATCTTCGTGGTCAACCTGCCCACGGTGAACGGCCTGGGCCAGTTCGGCGGCTTCGACATGTGGCTGCAGGACCGCAGCGGCCAGGGCGAGGAAGCCCTGCTGCAGGCACGCAACATCGTGCTCGGCAAGGCCGCGCAGCGCCAGGACACCCTGGCCGGCGTGCGTCCGAACGGCCTGGAGAACTCGCCGCAGCTGCAGTTGAAGGTGGACCGCGTGCAGGCGCAGTCGATGGGCCTGTCGGTCAACGACATCTACCAGTCGATCCAGCTGATGCTGGCGCCGGTGTACGTCAACGACTTCTTCTACGAAGGCCGCATCAAGCGCGTCAACATGCAGGCCGACGCGCCGTTCCGCACCGGTCCGGAGTCGCTGCGCAACTTCTACGTGCCCAGCAGCACCGCCTCCGATAGCAGCGGCCTGCCGCAGATGATCCCGCTGAGCACGGTGGTGAGCTCGGACTGGATCTACAGCTCGCCGTCGCTGAGCCGCTACAACGGCTACTCGGCGATCAACATCGTCGGCAACCCGGCGCCGGGCGGCAGTTCCGGCCAGGCGATGAGCGCGATGGAGGACATCGTCAACAACGACCTGCCGCCGGGCTTCGGCTTCGACTGGAGCGGCATGTCGTACCAGGAAATCATCGCCGGCAACACCGCCACGCTGCTGCTGGTGCTGTCGATCGTGGTGGTGTTCCTGTGCCTGGCGGCGCTGTACGAAAGCTGGTCGATCCCGGTGTCGGTGCTGCTGGTGGTGCCGATCGGCGTGCTCGGCGCGGTGGCGTTCTCGCTGCTGCGTGGCCTGCCCAACGACATCTACTTCAAGATCGGCCTGATCACGGTGATCGGCCTGGCCGCCAAGAACGCGATCCTGATCGTCGAGTTCGCGGTGGAGCAGCGGGCGATGGGCAAGACCCTGCGCGAGGCCGCGGCCGAGGCGGCGCACCTGCGTTTCCGCCCGATCCTGATGACCTCGTTCGCCTTCATCCTCGGCGTGCTGCCGATGGCGATCTCCACCGGCGCCGGCGCCAACGCCCGCCACGCCATCGGTACCGGCGTGATCGGCGGCATGCTGTTCGCCACCGTGCTGGGCGTGCTGTTCATCCCGCTGTTCTTCGTGATGGTGCGGCGCATGCTCGGCGACAAACTGGACGAGCCTTCGAAGGAGTTCACGCAGATGCAGGAAGCCGGCCTGGCGCGGCATCAGCCGGATCGCTGAGGCGCCGGGATTGGGGATTTGGGAGTGGGGATTCGTGAATCCGCCTCTCGGACTTGATCCTTCCGCCTTGTAGAGGCAAACAAAGAGCGGCCGCAAGGCCGCTTTTTGTTGTCCGGGAATCTGGTCGGGAAGCGCGACCCAACACCCCATGCAGGCGGAGCGCTCCTTGAAGGCTGAGCGCTCCTTGTGGGAGGGACTTCAGTCCCGACGCATTGCAGCCAGACGCCGCTTATGCCTTTCCACACAAGGAAAAAAAGCGGCCCTGCGGCCGCTTTTTCCCTAGATCTTCAAGCGATTCGGGAACCGGCAACCCCGACTCCCGGCCTCACCGCAACCCGGTCTCGTTACGCGCGATCACCAGGCGCTGGATCTCGCTGGTACCCTCGTAGATCTCGGTGATCTTCGCATCGCGGAAGTAGCGCTCCAGCGGCATCTCCTTGGAATAGCCCATGCCGCCGTGGATCTGCACCGCCTGGTGGGTGATCCACATCGCCGCCTCGGAGGCGGTCAGCTTGGCCACCGAAGCCTCGGTGGTGAAGCGCTGGCCCTGCCCCTTCAGCCAGGCCGCGCGCAAGGTCAGCAGCAGCGCCGCGTCCAGCTTGCACTTCATGTCGGCGATCTTGGCCTGGGTCATCTGGAACGCGCCGATCGGCGAACCGAACGCCTTGCGCTCCTTCACGTACTCCAGGGTGGCTTCGTAGGCGGCGCGGGCCAGGCCGATCGCCTGCGAGGCGATGCCGATGCGGCCGGCGTCGAGCACGCTCATCGCGATCTTGAAGCCCTCGCCCGGCGTGCCCAGCACCTCGTCGGCGCTGGCCACGTAGTCCTGGAACTCGATCTCGCAGGTGGCCGAGGCGCGGATGCCCAGCTTGGGCTCGGTCTTGCCGCGGTGGAAGCCGGGCTTGTCGGTGTCGACCACGAAGGCGGTGATGCCGCGCGCGCCCTTGTCCGGCTCGCTCATCGCGAACAGCACGATGTACTTGGCGACCGGGCCGGAGGTGATCCAGCTCTTCTTGCCGTTGATGACGAAGCTGCCGTCGTCCTGGCGCACCGCGCGGCACCGCATCGCGGTGGCGTCGGAGCCGGACTGCGGCTCGGTCAGCGCGAAGGCGCCGATCTCGCGGCCTTCGGCGATGGCGCGCACATACTTTTGCTTCTGTTCCTCGTTGCCGTTCTTGAGAATGCCGGCGCAGAACAGCGAGTTGTTGACCGACATGATGGTCGAATGCGCCGCATCGCCGGCGGCGATCTCGACCATCGCCAGCACATAGGCGATCGGGTCCATGCCGGCGCCGCCGTACTCTTCCGGCACCTCGATGCCCATCAGCCCGTTCTCGCCCAGCAGGCGGATGTTCTCCAGCGGGAATTCGCCGGCACGGTCGTGGTGCTCGGCGCTGGGGGCGATGCGCTCCTGGGCGATGCGCCGCGCCACGTCCTGGATCATCAATTGCTCTTCGGTAAAGCTGAAATCCACGTCGAACCCCTCCCGGGCATATTGGTCCGGCCATTGTAGCCGTGCCGACCATACGCCGGCGTGTGCAACTTGACCGGAACCGCCGCCCGGACCAAAATATCTCTATATCGCGATAGGAAGATATTTATGGATCTGGAGGACTGGTCGTCCCGGCTGAAGGTCTTCGCCGACGCCACCCGCGTGCGCCTGCTGGCACTGCTGGAACAGGAGGAGCTGACTGTGGCCGAGTTGTCGGCCATCACCCGCCTGGCGCAGCCGCGGGTCTCGACCCACCTGGCCAAGCTCAAGGAGGCCGGGCTGGTGCGCGACCGCCGCGCCGGCGTGTCGGCCTATTATCGCTTCGACGAGACCCTGCTGGACCCCGCGCAGCGCGCGCTGTGGCTGGCGCTGAGCACCGGCAGCGACGACCCGCTGCTGCGCCAGGACGCCGAGCGCGTGGCCGCGGTGCTGGCCAACCGCGCCGCCGACCAGAACTGGGCCGACTCGGTGGCCGGCGACATGGAGCGCCACTATTCGCCCGGCCGCACCTGGGAAGCGCTGGCACGCACCGCCCTGCCGCTGCTGGAGACCGGCGACGTGCTCGACATCGCCTCCGGCGACGGCGTGCTGGCCGAACTGGTGGCGCCGCACGCACGCCGCTACGTCTGCATCGACACCAGCGCACGGGTGGTGGCCGCGGCCAGCGAACGCCTGCGCCGGCTCGGGAATGTGGAAGTGCGCGAGGGCGACATGCATGCCCTACCCTTCGCCGATGCCAGCTTCGACCTGGTGGTGATGATGCATGCCCTGACCTATGCGACCAAGCCGGCGCAGGCGGTCTGCGAATCGGCGCGGGTGCTGCGCCCGGGCGGCCGCCTGCTGCTGTGCAGCCTGGCGCGCCACGAGCACAAGGCCGCGGTGCAGGCCTACGGCCACGTCAACCTCGGCTTTTCGGCCAAGGAACTGCGCAAGTTCGTCGGCAAGGCCGGGCTCGAAGTCTCCAGCCTGGAAACCGTGACCCGCGAGAAGCGCCCGCCGCACTTCGAGGTGATTTCGTTGATTGCGGGGAAGCCGGGAATCGGGAGTGGGGAATCGGGAATCGAAAAAGCAACCGCCAAGGCCAAGTCGGCCGCAGGAGATGTCGCATGAGCGCCATCGCTCCTCCCCCATTCCCCATTCTCCATTCCCCACTCCCTGCCTTCCAATGGCTCCACCCGCAGCGCGCCGAAGCGCTGCTGCAGGCCTTGTCCCAGCGCATCCTGATCATCGATGGGGCGATGGGCACGATGATCCAGCGCCATGGGCTGCAGGAGGCCGACTATCGCGGCGAGCGTTTCGCCGAGGGCTACGACGCGCAGGCCGGGCACGTGCACGGCCCCGGCTGCGACCACGCGCCGCAGGGCCACGACCTGAAGGGCAACAACGACCTGTTGCTGCTGACCCGGCCGGAGGTGATCGCCGAGATCCACCGCGCCTACCTCGACGCCGGCGCCGACCTGCTCGAGACCAATACCTTCAACGCGACGTCGATCAGCCAGGCCGACTACCACCTGGAACACCTGGTCTACGAACTCAACAAGGCCGGCGCGCAGGTCGCGCGTGCCTGCTGCGACGCGGTCGAAGCGCTGACGCCGGACAAGCCGCGGTTCGTGATCGGCGTGCTCGGCCCGACCAGCCGCACCGCCTCGATCAGCCCGGACGTCAACGACCCCGGCTTCCGCAACACCAGCTTCGACGAACTGCGCGCCACCTACCGCGAGGCCATCGACGGCCTGATCGACGGCGGCGCCGATACGCTGATGGTCGAGACCATCTTCGACACGCTCAACGCCAAGGCCGCGCTGTACGCGATCGAGGAAGTGTTCGACGCGCGCGGCGGGCGCCTGCCGGTGATGATCTCCGGCACCATCACCGACGCCTCCGGCCGCACCCTGTCCGGGCAGACCGCCGAGGCGTTCTACGCCTCGGTCGCGCACGGGCGGCCGCTGTCGGTCGGACTGAACTGCGCGCTCGGCGCCAAGGACCTGCGCCCGCACGTGGAGACCCTGGCGCGCATCGCCGATGGCTACGTCAGCGCGCATCCCAACGCCGGCCTGCCCAACGCCTTCGGCGAGTACGACGAGACGCCGGAGGAAATGGCGGCGACGCTGCGCGAGTTCGCCGAGTCCGGGCTGCTGAACCTGGTCGGCGGCTGCTGCGGCACCACCCCGGCGCACATCCGCGCCATCGCCGAGGCGGTGCGCGGGCTGCCGCCGCGCGTGCCGCTGGCGGCGCCGGCGCAGGCCGCCTGATGTCCGCCGCGCGCACGCCCGCCGCCCCCGCCCGCGCAGTCCTGCGCGGGCACGCTGCCGCCTGCGCGTGCGCCGGCACCTCCCCGTTTTCGGAACGCTGACCATGTCCTCCGCCCGTCACACCCGCCTGTCCGGCCTGGAGCCGCTGCTGCTGACCCCGGACCTGCTGTTCGTCAACGTCGGCGAGCGCACCAACGTCACCGGCAGCGCGCAGTTCCGCAAGCTGATCAAGGAAGAGCGCTACGAGGAAGCGGTGGAGGTGGCGCGCCAGCAGGTCGCCAACGGCGCGCAGATCCTCGACGTCAACATGGACGAGGGCCTGATCGACTCGGAGAAGGCGATGGTGCGCTTTCTCAACCTGATCATGTCCGAGCCGGACATCGCGCGCATCCCGGTGATGGTCGACTCCTCCAAGTGGAGCGTGATCGAGGCCGGGCTGAAGTGCCTGCAGGGCAAGAGCGTGGTCAATTCGATCTCGCTCAAGGAAGGCGAAGCGCCATTCGTCGAACACGCGCGCAAGGTGCTGCGCTACGGTGCCGCGGCGGTGGTGATGGCCTTCGACGAGGTCGGCCAGGCCGACACCTGCGCGCGCAAGGTGGAGATCTGCACCCGCGCCTACCGCATCCTCACCGAGCAGGTCGGGTTCCCGCCGGAAGACATCATCTTCGATCCGAACATCTTCGCCGTGGCCACCGGCATCGAGGAGCACGACAACTACGCGGTCGACTTCATCGAGGCCACTCGCGAGATCAAGCGCACCCTGCCGCATTGCCACGTCTCCGGTGGTGTATCCAACGTGTCATTCTCGTTCCGCGGCAACGAGACCGTGCGCCAGGCGATCCATTCGGTGTTCCTGTATCACGCCATCGCCGCGGGCATGGACATGGGCATCGTCAACGCCGGCGGCATGCCGATCTACGACGAACTGGACCCGGAGCTGCGCGAGCGCGTGGAGGACGTGATCCTCAACCGCCGCCGCGACGCCACCGAACGCCTGCTGGAGATCGCCGAACGTTACAAAAAGGCCGGGAATCGGGATGCGGGAATCGGGAACCGGGAAAAGCTGGCGTGGCGCGAGAAGACGGTACGCGAGCGCTTGAGCCATGCGCTGGTGCATGGCATCGACGAGTTCGTCGAGGTCGATACGGAAGAGGCGCGGCAGCAGGCCGCGCGGCCGCTGGACGTGATCGAAGGCCCGCTGATGGACGGCATGAACGTGGTCGGCGATCTGTTCGGCGCTGGCAAGATGTTCCTGCCGCAGGTGGTGAAGTCGGCGCGGGTGATGAAGAAGGCGGTCGCCTACCTGCTGCCCTACATCGAGGCGGAGAAGCTGCGCAGCGGCGACACCGGCAAGTCCAACGGCAAGATCGTCATGGCCACGGTCAAGGGCGACGTGCACGACATCGGCAAGAACATCGTCGGCGTGGTCCTGGCCTGCAACAACTTCGACGTGATCGACCTGGGGGTGATGGTGCCGACCCAGACCATCCTCGACCGCGCCCGCGCCGAGAACGCCGACATCATCGGCCTGTCGGGGCTGATCACCCCGTCGCTGGAAGAGATGACCCACGTCGCCCGCGAGATGCAGCGGCAGGGCTTCTCGATGCCGCTGCTGATCGGCGGCGCCACCACCTCGCGCGCGCACACCGCGCTGAAGATCGACCCGCATTACGCAGCGCCGACGGTGTGGGTCAAGGACGCCTCGCGCGCGGTGGGCGTGGCGCAATCGCTGATCTCGCGCGAACTGCGCGCGGCCTTCGTGGCCGCCAACGACGCCGACTACGCCGAGATCCGCCAGCGCCACAAGAACCGCGGCGACGCCAAGCGCCTGGTCTCGCTCGCGCACGCGCGCGGGCAGCGCTTCGACGGCGGCTGGGACGCCTACACCCCGCCGGCGCCCAGGCAGCCCGGCCTGCACGTGTTCGACGACTACCCGCTGGACGACCTGGTCCCGCTGATCGACTGGACCCCGTTCTTCCAGGCCTGGGAACTGGCCGGCAAGTTTCCGGCGATCCTCACCGACGAGATCGTCGGCCAGCAGGCCAGCGAGCTGTACCAGGACGCGCGGGCGATGCTGCAGCGGATCGTGGAGGAGAAATGGCTGACCGCCAAGGCCGTGTTCGGGCTGTGGCCGGCGCAGTCGGTGGGGGATGACGTTGTGGTCCTGACGGACCGGGAATCGGGAAACGGGAATGGGGAATCGTCAGGCGCGACCGCGCCGCTCGACCATTCCCGATTCTCCATTCCCCATTCCCTGCACTTTTTGCGACAACAGGTCGACAAGCCCGCCGAGCGCCCGGACTTCTGCCTGGCCGACTTCATCGCCCCGCACGACAGCGGCAGGCAGGACTGGATCGGTGCCTTCGCGGTCACCGCCGGCATCGGCATCGAACCGCACGTGGCGCGCTTCGAGGCCGCGCACGACGACTACAACGCGATCCTGCTCAAGGCCCTGGCCGACCGCCTGGCCGAGGCGCTGGCCGAACGCCTGCACCAGCGCGTGCGCACCGAGTTCTGGGGTTACGCCGACGACGAGGCACTGGACAACGAGGCGCTGATCGCCGAGCGCTATCGCGGCATCCGTCCCGCGCCCGGCTATCCGGCCTGCCCCGACCATAGCGAGAAGCAGACCCTGTTCGCCCTGCTCGACGCCGGTCGCAATGCCGGCATGTCGCTCACCGAGAGCTTCGCGATGCTGCCGACCGCCGCGGTGTCCGGCTACTACTTCAGCCACCCGCAGAGCCAGTACTTCGTGGTCGGCCGGCTGGGCAAGGACCAACTCGCCGACTACGCCCGGCGCAAGGGCGTCTCGCTGCAACAGGCCGAACGCTGGCTGGCCTCCAACCTGGACTACGATCCGGAGTGAGCCCACGCCGAGCGCAGGCGCCCCCATAGCGCCTGTGCCGCCCCACGCGCCTTCGAGTCCAGCGCCGATGCCCATGTCCACTCCGACCCCATTGAAGATCGTGGTCACCGGCAGTGCCGGCCGGGTCGGCCGCGCGATCCATATCCGGCTCGCGCGCGAGCACCACGTCAGCGGCCTCGACCGGACGCCCTGCTCCACAACCGACTGGGTCGGCGACCTCGACGATGCCGCACTGCTGGCGCGCGCACTGCAGGGCGTGGACGCCGTAATTCACACGGCCGCGCTGCATGCCCCGCACGTCGCGCATGTGCCGGCGGCGCGCTTCCGCCAGGTCAATGTCGACGGCACGCGCCGCGTCCTGGACGCCGCGGCGGCGGCCGGCGTGCGCCGCATCGTGTTCACCAGCACCACCGCGCTGTATGGCGACGCAACCACTCCCGACGGCAGCGCCGGCTGGGTCGACGAGATGCTGGCGCCGCAGCCGCAGACCATCTACCACCACACCAAGCTGGAGGCCGAGGCGCTGCTGCGCGAAGCGGCCGACCAGGGCGGTCCGAGCGTGCGCATCCTGCGCATGTCGCGCTGCTTCCCGGAACCGGTCAACGTGATGGCGGCATTCCGCCTGCATCGCGGCATCGACGCGCGCGACGTCGCCGAGGCCCATGCGGCGGCATTGCGGCATGCCGGGTCGGCAAGCGCGACGTTCGTGATTTCCGGCGCCACCCCGTTCCTGCGCGAAGATTGCGCCGAGCTGCACACCTCGGCACCGGCGGTCCTGCACCGCCGCGCGCCGACGCTGGTGGCGGCGTTCGCGCAACGCGGCTGGGCATTGCCAGAACGGATCGATCGCGTCTATTCGCCGCAACGGGCGCTGGACGCGCTGGGCTGGCAACCGCGCCATGGTTTCGCGGAAGTGCTGCACCAATACGACACGCACGTGCCCGAGGTGCTGCCGCCCAACGACGGACGCGCCGTCAGCGACTGAACGCCCGGCGCTGATCGGCACACCGGGTCCGGATGGCGGAGCAAGGACGTGCGCCGTCGGCGCGAACCGGAAGCGCCCGGGGTTTTACCGGCCGGTTCGCGAATCCCGATAAAGACTTGATCGAAAAGCGAAATGCCTGGGCACCATGAAACCGGGCAAGGCAGCCCCGCCCCCTGCACGTCGCCGCACGCCCGTTTCGCGAAATCGGCACTTTTTCCTTAGTCCCGGCCGGCAGTTATGCTGAGGGCTGTCGCGCCCTCACGGGCGCGTGGATTGAAACTTGTTGGTGTCGGTGTACTTCACTGCGAGCGGGTGTCGCGCCCTCACGGGCGCGTGGATTGAAACAGCTTCGTGGCCATGCCGCTCGCGGCGATGGCGGTGTCGC
Organism: Xanthomonas sp. LF06-19; assembly: GCF_034105425.1. NCBI lineage: Bacteria > Pseudomonadati > Pseudomonadota > Gammaproteobacteria > Lysobacterales > Lysobacteraceae > Xanthomonas > Xanthomonas sp. LF06-19. Next base: position 99,688 of record NZ_JAXGGH010000004.1, on the reverse strand, counting down.
GCCCTCACGGGCGCGTGGATTGAAACACACTGGCCTGCGAATTTTCGCTGCCAACTGGTGCGTCGCGCCCTCACGGGCGCGTGGATTGAAACCCGAATGACGACATGGCGACGGCGGCGGCGGCCTGGTCGCGCCCTCACGGGCGCGTGGATTGAAACGCGTTGGTAATTGCCAGATCAAGCCGCGAATCGCAGTCGCGCCCTCACGGGCGCGTGGATTGAAACATGTCCGCCTCGGTCGGCATTGCCGTGGCGGTCGTCGCGCCCTCACGGGCGCGTGGATTGAAACCTGAGTGGTACGAAATGGGCGGATGCCGTAGCGCGTCGCGCCCTCACGGGCGCGTGGATTGAAACTGGATCATCCTCTTGATGAGGCGATTGGTTGCGTGTCGCGCCCTCACGGGCGCGTGGATTGAAACCACTGTTTGGAACGGGTTTCCCACCCGTAATGGCGTCGCGCCCTCACGGGCGCGTGGATTGAAACGGCAAAAGCCACTGACCGTCGATCAAGAATTGAGTGTCGCGCCCTCACGGGCGCGTGGATTGAAACGCTCCATGGCGTCAGACCTCCGCATTCGAGATGGTCGCGCCCTCACGGGCGCGTGGATTGAAACCCGTTGGCGACGCCTGCCGCGGCGCGCTTGTCCACCGTCGCGCCCTCACGGGCGCGTGGATTGAAACGTGCGTGAGGACACGGCCGATCAGGCTGTCGAATTGTCGCGCCCTCACGGGCGCGTGGATTGAAACCTGGGTGGCGTACCAGTCGCCTTTCAGCCAGGCGTCGCGCCCTCACGGGCGCGTGGATTGAAACGTGATCAGCGTCGGCGAAGCGCGCATCCGGGTGCGGTCGCGCCCTCACGGGCGCGTGGATTGAAACTTGGGCAGGCCGGTGTCGCCGTAGACGGCTCGATCGTCGCGCCCTCACGGGCGCGTGGATTGAAACCAGCTCGGCGGTGAACCACGGGTTGTCCTGCCAGGTCGCGCCCTCACGGGCGCGTGGATTGAAACTTCGTCGGGTCGTGCGCCTCGACCGCCTGGCGACGTCGCGCCCTCACGGGCGCGTGGATTGAAACTTTCTCGGCATCTGCGACTACATCGACCAGCACGTCGCGCCCTCACGGGCGCGTGGATTGAAACAGGATCTGCGGCTGCTGTGCGGCTGCGGCGCCGGTGGTCGCGCCCTCACGGGCGCGTGGATTGAAACATCCGTGTCGACTCTGTTGAGGACGGCACAACCAAGTCGCGCCCTCACGGGCGCGTGGATTGAAACGTTGCGCTGTGGTGGATCGCGGCAGGCCTGGCGCGTCGCGCCCTCACGGGTGCGTGGATTGAAACGCGCCCTACAGCTCCAGCACCTGGCCGCTCACCATGTCGCGCCCTCACGGGCGCGTGGATTGAAACCGACCGAAGCCGCCGTTCTCGGTTGCGGTCTTGCGGTCGCGCCCTCACGGGCGCGTGGATTGAAACAGGCTCTGCGTAGTGACCCGAACCGAGTTCACCAGTCGCGCCCTCACGGGCGCGTGGATTGAAACTCGAACTCAGCTTCCCCCTTCGGGGTGTAGCGCGTCGCGCCCTCACGGGCGCGTGGATTGAAACGTCCGCAGCGAATACCTGGCCTACATCGATTTCGGCGTCGCGCCCTCACGGGCGCGTGGATTGAAACCCCGTGCGGGACAGCTATGACAAGGACCAGGTGTCGGTCGCGCCCTCGCGGGCGCGTGGATTGAAACGACGATAGACGGCACCCGTTCTAAGAGCATTCCCTCGTCACGTCATCACTGGCGCGTGGATTGAAACCCCTTGCCGGCAGGGACTCGCTCACGCATGCCTGTCCCGCCATCCAAGGCGCCTGGGTGGAACCGTGCCAGGCCCTTGGTTGCGCGGAGGCGTGATTCACGACATCACCGCACCATGGACCTCAGCGCAGCAACACCGAAATGCCGAGGCCGCCCTGCCAGTCCGGGGTCTGCGACGACAGGCCGCGCAGCACCGACAAATCCAGTTGCACGCGGTTGGCGAACAGCCAGGTGACGCCGCTGCCAAGCGCGCGCATCTCGTCCTCGCCGCCGCCGATGCCGGCCTCGACGTAGGCGCTCAGCGAGTCGCCCGCGTAGAAGGTGTAGCTCGGCGAGACGCTCCAGCCGGAGCCGTCCTCGCTGTCGCTGACATTGCCGTACAGCGCCAGGCTGCGCCCCTCCGGCAGGTCCCAGCCGGCGCTCACGCCCAGGTCGTAGCGGTGGCCGGCATCGCCGTACGGCGCGCGCCCGACCGGCAGGCTGGCGCTGCCGAGCAAGGCCCAGCTGACGCGGTCGCTGGCGCTGGGCAATGCCTGCTTCAAGCCGATGCTGGCGTCGCCGCCACTGTGCCCGCGCTGGTCCTGCCCGCCGCCACGCACGCGCTGCCACACCTGGCTGTCGATCGCCAGCTGCAACTCGGTGCGTGCGCTCAGGCCGAACCGCAGCCGGCTGTTGGCGACGTATTCGGTGCTGCGCACGTCGCCGTCGCGGTCGTAGCTGCCATCGAAGAACGCCTGCTCCCAGGCCAACTGTCCACGCTGCAGGGTGGTCGAGGCGAAGCCGATACCGGGCCGGTCGAACGCCGGCGTGTCCTCGGCGCAGGCCACGCCGGCAGTGCCGGTAGTGGCCGCCAGCAGCAGCGCCCCGCGCAGCAGCGCATCGCCGCGGCGGCGCAACTGCGGCCGGCGGCCACGGTGGGTGGCGACGAACGACGGCACCGCTCGCGATCGCTGCGGCGCGAGAAAAGGCAGAACAGGCATGCGCGAACTCCTTGCGATGCGGGAGCGGAGGGCTGCGCCTCAAGGCGCCGGCGGCGAGTGTGCCTGGATCGCCGCAATGTGCGATGTGAAGCCCGGCAGCAGCACCCGGTTGCCGTAGCCACTGAGGTGATCGGCATCGAAGAACAGCGGGCGCCCGTCGCGGCTGCCGCTGCAGTACTGCGCGTCGCACAGCAGCGGCAACGGATCCCACACCGAGGCATGCGGCAGCTGCGCGGCGATGCGCTGCAGGCTCTGCAGCACCGGCGCACGGTAGCGCTCCATCGTCGCGCGTGCGATCGGGATGCCGCGCGCGCAGATCAGATTGCCGCGGTTGAACCAGTCCGAACAGCGATACGGCGGCGCGCGCAGCACCGGCTTGGGCGCTTCGAAGACGATGCGCACGCCGCGCTGCGCCAAGGGCTGCAGCAGCGCGACCGCAGCCGCTTCGCCAGCGCTGCGCGCGGCCTGCGCCTCGGCACCCTCCTGCTCGGCCATCGCCGCGGTCTCGTCGAACAAGCGGTCCTGATCGGCCAGGCGCAGCACGCGCAGGGCTGGCAGAAACAGCACATCGCCGTCGCGCGCGTGCGCGGCGACGTCGGCCAGGGTGCTGCGCTCATAGGCCTGGCAGCCGGGATTGCTGGCCTGCCAAGCCTGCAGGCCGACGATCGGGCAACCGCCGACGCCATACAGCCGCACCGGCACCCCGCTCTGCAGCGCGAAGCGCCGCAGCAGTTCGTTGTAGGCCAGCGCATGCGAGTCGCCGGCCACGAACAACTGGCCGCCGCCATCGCGGTTGGGCAGCGTGCAGGCGCCACGCTCGAACAGCTTGGCGCTGCCCACCTGCACCGGCACCTGGCGGGTCTGCAGCGCGCACTGCGGAAACTCCCGGCGCAGGCCCTTGGCATAGGCGTACCAGTCCAGCGGATGCCGGCTGACCGTGCTCAACCCGTAATAGCGCTGGGCGTTCTGCAGCAGCGCATGGGTGCCGCCGGCGAGCAGCACCAGGCCCAGCCCGGCGACGATGGTCCGCGCCGGCGTGCGCGCGCGGCCGATGCGGCCATGCCGCCACGGCAGCTCCACCCAGCGATACGAGGCCAGCGCCAGCAAGGCGACCAGCAGCAGCGCCGCGGCTCTGGTCGGCGCCGATTCCAGACCGACGGTCCAGCGGAACAGCACGAACACCGGCCAGTGCCACAGATACAGCGAATACGAGACGCGGCCGATCGCCACCGGTACGCGGTGCGCCAGCGCGCGCCGGATCCAGCCGGCCGGGGCGCCATGCAGCAGCGCCAGCAGGGCGAGTGTGCCCAACACCGGCCACAGTCCATCCGGCCACGGCGAGTGGCCGGGACGCGCGCACCACAGGCCGACCACCACCGCCGCCAGCGCCATCGCCAGCAACGGCGAACGCCAGCTCCAGGCGCCCGGCGGCGGCGCCTGCGTCCCGGCCTCGAAGCGTCCGCGCAGCGCCAGCACCTGGTACAGCAACACGCCGCTGCCCAGTTGCCAGAAGCGTGCGGTGGTCAGGTAGAACGCGGCCGCCGCATCGCCGGCATCGCGGCTATGCCGCCAGGCGAACGCCAGCGAGGCGGCCGAGGCCAGCGCCACCAGCAGCGTCGACCACACCCGGCCGCGGCCGCCACGGTTCCAGGCCAGGAACAGCAGCGGGAACAGCAGGTAGAACTGCTCCTCCACGCCCAGCGACCAGGTATGCGTGTACGGATTGAATTCGGCCTTGGGCGAGAAGTAATCGTTGCCGGTCGCGGCCAGCACCCAGTTGCTGAGGCCGACGAAGGCCATGCGCCCGGTCCTGGCGCTGGTCTCGCTGAGCCAGGACTCGGGAATGAACAGGCCGCTGGCCAGGGCCGTGACCAGCAGGCACGCCACCAGGGCCGGCGCGATGCGGCGCAGGCGCCGCGCATAGAACTGCGCGAACACGCCCAGCTGTCCGGCCGCCGGCAGGCGCTGCAACGACGCGCTGACCACGAAGCCGGAGATCACGAAGAACATGTCCACGCCGGTGAACCCGCCCGGCAGCCATGCCGGATCGAGGTGGTAGGCGATCACCGCCAGCACCGCGATCGCGCGCAGCCCGTCCACGTACGGCAGATAGCCGCCACCGGTCTGCGCGTGCGGCGGCGTGTGGCCGCGCCCGGCGGCCAGCGTGCCCGTCCCTGGCAGCGCCACGTTTACCAGACCAGATCGTCGGGGATCTGGTACTTGGGATCGGCGTAGGGGTCTTCTTCCGCCGTCGCGTTCGGATCGACCCGCAGCGCCACCGCCGCCGGGAAGATCGCTTCGGCCTGGTCCAGCAGCGCCGCGGTCACCAGCAGGTAGCGACCGTTCTGCTGCAGCACGCCCAACTCGCCGGCGTTGAGGGCCTTGAGCTGGTCGGCGGTGACGTAGATGCGCTTGATCTTGCCGCCATAGGGGAAATGGCGGGCGATGTCGGCCTCGGCGTGGTTCAGCGCCTGGCCCTTGAGCAGTTCGTCGAGCTTGGCCCGCGCCTCGCGGCGCAGGCGCGCTTCTTCCTGCTTCTGCCGCTCGGCCTCGATGCGCTCGTCCTTCTCGCGCTGGGCACGGATCGCATAGGCCTTGGCCAGATCGATGTCCTCGCGGCTGCGCGGCGGCCGCCCCGGCTGGCCGCCCGCGCCCTGCGGCTTGCCTTGGCCAGGGCCGTTCCCGTGCGGACGGCCGCGCCCGCCGCCGGGCTTGCCGGCGTTGGGCGCGCCGCCGGGAGCGCGCTCGCCGCGCGCCCCGGCCGGTGCCGGGCGCTGGCCCGGCCGTCCCTGCGGCCGCGGCGCGGCAGGCGGGGCTTTGCGTTCGGGTTTCGGCGCGGGCTTGAAGCCCAGGCCCAGCAACTGCTCGCGGAGGGTATCGCTCATCGGGACGGCATCGGTCGGTTCGGGGGATCAGTAATGCGGCGGCGGCGGTTCGTCGGCCGGATCGGCGTAGAGCGTGCTGCGCACCTTGCCCAGATCTTCGAGCAGGTGACGCAGCAACTCGGCGTTGCGCTGGCTTTCGATACGCGCTTCGGCCAGGGCATCGCTCATTTCCGACAGCGCCTGCTCCTGGAAGGAGAGGCGCGTTTCCAGCTCGATCAGGCGGTTTTCCAGCAACCGATCCTGGGTGGAAAAATCATGCTGCATGGATCGAACGTCCGCGGCCGATGCCGTAATACGCCAGGCCGAAGCTCTCGATTTCCTGCGGATCGTAGAGATTGCGGCCGTCGAACACCACCGCATCGCCGATCAGCTCCTTCATGCGGGTGAAGTCGGGGCTGCGGAACTGCTTCCACTCGGTGACCACAGCCAGCGCATCGGCGCCTTCCAGCGCGTCGAAGGCATCGTCGCAGAAATGCAGATCGTCGCGTTCGCCGAAGATGCGCTTGGCCTCGTCGGTCGCCTCCGGATCGTAGGCACGCACCGTCGCGCCCGCCTCCCACAGTTGCGCCAGCAGGCGGCGGCTGGAGGCGGCACGCATGTCGTCGGTGTTGGGCTTGAAGGCCAGGCCCCACACCGCGAAGGTCTTGCCCTTCAGCGACTGCGCCGCGCCGTAGTGGCGCTGGATCAGCTCGTACAGATGGCCCTTCTGCGCCTCGTTGACCGCTTCCACCGCATCCAGCAGCCGGGGCGCATGCCCGACCTGCTGCGCGGTGCGCGCCAGCGCCTGCACGTCCTTGGGGAAGCACGAGCCGCCGTAGCCGGCACCCGGGTAGATGAAGTGCCAGCCGATGCGCGGATCCGAGCCGATACCCTGGCGCACCTTCTCCACGTCGGCACCGACGCGCTCGGCGATGTTGGCGATCTCGTTCATGAAACTGATCTTGGTCGCCAGCATCGCGTTGGCCGCGTACTTGGTCAGTTCGGCCGAGCGCACGTCCATTTCCACGATGCGGTCGTGGTTGCGGTTGAACGGCGCGTACAGACGACGCAGGCGCGCGGCCGAGCCGGGCTTGCTGCTGCCGATGACGATGCGGTCCGGGCGCATGCAATCGGCGACGGCATCGCCCTCCTTCAGGAACTCCGGGTTGGAGACCACGTCGAACTCGATCGCCTCGCCGCGCGCTTCCAGCTCCGCGGCGATCGCCGCACGCACCTTGTCGGCGGTGCCGACCGGCACCGTCGACTTGTTGACCACGATGGTCGGCCCCTGGATGTGCTGGCCGATGGTGCGAGCCACCGCCAGCACGTACTGCAGATCTGCGCTACCGTCCTCGTCCGGCGGCGTGCCGACGGCGATGAACACGATATCCCCATGCGCGATGGCGCTGGCCGCATCGGTGGTGAAGAACAGCCTCCGTGCGGCGTGATTGGCCTTGACCATCGGCGAGAGGCCAGGCTCGTAAATCGGGACCACGCCCTTATTGAGCCCATCCACCTTGGCCTGGTCGATGTCTACGCACACCACATGGTGGCCGACTTCGGCCAGACAGGTTCCGGTGACGAGCCCGACATAGCCGGTGCCGAATATCGCTACGCGCATGTAATCTCCTTTCGGTTATTGAAGGATGTTCAAAAGTTCCACGTCGAAGGTCAACATCGCATCCGGGCCGATCGGGCTGCCCGGCATTCCCTGCGGGCCGTAGCCCAGATTGGACGGAATCCAGAAGCGGTACTTGGACCCCACCGGCATCAGCGCCACGCCCTCGCTCCAGCCCGGCACGACCTGGTTCAGCGCGAACTCGGCCGGCTGGCCGTTCTTGTAGGAGCTGTCGAAGACGGTGCCGTCGAGCAGCTTGCCCTCGTAGTTCACCCGCACCTTGCTGCTGGACGTGGGCCGCGCGCCGCTGCCTTCGCGCAGCACCATGTACTGCAGGCCTGACGGGGTGGTGATCACGCCCTTCTGGTTCTTGTTCTGCGCCAGGAAGGCATTGCCTTCCTGCTTGTTCTTGGTCGCCACCGCGGCCTGCTTGGACGCACCGAAGGCCTGCAGCGTGGCCATCGCCTGCTCCTGGGTCATCGCGGTCTGGCCCTTGGCGAACACCGTGCGCACCGCGCCCATCAGCGTCGGCAGATCGATGTCGTTCTGGATCCGCGCCAGCGACGGACCGACCGCACGGTCGCCCAGCATCAGGCCCACGTTCTCCTTGGACACCGGCGGCGGCTGCGTGCCCGGCGCCATGCCCGGCACCGGCTGGCCGTTGCGCGCGGCCAGCTGCGTGCGCAGCGCGGTGTCGGTGGCCTGGGTCTGCTCATCGGACAGCAGCGGCTTGCCCTGCTTGAAGGCGTTCTCGATCGCGCGCTGCATCGCGTCCACGTCGATGTCCTGGGCGATCGGCTCGAACGAACGCGCCACATCCATGCCGATCGCGTAGCTGACCTTCTGCTTCTCGGTGCTCAGCGTCGTCGCCGTGCCGCCGGCCGCCGGCGCCTGCGCGGACGCGTGACCGGCGACCATCGCCATCCCCACCACCAGCGACGCCACGGCGCCGCGCATTCCCATCTTCATTCGCTACTTTCCCTGGAAGTGAACTGTGAACTGGACGCGCCGAACTGGCGCAGACAGAGGCCGGCATTGTCGCATGTGCGGCCGAGATGTTGACCCGCTTTCAGTGCGACGCCGGCTGCGCTTTCAGTTCGCGTTCGATGGCACTGCGCAAGGCCGGATCGTCCGGCGTGACCTTGCTCGGGAATTGCGCGACCACGCGCCCATCGCGCGCGATCAGATACTTGTGGAAATTCCAGCCCGGCGCCACGCCGGTGGCCTGGGTCAGTTGCTTGTACAGCGGCGTCGCCTCGTCGCCGATCACGTGCACCTTCTCGAACATCGGAAACTTCACCCCGTAGGTGAGCGTGCAGAATTCCTGGATCTGCTTCTCCGATCCGGGCTCCTGGCCCTTGAAGTCGTTGGACGGGAAGCCGAGCACGCTGAAGCCCTGCGCCGCGTACTGCTGCTGCAGCTTCTCCAGGCCGTCGTACTGCGGGGTGTAGCCGCACTTGCTGGCGGTGTTGACCACCAGCAGCACCTTGCCGCCGTAGGTCTTGTTCAGGTTCACCTTCTCCTTGCCTGCCAGCGGACGGTAGTCCCGGTCCAGCAGAGAGCCGGCCCAGGCACTGCCGACGGTGCCGGCAGCGGCCAGGATCGCGAGGAAAAACAGACGCTTGGGAAGTTTCATGGGGCACCGTCGAGAAGAAGTAAGGAAGTGGCACGCGACCAGGTCGGAAGTTGGGTCAGCAGCGTGTTGACATGCCGTGTAACGGTGTTATAGTTAAATACAACACCACTCACCCAGAGCAGGTCCCACGATGAATCTCAAACGCCTCCAGCGCAGTCTTCCGGCCCTGGTCATCGTCGGCACCCTGCTCTGCGCGAGCTGGATCGGCGCCCAACGCCACCAGGGACGGCCGCTGGATTATGGCGCCAGCACGCCGCACGACGACAGCGCCGCCGGCGCCGCACCTTCTACCGTCCCGGCGGTGCGGCGTCTGCGGGCTTCGCTGTCCGTGCCTTATTTCTCCTTCGCGCGCACCCTGCGCCCACGGAGCTGACCATGAGCGATATCCAATGGAGCGACGGCGCTCCGATCTACCGCCAGCTGAAGGAGCGCGTCATCGCGATGATGCTCGACGGCATCCTCAAGCCCGGCGACGCCCTGCCCTCGGTGCGCCAGGTGGCTGCCGAGTACCAGCTCAATCCGATCACCGTCTCGCGCGCCTACCAGGAACTGGCCGACGAGGCCCTGGTCGAGAAGCGTCGCGGGCTGGGCATGTTCATGACCGAGGAAGCGGCGCAGAAGCTGCGCGGCAGCGAGCGCGAGCGCTTCCTCAACGAAGAGTGGCCTCTGGTGCTGGAACGCATCCAGCGCCTGGGCCTGACACTGCAAGACTTGTTGCCACCGGGGAAAACGCCATGACTGCCGCTGTCGCCGCATCCGAATCCGTCGTCTACGCGCAGGGGTTGCGCAAGACCTACAACCACAAGCCGGCGCTGGCCGATGCGTCCTTCGCCATCGCGCCGGGCCGCATCGTCGGCCTGATCGGCCCCAACGGCGCCGGCAAGACCACCGCGCTGAAGGCGGTGCTGGGCCTGACCGCCGTGGAAGGCGAACTGCGCGTGCTGGGCATGGACCCGCGCAAGCAGCGCGACGCGCTGATGAACGAAGTGTGCTTCATCGCCGACGTGGCGGTGCTGCCGCGCTGGATGCGGGTCAGCGAGGCGATCGACTTCGTCGCCGGCGTGCATCCGCGCTTCGATCGCGCCAAGTGCGAGCGCTTCCTGGCCAACACCAAGCTCTCGCCCAAGCTGCGGGTGCGCGAGATGTCCAAGGGCATGATCGTGCAGTTGCACCTGGCCCTGGTGATGGCGATCGACGCGCGCCTGCTGGTGCTGGACGAGCCGACGCTGGGCCTGGACATCCTGTACCGCAAGGAGTTCTACCAGCGCCTGCTGGAAGACTACTTCGACGAACAGAAGACCATCGTCATCACCACCCACCAGGTGGAGGAGATCGAGCACATCCTCACCGACGTGCTGTTCATCCGCGACGGCCGCATCGTGCTCAGCGCCGACATGGAGCACATGGCCACCCGCTACACCGAACTGCTGGTGCCGGCCGAGCGCATCGAGGCGGCGCGCGCGCTGCAGCCGATCGACGAACGCGGCCTGCCGTTCGGCAAGTCGGTATTCCTGTACGACGGCGTGCCGCAGGCGCAACTGGCCGCACTCGGCGAAACCCGCACCCCCGGCCTGGCCGACCTGTTCGTCGCCATCATGAAGGGCACCTACGCATGAACGCTCCCGCCAAATCGATCTCTCCCGTGTCCACCTTCAAGTGGCTGCTCAAGCGCGAGTTCTGGGAACACCGCGGCGGTTTCCTGTGGGCCCCGGTCATCACCGGCGGCATCGTCGCCACCCTGTACACGGTGCTGTCGATCATCGGCAGCATCGCCGGCCGCAACCACGGCGGCGGCGTACGTCTGAACGATGTGCAATGGGAAGGCCAGGCCAACAACGCCCACCAGATCATCGGCGCGGTCGGCGACGGCACCATGCTCGCCGGGGTGATCCTGGCCTGCATCGTGGTCGGCTTCGTGGTGTTCTTCTACGCGCTGGGCGCGCTGTACGACGACCGCCGCGACCGCAGCGTGCTGTTCTGGAAGTCGCTGCCGCTGTCGGACACCGGCACCGTGCTGTCCAAGGCCGCCTGGGCGCTGTTGCTGGCGCCGCTGCTGGCGATCGGCATCGGCCTGCTGATCGGCCTTGCACTGTGGGTGGTCACCGCCCTGACCCTGTCGGTCAACGGCATCCCGCAGAGCACCGCGGTCTTCACCGAATCGCACCCGCTGCGCATCATCGGCATGGTCCTGGCCGCACTGCCGGTGCAGGTGATGTGGTCGCTGCCGGCGATCGGCTGGCTGATGCTGTGCTCGGCCTGGGCGCGCAGCAAGCCGTTCCTGTGGGCGGTGCTGATCCCGATCCTGGGCTGCGTGATGGCCAGCATGATGGGCATCCTGCCGATGCTCGATGTCAACCACAACCTGATCTGGTACACCGTGGCCTACCGCGGCCTGCTCAGCGTGCTGCCCGGCAGCTGGGGTCCGGTGCTGAACGAGCAGGTGGCCGAGACCCACATCAGCGGTCCGCAGGATCTGGTCAATGCGATCCATCTCGGCGACAGCTGGGTGCTGTTCCGCGACCCCGACATCTGGATCGGCGCCGCGGTCGGCGTGGCCTTCATCGTCGCCGCGATCTACGTGCGCCGCTGGCGCGACGAAGCCTGATCGCACCTCCGTCTCTCTTCCCTTTTCCGCAAGGAGTTTTCCGATGCGCAAGACCCTCGCCCTGTGTGCCCTGCTGTCGCTGCCGGCCGTCGCCATGGCCGACGACTGCAAGTATTCCGAACCGCGCGAACTGAAGCTGGATCTGACCGGGGTCAAGTCGGTGCTGCTGGACGTGCAGCAGAACGACCTCAAGCTCAGCGGCGCCAGCGGCGACTCCACTCTGCGCGGCCGTGCCTGCGCCTCCGACGCCGACATGCTCAAGGAGCTGACCCTGCGCCAGCGCCACGACGGCGACACCCTGGTGGTGACGCTGAAGCACGAGGGCAAGATCCACGGCATCAGCGTCGGCAACCGCTACGCCTACCTCAACGTGGCTGGCAGCATCCCGGCCAACCTGCCGGTGCAGCTGCAACTGGGCTCCGGCGACGCCGAGATCAGCGGCGTGGCCTCGCTCGACGCCAAGGTCGGCTCTGGCGACCTGCACGCGCAGAACATTCGCGGCGCGGTCAGCGCCACGGTCGGCTCCGGCGACATCGAACTGCGCAATGTCGGCAGCGTGGCCCTGCCGACGCTGGGCTCGGGCGACGTCAAGGCCGATCAGGTCGGCGGCGACGTCAAGGTCGGCACCGTCGGCTCCGGCGACCTGACCGTGCACGGCGTGCGTGGCAGCGTGCAGGTCGACAGCGTCGGCTCCGGCGACGTGCAACTGCGCGACGTCACCGGCAATGTCGCGGTGCAGACCGTGGGCTCCGGCGACCTGGATGTCGGCACCGTCGGCGGCAACCTGAGCGTGCAGAAGGTCGGCAGCGGCGACGTCACCCACCGCGGCGTGCGTGGCAGCGTCAACCTGCCCAAGCCGCGCTGATCCTGCCGCCCGATCTCCTTCCACATCCACACGAGGACGCGCCCATGCAGTACCGTTCCCTGTCCCTGGCCGGCGTCGCCCTGGCCGTGCTGTTCTCGCTCAGCGCCTGCCAGCGCTCGGCCTCGTCGAACGACCGCGTCGTCGTCGATCACGGTGGCGCGCAAAGCCTGACCTTCCTCAACGGCGACCTCACCCTGAAGGCCGATGGCCAGCCGCCGGCCACCATCACCCGCGACGGCAAGCTGCTGATCGACGGCAAGCCGGTCGCGCTGGACGCCGAGCAGCAGCGCCTGCTGCTGGCCTACCGCAGCCAGATCGAGGCGGTCGGCAAGCAGGGCGTGGAAGTCGGCAAGGCCGGCGCGGCGCTCGGCGTGAAGGCGGCCGGCGATGCGATCAGCGGCGTGCTCAGCGGCGACACCGAGCACATCGGCGCGCAGGTAGAGGCGCAGGCCGACAAGATCAAGCAGGCCGCGTTGAAGATCTGCGACCAGGTCGCCGCGCTGCGCGCCGCGCAGGATGCGCTGATGCAGAAGCTGCCGGCGTTCCGTCCCTACTCCACCCTCGACGACAGCGACGTCAGCGACTGCAAGCACTCGGCCGCGTAATCGGCGGCAGCCACGCTGCCGCGACCATCGTCCACGAGCGCCCGCTGAGTCCGCGACCCACCCGGCAGTCGTGCAAACGCCTGCCGGGCGGGTCGCGGTCTCAGCGGGCGTAGTGTTTCGCGCCGGCCACGCAGACCATCGCGACCAGGGTCACCGCCAGCATCGTCCAGCTCACGGTTTCGTGCAGCAGCAGCGCGGCCAGGCCCAAGCCGATGAAGGGCTGGAACAACTGCAGTTGCCCGACCGCCGCGATCCCGCCTTGCGCCAGGCCGCGGTACCAGAACACGAAGCCGATCAACATGCTGAACAGCGAGACATAGCCCAGGCCAAGCCATGCCGGCATGCGCACGGTGCCGAACGACGCAGGCTGCGTCAGCAAGGCCAGGGACACCATCAGCGGCAGCGACAGCACCAGCGCCCAACAGATGACCTGCCATCCGCCCAGCGTGCGCGACAGGCGCGCGCCTTCCGCATAGCCCAGCCCACACAGCACCACCGCGGCCAGCATCAGCAGATCGCCCTGCCACGAGGCGTCGATCCCGCCGATCGCCGCATAGCCGACCACGCTGCAGGCACCGGCCAGCGAGAACACCCAGAACGGTGGACGCGGGCGTTCGCCGGCGCGCAACACGGCGAAGACGGCGGTGCACAACGGCAGCAGGCCCACGAACACGATGGAATGCGCCGAGGTGACGTGCTGCAGCGCCAGTGCGGTCAGCAGGGGAAATCCGGCCACGACCCCCAGCGCCGTCATCGCCAAGGCAGGGAGCTCGGCGCGGCGCGGACGCGGTTGCCGAAACCCGAGCAGGAGCGCCAGCCCCAGCGCGGCGGCAATGCTGGCGCGGGCGCAGGTCAGGAACACGGGGGAGAAATCGGCGACCGCGACGCGCGTTGCGGGCAACGACCCCGCAAAAATCATCACGCCGATACATCCATTGATCCAGCCACCGGTGGTTTTTTCCATGCGCGTCTCCTTCTGCATCGCCGTTGCAGTAGACGCCTCGTGAGACCGATCCGGCCAGATACGATCCAATACGGTTTTGCAGTACTGTTATGGCTCAAGACCCAGTACAGCTGACGACAGTGGACAGACCCGTAGCACCCGGCACGCGCATCGATGCGGTGATGGCCGACATCCGCGCCCGCATCGCCAACCGCACCAGCCTGCCGGGAGCGCGCCTGCCCTCCGTGCGCGCGCAGGCGCGCGCGCTGCGGGTGTCGGTGTCGACGGTGGTGGAAGCCTACGAGCGGCTGGCGGCCGAGGGCGCGATCGCGGCGCGCCCAGGGTCGGGCTTCTATGTGGCCGGGTCGGTGGCCCCACTGGCGCTGGCGCAACTCGGCCCGAAGCTCGACCGGCAGATCGATCCGCTGTGGGTATCGCGGCAGTCGCTGGAAGCGGATGCGCGCGTGCTCAAGCCCGGCTGCGGCTGGCTGCCACCCGAATGGCTGTACGGCGCGGGCATGCGCCGCGCACTGCGCACGCTGGCGCGCGCCGACACGCAGGAACTGACCGAGTACGCCACGCCCCTGGGCCACCCCGGCTTGCGCCAGTTCCTGTCGCGACGGCTGGCGGGCAATGGCGTGCAGGCGCCGCCCGAACAGATCCTGCTCGCCGAATCGGGCACGCATGCGATCGACCTGATCGGCCGTTTCCTGCTCTCGCCCGGCGACACGGTGCTGGTCGACGACCCGTGCTACTTCAATTTCCATGCCTTGCTCAAGGCGCATCGCGTGCAGGTCGTGGGCGTGCCCTATACGCCGAACGGACCGGACGTGGCGCACTTCGAAGCGGCGCTGCGGGCGCATGCGCCGCGGCTGTACATCACCAATTCGGGGATCCACAACCCCACCGGCGCGACCCTGTCCGCGGCGACGGCGCACCGGCTGCTGCTCCTGGCCGAGGGCTCGGACCTGGTGATCGTCGAGGACGACATCTTCGCCGACTTCGAGACCAGCCCCGCCCCGCGGCTGGCGGCCTTCGACGGCCTGGCGCGGGTCATCCAGATCGGCAGCTTTTCCAAGACGGTGTCGGCGTCGCTGCGTTGCGGCTACATCGCCGCACGTGGCGACTGGATCGAAAGCCTCGCCGACCTGAAGATCGCCACCAGCTTCGGCGGCGGCCGGCTGGCGGCCGAGGCCGTGCGGATCGCCCTGACCGACAGCGGCTACCGCCGGCATCTGGAGACCTTGCGGCGGCGCCTGGCGGAGCAGATGGCCAGGACGGTAGAGCGGCTCCAGGGTCTCGGCGTCCGACCCTGGCTGATTCCACGGGCCGGCCTGTTCCTTTGGTGCAGGCTGCCCGCGGGCATGGAGGCCGCAGCGATCGCGCACGCCTGCCTGCAGGAAGGCGTGGTGCTGGCGCCGGGCAATGCCTTCAGCCAGTCGTTGAGCGCAGGCGATTTCCTGCGTTTCAACGTCGCGCAATCCACCGACGAACGGATCTTCAGCGTGCTCGCGCGCGCCATGCAGTCCGCTTCGACCTCACGCAGCTGATGCGCGGCCAGCGCGCCTCGCCACGACCGCAGCCGCCGCACGTTCTAGAATGCCCGCACTCCCCCACTGCATCGCCTCCATGAAGAAGACGCTGTTCGCCTGGTTCTCGCTGCTGTCGTTATGCCTGCTGCTCGCCGCCTGCGGCGGACGCGGCGGCGAGACCACCTCCTCGCGCGCCGAGCGCAGCAAGCCGCGGGTGGCGGTGGACAGCATGAACGTGATGCTGCGCCGCGCCCCGGCCGCCAATGCCACCATTGGGCCCGACGGCAGCCTGCGCATCGACGATATCGAACTGCCGCTGCCCGCCGCGCAGCGCACCGAACTGCAGCAGTTGTTCATGCACCTGCAGATGCAGCGCCAGCGCACCCTGGAGACCGCGGCGCCGGACCCGAACATGCGCTCGGTGGGCTTCGCGCCGACCCCGGAGATCACCGAAGCGCAGGCGGCCGTGCTGCGCGACATTCCCTCGCTGCAGCCCTACCGCGACAGTTTCGGCAACCTGCAGGCCGAGCGCCGCTGAGGCGTGCCGGCGCGCGTGCGCCGGCATGAGAGCCCTCAGTAAGAGTTGGCCCCTTCCTTTGGGAGCGGCTTCAGCCGCGATGGGCTTTACCGGTAAGGCCCGTCGCGGCTGAAGCTGCTCCTACGCCAGCTTGCGATGAGGTGTCTGGGCGCAATGTGGGAGGGACTTCAGTCCCAACTGCTTTCACCGTGCGATCTTCTGTTTGCGCCTGGCACGACCACACGGCCGTGCCAGGCCTGCGTGCAGCGCTGGCGCAACTCAGCCGCCGCCACCCGCGCCGGCATGGATGCCGCCCTCGGTCAGTGCGGCAGGGTCCAGCAGCCGGCGCAATTCGTCCTCGCCGAGGCCGCTGTCCTCCTTGGCCACCTCCAGCACCGGCCGGTTCTCCTTGTAGGCACGCTTGGCGATCGCCGCGGCCTTCTCGTAGCCGATGATCGGATTCAGCGCGGTCACCAGGATCGGATTGCGGTCCAGCGCCTCGCGTACCCGCTCCTCGCGCACCTTGAGGCCGGCGATCGCCGAATCGGCCAGCAGCAACGACACGTTGCCCAGCAACTGGATCGAGTCCAGCAGGTTCGCCGCGATCAGCGGCAGGGTCACGTTCAACTGGAAGTTGCCGGTCTGCCCGGCCACGGTGATCGCGGTGTGGTGGCCGATGACCTGCGCGCAGGCCATCACCGTGGCTTCGGGAATCACCGGATTGACCTTGCCCGGCATGATCGAGCTGCCCGGCTGCAGCGCCGGCAACTCGATCTCGCCGAGGCCGGCCAGCGGCCCGGCGTTCATCCAGCGCAGGTCGTTGGCGATCTTGATCAGCGCCACCGCCAGCGCGTTGAGCTGGCCGGACAGTTCCACCGCATCGTCCTGCGCGGCCAAGCCCTCGAACTTGTTCTCGGCGCTCTCGAAGGTATGGTCGGTCAGCGCCGACAGCGCCTTGGCGACCTTGCCGCCAAAGCGCGGATCGGCGTTGATGCCGGTGCCGATGGCGGTGCCGCCCAGCGGCAGCCGGCGCAGGCGCTTGAGGCTGTCGTCGATGCGCGCCTGCGCCGACACCAGCTGCGCCGACCAGGCACCGAACTCCTGACCGAAGGTCAGCGGCATCGCGTCCATCAGGTGGGTGCGCCCGGTCTTGACCACACCCTGCAACTGCTTGGCGCGCTTGTCGATCGTCTTGCGCAGGTGCTTGAGCGACGGCAGCAGATGCTCGCGCGCCGCGAGCAACGCAGCGACGCGGATCGCGGTGGGGACCACGTCGTTGGAACTCTGGCCCAGGTTGACGTGGTCGTTGGGATGCACCGCCGGCCGTGTCTTGCTGCCGTTCTTGCCCTCGCCCTTGGCGGCGCGGTTGGCCAGCGTGGCAATGACCTCGTTGGCGTTCATGTTCGACGAGGTGCCGGACCCGGTCTGGTAGATGTCGATCGGGAAGTGCGCGTCGTGGCGGCCGTCGGCCACCTCCAGCGCCGCGGCCTGGATCGCCTTCGCGACCGCCTTCGGCAGCAGGTCCAGGTCGGCGTTGACCCCGGCCGCGGCGGCCTTGATCAGACCCAGCGCGCGGATGAAGCCGCGTGGCATCGGCTGCCCGGACACCGGAAAGTTCTGCACCGCACGCTGGGTCTGCGCTCCCCACAAGGCCTCTGCAGGCACCTGCAGTTCGCCCATGCTGTCGTGTTCGACCCTGAATGTGTCACTCATCGCACAATCTCCGCATCTGCAAAAGGGAATCCATCGGCGCCGTCGTCGGACGTCCGGGGAGGCAGGCTGGCGGGACTGCGGCTGGCGCGCGCATTATCCGTGGCGCAGCGCCCGGCGTCAGCAGTGTGCGCCGGCGGATGTTAGGAATGTCTGGAGGCGAGGAATGCACGGCGGACCGCCGAAGTCGGCAGGCGTACATGATCGAGGATCGATCCACTGAGACCCGCAACGTGTACGCGGAATGATGCTCGCCCTGCAAGCGCACCAGCGGCGTGCTGCGGAAGGAGCACACCGCGCCCGTTTGTCGGCGAAAGACGGGACGACGGCATGCCGCCCCGCCGTCGCGACGGCACGACGGGGCCAGCGGCATGCGCCGCCGGCCCGCACGCTCAGCGCTGGCGGTTGCTCTGGAACACCAGGTCGTTGTAGCTCTTGAGCAAGCGTGCCGGCGAACCCTCCGGCGCGACGATCGGATTGTCCATCGAGCGCTGCTCGAACTCGCTGTACGGAATCTTCTCCGCCACCCGCTTGATGCGCGCCTTGGATTCCTTGCGGAAGTTCTCCGCCGCGGTCTCGAAACCGGTCCAGTCGGACTTGCCCGGCTCCTGGTTGGAGACCTTGGCATGCGCCTCGTCGGACAGGCTGTTGAAGCCGGCCACCAATGCCGTGGCCTTGGCGGTGTCGAAGTCGTCGTCCTGCATCAGGCCGACGATGTCCTTGGCCTCGAGCATCATCGACAGCCGATAGAAATCGCGGGTGCGGCCCTCGGCCTTTTCCATCGCCTTCAGTTGCTCGCGCTGCGCGGCGTCGTTCTGCGCCTCCAGTTCGTGGCTGAAGGCCTCGCTGGCCTCGTGGAATTCGGACAGCGCGGCCATCAGCGGCGCATGCAGTTGCTTGCCCTTGGCGAACTGGTCGTCCTGGTAGTCCTCGCGGTCGTAGTAGTCGCGCGCCTGGTTGGCCAGCGGCTGCAGCGTCTTCAAGGCGGCCAGATAGCGCTTCGCCGCGGCATCCAGCGCCGGCAGCGACGGCTTGGCCGCGATCGCCTGGGTCATCGGCGCATCGCACAGCTTCATCGCGTACTCGTCGATCGGGGCGGGCCCGTACACGCTGGTTTCCTTGCCGGTGGGGCCGGCCTTGGGATCGGCCATCCAGCGTACGTACTGCTGCGCGCCTTCGTGGATGCGCCCATCGACCTTGTTGAAGCATTCGATGTAGGCGTTGAGCTTGCCGGTCAGCGCCTGGTCCGCGTCGCTGGCGCCGGCATCGGCGGATGCATGGTTGGCATCGGCACTGGCATCGGAACCGGCCGGTGTCGCCGCAGGCTTGCCACCGCAGGCGGTGAGAAAAACGGACACAGCGGCAGCCAGCGCCGCCAGACGCAAGGAAGATTTCATGGGGAATATCGAGATTGAAAACGGTTACAGAAAGTTTAGCAAACGAAAAGATCGTCGCGGCGTGATGGTTGAGTGCGGGGATGATCAGCCATTCGGCTGCTGAAAGGCCGGGGAGTGGGGAGTGGGGATTCGTGACAGCGGTTCTGCGCGCTGATCCATGGGTGCATGTGGCTGCGGTGCCATGTGACCGAATGCGCGGGACGGCGCGTGCACGCGGCAACGACGCAACGCATCGGCTAGACTGCGGAGACGTATCACCGATGGAACCCTCACGCCGCCATGGGCGACGATTCAGACTGTAGATGCCGGCGCACGCCGCGCCGGACCACGCACCCCGCCGTTTCCACCCTTCCCGCCCGGCGCCATGACGCGCCAGCGGCGCGCGCCGGGGAACGCACATGATCGGCAACCTCCTGCTGCTGGCGCTGGCGATGCTGCTGGTGCTGCTCAACGGCTTCTTCGTCGCCGCCGAGTTCGCCCTGGTCAAGCTGCGCCACACGCAGGCCGTGGGCCTGGCCGAGCACCACGGCTGGCGCGGCCGCCTGCTGCTCAACGTGCACGGCCACCTCGACGCCTACCTGTCGGCCTGCCAACTCGGCATCACCCTGTCCTCGCTGGGCCTGGGCTGGGTCGGCGAGCCGGCCTTCGCGCACTTGCTGCAGCCGCTGTTCGACCTGCTGGGGCTGAGCGAAGAGGCGGCGCGCCTGAGCGCCTTCGTCATCGCCTTCAGCGTCATCTCGTTCCTGCACATCGTGCTGGGCGAACTGGCCCCCAAGTCGATGGCGATCCGCCGCCCGGAGCGCATGTCGCTGTGGACCGCCGCACCGCTGTACCTGTTCTACTGGGCGATGTATCCGGCGATCTGGCTACTCAACACCAGCGCCAACGCGCTGCTGAAGGCCGCGGGCTGGGGCGATGTGGAGCACACCTCGCACCGCTATTCGCGCGAGGAGCTGAAGCTGATCGTCGGCCGCCAGCAACCCGCCGGCGGCGCGCCGGATCACGAACTGACCCTGATGAGCCATGCCTTGGAGCTGCCGGAACTGGTGGCCGGCGATCTGATGCGCGCGCGCGACCATCTGCGCGGGTTCCGCGAAGGCATGGCGCTGGACGCGGTGATGGCCGAGTTCGCCGACAGCCGCTACAGCCGCTATCCGTGGTTCGACCGCGACGGCGAGCAGGTGCTGGGCATCCTGCACATGAAGGACCTGCTGGTGGAAATCGCCCGCGGGCGCAGCAGCGACGACCTGCGTCCGCTGCTGCGCCCGGCGAACCTGATCGCACTGGAAACGCCGGTGCCGCTGGTGCTGGAGCGCTTCCGCACCGGTACCACGCACATGGCGCTGTGCGTGGACGAGCACGGCCGCATCCTCGGCTACTTCACCCTGGAAGACCTGCTGGAAGTGGTGGTCGGCGACATCGAGGACGAGCACCCGCACGTGGTCAAGGACGCGCCGACCCGCGGCGCCGACGGCAGCGTGCTGGTGGCCGGCTCGACCTCGATCTTCCGCCTCGAACGCCTGCTCGGCCATGACCTGCGCGCGCCGGAGCACCTCAACTCGGTCGGCGGGTTGATCGTGCATCAGTTGCAGCGCCTGCCCGAGGAAGGCGAGCAGTTGGAGATCGACGGCCACCTGTTCACGGTCAAGCGCATGGCCGGGCACCGCATCCAGGCGGTGACGGTACGCCTGGCGCCGGCCGAGGCCGCGCCGACGTAGAATGGCGCCCCCGCCGACACCACCCCACGCCCCCGCCATGTCCGATTCCGCCCTGCTCGCCCTGTCCCCGCTCGATGGCCGCTATGCCGGCAAGGTCGACGCCCTGCGGCCGATCTTCTCCGAATACGGCCTGATCAGGGCGCGGGTGAAGGTGGAGATCGAATGGCTGCTGGCGCTGGGCGCCGAGCCGGCTATCGGCGAACTGGCCGCGTTCTCGCCGGCGGCGGCGCAGCGCCTGCGCGCGCTGGCCGAGGGCTTCGGCGTGGAGCACGCGGCGCGGGTCAAGCAGATCGAGCGCACCACCAACCACGACGTCAAGGCGGTGGAGTACTTCATCAAGGAGCAGCTCAAGGACGACGCCGAACTCGGCCCGGCCCTGGAGTTCGTGCATTTCGCCTGCACCAGCGAGGACATCAACAACCTCAGCTACGGGCTGATGCTGGAGCAGGCCCGGCGCGAGGTGCTGCTGCCGACCCTGGACGCGGTGATCGCCACGCTGCGCGCGCTGGCCCATGCGCAGGCCGCGCAGCCGATGCTGTCGCGCACCCACGGCCAGACCGCCTCGCCGACCACCCTGGGCAAGGAGATCGCCAACGTGGTCGCCCGCCTCAAGCGCCAGCGCCGGCAGATCGCCGCGGTCGAGCTGACCGGCAAGATCAACGGCGCGGTCGGCAACTACAACGCCCACGTCGCCAGCTACCCGGACGTCGACTGGCCGGGCTTCGCGCAGCGCTTCGTGGAAAGCCTGGGCCTGGTGTTCAACCCCTACACCACCCAGATCGAGCCGCACGACAACGTCGCCGAATTGGGCGACGCCACCCGCCGCGCCAACACCGTGCTGATCGACCTGGCGCGCGACATCTGGGGCTACATCTCGCTGGGCTACTTCAAGCAGAAGCTCAAGGAAGGCGAAGTCGGCTCCTCGACCATGCCGCACAAGGTCAACCCGATCGACTTCGAGAACGCCGAAGGCAACTTCGGCATCGCCAACGCCCTGTTCGAGCACTTCTCGGCCAAGCTGCCGATCAGCCGCTGGCAGCGCGACCTCACCGACTCCACCGTGCTGCGCGCGCTCGGCACCGCCTTCGGCCATACCCAGGTGGCGCTGGACTCGCTGGCCAAGGGCCTGGGCAAGCTGACCGTGAACCCGGAGCGCCTGGACGCCGACCTGGATGCCGCCTGGGAAGTGCTGGCCGAAGCCGTGCAGACGGTGATGCGCCGCCACGGCCTGCCCAATCCCTACGAGCAGCTCAAGGCGCTGACCCGCGGCCAGGGCATCACCGCCGAGTCGATGCGCGCCTTCGTCGAGACCCTGGACCTTCCCGAGGACGCCAAGCAGCGCCTGCGCGACCTGACCCCGGGCGGCTATGTCGGCCTGGCCGAGCGGCTGGCGCGCAACATCTGAGCTAGTCCCGTCCATGCTGGGTTAATCGGCCGGGGGCATGCTGGTGGCTCACAGCAGAGTCCCGCGATGAGACCCACCCCGTTGTTTGTGTTGCCGCTGCTGGTCCTGGCCGGCTGCGCGCAGGCGCCACGCCCGCCGGCCGGCGATGGCGCACACACTGCCGCCCCGCGCACCGTGGTCATGCAGGCCGCGCCGCCGATCGCGGCAGCGCCGTCGGCCGGCGACATCGCCGATGGCGACGAGCGCGACGCCGAGACGCCGATCCGCATGGCCGCCTCGGCCAGCGGCGACATCGATTGCGACGGTCGCGATCTGAACATCGTCGGCCGCGACGCCACCCTGGTGCTGCACGGGCACTGCGCCACCGTCAGTCTGTTCGGCCGCAACGGCAACCTGCAGATCGAGCGGGCCGACACCCTGCGCGTGCTCGGCGACAACGCCCAGATCGCGATGCGCGGCGATGCCGGGCAGGTCGCCTTGTTCGGCCGCCATGGCCGGCTGCAAATGGCGCGCATCGCGACACTGGACGTGTCCGGCGACCAGAACCAGTTGCAGGCCAGCGAGATCGACACCATCGCCCTGCAGGGCAACGGCAATGCCATCGTCCAGCGCAGCGGCAGCGCCCAGGTCGACGACGGCGGCCGCGACAACCGCATCCTCGTCCAATAGCGCGAGCGGCGCTGCGCCCCCACTGCCCTGACCTACCCCGCGGCGTCGCCGTCATCGCCCAACCCGGATGCGCCTGGCGCCGCCCATGGCCTGCGCGCACGGGGTCACCCACGTTGCGCGGTCACGACACACCACCAGGGCCTCCGCGCGGCCGTCCATCCGCGCACAGCGGCGCACACGAAGGCCAGCGCGATGGCCCCACGCGCCAAACCGGCGGACAATGGCGGGGTCGGCCGGCGCCGCTGCGCGCCCGCTCTTTACCTTCCGCGTCGCAAGGACCCACCGCACATGGCTGCCCGCAAGACCGCCGCTCCCGCCTTCGAACTCCACGCCCGCCCCGGGCAACCGCTGGGCATGCCCGCGGCGACCTTCCTGCGCGACTACTGGCACAAGCGCCCGCTGCTGATCCGCAACGCCTTCCCCGGCTTCGTCTCGCCGATCGAGCCGGGCGACCTGGCCGGCCTGGCCTGCGAGGAAGCGGCGCTGTCGCGGCTGATCGAGCACGACCGCGCCAACGACCGCTGGCGGGTGCGCAGCGGCCCGTTCCAGGAGCACGAGTTCCCCGGCATGCCCGACCACGACTGGACCCTGCTGGTGCAGGACGTGGACAAGTGGGACCCGGACATCCGCGCCCTGCTCGAGCAGTTCCGCTTCCTGCCGCGCTGGCGGGTGGACGACGTGATGGTCAGCTTCGCCGCGCGCGGCGGCTCGGTCGGCGCGCACGTGGACCACTACGACGTGTTCCTGCTGCAGGCCCACGGCCATCGCCGCTGGCAGATCGACGCCAGCGTCGCGCTGGGCCGCCCGGCGCCGCCGACCGACTTCCGCGACGACGTGGAGCTGAAGCTGCTGCGCCAGTTCGACCCGACCCACGACTGGGTGCTGGGGCCGGGCGACATGCTGTACCTGCCGCCGCTGGTGCCGCACCACGGCGTCGCCGAAGACGCCTGCCTGACCTTCTCGGTGGGCATGCGCGCACCGTCCTCGGCCGAGCTGATCGCCGATTACCTGGACACCCTGATCGACGGCGCCGACGAGGCATTGCGCTACCACGACGAAGACCTGCAGGCGCCGGCCGATCCGTACGAGATCGACGCGGCGGCGATGGGCCGCGTGGTCGAGGCGCTGAACGCGCTGCGCATGAACGACCCGGACAAGCTGGGCGCCTGGTTCGGCCGCTTCATCACCACCTACCGTGCCGCCGGCGAGATCCTGCCGCCGGCCGGCCTGCCGCCGGCGGAAGAGATCGCCGCCGCGCTGGAACAGGGCCTGGTTCTGCAGCGGCATCCCTGGGCGCGGCCGGCGTGGCGGCGTGCCAGCCGCGGCGCCATGCTGTTCTGCAGCGGCCAGGAGTTCGCGCTGCCGGTCAAGGACGCCAAACGCCTGGCCGCGGCCGAACACATCGACGGCACCGACTACGCGGCGCTGTCGGCAGCCGGCAGGCAGACCCTGCTGGAGCTGATCGAAGGCGGCTTCTACCAGCCGCTGGAGGCCGAGGACGCCACCGACGAGGACGCCGACGCGGCCTGATCCGACCATGCCCGGCCCCGGTTTCCGCATCGCTGCGCTGGATCCCGTCCGCGACGGCGCCGAACTGCACGCGCTGCGCGCCGCGGCCGGCACCGCCGTGGACCTGGCCGACGCCGCGGCCGCGCTGGACGCGCTGGGCGACCATCTGGTCGCGCGCAGCGACGACGGCCAGGCAGTGGGCGCGGCCCGGCTCGGCGCGGACCGGCGGATCGCCGCGCTGGCGGTGCTGCCGGACTGGCGGGGACGTGGCGTCGGCAGCGCGCTGCTGCGCGGCCTGATCGAGACAGCGCAGCGCCGGCACTGGCCGCAGTTGGAACTGCAGGCGCCGGCCGCGGCACTGGCGTTTTGCGCCCGCCACGGCTTCCTGCCGCCGCCGGGCGGCGTGGCCGCCTCCGCGGAGGCCGTGCCGCTGCGCCGCCGCTTCGACGGCGCGGTGGCGGTGGAGGACGCGGCGATGGCGATCGCCGCCAGCATCGCGGTGCTGGCGCAGGCCCGCCGCCAGGTGCTGATCCACAGCCGCATGCTGGATCCCGGCCTGCTCGACGATACCCGCGTGGTGGAGCAACTGCGCCGCTTCGCGGTCGCCGCGCATGCCAAGCAGGTGCGGGTGCTGCTGCACGACGCGGCCGCGCCGCAGCGAGCCGGCGCCCCCTTGCTGGCGCTGGCACAGCGCCTGCCCAGCGTGTTCCAGTTCCGCGAAGTCAGCGATCCGGTGGACCGCAGCGACGCCACCGCCTACCTGGTCAACGAGGGCGGCGGCTACTACTTCCGTGGACTCGGTCACCGTTACGACGGCGAGACCGACCTGCTCGGTGGCGGCCGCGCACGCCAGTTGCGCGCCACCTTCGACCGGGTCTGGGAGCGTGCGCGCCCATGCAGCGAACTGCGCGCCCTGGGCTGGTAAGGCGGCCGCGACCACGCCGCAACTGCCACGGATGAACCGGGATCGGCCTTGACCACGCCGAATGCACACCCCGGCTGGTTCATGGGGGTATAATTTTTGCGCTTGATTACGCCCGCGCGGCCCTCGCGTCCGCCGGTTCCTGCCGCAAGCCATCCCAAACAAAGCGACCGCACCCCACCATCGTGGACAATCTACTCAAGCAGTTTGCGCAGTCATCGCAACTCGCCGGCGGCAATGCCGCCTATATCGAAGACCTGTACGAACAGTATCTGGTCTCTCCCGACAGCATCGATCCCAAGTGGAAAACCTACTTCGACGGCTTCCAGGGCCGCGATGCCGGTGACGTCCCCCACTCGGCGGTCATCGCCCACATCGCCAGCGCCGCGCGCCAGGCCGCCAACAGCGGCACCGCCCCGAGCGGCGACGAGCGCGAGCGCCATGTCGGCCGCCTGATCACCGCCTACCGTTCGCGCGGCCACCTCGGCGCGCGCCTGGATCCGCTTGGCCTGACCCCGCCGGTGAACCCGCCGGACCTGGGCCTGCCGTTCCACAGCCTGTCGGAAAGCGATCTGGGCAGCGAGTTCAGCACCGGCGGCCTCGGTGGCCAGCCGCGGATGAAACTGCGCGACCTGCTGGCGCGGCTGAAGGCGACCTACACCGGGTCGATCGGCAGCGAGTTCATGCACATCTCCGAGTTCGAACAGCGCCAGTGGATCTACCAGCGCCTGGAGAACGCGGGCGGCAACATCGCCGGCGACACCGCCAGCCGCCGCCGCACCCTGGAGCGGATCACCGCCGCCGAGGGCCTGGAGCGCTACCTGCACACCAAGTACGTCGGCCAGAAGCGCTTCTCGCTGGAAGGCGGCGACTCGCTGATCCCGATGATGGACGTGCTGGTGCAGCGCGCCGGCAGCGACACGGTCAAGGACATCGTGGTCGGCATGGCCCACCGCGGCCGCCTCAACGTGCTGGTCAACACCCTGGGCAAGAACCCGCGCAAGCTGTTCGACGAGTTCGAAGGCAAGTTCGAGCACGCCCACGACGACCGCGCCCACACCGGCGACGTGAAGTACCACATGGGCTTCTCCGCCGACGTGGCGGTGGCCGACGGCAAGTCGGTGCACCTGGCGCTGGCGTTCAACCCCTCGCATCTGGAAATCGTCGACCCCGTGGTGGTCGGCAGCGTGCGGTCGCGCCAGGAGCGCTACGGCGACGCCGCGCGCAAGTCGGTGCTGCCGGTGATCATCCACGGCGACGCCGCGTTCGCCGGCCAGGGCGTGGTCATGGAGCTGTTCCAGATGTCGCAGGCGCGCGGCTTCGCGGTCGGCGGCACCGTGCACATCGTGGTCAACAACCAGATCGGCTTCACCACCAGCGCCCGCGACGACGCCCGTTCCACGCTGTACTGCACCGACGTGGCCAAGATGATCGGCGCGCCGGTGTTCCATGTGAACGGCGACGATCCGGACGCGGTGGCGTTCGTGGCCAACCTGGCCTACGACTTCCGCCAGCAGTTCAACAAGGACGTGGTCATCGACCTGGTCTGCTACCGCCGCTGGGGCCACAACGAGGCCGACGAGCCGGCGGCCACCCAGCCGGTGATGTACCAGACCATCCGCAAGCACAAGACCACCCGCGAACTGTACGCCGCCCAGCTGGAAAGCGAAGGCGTGCTGCAGGCCGGCGAGGCGCAGGCGCTGGTCGACGGCTACCGCAACAAGCTCGACTCGGGCGAATACACCACCGAGCTGGCGACCCGCAAGCCCGACGAATTCGCCATCGACTGGTCCAAGTACCTGTCGGGCAAGCTGGCGGACAAGGTCGACACCACGGTCAAGCGCAAGACCCTGGATCAGCTGGCCAAGATCATCACCACCATCCCGGGCGGCGTCGAGCTGCACCCGCGCGTGGCCAAGATCTACGAGGACCGGGTGAAGATGGCCGCCGGCGAACTGCCGGGCGACTGGGGCTTCGCCGAGAACCTGGCCTACGCCACCCTGCTGGGCGAAGGCCACAAGCTGCGCCTGGTCGGCCAGGACGCGGGCCGCGGCACGTTCTTCCACCGCCACGCGATCCTGCACGACCAGAAGACCGACAGCTACTACCTGCCGCTGCGGCAGCTGGTGGAGAACCCGGAAGACGCCACCGTGATCGACTCGCTGCTCAGCGAGGAGGCGGTGATGGGCTTCGAGTACGGCTACTCCACCACCGATCCCAACGCGCTGTGCATCTGGGAAGCGCAGTTCGGCGACTTCGCCAACGGCGCGCAGGTGGTGATCGACCAGTTCATCGCCGCCGGCGAAGCCAAGTGGGGTCGCATCTCCGGCCTGTCGCTGTTCCTGCCGCACGGCTACGAAGGCCAGGGCCCGGAGCACAGCTCCGCACGCCTGGAGCGCTTCCTCCAGCTGTGCGCACTGGAGAACATGCTGGTCTGCGTGCCCACCACCCCGGCGCAGGCCTTCCACATGATCCGCCGGCAGATGCGCATGTCCACGCGCAAGCCGCTGGTGGTGATGACGCCCAAGTCGCTGCTGCGCCACAAGCTGGCGGTGTCGACGCTGGAGGAACTGGCCGACGGCGAGTTTCAGCACCTGATCCCGGACGCCAAGGCAGACCCGAAGAAGGTCAAGCGCGTGGTCGCGTGCTCCGGCAAGGTCTACTACGACCTGCTCGAGGACCAGACCAAGCGCGGCCAGGACGACGTCGCCATCCTGCGCGTGGAGCAGCTGTATCCGTTCCCGCGCGAGCTGCTGTCGGCCGAGCTGAAGCGCTACGGCAATGCCACCGACCTGGTCTGGTGCCAGGAAGAGCCGCAGAACCAGGGCGCCTGGTACCAGATCAAGCACCACCTGCAGGCCTGCCTGGCCGACGGACAGAGCCTGCACTACGCCGGCCGCGCCCGTTCGCCGTCTCCCGCCGCCGGCCACTTCGCCGAGCACGTGGAAGAGCAGCTGAAGCTGGTCGCCGACGCGCTGTTGAATCCGTTCAACGACCAAGTCGCTGAATAAACCCCCTTTCACATTTCAAAAAAGACACCACTAGGACGCCCCCTGCAATGGCCACCGAAGTCAAAGTTCCGGTACTGCCCGAATCCGTATCCGATGCCACCATCGCCAGCTGGCACAAGAAGGCCGGTGAGGCGGTCAAGCGCGACGAGAACCTGGTGGACCTGGAGACCGACAAGGTCGTGCTGGAAGTGCCCTCGCCCGTCGATGGCGTGCTGAAGGAGATCAAGTTCGAGACCGGCGCCACCGTGACCAGCTCGCAGATCCTGGCGATCATCGAGGAAGGCGCGACCGCCGCTGCGGCGCCGGCCGAGGCCAAGGTCGCCGAGGCGCCGAAGGCCGAAGCGCCCAAGGCCGCCGCCGCGGAAGCGCCGAAGGCCGCCAAGGCCGACGCGCCGAAGGCCGCCGGTGATGTGTCCAGCCTGCCGCCGGGCGCGCGCTTCAGCGCCATCACCGAAGGCGTGGATCCGTCGCAGGTCGAAGGCACCGGCCGCCGCGGCGCGGTGACCAAGGAAGACATCCTCAACTACGCCAAGAACGGCGGCGCCGGCAAGGCCAGCGGTGCGCGTCCGGAAGAGCGCGTGCCGATGACCCGCGTGCGCAAGCGCATCGCCGAGCGCCTGATGCAGTCGAAGAACTCGACCGCGATGCTGACCACCTTCAACGAGGTCAACCTGGCCAAGGTTTCGGCGGCGCGCAAGGAATTGCAGGACGAGTTCCAGAAGGCCCACGGCATCAAGCTCGGCTTCATGAGCTTCTTCGTCAAGGCCGCGGCCAACGCGCTGCAGCGCTTCCCGCTGGTCAACGCCTCGATCGACGGCGACGACATCATCTACCACGGCTACAGCGACATCTCCATCGCCGTGTCCACCGACAAGGGCCTGGTTACGCCGGTGCTGCGCAACGTCGAGCGGCAGTCCTTCGCCGACATCGAACAGGGCATCGCCGACTACGCCAAGAAGGCGCGCGACGGCAAGCTGAGCCTGGAAGAACTTCAGGGCGGCACCTTCACCGTGACCAACGGCGGCACCTTCGGCTCGCTGTTGTCGACCCCGATCATCAACCCGCCGCAGAGCGCGATCCTGGGCATGCACGCGATCAAGGAGCGTCCGATCGCCGAGAACGGCCAGGTCGTGATCGCGCCGATGATGTATCTGGCGCTGTCCTACGACCACCGCATCATCGACGGCAAGGACTCGGTGCAGTTCCTGGTCGACATCAAGAACCAACTGGAAAACCCGGGCCGGATGCTGTTCGGTCTGTAAGAGCCGGGAATCGGGAATGGAGAGTGGGGAATGGGACAAGCGCCCATTTCCCTGCCCTGTTCCCGCCTGGACCTGGATGGGAGGCGGCAGGCGCCTGCGCTTTTGCGATTCCCCATTCCCTATTCCCCATTCCCGTGTGAGCGAATGAAATGAGCGAACAATACGACGTCGTCGTCATCGGTGCCGGTCCCGCCGGCTATCACGCGGCCATCCGTGCCGCCCAGTTGGGCCTGAAGACCGCGTGCATCGACGCGGCGCTGGGCAAGGACGGCAAGCCGGCGCTCGGCGGCACCTGCCTGCGCGTGGGCTGCATTCCGTCCAAGGCGCTGCTGGATTCCTCGCGCCAGTTCTGGAACATGGGCCACCTGTTCGGCGAGCACGGCATCAGCTTCAAGGATGCCAAGATCGACGTCGCGGCGATGGTCGGGCGCAAGGACAAGATCGTCAAGCAGTTCACCGGCGGCATCGCGATGCTGTTCAAGGCGAACAAGATCACCCCGTACTACGGCTTCGGCGAACTGCAGCCGGGCAACGTGGTCAAGGTCAAGCAGCACGACGGCAGCGAAGTCGAGCTGAAGGGCACCAACGTGATCCTGGCCGCCGGCTCGGATTCGATCGAACTGCCGTTCGCCAAGTTCGACGGCGAGACCATCGTCGACAACGTCGGCGCGCTGGACTTCACCGAAGTGCCCAAGCGCCTGGCGGTGATCGGCGCCGGCGTGATCGGACTGGAACTGGGCAGCGTGTGGAAGCGCCTGGGCGCCGAGGTCACCATCCTCGAAGCGCTGCCGGACTTCCTGGCCCTGGCCGATGCCGAAGTGGCCAAGACCGCCTTGAAGGAATTCAAGAAGCAGGGCCTGGACATCAAGCTCGGCGCCAAGGTCTCCAAGACCGAAGTCACCGGCAAGGGCAAGAAGCAGGAAGTGGTCGTCACCTATAGCGACAGCGAAGGCGAGAAGACCCTCAACGTGGACAAGCTGCTGGTGGCCGTCGGCCGCCGCGCCGCCACCAAGGGCCTGCTGGCCGACGGTACCGGCGTCAAGGTCAACGAGCGCGGCCAGATCGAGGTCGATGCGCACTGCCACACCGGCGTGGACGGCGTGTGGGCGATCGGCGACTGCGTGCGCGGGCCGATGCTCGCGCACAAGGGTTTCGAGGAAGGCATCGCGGTCGCCGAACTGATCGCCGGCCTGCCCGGCCACGTCAACTTCGACACCATTCCGTGGGTCATCTACACCGAGCCGGAAATCGCCTGGGTCGGCAAGACCGAGCAGCAGCTCAAGGCCGAAGGCGTGCCGTACAAGGCCGGCAGCTTCCCGTTCGCGGCGATCGGCCGTGCGGTGGCGATGGGCGAGCCCGCGGGCTTCGTCAAGGTCATCGCCCACGCCGAGACCGACCGCGTCCTGGGCATGCACCTGGTCGGCGTCGGCGTCTCCGAGCTGGTCCACGAAGGCGTGCTGACCATGGAGTTCAACGGCTCGGCCGACGACCTGGCGCGCATCTGCCACGCCCACCCCACCCTGTCCGAAGCGATACACGACGCGGCCATGGCGGTGAGCAAGCGGGCGATTCATAAGGCCAATTGAAGCCGGGAAACGGGAATGGAGAATCGGGAATGGCAAGCGCATTCCCGGCACTGCATTCCCACTGCATAACGCCGGGCCCGAGTCCGGCGTTATGCGTTTCGGCTTTTGATTTTCCCTATTCCCCATTCCCGACTCCCCATTCCCGATGAAAAGCATCTGCGTCTACTGCGGCTCCAACGCCGGCAACAAGCCCGCCTATGTCGAACGTGCCACCGCGCTGGGCACGCGCATCGCCGAACAGGGACTGCGCCTGGTCTATGGCGGCGGCAATGTCGGCCTGATGGGCACCGTGGCCAATGCGGTGCTCGCCGCCGGCGGCGAGGTCACCGGCGTGATTCCCAAGCAACTGGCGGACTGGGAAGTGGCGCACCGCGGCCTCACCGAGCTGGAAATCGTCGGCTCGATGCACGAGCGCAAGTCGCGCATGTTCGACCTGTCCGATGCCTTCGTCGCCCTGCCCGGCGGCTTCGGCACCATGGAAGAAATCTTCGAGATGCTGACCTGGCGCCAGCTCGGCATCGGCAACAAGCCCTGCGCCTTCCTCGACGTGGAAGGGTTCTACGCGCCGCTGATCGGCATGATCGATCGCATGGTCGAGGAGCGCTTCCTGCACCCGGACCAGCGCGCCGACCTGTGGTACGGCAGCGACATCGACACGATGCTGGGCTGGATGCGGGGGTACACGCCGGCGCAGGCGTCGAAGTGGATTGACGAGAAGCGCCGTAACGCGCTGCGCTGAGAGCATCTCTGATCGGCGGTAAGCATCTGGCGCGTGGCGACGCGTTACAGATTGCGGCGCCTCACTGCTTCCATGGCGCGGATTGATGAAAAGCGACGCAACGCGCTGCGCTAGGAGCGTCTGAGGGGCGGCGGGATCAATGCGCGTGGCGACGCGCTACCGACTCCGGCGCCTCACCGCCACTGCGGCGCGGATCGACGAGAAGCGTCGAAACGCACTGCGTTGAGAGCATCCGATCGGCGGTTAGCGCCTCGCGCGTGGCGACGCGTTACAAATTCCGGCGCATCACTGCTTGCATGGCGCGGATTGATGAAAAGCGCCGCAACGCGTTGCGCTGAGACGCCGAAAGCGGCAACGTCATGACGCGTGGCGACGCGCCATGAATCTCGGCGCCCGATTGTTCCTGCAGCGTGGATCGACAAAAGCGACGCAACGCGTTGCGCCAAGCGCATCCGATCCACGGCAAGCGCTTGGCGCGTGGCGAAATGTTTAGGCCACCGCCCATACCGACACGGCGTGTCCTGCAGGAGCGGCTTCAGCCGCGACGGGCGTGCTCGATAAAACCCATTGCGGCTGAAGCCGCTCCTACGCGGCAACCTGCCATGGCGGCATCTTCAGTCGCTCCAGCATCGGAGGCGCGAATCGAACAAACGCGCCGCAACGCGCCGCGCTGCGAGCAACGGGCGCATGGCGCCGCGCTCCGCACTCGATCGCCTCAAAGCAGCTGCGGCGCGGCGGCCGGGCGCCCGAGCAGATAGCCCTGCCCGTAGTCGCAACCCAGTTCGCGCAGGGTCGCCAGTTGCTGTTCGGTCTCGATGCCTTCGCCCACCGTTTCGATGCCCAGGGTGCTGGCCAGGGCGAGAATGCCGCGCACCAGCGCGTGGCTGCCGGTGCTGCCCTCGTCCTGCAGGCCGGCGACGAAGCTCTGGTCGATCTTCAGCACCGAGATCGGGAAGCGGTGCAGATAGGAAAGCGCCGAGAAGCCGGTACCGAAGTCGTCCAGTTGCGCCAGCACGCCGCGCTCGCGCAGCGCCTGCAGGATGGTCAGGGTGCGCGGTGCGTCGTCGAGCAGCGCCACCTCGGTGATCTCCACGCGCAGGCGACGCGGATCGGCGCCGGCGGTGTCGATCAGCCCGAACAGCCGCTCGGTGAAATCCGGCGAGCGGAAATGCCGCGGCGAGACGTTGACCGAAACGTAGCCGCCCTCGCTCTGCGCCAGGCGCCGGATCACCTGCGCGTACAGCAGCCAGTCCACCTGCTCGATCAGGCCGCTCTCCTCGCCCAGGTCGATGAACTGGCTCGGCACCAGCAGCCCGCGGCTTTCGTGGCGCCAGCGCAGCAGCGCTTCGTGGCCGATCACCTCGCCGTCGCGCAGGCGCACGATCGGCTGGTAGAACGGCTCGAAGTCGCGGTTGTTGATCGCCCGGCGCAGGTCCGCCTCCAGATCGAGGCTGCGCAGCGCCGCCTCGCGCATGGCCTCGTCGAACACCACGCAGCGGTCCTGCGTCTGCGCCTTGGCCCGGTACATGGCCGCGTCGGCGTCGCGCAGCATCTCCTCGCCGTTGTGGTAGCGCGGATGCCAGGCGGCGATGCCCAGGCTGCCGGACGGGAACAATTCGCGGCCGGCCACCCACATCGGCTGGCCAAGCACGTGCAGCAGGCGCCGCGCCAGCTCGCGCGCGCCGTCCAGGCCGTGCTCGCACGGCGTCAGCACCGCGAATTCGTCGCCGCCCAGGCGCGCCACCACGTCCTGGCCGCGGATCGTGGAGACGATGCGCTTGGCCACCTGCACCAGCATCTCGTCGCCGGCAGCGTGGCCGATGCTGTCGTTGACCAGCTTGAACCGGTCCAGATCCAGGAACAGCACGGCGAAGGTCCTGCCGCCGCCGCGGGCACGGGAGATCGCCTCGCTGAGCCGGTCCAGCAGATGCGATCGGTTCGGCAATCCGGTCAGCGCATCGTGCAGCGCCTGGTGGGTCAGGCGCTGCTCGGCACGCCAGCGTTCGGCGATCTGCGCCAGCAATTGCTCGTTGACCTCGGCCAGTTCGCGGGTGCGCTCGTCCACGCGCTGCTCCAGCTCCGCGTGCGCCAGCCGCAGCCGTTCCTGCGCGCGTTGCCGCGCCAGGCCGCTGCCGACGTTGTGCGCGACGAAGGTCAGCAGGCGCTGGTCGTGCTCGGTGAACCGCACCTTGGCGATGTAGCTCTGCACCACGATCGCGCCGATCACCTCGCCTTCGTCGAACAGCGGCACGCCCAGCCAGCTGTAGGGGCGCTGGCCGTACTCCTGTACCTCGCCCTGCGCCAGCAAGGCGTCGATGTCGGGAAGTTCGAGCAGTTGCGGACGCCGCACCCGCATCACGTACTCGGTCAGTCCGCGGCCGCGGCGCCGTTGCGGCCGGTAGGGGGTGAACTCGTCCACCGAGTAGACGAACTCCAGCATCGTGTCGTCGTCGGACAGCAGCGCGATGTACAGGTTGCGCGCGTCGATCAGCCCGCCGACGATGGCGTGCACCTCGGTGTAGAACTGCTGCAGGCTCTCCGAACGGATCGCCAGCTCGGCGATGCGGAACAGCGCCAGTTGCAGCGTCTCGGCGCGCTTGCGCTCCTGGATCTCGTCCTGCAGATCGCGGTTGGCGCGCTGCAGTTCCTGGGTCCGCAGGTGCACCCGCCGCTCCAGTTGCACCTGCGCATGGCGCCGGTCCATCGCGGTCTGCACGTGCTGCGCCACGTAGGCCAGCAGCGCGCGGTCGGCGTCGGTGTAGCGCAGCGCGTAGTCGTAGTTCTGCACCACGATCGCGCCGCACACCCGGCCCTCGCGCAGCATCGGCACGCCCAGCCAGTCGCGGCTCTCCGGGCCGTGTTCGGCGTTGTAGCCCACCTGCAGGCGTTCGCGCACCTGCTCCGAGGGCCCGCGCACCGCGCGGCCGTGGCGCAGCAGTCCCACAGTGAGGCTGTGCGGCATGTCGCGCAGGAAGTAGGTCTGCTCCGGATCGGCGACGAAGTCGTCGTGGCGGTCGGAGAAGTACAGAAAGCGCATGCTCTGCTGATCTTCGTCGTATTCGACGATGTAGCAGTTCTCCGCGTACATCAGCGATTCCAGGACCGCATGCACGCGCTGCAGCATCTGGCTCATTTCCAGATCGGCGCCGGCCAGATCGGCGATCTCGTACAGCGCCTGCTGCAGCTGCTTGGATTTCTCCAGGCCCTCGATGCGCGCGCGCATGCGCTCGGTGTCGAGCAGGTTGAGGCCGAAGGCGACCGCGGCCTCGCACCAGGCGGCGCGGTACGCTTCGTCCAGCGGCTGTCTCACCTGCGCACCGATGACCACGCAGGCCCCCTCGGCGGTGCGATGCACGTGCAGCACCGTCGGTGTCGTCGACGGTGGCAACTCGGTGGCGGCCAGTGTCTGCGCGACCAGCGCCTGCAGCCACTCCGGCGCCTCCGCGCTGGCGCCGTGGAGGCGCCCGACCACGCCGTCGCCGCAGCCGACCACCACGGCGCTGCCGGGCGGCAGCAGCCCGCACAAGGCCTGCGCCGTGCGGGCGGGCGCATGGCCGCCGGAAGCGTCTTCGCGGGCGGTGGCGGACGAATTGAACAGCATCGACAACGATTCTCCTGCAGGGCCCCCGGAACTGCTCCACGCTCGCCCTTTCACCCCCAGCATACCCGTTGCATGCACCGATCGACGCCCGATCGACCCCGAAGTGCCGCGATACGCGTTTGTCTACCCATGTTGTCCGAATGTCCGCCACCGACGCCCTCTCCCGGGCCCCCGCCTCCCGACTATGCGGCGGACCGGCGAACGCTTAGGCTTGCCGCCGTGGACGCCCCGGTCGACGCGAGCGACGAAGCCCTGATGCTGGCCTATGCCGCCGGCGACGCACGCGCGTTCGAGACTCTGTACCTGCGCCATCGCGGCCGCCTGTACCAATACCTGCTGCGGCAGCTGCGCGACCGGGCGCTGGCCGAAGAACTGTTCCAGGACGTGTGGCAGCGGGTGATCGCCGCACGCCTGGACTGGCAGCCGCAGGCCGCGTTCACCACCTGGCTGCTGCGCATCGCCCACAATCGGCTTGGCGACCATTGGCGCGCGGCCAAGCACCGCCCGCCGGCGCCGGCCGACGCCGACCTGCGCACCGCGCGCGTGCAGGACCCCGACACCCCGGAGCGGCAGTTGTCCGCCTTCGAACAACGGCGCCAGTTGCAACTGGCGCTGGATGCGCTTCCCGAGGAGCAACGCGACGTGCTGCTGCTGCGCCTGGAGCAGGAATTGAGCCTGGACGAGATCGGGCAGATCACCGGCGTCGGCCGCGAGACGGTCAAGTCGCGGCTGCGCTATGCGATGGACAAACTGCGTGCGAGGTTGGGCGGATGAGCGCCGACGAACCGCTGACCCCGGAAGAGCGCGCGCTCGCCGAACGCCTGCGCCTGGGCCGGCAGGCATTGCCGCCGCCGGCGCTGGATGCGGCGATCCTGGCTGCCGCGCGCGCGGCGGTCGCACCGGGAGCCGCCGAGGTCCCGGAGTATCCCAGCAGCGCCGCGGAGCGCGCGCGGGCGCAAGCCACCGCGGCGATGCCAGCGTCCGCACCCGCCTCCATCGCGACCGCCGACCCGGCCGGGCCAGGCCCGGCGCCCGCATCGCGTGCCGCCCCGCCGGCGTCGCGGCCACGCTGGCCGACCTGGCTGGGCCTGGCGGCCTCGCTGGTGCTGGTGGCCGGCATCGCCTGGCGCGCACGCCCGCCGGTGCCCTCGGCGCCGATGCCGTCGGCAGCGCCTGCTCCGGCAGCGACGCCCGCCACCGACGCCGCTTCTGCGCCAGCCGCATCGCCGGCACCG
The DNA here is from genome assembly GCF_034105425.1 of Xanthomonas sp. LF06-19. Classification (NCBI taxonomy): domain Bacteria; kingdom Pseudomonadati; phylum Pseudomonadota; class Gammaproteobacteria; order Lysobacterales; family Lysobacteraceae; genus Xanthomonas; species Xanthomonas sp. LF06-19. The sequence continues at coordinate 62,964 of NZ_JAXGGH010000004.1, read as the reverse complement.
CCCTCCGCGGAACCGGCGCCGGATGCCACCGCGCCGGCGGCCCCCAAGGCCACAGCGCCCGCCCCTGTGGCCTCGGCGCGCAGGGAAGCGGAAGCACCTGCCGCGCCACTGCCGGAGGCGCAGGCGCGCAAGCCGGTGCCCGCGAAGAGCCTGGCCCCTCCCGCGTCACCGGCGATGGTGGCGCCAGTTGCACCGCCGGCCCCGGCACCACCGCCACCGGCGATCGCAGCGGATAACAGCGAGCCGGCTGCCGCACCGGCCGCCGAACAGCAAGCCGCCCCCGCCGCCATGGCCTTGCGCGCACCGGCGCGCGCGGCAACGACGCAGGACACCTGGGCACGCAGCGCGCCCACCGACGACGCCCGCCAGGCCAAGCTGGCGGCCGCCGCGCGCGCGCAGGCGGCAGCGACCGGGTCCTCGGAGGCGCTGTCGCTGCAACCTTCGACGTCGTCTGCCGCGCCCACTGCCGCATCGGCGCAGCCACGGTCCTCCGCTGGCGTCTTGGCGGCCGAAGTGGAAGTGGCCGTGGAGGCCGACGCACAATTGCCCCCGCGGCGCTGGCTGCAACGGATCCGCGAGCGCCGCGACGGCGGCGAACTGGACGTCGCCCGCGCCAGCCTGCTGCGCTTCCAGCGCACCCACCCGCACCGCACGGTGCCTGCAGACCTGCGCCCGCTGCTGCAGGACTGAGCCGCGCGCTGCCGGCGCCTGCGCCGCAGGCCGGCAGCGCACCTCGTCTACAATGCCGCCGATGCCCGATACGCTCCCGCACCCCGTCAGCCACAGCGTGGAGATCAAGCACAGCCGCTTCATTGCCCACGCCGCGCCGATCGCCGACGCCGGCGCAGCGCTGGCGTTCGTGCAGCAGGTGATGGTGGCCGACGCCACCCACAATTGCTGGGCCTACCGCCATGGCGACGAGTACCGCTCCAGCGACGACGGCGAGCCCGCCGGCACCGCCGGCCGGCCGATCCTGGCGGCGATCGACGGCCAGGGCTTCGACCGCGTGGTGGTGGTGGTCACGCGCTGGTACGGCGGCATCAAGCTCGGCGCCGGTGGCCTGGTCCGCGCCTATGGCGGCAGCGCGGCCGAATGCCTGCGCCTGGCGCCGCGGCAACCGTTGCTGGCCTTGAGCCTGCTCACCCTGCACTGCGGCTTCGACGACCTGGGCGCGGTGCATGCCGCGCTGAGCGCCTGCGCCGCGGAAAAACTCGATGAACGCTTCGACGCCGGCGGCGCCGAACTGCGCCTGCGCCTGCCCCGCGATCGCGTCGACGCCTTGAAAACCCGCCTGCGCGACGCCACTCGCAATCGGGTCCGCTGTTCGGAACCCGCCCCCGCATGAACACCCCGTCGGCCGACCAGGCCAAGTCGCTGCGCAGACTCGGCAGCCTGCGCACCCTGTGGCCGTTCGTGCGTCGCCGGCGCGGCCTGCTGATCGCCTGGCTGGTGGCGCTGGCGATCTCGTCCAGCGCCACGCTGAGCCTTCCGGTCGCGGTCCGGCAGATGATCGATCATGGCTTCGAGGACGTCGGCCTCATCAACCAGTCGTTCGCCCTGTTGTTCGCGGTCTCGGTGGTGCTGGCGGTGGCCACCGCCACGCGCTTCTACTTCGTGTCGCTGCTCGGCGAAAAGGTGGTCGCCGACCTGCGCGAACGCCTGTACACGCACCTGATCGGCCTGCATGCCGGGTTCCACGACCGCAACCGCAGCGGCGAACTGGTCTCGCGCCTGTCGGCCGACAGCGAACTGCTGCGCGGGGTCATCGGCAGCACCATGTCGGTGGCGCTGCGCAGCACGGTCACCGCGGTCGGCAGCGTGGTGATGCTGTGCGTGACCAGCCCGCACCTGGCCGCCTACACCCTGCTCGGCATCCCGCTGGCGGTGCTGCCGATCGTGCTCGGCGCGCGGCGCCTGCAGAAGATCTCGCGCGCCAGCCAGGATCGCGTCGCCGACGCCAACACCCTCGCTGCCGAGACCCTGGGCGCGGTGCGCACGGTGCAGGCCTACGCGCGCGAAGGCTACGAACGCGGCCGCTTCGGCGAAGCGCTGGCGCAGACCGTGGCGGTGGCGCGGCGCCGGGTCCGCGCGCAGGCGCTGATCACCGCCGCGGCCATCGTGTTGATCTTCGGCGCCATCGTGCTGGTGCTGTGGTTGGGCGCGCACGAGGTCGCCGCCCACGAACTCAGTGCGGGCGCGCTCGGCCAGTTTTTGCTGTATGCGATGTTCGGCGGCGGTTCGGTGGCCTCGCTGGCCGAAGTCTGGAACGACCTGCAGCGCGCGGCCGGCGGCATGGGCCGCATCGCCGAATTGTTCCAGGAACGTCCCGAGATCGTCGCCCCGACCCAACCACGTGCGCTGCCGCAGCCGCTGCGCGGCGAGGTGCGCTTCGACAACGTCAGCTTCCGCTACCCGCAGCGCCCCGATCACCCGGCGCTGGACGGCTTCGATCTGCACGTGCGGCCCGGCGAGAGCGTGGCCCTGGTCGGCCCCTCCGGCGCCGGCAAGAGCACGGTGCTGGCGCTGCTGATGCGCTTCCACGATCCGCAATCGGGCAGCGTGCAGGTGGACGGCCTGGATCTGCGCACGCTGGACCCGTCGCAACTGCGCGCGGCGATCGGACTGGTGCCGCAGCACCCGACCCTGTTCGCCGCCAGCGCCGCCGACAACATCCGCTACGGCCGGCTCGAGGCCAGCGAGGCGGAGGTCGAGGCCGCCGCGCGCGCGGCCGAAGCCGACGCGTTCCTGCGGCAACTGCCGGAGGGCTATGCCAGCGAACTGGGCGAACGTGGCGCGCGCCTGTCCGGCGGCCAGCAGCAGCGCATCGCCATCGCCCGCGCCCTGCTCAAGGACGCGCCGATCCTGTTGCTGGACGAGGCCACCAGCGCCCTGGACGCGCAGAGCGAACACGCCGTGCAGCAAGCGCTGGAGCGGCTGATGGCCGGACGCACCACCCTGGTGATCGCGCACCGCCTGGCCACCGTGCTGAAGGCCGACCGCATCGTGGTGATGGACCATGGCCGCATCGTCGCCCAGGGCACCCATGCCGAGCTGCTGGCGCAGGACGGGCTGTACGCCGAACTCGCTCGCCTGCAGTTCATCGACTGAGCACGCCGCGCTAACGACGGCGGGACTACGGTCGGACCGCGTCTGCACTGCGGCCGCGCGCCCGCGGCCGCCGCTCCGGCGTCCCGCATTCGATGCAGCGTTCGACAGGAGGCTTCCGATGTCCTTTCGCCAATTGCCCGCCCTCGGTCCCGACGGCGAGGCCTATCTGATCACCGAGTTCCAGGACGATGCGCCGCGCCAGCAGCAGGCGCAGCACGACCCGCACGCCGACAGCGGACTGCGCTACGAACTGGCCGACGGCCGTAAGCTGATCCGCCGCGGCCAGCAGTTCGTCACCACCGGCGGCGAGTTGACCCTGACCGCGGTCTAGCGTCGTCACCACGCTGTGCCGCCATGCCCCGTCGTCGCCACTGGCGTTCGGGGTGCTGGCGGCAAGCTGGTGAATTTTTCGCCACACGGCTTGACAGGCTTGCCCCGCAAGGCGCGCCGCGGGTTATCCACATGTTTGCGCAGTGGCCATCCACATGCGCTGTGGATGAATCTGGAGGTGGGCGTCGTGCGTCCATGTGTTCTGGAGCGCAGCTGAAGCCGCGAGGAGCGAAGCGGTGCGCGTTCCGATGGCGCACCGCTTCGGGACTGAAGTCCCTCCCACAATGCCCCAGCCCACTCGCCGCAAGTTCCTGCAGGAGCGGCTTCAGCCGCGACGGCGTTCGATGCAATTCACCCCGCCAGCACCCGCCCGATCCCACTGGCATCGATCTCCGCCGCCGCGCCACGCACCGCCCCCGCATCGCTGGCCGGATCGAAGCCGAGCCGGAAATGCAATTCGCCCGCCTGCGTGCGCGAGGAATGGATCGAAGCGAGATTCACCCCATGGCGCTCGAACACGTGCAACAGCGCGCGCAGCGAGCCGGCGCGGTCTTCTGGCAAGTACACGCTGAGCGTGGCCTGCTCGGTCAGATCGGCGAGCAAGTACCCCACCCGTTCGTAGCTGTAGTTGCCCTGCGCGATCGCCGCCTCGCCCAGCGCCTGCCGGTTGGCGTCGAGAAACTCGGCACGAAACTGCGCGCGCGCCGCATCATCGCCGCGGCCGACCTGGTCGCGCAGCCGCGACAGCTGCGCGATCAGCCCGTCCAGCACATCGCCGACATGCGGATTGCCGAACTGGATGTCTTCGTAGATGGCCGGATTCAGGGCCAGGATGCGCGCGATGATCGCGGTATCCAGTTCGAACGAGGCCGAGCGGTACGGCAGCAGCGCCTGCAACGGCCCCAGCGCCGGCGCATGCTCGCGCAGCACGCCGGCCTGGGCCAGATGCGTGGCGTGGACCATCGCCTGCACCAGCGCCATCACCCGGTCGTGGTGTTCGGGCGTGGTGCGCACGCACTCGCCTTCCAGCGCCGCGTACAGCTGCTGCAGCCAGGCCTGCCACTGCGCCACCCGCGCCTCGCAGACCACCAGCACGCGGCCCTTGAGCGTGGGCGACTTCGGCGGCGCGGTCATCGGATGCAGGCCGGCCACTTCCGCCTGCGAGGCCAGCATCGCCGCCACCGGCGCGGCCTTGACCGAGGTGACGTCCAGCCAGAGCTGGTCGCGCTCGCGGCCGCCGGCGCGCTGCACGTACTCGCCGATCAACGCCGGCGTGTGCCGGATCGGCGCGGAGAAGATCAGCACCTGCGCCTGTTGCAGCAGCGCCTCCGGCGCCAGCGACTGCGGGTCGGCCGGATCGTGGCCGATCACCTGCAACTGCATGCGCTCGCGGAAGAAGCGGCTCAGCCAGCGGCCATAGGCGCCGGCACTGCCGACGATGCCGACGACCGGGTGCAGGCTCACGCCAGGCGCTCGGCGACGAAGCGCAGCGGCGTGGCCAGCGCAGCCGGCGCCGCCGCCAGCACGTCCAGCTCTTCCACGTCCGCGGCCAGGGTCGCCTCCAGCGCCGCATGCACGCCGGCAATGGCGCGGCCGATCGCCGCCTCGAAGCTGTCGCCGCGCAACAGGAAGGCCACCAGCAGCGCCATCAACACATCGCCGGTGCCGGCGACATCCACCGGCAGCAATGGCGAGCACCAGCGGTAGACCGCCTCGCGGCTCACCGCCAGCGTCACCAATTGCCCGGCATCGCCGCCGACGCTGTGTGCGAGCACCCACTGCGGACCGCGCGCCAGCAACACACGCGCCGCGGCGATCGCCTCGTCCTGCGCCAGTGCCGGCATGCCGGTCAGCCGGCAGAGCTCGAACGCATTCGGCGTCACCAGCCACGCGTGCGGCAGCAGGCGTTCGGCGAAGATCGCTTCCAGGCCCGGTTCCACGTAGGGGCCGGTATGCGTATCGCCGATCACCGGGTCCAGGCAGTAGCGCAGCGTCGGGCACTGCGGCAGGGTGGCGTCGAGCCAGTCGGCGAAGGCGGCGCCATTGCCGACGCTGCCGAAGTAGCCGGACACCAGCATGCGCGCGCGTTGCGGCAGGCCGCGTTCGCTGGCGCCGAGCAACAGGTCGGCGAACCAGTCCGACGGCAGCACCTTGCCGCGCAAGGTCGCGTAGAACGGCGCATTGCTCAGCAGCGTGGTCGGGATCTCGGCCACACGCAGACCCAGCGCACGCAACGGCGGCACCGCCGCGCTATTGCCGGCGTGGCCGTAGACCAGTTGCGACTGCACGGAAATGACGTCGACCGGCACCGGCCCGTCGGGGCGCTGGCGGCGGCCATGGATGAGATGACTTGCAGCGGAGCTGTCGGCGGAAGCGTTCATCGCCGTAGTGTAGCGCCGGCGCCAGTGCGCTCGGGATTCGCGCGCACAGGCGTGTTACATGGTTTTAAGCAACAACGGCCTCAGCTGCTACGCTCCGACGAGAAAGCGTCGCGGCTGAAGCCGCTCCTGCAACGGGGGCATGGTGCGGGGAGACGCCCACGCACAGCCAGCATCGAAACTCCCAGTTCTCCGCTGCGCTCAGCGCGCGAAACATTCCAATGTGGGAGGGGCTTCAGCCCCGACGCGTTGGCGGTAAAGCGTCGGGGCTAAAGCCCCTCCCACAAACAGCATTGCGGTAGCCAGACACGCTCGGGAAATCCCGAATCCCAAATCCCGGCTTTTCAACAGCCGCAGGCTGTCATCCCGAATCCCGACTCCCCGGCTTTTCAGCAGCCGAATGGCTGATCATCCCGGCCTCACGACGTCATCCGGTCCCAGAACCCCTTCACCCCGTCGATGAAGGTCGCCGACTTCGGCGAATGCTTGCGCGCATCCTCGCCGGTGAAGGTGGATTCGAACTGTTCCAGCAGCTTGCGCTGATCGGCAGTGAGATTGATCGGCGTCTCCACCACCACGCGGCAGTACAGGTCGCCTTCGCTGCGGCTGCGCACCGAGCGCACGCCCTTGCCGCGCAGGCGGAACAGCTTGCCGGTCTGGGTCTCGGCCGGAATGCGGATCTCCGCCTCGCCGCCCAGGGTCGCCACGCGCACGGTGTCGCCCAGCGCCGCCTGCGAGATGCGGATCGGCACCTCGCAGTGCAGGTCGTCGCCGTCGCGCTGGAAGATCGGGTGCTCGCGCACGCGCACTTCCACGTACAGATCGCCCGGCGGAGTGCCGGCCGGACCGGCCTCGCCCTCGCCCGACAGGCGGATGCGGTCGCCGTTGTCGACGCCGGCGGGAATCTTCACCGACAGCACCTTGGTCTCTTCCACGCGCCCGGCGCCATGGCACACGCCGCACGGGTTCTGCACGATCTGGCCGCGGCCGGCGCACTGCGGGCAGGTCTGCTGCATGGCGAAGATGCCACGCTGGATGCGCACCTGACCGCGCCCGTGGCAGGTGCCACAGGTCTCGACCTTGCCGTCCTCCGAGCCGCTGCCGTGGCAGTGCTCGCATTCGCTCAGGGTCGGAATCTCGATGCGGCGCTCGATGCCGGCCACCGCTTCTTCCAGGTCCAGCTCCAGCACGTAACCGATGTCGGCGCCGCGCCGCGGCGCACGCCCGCCACCGCCGGCGCCACCGAAGATGTTGCCGAAGATGTCGCCGAAGATATCGCCCATGTCCGGGCCGCCCGGACCGCCACCCATCCCGCCCATGCCGTGCTCGAACGCGGCGTGGCCGTGCGCGTCGTACATGCGCCGGCGGTTGCCGTCGGACAGCACCTCATAGGCTTCCTTGCATTCCTTGAACGCGGCCTCGGCGGCTTGGTCGCCGGGATTGCGGTCCGGGTGGTACTTCATCGCGCAACGGCGATAGGCCTTCTTCAGCTCGTCGTCGCTGGCGGTGCGGGCCACACCCAGCACTTCGTAATAGTCGCGTTTGCTCATGGCTGGGAATCGGCGATGGGGAATGGAGAATGGTTCAAAACGGGCATCCTGTAGCGATCGGTCATAGCGGCGATGAAACCGGGAACCTTAAAACGGCGAAGGAGCGGAGCCTGAGCACCGCTCCTTCGAAAACCGATTCCTTAAGGCTGGATCACGCCTTCTTGTCGTCCTTGACCTCGGTGAACTCGGCGTCGACCACGTCGTCGGCGTGGGCCGAGGACGCATGCGCGCCGCCGGCGTTGGCGCCAGGCTGCTGCTCGCCCGCCGCCGCGGCCGCGTACAGCGACTGACCGGCCTCTTCCAGCGCCTTGGTCTTGGCCTCGATCTGACCCTTGTCGTCGCCCTTCATCGCGGTTTCCAGGTCCGCCAGCGCCGACTCGACCTTGCCGATCACGTCGCCGCCGACCTTGCTGCCGTGCTCGGTGATCGCGCTGCGGGTGGCGTGGATCAGGCCGTCGGCCTGGTTGCGCGCCTGCACCAGCTCGTGGAACTTCTTGTCTTCCTCGCGGTTGGCTTCCGCGTCGGCGACCATCCGCTGGATCTCGTCGTCCGACAGACCGGAGCCGGCCTTGATCTCGACCTTCTGTTCCTTGTTGGTCTTCTTGTCCTTGGCCGACACGTGCAGGATGCCGTTGGCGTCGATGTCGAAGGACACCTCCACCTGCGGCAGGCCGCGCGGCGCCGGCTCGATGCCGGACAGGTCGAACTTGGCCAGCGACTTGTTGTAGCGGGCCTGCTCGCGCTCGCCCTGCAGCACGTGCACGGTCACCGCCGACTGGTTGTCCTCGGCGGTGGAGAACACCTGCGAGGCCTTGGTCGGGATGGTGGTGTTCTTCTCGATGATCTTGGTGAACACGCCGCCCAGGGTCTCGATGCCCAGGCTCAGCGGGGTCACGTCGAGCAGCAGCACGTCCTTCACGTCGCCGGCCAGCACGCCGCCCTGGATCGCGGCGCCCAGCGCCACGGCCTCGTCGGGGTTGACGTCCTTGCGCGGCTCCTTGCCGAAGAACTCGGCCACCGCCTGCTGCACCTTCGGCATGCGGGTCTGGCCACCGACCAGGATCACCTCGGTGATGTCGCTGGCGCGCAGGCCGGCGTCGTTCAGCGCGGTGCGGCACGGATCGATGGTGCGCTTGACCAGGTCCTCCACCAGCGCCTCGAGCTTGGCCCGGGTCAGCTTGATGTTGAGGTGCTTCGGGCCCGACGCGTCGGCGGTGACGTACGGCAGGTTGACTTCGGTCTGCTGCGAGGACGACAACTCGATCTTGGCGCGCTCGGCGGCGTCCTTCAGGCGCTGCAGCGCCAGCGGATCCTTGCGCAGGTCGATGCCCTGGTCCTTGTTGAACTCTTCGACGAGGTAGTCGATGACGCGCTTGTCGAAGTCTTCGCCGCCCAGGAAGGTGTCGCCGTTGGTGGCCAGCACTTCGAACTGCTTCTCGCCGTCGACGTTGGCGATCTCGATGATCGATACGTCGAAGGTGCCGCCGCCCAGGTCGTACACGGCGATCTTGCGGTCGCCGCCCTGGCCCTTGTCCAGGCCGTAGGCCAGCGCCGCAGCGGTGGGCTCGTTGATGATGCGCTTGACGTCCAGGCCGGCGATGCGGCCGGCGTCCTTGGTCGCCTGGCGCTGGCTGTCGTTGAAGTACGCCGGCACGGTGATGACCGCCTCGGTGACGGTCTCGCCCAGGAACGCCTCGGCGGTCTTCTTCATCTTCTCCAGCACCTGCGCGGAGATTTCCTGCGAGGCCAGCTTGCGCCCGTCGGCGGTGGCCACCCAGGCGTCGCCGTTGTCGTGCTGGACGATGCTGTACGGCACCAGGCCGATGTCCTTCTGCACTTCGGCGTCGGTGAACTTGCGGCCGATCAGGCGCTTGACCGCGTAGAAGGTGTTCTTGGGGTTGGTGACGGCCTGGCGCTTGGCCGAGGCGCCCACCAGCACTTCGCCGTCCTTGGTGTAGGCGACGATCGAAGGCGTGGTGCGGTCACCCTCGGAATTCTCGATGACGCGGGCCTTGCCGCCGTCCATGATCGCCACGCACGAATTGGTCGTGCCCAGGTCGATGCCGATGATCTTGCCCATTGCAATGACTCCTGAAAGGTCGTGTAGCCGGCCAGTGCCGGGATCTGGTTCGGATATAGGGATGGCTGCAGGTCATTCAAGCCATCGCCGCAAATTAGCGTTCCACCGCCGCCGCGCCGGGTTCAGGCGCGGGCGGCCGGCGCGCTCAGTCGTGCTTGGCCACCACCACCAGAGCGGGCCGCAGCAGCCGGTCGTTGAGCAGGTAGCCCTTCTGGAACACCTGGATCACATGCCCCGGGGCCACGCCCTCGGCCTCGGCCTGGCTGATCGCCTGGTGATGCTCGGGGTTGAACGGCTCGCCGGTCGGGTCGAGCAGGGTCAGGCCGTTGTCGGCGGCGACCTTGAGCAACTGCTTGTAGGTCAGCTCCAGGCCGTCGCGCAGCGGGCTGGGCTCGCTGCCGGCAGCGCTCAGCCCCGCGTCCAGACTGTCGAACACCGGCAGCAGGTCGCCGAGCAGGCGCTCGTTGGCGAACTTGCGCGCCTGCTCCACGTCGCGGGCGATGCGCTTGCGCTGGTTCTCCAGGTCGGCGCGCTCGCGCAGGGCGTCGGCCTTGACCAGGGCCAGTTCGCTGCGCAGCGTCTCGATCTCCGCCTGCAGCGGATCGGTCGAGGGCTGCTGCGCCTCGGTCAGGTGTTCGGAATCGAATTCGGGGTGCTCTTGCGTCATGTCCGGGTCCCTGGCGGGGTACGTCCCGCCTTACCGGACCACCTATGTGGGCGGTGCGGGCGGATTCAAGTGAATCCGGGATGATCAGCCATTCGGCTGCTGAAAAGCCGGGGAGTCGGGATTGGGGATTCGCGTGGCGCGGCGGGACCGCCGGCTGGCGGAGGGCGCTGCGGGCGCCCCCCTGCGCGTGGCTCAGCGGTCGCCGGGCGGGGATGGGTCCAGGCGGGCGCCGAGGACGTCGGCGGCGGTCTGGACCAGGGGGATGACCCGGTCGTAGTCCATGCGCTTGGGGCCGATCACGCCCAGCACGCCCAGCACTTGGCCGCCGGCCATGTACGGGGCGGTCACCAGCGACACGCTCTCCAGCGGCACCATGCCGGTTTCCTCGCCAATGAAGATGCGCACGCCCGGCGCGCGGATGGTGCGTTCGAGCAGTTGCAGGAGTTCGCGCTTGCTGGCGAAGACCTCGAACAACTCGCGCAGCCGCTCCAGGTCCGACAGGTCCTGCACGCCCATCAACTTGGTCTGCCCGGCCAGCACCATGTCGTCGCCGGCCGGGGCCAGCGCCTGCTCGGCCAGTTCGACGCTGTGCGCCAGCAACTGCTCCATCTCGTCGCGCGCGTGGCGCAGGTCGCGCAGCAGGCTGGCACGGATGTCGGCCAGGGCGCGCCCGGCGAAATGCCGGTTCAGATAGTTGGCCACCCGCTCCAGTTCGGCCGGCTCGTAGGCCTTGCGCGGCTCGATGACGCGGTTCTGCACCTCGTTGTCGGCGAACACCAGGATCGCCAGCACCCGCCGCGCGTCCAGCGGCACGAAGTCGATGTGCCGGAACGCGAACTGCTCGCGCTTGGGCGCGCTGACCACGCCGACGAAGTGGGTCATCGCCGACAGCAGTTCCGAGGCGCTGCCCAGCAATGCCTGGGTGCCGGCGGCATTGGCCATCTCCGCGCGCAGCCGTGCCACCTCGCCTTCGGCCGGCGGGCGCATCTGCACCAGGCTGTCGACGAACACCCGGTAGCCGGTGGCGGTGGGCACGCGTCCGGCCGAGGTATGCGGCGAGCTGAGCAGCCCGGCATCCTCCAGGTCGGCCAGGATGTTGCGGATCGTCGCCGGGCTCACGTCCAGCCCGGCATGCCGGGCCAGGGTCTGCGAGCCGACCGGCTCGCCGTCGCGGATATAGCGCGAGATCAGCGTGCGCAGCAGCTGCCGGGCACGCGGATCGAGGCTGGAATGGACCGGGGAAGCGCGCATGGAATCAACCCGTGAGACTGGTCCTTAGATAATGTCTGCACGCCGGCTTGGCAAGTCATTGGCCCACCTACCCGCGCATGCTAGCGTTGCGCGGCTCCGGATGCAGACCCCATGCTCAGACATCTCTCGATCAAGGATTTCGCCGTCGTACGCGGCACCGAACTGGAATTCGGCCCCGGCATGACCGTGGTGTCCGGCGAAACCGGCGCCGGCAAGTCGCTGATGGTGGACGCGCTCGGCTTCCTGTCCGGGCTGCGCGCCGACAGCGGCGTGGTCCGCCACGGCGCCGACCGCGCCGAACTGTCGGCCGAGTTCGTGCCCCCCGCCCAGGCGCGCGCCTGGCTGCGCGAGAACGAACTCGACGACGAAGACCACTGCCAGCTGCGGCGCGTGATCCGCGCCGACGGCGGCTCCCGCGCCTGGATCAACGGCCGCCCGGTGACCCTGTCGCAACTGGCCGAGCTGGCCGGCCACCTGGTCGAGATCCATGGCCAGCACGAACACCAGGCGCTGCTCTCGCGCGGCAGCCAGCTCGGCCTGCTCGACGCCTACGCCCGCAACGACGCCGAACGCGCCGCGGTGCGCGCCGCCGCTGCCCGCTGGCAGGGCCTGCTCAGCGAGCGCGAGACCCTGCTGGCGCAGGGCGACGTCAGCGACCGCATCGGCTTCCTGCAGCACCAGCTGGCCGAGCTGCAGCGCGAGGACCTGGACCCGGCGGCGATCGCCGCCCTGGACGCCAACCACCGTCGCCAGGCCCATGCCGCCGCGCTGATCGGCGCCTGCGAGGGCGCGGCGCAGCGGCTCAACGGCGACGAGGCGCCGGCGGTGTTGGACCTGCTGCAGCAGACCCGCCACGAACTCGGCAAGGTCGGCGAGTACGACCCGCGCCTGGCCGAAGTGCAGGCACTGATCGACAGCGCCGGCATCCAGCTGGAAGAAGCGCTGGCGCTGATCGACCGGGTCCGCGACGACCTGGATGCCGACCCGGCGCAGTTCGACGAGATGGAACGCAAGCTCGGCCGCCTGCACGACCTGGCGCGCAAGCACCGGATCGGCGTGGACGCGTTGGCCGATCACCGCGACGCCCTGCTGGCCGAAGTGGAGAGCCTGCGCGGCGCCGGCGAGCGGCTGGACGTGCTCGACGCCGAGATCGCCCAGGCCACCCAAGCCTGGCGCGACGCCGCGGCCGCCCTGACCGCCACCCGCGACCGCGGCGCGCAGGCGCTCTCGCACGACACCACCACCCTGATCGGCGAACTGGGCATGGGCGGCGGGCGCTTCCTGATCCAGTTGGAACCGCACGAGACGGAGCGGCCGGACCCGGCCGGCGCCGAGCGGGTCGAGTTCCTGGTCGCCGCCAACGCAGGGCAGCCGCCGCGTGCCCTGCGCAAGGTCGCCTCCGGCGGCGAACTGTCGCGCATCTCGCTGGCGATCGAGGTCGCCGCGCTGGGCCTGGACGCGGTGCCGACCATGGTCTTCGACGAAGTGGACTCGGGCATCGGCGGCGCCGTCGCCGACATCGTCGGCAAGAAGCTGCGCGCGCTCGGCGAGCAGCGCCAGGTGCTGTGCGTGACCCACCTGCCGCAGGTCGCCGCCCAGGGCCACGCCCACTACCGGGTCAGCAAGGCGCCGGTCGAAGGCATGACCCAGAGCTCGGTGGAACTGCTGGCCCCGCGCCAGCGCGAGGAAGAACTGGCACGGATGCTGGGCGGGGTCGAGGTCAGCAAGGAAGCCCGCGCCGCGGCCAAGCGGCTGCTGCTCAGCGCGGGCTGAGTGGCTGGCGATCGGGCAGCGCCTGGCAGTGCAGCCCTGCCCAGGCGCCACAGGTCACAGAAAGCATCAAAAGCCCCTCTCCCACCGGGAGAGGGGTTGGGGTGAGGGTTCGGCGCAGAGCGACCAGCTGACGTGATCCACGCGGCAACACCCGGCCCCTCATCCGCGCCCCTGCGGGGCATCTCCTCCAGGCAGGAGAAGGGAGACGCCTTAGCCCCTCTCCCACCGGGAGAGGGGTTAGGGTGAGGGGCCGGCGCGGAGCGACCCGCTGACATGATCCGCGCGGTGACACCCGCACCCTCATCCGCCCCTGCGGGGCACCTTCTCCCGAGGGGAGAAGGGAGAGGCCGCAGCCCCTCTCCCACCGGGAGAGGGGTTGGGGTGAGGGTACGTGGCGAAGCCCCAGCGCATCTGGCGCACAGGAAGGGGCGACACGCTAACCGGGTTCGCCCGGCCGCAGAACTCAACCCTTCTTGCCGCTCGGCCGCTTGCTGCGCACGTACAGCACCAGCGAGTGCTCTTCAAGTTCGTAGCCGTGATCGGCGGCGATCTTGCGCTGCAATTCCTCGATCTCCGCGCTTTCGAACTCGATGATCTTGCCGGTATCCACGTCCACCATGTGGTCGTGGTGGCCGCCGCGGTCCAGCTCATACACCGCCTGGCCGCCCTCGAAGTTGTGCTTGAGCACCAGCCCGGCCGCCTCGAACTGCGTCAGCACCCGGTACACGGTGGCCAGACCGATCTCGTCGCCGTGGTCCAGCAACTGCCGGTAGATCTCCTCGGCGGTCATGTGGTGCCGCGCCGACTTCTGCTCCAGCAGCTCGAGGATGCGCATCCGGGGGTGCGTGACCTTCAGGCCGACTTTGCGCAGATCGTGGGATTCCATGGCGTCTCCGTTCATAGCTGGTTTATCGCCAGCTGCCTGGGAATGGGTCGCGGCGGTCGCCGGGAGTGTATCATCGACGTGATTTCATTCAGCCCTGTCCCCGATGCGCAATCTCCTGCTGGTCGCCGCTGTTGCCCTGTCCACCGCTGGCTGCGGCATCATTTACAAGCAGCCCATCTACCAGGGCAATCTGATCAAGCCGTCGGCCGTCGAACAGCTGAAGGTCGGACAGAGCAAGCAGCAGGTCAGCGCGCTGCTGGGCAGCCCCTCGATCCCGGATCCGTTCCATGCGCAGCGCTGGGACTACACCTCCACCGAGCGTGTCGATCGCGTGGGCCGTACCGAGATCAAGAACTTCGTCGTGTTCTTCGACAACGACATGGTCACCCGCTGGGAAGGCGACTACTTCCCGGACCAGGACGAAGAGCTGGCCAAGAACAGCGTGCGCCAGTTCGGCCGCAACCTGGCCAAGGACAAGAAGAAGCAGCGCCGCGGCGAATGAGCCGGCGGCCGCGTCGCGCCCCGCCGCTCAGCGCGGCTTGGCGCGGCGTCGCCTGGCGTCCTTCGGGTCGATCAGCAACGGCCTGAGCAGTTCCACCCGGTCGCCGTCCTGCAACAGCCGCGTCGGCGCGGCGACTTCGCCGTAGACCGCGCATGGCATGCCGGGCGTCGCTTCGGGCAACGCGGCGGCGGCCAGCGCATCGGCGACGGTCGCGCCTTCCGGCAGATCCAGCCGCTGCGACACGAAGCGCTCCGGCCAAGCCAGCACCACCTCGATCTGCATGGCGGCTAGGCCTGTTCCCGGTCGGCCACGCGCACGAAGTCGTTGACCATGCGGTCGGCCAGGCTCTGGAAGCCCAGCGCCAGCGCCGGCCCCAGCAGGCGCGAGGCGGGTTCGAAGTCGAGCATCAGGCTGACCTTGCTGGCGTGCTCGTTGAAGCCCTGGAAGGTCCACTGCCCCTGCAGGCGCTTGAACGGACCGTCGCGCAGCTGCATATCGATGCGATCCGGGCGCTGCAGGCTGTTCTCGGTGGTGAACCAGGTGCGGAACGAACCCAGACCCAGGTCCAGCCGCGCGACCAGGACGCGGTCGTTCTGCTCGAGGATATGCGCCGCATCGCACCAGGCGAACCGGCGCGGATAGGCGGCGACGTCGTTGACCAGATCGAACATGCGCGTTGCGGCGTGTTCGACCAGAGCGCTGCGGCGGATGATAGGCATTCGGGACGGAAGTGGGACCAAGACGTTCGGGAGGCCCCGAATCGGAGACAATAGCAAGATGAGCAAGAAACCCGCCAAGGATAAAGCAAACGGCGCGACGGCCAACAAGACCATCGCCCTGAACAAGCGCGCGCGCCACGAATACCACCTGGAGGACCGCTACGAGGCCGGCCTGGCCCTGCAGGGCTGGGAGGTGAAGTCGATCCGCGCCGGCCGCGCCAACATCGGCGAGAGCTATGCGTTCGTGCGCCAGGGCGAGCTGTTCCTGTTCGGCGCGCAGATCACCCCGTTGATCCAGGCCTCCACCCACGTGGTGGCCGACGACCGCCGCACGCGCAAACTGCTGCTGCACCGGAACGAGATCGACAAGCTGATCGGCCGCGTCGAACGCGACGGCTACACCCTCGTACCCACCGCGATGTACTGGAGCAAGAACAAGATCAAGCTCGAGATCGCGCTGGCCAAGGGCAAGCAGGACCACGACAAGCGCAACGCGGCCAAGGACCGCGACTGGGCCCGCGACAAGCAGCGCATCATGCGCCGGCACAACAAGAATGCCTGAGGAGCTGGGATTTGGGATTCGGGATTGGGGATTCGCAACAGCAAATCGCCTTCCCGCCCCAGCTGTCTTGCCCGCCTCGCCTTTCCCGTAGGAGCAGCTTCAGCCGCGAAGCGGTGAAGTCGGGATTGGGGATTGGGGATTGGGGAGTCGCAACCGCAGCTCCCATTCCCACAAGCTCAGCCGCAAGTGCGACGCCACAACGCCTTGGCACGACAGCCGCAAGAGCGCACCGCGGTACATGGATGCCCTTGTGGGAGCGGCTTCAGCCGCGACGCGATGAAGTCGGAACGCGACGTGATTCGGTCGCACCGGCCGCAGAAGACGCGCAGCCCGTTTCATGCCCTCATCCGGAAACATCGGCAGTCACCCGTTGCGGCGAAAGCAGATTCCGACATGAAAGGCGATGCGGCCTCCGAGCCTGTTTCGCCCCTCGATCCCCGCCCCCAAATCCCGGCCTCACCGCGTCGCGGCTGAAGCCGCTCCCACACGGGAGACCGCGCTGCCCAGGGAACCGCCGTTTGCGAATCCCGAATCCCGAATCCCCGACTTTTCAGCAGCCGAATGGCTGATCATCCCCGCCCCACTCACGTCCCGCCAAGCATTCGCATCAAGCTCGGCAGCCCACTGCCCTGCATGTAGCGATCGCGCTGCAGGTCCAGGCACTGCGCCAGCAGCAGTTGCTTGACCCGATCCGGGGCACCGATGAACTCGCGGCGCACCGACAGAAAGGCGGCGATCAACCCCGACACATGCGCCGCGGCCATGCTGGTGCCGCTCATCTCCACCATCCAGGTGCCGGGATCCTCGAGCGCATAGCCGTGGTGCGCCGACAGGATCTTTTCGCCCGGCGCGACCAGATCCGGCTTGTAGCGGCCATCGGCGGTCGGGCCACGCGAAGAGAAGTACGAAATGCCGTAGCTGTGCGGGCTGCTCTTGTGCACCGAACCCACCGCCAGCGATTCCTCCAGGTTGGCCGGGTCGCCGATGCTCAGGTCCAGGTTCAGCGGGTAAGCCTCGCCATCGCCCTGCATCAGCCAGGCCAGGCCGTCGTTGCCGGCCGCGATCACCACCACCACGCCCTGTCGCCACAGCCGGCGCAACTCGTTGCATAGCGGGGTGAAGCCGCAGCCATAGCTCTCGGCGTCGAAGTAGCCACCCAGGCTCAGGTTGACACCGTGCACCACCAGCTCGCCGGCGCACTCATTGAGCTCGGCGACCTGCTGCACGCCCTTGATGATCCACGAGTCGCGACCGTTGCCGTCGTCGTCCAGCACCTTCAGCCCGTACAGCCGCGCCAGCGGCGCCATGCCAGCGAACTGCAGTGGCGCAGTGGTCGGCAAACCGGGCAGCGGCGCCTCGCATTGCCCGGCGATGATGCCGGCCACGTGGGTGCCGTGGCCATTGCCGTCGAGCGTGTCGAAGCCGGCCTCGCCCGGGCGCAACGCGCGCGGGCGTCCGCGCTGGGTGCAGTCCCATTGGGCAAGCACGGTCGCCGGTTGCCCGGTGGTATGGAAGTGCGGATGCGCCGCGGCGATGCCGCTGTCCAGCACCGCCCAGCCGATGCCGCTGCCGAGCGCGCGATAGGCCACCTGTGCCGCGTCCACCTGGATCGTGCTGCGCGACTGGTAGATCAGCGCGCGCTTGCCCGCATCGCGCCACAAACGCTTGAGATTGAGGTCGCGATAGCGATCGCGCAGGCTTTCGATCTCGAACCGGGTCAACCGCGCCGACACGTAGCGCTGCAGCGTGTCCTCCAGTTCGATCTGCGCATCCAGCGCCTCGCCATGCAGGCCGGTGGAGGCCTCGGTGAGCGTGCGCAACGCAGCGATCAGCTCATGCTTGCGCTGCGCCGGATCGCCGGCCTCGGACAACCGCTCCAGTTCGATCAGCACCTCATGCCGGTAATCCGGCGCGCGCGCCTCCAACTGGTCGGACAGGTCCTTGATCAGCACCGGATGCGCGATCGGCTGGTCGAAGCCCACCCCCACCGCGCGCCGCACCTCGGCGCGCACGTCGGGGATGGACAGGTAGCCGGCAGCCGAATGCGGGTTGTGCTGCCAATCCGGATTGATCTTCGACCCGGCGATGTTGTGGAAGCGCCCGCCGGCATCGGCGATGTCGTCGCTGAGATCGTCGTCCAGGGCCACCGGGTCGCGCCGCTCGGCGACGTTGACCCAGCGCGCCACGCAGGGTGGGAACGGCAGCTTCGGCGTGCCGGTCCACTCCTTGAACATGCTGCGCACCACCGGCAGCCCCAGCGGCGAGCCGAGCGTGAGCAGCAGCGACACCTCGCAGTCCTGCTGCTGCAGTTCGCGCAGCACGTCGTAGGCGATCAGCGAACCCTGGCTGTGCGCGATGATCACGAACGGGCCGCCACCGGCGCGGATGCGCTGCAGCAGGCTCTCGCGCATCTGCGTGCGCCGCGCCGGCACGAAGAAGAAGTCGTGCACGTCCTGCAGCAGCGCTGCGGAGATCAGCTTCAGCAGTGCGCGGTTGAGCACGTCGATCACGCCCTGCGCGTGCACGTCGGCGGCTGCAGCCGCCGGTGCCGGCGCCGCCGCCTCCACCTCGTCCAGCACTTGGTGCAGCCGTGCGCGCTCGGCCTCGCTGGCGGCCAGCGTGTCGGCGAGCTGGCGCAGATCGGCCAATTGCGGGGCCACGCCGAGTGCGCTGAGCACGCGCTGCTCGGCCTGGTTCAACACCGGGCCGCGGTCCTGGTCCTGGCAATCGCCCGGTTCCGGCGACGGATAGCGTTCGCGGTTGACCCAGTAGGCCATGCGCGTGCGCTCGCCCATCGCGCGACCGAACAGCGCGCGATCCCATTGGCAGCGCAACACCTCGGCCGGCGGTTTGTTGCCGATGCCATGGATGTAGACGACCGTGCGTGCCCGCCCCTGCGCCAGCGAACCTTCGCCGGTGGCCTTGGGCCGCAGCGCGGTGCCCGCCGGTGGCGCGGCGGCGAGCGTCGCCGAGGCAGGCCTGCTGGCGCCGGGAGCCGCGGCGTTGGATCTGGACGGTGCTGCCGGCCTTGCCGATGCAGGTCCCTTCGTGGATGGAGCTGCCGATGCCGGCGTCGTCTTCTTCGCCGCCTTGGCAGCCCGCGTACCACCCGCTGGCGTCTTGCGCGCTGTTGCTGTCGGCTTGGCGGCAGATCTCGCCGGCGCCTTGGCCGGCGCCTTGCCGGGGGTGGACGTCGAGGACGTGACAGGAGCCTTGGGCGTACGCCCGTTGCTGCGGCCACGCGGCTGTCTGCTTGCCATTGCGCTGCTCCATGCCTGGGGGAATGCCTGGGGGACGGCGGCGTGACAGGGCCGGCGTCGCAGTGAAGCCAGCTTAAGCGGGGCCCGTCTCAAGGCTTGTGACTGGCCTCCCCGATCCCTACACTGTGCGGGTCAGCGTTTGACGTTGTCCCCGGGGGTGCACTGGTTTCGACGGGGGTTGCAAAATCGCTTGGCGCATGCCGAGGGGGCAGCTTTCCTCGTAAATCCAGCCGCAAACTTATAGTTGCCAACGACGACAACTACGCACTGGCCGCTTAAGGCCTAGCCCCGAAATCGCTTGTGTCCGTGCTCGCGACGTAGGGTCATTATCACGGAATCGCCGGTGGTGGCTGCCTGTCAGCCATTGGCTAAATCAAGCAGGCTGGTCCCGGGATGCGCTTCGCACATCGTGCTGTTCCGGGGCGAGATCCAACGATGAGCTAAGCATGTAGTGCCGGGGATGGAGTGCCTTCGGACGGCGGTTCGATTCCGCCCACCTCCACCATCCAACCGCGAGAAACAGCACCAAGTGCATGATCTTGCGAAGGTTTGGCCCGGGGTTTGATGATCGATTTGAGCCTGGTCCAGGTATCAAACGAGGGATCAAACCCCGTGCCGAAGCCTTATTTTCTGCGCCGCCCGGCTGTGCCATAGGCGCGCATCTTCGCTCCCACCGATCTTCGGACCCTCGCTGGCCCGAGCCACTTGGTGCACCCCGTTTTCTACCGATGGGCGATGTCGCCCGTCTGGCTGCCTCGCGTGTGGCTGCCTCGCGTGCCGCTGCAGCACTCTCGGGGGCATTCGATCGGATGCGACAGGACGCGAGCATGAACGACGATTTCCCGAGCCAAGCGCTGTCCGCGTTGCGAGGGAAGCAGGCGCGCCCCCTACACCATCAAGGCCGGGGGCATGGAACTGCCTGCCCATGGGGCTGAATATGAAAACCCAATCGCAAATGCCAATGAGTTTTCGCCCATTTTCATTGGCGAGTTTAATAATTGTACATATTCAGTAAATACAATCATTTCCATATTCATCGCCTATGGAGCCATCGCCTTGAGAAATCTGCTGGAGTTCTGGAATTGAAAAATCTGCTCTGTCTATTCTGTCTCATCATCTGTCCTTCACTGGCCTGGGCAAACGACCCACCAGATTTTCTTTTCAGATGCGATACGCGGTCACCCGATGAAATTCAACAAGCCGGCGGGTTCTATCCGCACAACAACGGCAGAATCCGCGACTACGACCTCGCCCATCACTTCACCGGAGAAAGTGTCGAGCATTATACCTCCGCCTTCGTGTCGACGAGCTCGGATTTGAAAGCAGTCGTCAACCATTGCCTGAGCATGGTCGGCAGCGATCAGAGCGCATGGATCTACATGATCATGCCGGGCAGCAATTTCTATAGTGTTTCGTCCTCCCTGCAAAGAGTCCGCGACAGCCATGTGGCGGGCTCCCCGGAATGGCAAAGAATCAATCAACTCATCATCGACTATGACGGCATGTCCGAATATGTGGCGGTCGATGGGTTTCCTTTCGGCAGAGTCATCAGTCACGCCGAGCTCAACCAAGAGATGGTCGACGACTATTACGATGACGAAGACTCGGTGCTGTACTCGAACGACTTCTGGGAGGATCGATGGAATCTTTCGGACGCTTTCAACGCTGATTTCGATGGAGAACAGCCCAGCGACTCACCATACCTGGTGGTAGACGAGCCAGCGAGCCAGGTGGTACTGGCGCTAAATGAGCATGCGATGGAACTACCGCTGCGCTTCGTCTGCGACGCGGCGAACGGCTTCCCGGCATCGAGCAGATCGAGAGCATCCTCGCATTCATGCCCCAGGTACGAAATCATCAAAAGGCTCTATGACAAACAAATAATATCCAGCATTATACTTTGACCATCGACATACCGACGTCCGTCTCCAGCACAGTATTTCCCTGAAAAATCGAACCACCGTTTACCCAGCGGGCATTGCGCTTGCCGGGAGAGTGGGTGGTGCACGTTCCATCTGATGCCCCCCAAAAATACTGTAGACGGCCACAAACCAAACAGATGTCCACACCCCACACGAGTCTGCGCATTGCAGTCGTTCGTTTTAGTGGACCCACACGAAAAAACAGGAGCACGACAATGAAAATCAAGCCCCCAGCCTTTGCAATCGCAATCTGCCTTTCGTCATTGAGCCTGAATGCAATGGCAGGCGAATATACCGAAACCGGATACCTGAGAAATGTCAAGGCGAACAATACCGGGAGCACCTGTTTCTTTCAGATCGCGGGGTCACCCACAGGACATAACTTCCAGGGCGGAGAGTGGTATTGCGGAGATATTGCAGGCCAGAACATTCTGAAACTGGCGCAAACCGCACAAATCCTCCAGATGAAGGTCAAAGTCATCCTGGAAGGAGACGGAGCCGCGTACAAGCCGGTAAAGGCCGTTGAATTAGCCAATTAGAACGACTGGATGCCAGGCGGGTGTGGACGACGCGCAGGAGCCGGAGCATACGTGGGGGACCCGAGGATTCCGAGGCCGGCCGTGCCCCCTGCTCTCGCACAGCACCGCCAGCCGGGCCTTGCGCTCCACCAGCCTGCCCACGCACGAACGGTTGAACGCGCCCTTGATCAGGTCGCCCTTCCCAATGCCTCGGCACTAGGCGTTGCTCCACCTGCTCCGGACGATGCACGATGCACGGCTGTTCGGCACCCAGGAGCGCCTGAGGCGACCATGCGCGGCAGGCCGCGCATGGCCTTGCGCAGCGCCAGCTGACATGCCAACGCACCAGCAGGCGATCTACCTGCCGGTGCGCGAAGAAAGTGGTCCAGCCGCGGATGCCTGCATCCTTGAAGCAGCCCCAGGCATCGCCCCGGCCGCACAGCTGGTAGGCACATCATGCGTGGGTGCCCGTTACGCCGGCGTCCTTGAGGCGTTGCGAAATGATGTCGGCGGCGTCGAGGGCGTGCGACGAGAACCCCTTACCCATCCAGCGAGCGCCACGATCGCGTTACGGCGATGAGGGCGATTGCGCATTGCGGTAACGAACAGACATGCCCGTCACCACCAGCCTGTACGGTGATGAGCCCTCCACGCTTCGGACATCCGCCATGCCATTGACCCAGGAACAACTGCGCATCCTGCAGGACATCCATGCCACCACCCCGGTCAGCGAAGCCGAGGCGACTTGGGCGGTGCGCGAGGACTACGCGGCGCAGGGCGAGGACGGCGATCTCGCGCTCAGCCAGAAGGGGCTGAAGGCCATCGACGGCAGCGAAGCGTAACTCGCCTCCTGGCCGGCACGTCTTGCGGATCCCATCATGCCGGTGACGGTCGCGCTGCAGAGATAGCCCGTCAGGTCGGCGCTGCGTCCATCTGCACACAGCGCCACCCCCACGCGACCACAGTACGGTTCGCCGACTAGCACCCTCGCGTCGCCCGTCCCCTCATCTGGCGCTGCGCGCCACCACCTCTCGCAGGGAGAGGATCAGGTGCGAGCGGCCTTGCATCAGCGCCGCCCTACATGCCGCCAGACAACGTCTACCGCGTGGCGCAGGTTGATCGGCGCGACGCCGATCCCTCCGCCAATGCGACGTCGTCGTGATGCCATACGTGTCGGCAATCCCGCTGCGCCGCGGTCAGCTTCGGGATATTCACCACAAAAGAACCTCAGGCATGGAACTTGCCTCTGCCACCGCAACACCTCTTCGCCATCCTGACGTCGCCATGTTCGTTGCCCGCCCTCGCCAGCCCGCCTGCAATGAACTTGCGCCGCTCCGGAGTCCAGCCCCGTGAGCGCCGGATTGACCCTGCGTCGGCACTTCCGGCTCGGCATCATCAAGACACTCGGTCCGTCCACGGCCGGGGTGCTGCTGCTGTTCGCCGTCTATCAGATGGCGATCGGCGCGCCGTTGACTGCACTGGCCGGCGCCGCGCTGGCCGGCCTGGCCGCGCTGGCGACCTGGCTGGCGCTGCACCGTGGCGACGGCCACATGGATCCGCTGCTGTCGCTGAGCTGGTTGCTGGGGAGCGCCCTGGCCTGCCATGCACTGCGCCACGCCGCGGTGCCGTGGCTGTACCTGGTGATGATGAGCAATTTCTTCGTGGTGACGCGCCATGTCGCGCTGGCCTGCAATGCCACGCTGATCGCGGTGCTGCTGGTGGTGACCCCGAGCACCCTGGGTGCCGAGCACTTCTTTTCGATGATCTCGGTGTCGTTGCTGATCACCGGGCTGGGCTACATGCTCGCGTTGCGGGTGGAAGGCGATCGCGTGCAGCTGGAACAACTGGCGTCGCACGATTCGCTGACCGGGCTGCCGAACCGCCGCATGCTCGAGCGCAGCCTGTCGCAACGGGTGGCCGATCCGCGTCGTGCGACTCGCCGGCATGGGCTGATCGTGCTCGACATCGATCACTTCAAGGAGGTCAACGACCTCTACGGCCATGCCGAGGGCGACCGGGTGCTGGCCGAGCTGGCCGCGCTGCTGCGCGCGCAGGTACGTGCGCCGGACGAGGTGTTCCGGTTCGGCGGCGAGGAGTTCGTGGTGGTGGCACGGCTGCAGTCCGCGACCGAACTGTCCGCCTTCGCCAGGCGCCTGCACGATGCCACCCGCTCTGCGCTGCGCGGCCCCAACGGCACCATCACCGTGTCGCTGGGTGCGGCGATGCTGTGCGACGAGGTGCAGTGGCACGACTGGTTCTCGCGCGCAGACACCGCGCTGTACCAGGCCAAGAACAACGGCCGCGACCGTTATGTGATCGCCGAGGACGTGGCGCAGGACTGAGCGACCAGCACCAGCAGCGATCTGCCGCATGCCCGGCTGGTCTTCGGTCCGGTCGCCATCACCAAGGGCCGCTCTGATGGCGGGAAGCATCCTGTGGGCATCGACTGTGATGCGGGGCGAAGTGGCGTGCGTTCCGATGGCGCAATGCGTCTGGACTGAAATCCCTCCCACAATGCACCCGCAGGGCTCGCCGCAAGCCATTGCGGGAGTCGCCTGCCATGCAGCCGCGCCGGGCTTCAGCGGGAACGCCCGGCGCGGCTGACGCCGCTCCTGCAGACAAACCTGGGACGCGGCCGGATGGCGGCGAGAGCACATGACGAGCGGTGCCGACCAAGCGCCGCGGTGCGAACGGTCGGCCCGCACCGCGGCAGCTGCAGCGCCCTGCTCAGGGCGCCTGCACCGCGGACGCCGCCACCGCGGTGGTCGCGACGTCCCTACTGCCGGCCTCCGTGCCCGCGTCCTGCCCCCAACCACCAAGCGCCTTGTACACCCGCACCACGCCGATGTTCACCGCCGCTTCGGCGTCGGCCAGGGCGGCCTCGGCGGTGAGTTGCGTGCGCTGCGCATCGAGCAGGGTCAGGAAATCCTCCGAGCCTTCGCGATAGCGGATCTGCGCCAACGCCTCGGCACGCTGCGCCGCCTGCGTCTGTTCGGCCACGATCGCCAGCCGCGCCTGTTCGTGGGCATAGGCAGTCAAGGCGTTCTCGGTGTCCTCCAGTGCGCCGAGCACGGCTTTCTCGTAGTCGGCCGCGGCGCCGTCGGCCTGCGCCTCGCTCGCGCGCAGGCGTGCCCGCACGCTGCCGATGTCGAACGCCGCCCACTGGATCGATGGGGTCAGCGACCAGGCCTTGCTGCGGCCGTGCAGCAAGGCGCCGGCATCGCCGGACAGGAAGCCGACGAAACCGGACAGACTGATCCGCGGGAACAGGTCGGCGGTGGCCACGCCGACCCGCGCGGTCGCCGCCGCCAGACGGCGTTCGGCGATGCGCACGTCCGGACGCCGGCGCAGCAACTGCGTGGTATCGCCCAGCGGCAAGGCCCGCGCATAGGCCGGGGTCGGCTGCGGCGCCAGCAGTGCGTCGAGCGCGCCCGGCGGCTTGCCCAGCAGCACCGCCAGCCGGTGCCGCGCCTGTGCGGCATCGACTTCCAGCAGCGGGATGTCGGCCTCGATCGCCTTCAGCCGCGCGCGGCTGCTCTGCACATCCAGTTCGCTGCCGGCGCCCAGTCGCCAACGGGTCTCGGTCAGCCGCTGGGTGTCGCGCAGGTTGTCCAGCGTGGTCCGCGCCAGCGCGATGCGCTTCTGCGTGCCGCGCAGGGCGAAGTAGTTGCGCGCGACCTCCGCGGCCACGGTGACCTGGGCGTCGGCCAGGCCGGCCTGTTCGGCTTCCAGGTTCGCACGCGCCGCTTCGCTGGCGCGGCGCTGGCGCCCGAACAGGTCCAGCTCCCAGGCGGCATCGAAGCCCAGCCGGTAGCTTTCGGTGAGCACGCGCGCGCCGCCGGCGTCCGCGTCCGGGGCCTTGCCGCGGGTGTAGTCGCCGCCGGCGGTGACATGCGGCGCCTGGTCCAGACGCTGCTCGGCGAAGACCGCGCGCGCCTCGTGCACGCGCGCCAGGGCGAGGCGCAGGTCCAGGTTGGCGACCAGGCCGTCGTGCACCAGTTGTTCCAGCACCGGGTCGTCGAACTGCGCCCACCAGGACGCGACCGGCGAGTCGGTCGCGAACACCGGCGACGCGGCGCCCTGCAGGGTCACCGGCGGCTGCGCCGGTGCCCGGTAGTCGGGGCCGACGCTGGCGCAGGCGCTGAGCAGCGCCAGCGCCAGTGCGCCGAAGACGGGACGGATCACCATGGCAGCACCTGTCCGACATGGGTGTAGCTGCCGGTGGGGCCGTCGGCGTCGAGCAACGCCATCATCACGCTGCTGCGCGCGCCGTCGGCCACTTCCAGCTCGCCCTCGCCCGCGTTCATGTCGGTCTTCACGTAGCCGGGGTGGATGGTGTTGACCTTGATCGGGGTCTCGCGCAGTTCGTAGGCCAACTGAATGGTCCAGGCATTCACCGCGCTCTTGGACACGTTGTAGGCCGGCACCTTGAAGTCGTAGATCGGCGACCCGGGCTGGCTGTGCAGCGCCAGCGAACCGAGCACGCTGGAGACGTTGACGATGCGCGCTGCCGGCGCCTCGCGCAGCAGCGGCAGGAACCCCTGGGTGACCGCGATCAGGCCGAACAGGTTGGTGTCGAAGGTCTCGCGCCAGGTCTCCAGGCTCTGCTGCGACACGCTCAGTCGCGGGTCGTCGCGCAGGATGCCGGCGTTGTTGACCAGGATGTCCAGACGCCCATGGCGTGCGCGCACCGTCTCAACTGCGGCGGCGATGCTGGCGGCGTCGGTGACGTCCAGGGTCAGCGGCTCCACCGGCAGGCCCTCGCCCTGCAGTTCCAGCGCCGCGGCGCTGGCGCGGGTGGCGTCGCGCCCGGCCAGCAGGGTGTGCACGCCGGCTTCGGCCAGCTGCCGCACGGTGTGCAGGCCGATGCCGCGGGTGGCGCCGGTGACCAGGGCGATCTTGTGTGCTGCGTTCATTGCGAAACTCCTGAGAAGGATGGGAAAAGGATCAGCCGTGCGCAGGCGCGTCGGCGTGGGCCGGCGCATGCGAGACCAGCGGCCGCCCGGCCAGCTTGCGCAGGGCGACATAGAACACGGGGGTGAGGAACAGACCGAACAGGGTCACGCCCAGCATGCCGGCGAACACGGTGATGCCGGTGGCAGAGCGCACTTCCGCGCCCGCGCCATGCGAGAACACCAGCGGCACCGTGCCGGCGATGAAGGCGATGGAGGTCATCACGATCGGGCGCAGGCGCAGGCGGCAGGCCTGCAGCGCCGACTCGACGATGCCCTTGCCCTGCAGTTCCAGTTCGCGGGCGAACTCGACGATCAGGATCGCGTTCTTGCACGCCAGGCCCATCAGCACCACCAGACCCACCTGCACGAACACGTTGTTGTCGCCGCCGCTCAGCCACACCCCGAACAGCGCCGACAGCAGGGTCATCGGCACGATCAGGATCACCGCCAGCGGCAGCGTCCAGCTCTCGTACAGCGCCGCCAGCACCAGGAACGCCAGCAGCACCGCAAGCGGGAACACCACCAGCGCCGCATTGCCCTGGGTGGCCTGCTGGTAGCTCAGGTCGGTCCACTCGATCTCCATGCCGTTGGGCAGCACCTGCTTGGCGATCTGGGTGATCTTGGCCATCGCCTCGGCCGAGGACAGCGAGCGCGCATCCGCTTCGCCGGCCAGGTCGGCGGCCGGATAGCCGTTGTAGCGCAGCACCGGGTCCGGGCCGTAGGTCTGCTTGATCGTCACCATCGAGCCGATCGGCACCATTTCGCCGTTGGCGTTGCGGGTGCGCAGCCGGGCGATGTCCTCCACGCTCTCGCGGAACGGCGCATCGGCCTGGGCGATCACCTGCCAGGTGCGGCCGAACTGGTTGAAGTCGTTGACGTAGGTCGAGCCCAGGTAGGTCTGCAAGGTATCGAACAGATCGGTCAGGGCCACGCCCTGGGCCTTGGCCTTGACCCGGTCGACCTCGGCGTCGAGCTGCGGCACGTTGGCCTGATACGTGCCGATCGGGAAGCTCATGCCCGGGGTCTGCGCCACCGCGCCCTGCATGGTGCTGACCGCGTTCTGCAGCGCGCCGTAGCCGAGGTTGGCGCGGTCCTCGATGAACAGCTGGTAGCCATTGCCGTTGCCCAGGCCGAGGATCGGCGGCGGCATGAAGGCGAACGACATGCCCTCGCCCAACTGCGAGATGCGCTGGTTGATCTCGGCATTGATCTCCAATGCGCTGCGGTGGCGCTCGGCGAACGGCTTCAGCGGCAGGAACACCACGCCGGTGTTGGGCGTGTTGGTGAACTGCAGCGCGTTGAGGCCCGGGAACGAGATCGCATGCGCCACGCCATCGGTCTGCATGGCGATGGTGGCGACCTTGCGCAGCATCGCGTCGGTGCGCTCGATCGAGGCGCCTTCCGGCAGCTTCACACCGGCGATCAGGTACATCTTGTCCTGGGTCGGGATGAAGCCGCCCGGCACCGCCTTGAACATCAGCCCGGTGACCAGCAGCAGCGCCACGTACACCGCGAACACCGCGCCGCGGCGGCCGAGGATGCGCGACACCGCACCCTGGTAGCGGTCGGAACTGCGGTGGAAGAAGCGGTTGAACGGACGGAACAGCCAGCCGCCGAACAGCCGCTCCATGCCGCGCGACAGGCGGTCCTTGGGCGCGTCATGGCCTTGCAGCAGGCGCGCGGCCAGCGCCGGCGACAGGGTCAGCGAGTTGATCGCCGAGATCACCGTGGAGATGGCGATGGTCACCGCGAACTGCTTGTAGAACTGCCCGGTGACCCCGGACAGGAACGCCATCGGCACGAACACCGCGCACAGCACCAGCGCGATCGCGATGATCGGGCCGGACACCTCGCGCATCGCCTGGTGGGCGGCCGCCAGCGGGGTCAGCCCCTCCTCGATGTTGCGCTCCACGTTCTCCACCACCACGATCGCATCGTCGACCACGATGCCGATCGCCAGCACCAGCCCGAACAGGGTCAGCGTGTTGATAGAGAAGCCCAGCAGGTACAGCGCGGCGAAGGTGCCGACCACCGACACCGGCACCGCGATCAGCGGAATGATCGAGGCGCGCCAGGTCTGCAGGAACAGGATCACCACCAGCACCACCAGCAGCACCGCCTCCAGCAGGGTGTGGACCACCGCGCTGATCGAGTCGCGCACGAAGATGGTGGTGTCGTACACCGCTTCGTACTTCACGTCGTCCGGGAACTGCTTGGTCAGTTCGTCCATCTTGGCGATGACCTGGTCGCGGATCTGCAGCGCATTGGCACCCGGCGCCTGGAAGATACCGATGCCGACCGCGTTCTTGCCGTCCAGCTGCGCGCGCAGGGTGTAGTCGCCGGCGCCCAGCTGCAGGCGGGCGACGTCGGACAGGCGCACGGTCTGGCCGTCGGCGCCGACCTTGAGCACGATGTCGCCGAACTCCTGTTCGGTACGCAGGCGGCCCTGCGCGTTGATCAGGGTCAGGAACTTGCTCTCCGGCATCGGCTCGGCGCCGAGCTGGCCGGCGGAGACCTGCACGTTCTGCTCGCGCATCGCCGCGACCACATCGCTGGCGGTGAGCCCGCGTGCGGCCACCCGCTCCGGATCCAGCCATGCGCGCATCGCGTAGTCGCCGCCGCCGAACACCTGCGCATCGCCCACGCCCTGGATCCGCGCCAATGCGTCCTTGACGTGCAGGCGCGCGTAGTTGCGCAGGTACAGGGTGTCGTACTTGCCCTTGGGCGAGGTCAGGTGCACCACCATCAGGAAGGTCGGCGACTGCTTCTGCGTGGTCACGCCCTGCCGGCGCACGTCCTCGGGCAGGCGCGCCTGCGCCTGTGCCACGCGGTTCTGCACCTTGACCGCGGCATCGTCCGGATCGGTGCCCGGGCGGAAGGTCACGGTCATCTGCAGCACGCCGTCGGAGCCGGCGACCGACTTGATGTACATCATGTTCTCCACGCCGTTGATCGCTTCCTCCAGCGGCGTGGCGACGGTCTCGGCGATGACCTTGGGGTTGGCGCCGGGGTACACCGTGCGTACCACCACCGAGGGCGGCACCACGTCCGGGTATTCGCCGATGGGCAGCAGCGGGATGGCGATCAGGCCCGCGGCGAAGATGACGATCGACAGCACGGCGGCGAAGATCGGCCGGTCGATGAAGAATCTGGAAAAGTCCATGGGTGGTGGTCCTGGAAACGGATGAAACGGGGGGCCGGGCGCGGACGCAGGCATGCCGGTGGCGACGCCGGGCCATCGCGGGCCCGGCGGGCGCGGCCGGCAGGTCATGACCCGGCCGGTGCTGCGTCGGCGCCCGCGACTCAGTCGAGGGCGACGGCCTGACGCGGTGCGGCAGGAGACGCGGTCTGCGCGATCGGCTTGGCCTGCACCGGCATGCCGGGCATGAACACCTTCTGCACGCCGTCGACGATGACCTTGTCGCCGGCGGACAGGCCGCTGCGCACGATGCGCAGGCCGTCGGCGCTGCGGCCGAGCTGCACGTCGCGCCGCTGCGCTTTGCCGTCCTTGTCGACCACGTAGACGTACTTGCGGTCCTGGTCGGTGAGCACCGCGCGGTCGTCGATCAGCACCGCGTCGAAGCGGCCGCTGCCGAGCAGCCGCACCCGCGCGAACAGGCCGGGGGTGAAGCGGCGGTCGGCGTTGTCCAGCAGCGCGCGCACGTGGATGGTGCCGGTGCTGCGCACCAGTTGGTTGTCGAGGAAATCGACCTTGCCGGCGTGCGGATAGCCGTCCTCGCCGACCAGGCCGACCTGCACCGGCAGGCTGCCGTCGCGCTCGCTCGGGCGCTGGCCGTCGCGCGCCATCTGCGCATAGCGCAGGAAGGTGCCTTCGTCGGCGTCGAAGTACACGTGCACCTTGTCCAGCGACACCAGCGTGGTCAGCACGCTGGCGCTGACCAGGTTGCCGGCGGTGACCATCGCGCGGCCGGCGCGGCCGGCGATCGGCGCGCGCACCTGGGTCCATTCCAGGTTCAAGCGTGCGCTGTCCACCGCCGCCTGCGCGGCCAGCACGTCGGCCTGTGCCTGCTCGGCCGCGGCGCGCCGCTGTTCCCAGCTCTCGGTGGAGATGGCCTGCTGTTCGGACAGGGTCTTGGCGCGCGCGGCCTCGCTGGCGCTGAGCTTGGCCTGGGTGCGTGCGCGCGCCAGATCGGCCTCGGCGCGGGCCAGGTCGGCGCGGTAGCTGCGCGCGTCGATGGTGAACAGCACATCGCCCTTCTTCACCTCCTGCCCTTCGACGTAGTTGACCTTGTCGATGTAGCCGGACACGCGCGGGCGCAGGTCGACGTGCTCGACCGCCTCGACGCGGCCGCTGAACTCGTCCCACTGACTGATCTGCTTCTGCAGCGCGGGCGCCACGCCCACGCTCGGCGGCGGCGGCGCGCCCTGTTCGTTGGCCTTGCCGCCGCAGGCGGCGAGCGTGGCGACCAGCAGCGCCACCGCCAGCGGGCGCAGGGCGCCCGGCAGCAGGCGCGACGGCATCGGAATCGGATTCATGGAGAGACCTCGTGGGTGGAGAAGGAAAACGGCAAGGGGGTGAGCAAGGCGCTGCGCGGCTGGGCGAAGTGGCGGCGGTCGATCTCGACCAGCGCACGGTCCGGCCGCTGCGGTTCGGCCAGCAGGTGGACCACGGCGCGGCCGACGCCGAGGGTGGTGAACCACTCCGGGCAGTCGCCGATGGCGTCGTCGCTGCGGCACACCGGCGCGGACAGCGACAGCAGATGCACGTGCACGCCCAGCGGCTTGGCTTCCTCGTGCAGCACCTGGGCGAGCATGCGGATCGCCGCCGCCGCCACCGAACTGTCGCCATGCCCGGACCAGGCGCGCAGCGCGCAGGGACTGCCCAACAGCACGTAGCGGGCGCCGCGCTCGTGCTGCGCCAGCAGCGGCAGCAGATGCCGGGCGGCAGCCAGGTGCGGCAGCAGATCCGCATCCAGGCGCCGGCGCAGCGCCCCCAGCGGTCGCTCCAGCAGGCGCCCGGGGCGCAGCGGGCTGCCCAGGGCAGCGACCACCGCGGCCAGCGGCCGCGGCCGCTGCGCGATCTCGGCGACCAGGGCCGCGGCAGCCGCGTCGGTGCCGACCGAACCGGACAGCACGTCCAGCGCGGGTTCGTCGCGGTGGCGATCGCGCAGCGCGGCCAGGCGGGCGCGATCGCGCGCCACTGCCAGCACCGGGCTGCCCGCCTCCAGCAACGCCTGGACCACGCCCTGCCCGAGCGTGCCGCTGCCCCCGAGGACCAGGACTTCGGGGGCCAACATCCCGCTCACGGGACTTTTCCTCCCGCGGACGGGACAATCGCGATTCGCCCCAGCCGGTCGGTGCCGGACGCGCCCAGGCGCAGGCTGCTGCCGCCCTGCCGCCGCGGCGGCGGCGTGAACTCGCGAAACGCTTTCGGGTAAAGGGATTGCGCCGTCGCCACCGGCGCGGGACGGCGCCGCAGCTGGCGATCGGGGCAGGCGAAAAACTGGAACAGCGTGCGCATCGACATGGGTAAAGCTCGTCGGTGATGGCGAATGCGGACAAATTAGGCGCCAAAGCCGCACTTGATTAGTCCGAATTAAGGGGAATAATCGTCCCGCTATCGGTCCAATCGCCTCCACCTCAAGGAACCGCCATGAGCCACGATCTCAACGACACCCTGATCTTCGTCAAGGTGGTCGAGCAAGGCAGCTTCATCGCCGCGGCCAACGCCCTCGGCCTACCCAAGACCACCGTCAGCCGCAAGGTGCAGGACCTGGAAGCGCGGCTGGGCGCGCGCCTGCTGCACCGGACCACGCGCCGGCTCGGGCTGACCGAGGCCGGCGCGGTCTACCACGAGCATTGCCAGCGCATCGCCCGCGAACTGGAGGAAGCCGAGAGCGCGGTGGGCCAGCTGCAGGCCGGCCCGCGCGGCTGGCTGCGCTTCAGCGTGCCCTATTCGGCCGGCATCTCGTGGGTGGCGCCGATCCTGGGCGAATTCCACCGCCAGCACCCGGAAGTGCGCCTGGAGATGATCATGACCAGCGACAAGGTCGACCCGATCGCCGAAGGCGTGGACGTGGCCCTGCACATGGGCACGCTGCCGGATTCGACCATGGTCGCGCGCAAGCTCGCCACCTTCCGCACCCAGGTCTTCGCCAGCCCGTATTACATCGAGCGCCATGGCGAACCGCTGCATCCGGACGATCTGCAGCACCACCGCACGCTGGCGCTGAGCAACGGCCGCGGCGGAGGCAACCGGCTGTGCTGGCCGCTGCGCAACGGCAAGCAGAGCGGCGAATTCCTGGTCCAGCCGATCCTGCTGGCCAACGATTCGGCGGCGCTGATCGGCGGCCTGGTCTGCGGCGAAGGCCTGGTGCTGGCCAGCGATGCGACGATCAAGCCGCTGATCGAGGCCGGCAAGGCGCGGCGCGTGCTCGGCGGCTGGGTCGGGCCGGACCTGGACTTCAACGCGGTGTTCCCGGGCGGGCGCATGCTCTCGCCGAAGGTGCGCGCCTTCGTCGACTTCCTGGTCGACAAGCTCAACTTCGACGTCAGCTACATGATGGCGCAGTGCCCGGCCAAGCTGGCCACGCAGCAGGCCGAGGACGGCGCCGAGTTCACCCTCTGCAGCGGTGTGGCGATGAACACCCAGTCGCTGGCCAGCCTGCCGCGCATCGCAGCCACACCGGCGCCGGTGCCGGCGGCACTGGAAACGGAAGCCGAGGACGAAGAGGACGTGGCACTGGTCTGAGCCGCGCCGCGCGCAACGCGTCGCAGCAGCAGCGCAGAAACGCGAACGGGCCGCAGTGCGGCCCGTTCGTCGTTGCGGTCGGCGGATCGGTCAGCCGGCCGAGGCGCGCAGCGGCACCACGCGGATCTCCACGCGGCGGTTCTGCGCGCGACCGGCCTCGGTGCTGTTGTCGGCGATCGGGTACTTCTT
Source organism: Xanthomonas sp. LF06-19 (assembly GCF_034105425.1). NCBI lineage: Bacteria > Pseudomonadati > Pseudomonadota > Gammaproteobacteria > Lysobacterales > Lysobacteraceae > Xanthomonas > Xanthomonas sp. LF06-19. The sequence goes on along the minus strand of NZ_JAXGGH010000004.1, from coordinate 29,602 downwards.
GCCCGCGCCCAGGGTCTGGATGCGCTCGGGCTGCACGCCCTGCGCGGTCAGGTAGGCGGCCACCGAGGACGCGCGCTGTTCGGACAGACGCTGGTTGACCGCATCGCTGCCGATGCTGTCGGTGTGGCCGACCACCTCGATCATGGTCTGGTTGTATTCGCCCAGGGTCTGGGCCACGCCGTTGAGCGCCGAATAGAACTGCGGCTTGAGCGTGGACTGGTTGAAGTCGAAGGTGATGCCGTCGGGCAGGTTGAGGGTGATGTTGTCGCCGTCGCGGCGCACGTCGATACCGGTGTTGGCGGTGCGCTCGCGCAGCGCGCGTTCCTGCCGATCCTGGTAGTTGCCGATCGCCGCGCCGCTGAGCGCGCCGATGCCTGCGCCGATCATCGCGTGCTGGCGGCGCTCGGTGGCGCTGCTGCCGCTGAGCAGGCCTGCGGCGACGCCGACCGCGGTGCCGATCAGCGCGCCGCGGCCGGTGCGGTTCTGCTGCTCGGTGGGATTGCCGTACTGGTCGCGCTGCACGTAGGAGCCGCCGGTGGCGCAGGCGGACAGCACCAGCGCACTGGCCAGGGCCACGTACACGCCGCGAAGGGTGGTCGTTTTCATCATGTTCTCTCCGAACCTGGTTTGACGTGGCGGCAGCATAAACAGGGCCACGCGAGGCGCGGATGAACGCAGCCCGGCGCGCGATGCGCCCGGTTCAGGAAGACGGCAGCAGGTCTTCGGCGTCGGCCGCGCGCAGCGGCTGCTCCCAATCGCCCATCAGCGCCAGGTACAGCAGCTTTTCGAATTCGGCGCCGACCCGGCGCATCACCGCGTCCGGGTCGGGAATCAGCCGCGCATCGCCGATCAGGCCGAAGTGCACGCGGTGGTTGTAGCTCATGATCGACACGCCGACGCCGATCGAGCCGGTCTGCGGCACCCAGAACATCATCTCGCGCACGCGGCTGCCGGCCAGGTACAGCGGCTGCTGCGGCCCCGGCACGTTGGTCGCCACGGTGGTGGCCTTGCGGCTGAACAGGTCCAGCGCCGCCGACTGCAGCGCCGCCGGCGCCATGCCCACCGCCGCCAGCAGGCCGAACACCACCATCGCCTGGCGCGACTGCTTGAGCTGCTGCATCGACTCGGCCACGCACTGCAGGCGCCGCACCGGATTGGCCTCGCCCACCGGCAGGTCCAGGAACACCAGGCCGAAGTGGTTGCCGAGCTTGCGCGCGTGCTCCAGCGGGCGCAGGTTGACCGGCACGGTGGCGCGCAGGGTCACCCCGTCCAGGCGTTCGCCGCGTTCGAGCATGTAGTCGCGCAGGGCGCCGGCCATGGTCGCCATCAGCACGTCGTTGACCGTGCAGTCGCAGGCGCGGCCCACCGCCTTGACCTCGTCCAGGTCCAGCGGCTCGGCCCAGGCCACGCGCTTGCTGACGCCGAGGCGGCCGCGCAGCAGCGTCGGCGGATCGTCGGCCAGCAGCAGCGCATTGACCAGTTCGCGGCCGATCAGCCCGCCTTCGCGCGCCAGCATCTGCGGCAGGTTCGGGTCCTGCGCCATCGCCCGGCCCTTGTCGAGCATGCGCCCGCCGAGCTTGAGGTAGCGGTCCACCGCGCCGACCCGGCGCACCACCTCCTTGCCGTCGTCCTTGAGCCAGGCGCGCCCGAGCTGCGCCGACGGCTCCGGGGTGCGCTGGGTATCGGTCAGCGACAGCAGCACCTGCACCAGCGCGATGCCGTCGGCATAGCTGTGGTGGATGCGCGCCACCAGCGCCGAGCCGCCTTCGTAGCGCTCGATCAGGTGGAACTGCCACAGCGGCTTGGTCTTGTCCAAGGGCGTGGAGGCCATCTGCCCGGCGAAGCGCTCCAGCGCCTTCTTCTGCCCGCGCCCGGGCAAGGCCGAAAGACGCACGTGCCAGTCCAGATCGAAATCGTCGTCGCGCTGCCAGTAGGCGCCGGTGGCGGTCTCCACCGGCTTCTGCAGGAACCGCGGGAAGGCCAGGAAGCGCTTGCGCACCAGTTGCTTGAGCGCAGGCAGGGTCAGCGGCTCGTCGAACATCAGCACGCCGGTGATCATCATCGGATTGGTCGGCCGGTCCATCCGCAACCAGGCGGTGTCCACGCGCGACATCGGTTCGCGCTGCGGCTTGCGGCGAGCTGAGCTGGTGGCCATGCGGGCTCCTGTCCGAGCCCGGAGTGAATCATGGCCCCGCGAAGGGCGTCAATCGCGCCTGCGGCCGTGCTGCGCCACGCAACACCGCGCAGTGCTCAGCCGGCGGCGGTCTCGCGATAGGCGGCCAGCGCCGCATCGCGGCCGGCGGCCAGGTCCACGATCGGCTGCCGCGGATACTGCGGGGCGGCGTGCGCCAGTCGCTGCGGTGCCTGCCAGGGCGCAAAGCGGTCGGCCACCGGCAGCGCTGCCAGTTCCGGCACCCAACGCGCGATGTACTCGCCCTTCGGATCGAACTTCTGCGCCTGGGTCACCGGATTGAACACGCGGAAATACGGCGCGGCATCGGCGCCGGTGCCGGCCACCCACTGCCAGCCCAGGGTGTTGTTGGCCAGGTCGGCATCGACCAGGGTGTCCCAGAACCAGCGCGCGCCTTCGGACCAATGCACGCGCAGGTGCTTGCACAGGTAGCTGGCGACGATCATGCGCACGCGGTTGTGCATCCAGCCGGTGTGCCACAGCTCGCGCAGGCCGGCATCGACGATCGGCACGCCGGTGCGTCCGCGCTGCCAGGCGTGCAATGTCGCCGCATCGGGCTTGGCCCAGCGAAAGCGCTCGAAGCGCGGATTGAGGTTGCGCTCGGGCGTGTCCGGGAAATGGTGCAGCAGGTGGTGGGCGAAATCGCGCCAGCCGAGCTGGCGGATGTAGCCGTCGATCGCCGCGGCGGTGGCGGCGCGGCGCTGCCGTTCCAGCGTCGCGACGATGCGCCATGGCGCGATCTCGCCGAAATGCAGGTGCGGCGACAGCCGCGAGGTGCCGACCTGGTCGGGGCGGTCGCGGCCATCGAGATAGTCGCGCAGCGCGCCGTCGACGAACACGTCCAGCGCCTCGTGTGCGCCCGCCTCGCCCGGCTGCCAGACCTCCCAGAAGCCGCGATCCCAGTCCAGCGCCGGCGCCAGGCCGAGTCGTTCCAGCGGCAGGCTGTCCAGATCCTTGGGCGGCGCTGGCAGCGTCTTCGGCGCGGCCTGCAACGCGGGCACCTGCCAATGGCTCAAGGCGCTGCGCCAGAACGGGGTGAACACCTTGTACGGGCCGCCCTGCTGCGTCGCCAGTTGCCAGGGTTCGAACAGCAGCGCGCTGTTGTGGCTGTGCACCTCCAGGCCCTGTTCGCGCAGTTCGCGCTTGAGCCGCGCGTCGCGCGGTTGCGTGGCCGGCTCGTAGCGGCGGTTCCAGTACACCGCCTCCGCGCCGCAGTCGGCGATCACCTGGCGCAAGGCGACCTCGGCCGGGCCCTGGCGCAGGATCAGGCGCGAACCGCGCGCGCGCAGTTGCGCGTCCAGCGCTGCCAGCGAGCGCTGCAGCCAACTGCGCGAAGCCGCGCCGGCGGCCCATGCGCCCTCGTCTTCCGTACTGTGCAGGTACACCGGCACCGGCGTATGCCCGGCATCCAGCGCGGCCTGCAGGGCGGGTTGATCGTGCAGGCGCAGGTCGCGCCGGAACCAGACGATGGCGTAGCTCATGCGAGGGGACGCAGCGAAGGACGCGCCATGATACGGATCGGGTGCAGCGGCCAGGTGAGCATGCGGAACGCCCGTACCCGCTTCGACGCTGCCGATGCTGCTGCGCGAGTGCCGTGCTGACCGGATTTCGTAGACATCGCCACACGCCGCGCGCGTGCACCTCATCCTCCCTGCTATAACGCCGTGGCGGGCGCCGTCATGTCGAAGCGGCGCCGCGACCGCCGCTGTTGGATGACGTTCCGGGGAAGGACGTCATCCGTGCTTTCGCTGCACCGCGCACGACACGGCCACGGCCGTCTCGCGCGCACGGGGAACATCCGCCATCGCTTCTGCGACCTCACGGCCACCACGGCCGGCGAGCGCGGCTGCGTGCGCCCCGAACCGCCCGCGCCCGGACCTGCATCGACAGGGCCGCGACGCGCTGCGGGCAGCCAACGGCGCAGCACGGTCATGCCCATCGCAGACATCCGCAAGACTCTCAGGAGAGCAAGATCCATGGACAAGCGCATCGCAAAAGTCGCCCTCACCCTCGCACTGAGCCTCGCCGCCCCGCTGGCGATGGCCTGCACCGCCGAACCCATCCAGCTACAGAACGAGGTCAGCCTCGACAACGGCATCGAGTGCGGCGGCGGCGGTGGCGGCGGCGGCAGCACGCCGGTCTACACGCTGCAGGGGGTGATCCAGAACCAGGGCTACGAGTCCGACGGACGTCCGGCCGGCGGCAAGCGCCTGAAGATCCGCGCGTACTCGCGCTTCGCCAACGCCAACAACGACCGCGTCGATGCCAACTACATCAACGTGCGCTGCAACGCCTACGATCAGATCGGCAACGGCTACACCACCGACTACGACGAGGAAGGCAACGGCGCGCTGGTCGACGTGCACTTCAAGTCGAACTTCGTCTACGGCATCTATCGCAAGATCACCGTGGTCTGCACCCACCACGCCGAGTACGGCGCCAACACCTACGACGCCACCAGCAACGCCGAGATCGAGATTCCCTACTGATCGCTGCGTCGCGCCCTCAAGCCGGCGCCCGGAACGTACCGGGCGCCGCACTAGCAAGATGATGTGCGCGTAGCGCGCAGGCTTACTCGAACGCGCCTACCGAATCGTGGGCGAGATTGTCGAAGCGGGTGTATTCGCCGAAGAACTTGAGCTTGCACGACCCGGTCGGGCCGCCGCGGTGCTTGCCGATGATGATTTCGGCCAGGCCCTTGTCCGGCGAATTTTCCTTGTTGTAGTAGTCGTCGCGGTAGATGAACACGATCATGTCCGCGTCCTGCTCGATCGCGCCCGATTCGCGCAGGTCGGCCATCACCGGGCGCTTGTCGGTGCGGGTTTCCAGCGAGCGGTTGAGCTGCGACAGCGCGATCACCGGCACCCCCAACTCCTTGGCCAGGCCCTTGAGCGAACGCGAGATCTCCGAGATCTCGGTGGCGCGGTTCTCGCTGTTGCCGGGCACCGACATCAGCTGCAGGTAGTCGATCACGATCAGGCCCAGGTCGTGCTCGCGCTTGAGCCGGCGCGCCTTGGAGCGCAGCACTTCCGGCGACACGCCCGGCGTGTCGTCGATGAAGATCTTGGTCTCCTTGAGCATCTTGATCGCACCGGTGACCCGCGCCCAGTCCTCGTCCTCGAGCTGGCCGGTGCGCAGGCGCTGCGCGTTGATGCGGCCGTTGGAGGAGATCAGGCGCATCGCCAGCTGCGAGGCGGACATTTCCATCGAGAACACCGCCACCGCCTTCTTCGACTTGATCGCCGCGTATTCGGCGATGTTCAGCGCGAAGGTGGTCTTGCCCATCGCCGGACGCGCGGCGAGGATGATCAGGTCGGTCGGCTGCAGGCCGGCGGTCATCGCGTCGAAGTCGTTGTAGCCGGTCGGCAGGCCGGTGATGTTGCCGCCGTTCTCGAAGCGGTTGCGCAGTTCCTCGAACGCGTCCTTCAACGCGCCGGGCATCGCCACGAAGTCGCTGCGTCCGCGCGCGCCGGCCTCGGCGATCTGGAACACCGCCTTTTCCGCCGACGCCAGCAGTTCCGAACTCTCGCGCCCTTCCGGCTGGAAGCCGTCGTTGACGATGGTGGTGCCGACCTCGATCAACTGCCGCAGCACCGCCTTGTCGCGGACGATCTCGGCGTAGGCGACGATGTTGGCGGCCGAGGGCGTGGTGCTGGCCAGTTCGATCAGGTAGGCGCCGTCGCCGACCATCTCCAGCTTGCCCTGCGATTCGAACCACTCGCCCAGGGTCACCGCGTCGAACGGGCGCCCCTTCTCGGCCAGCTCGCGAATCGCGCGGTAGATCAACTGGTGATCGCGCCGGTAGAAATCATTTTCGGTCAACTGATCGTTGACCCGGTCGTAGGCGTCCGGTGCCAGCATCAGGCCGCCGAGCACGGCCTGTTCGGCCTCGATCGAGTGCGGCGGCACGCGCAACTGGTCGAGACGCGGCTCGCTGCGTTCGCTGCGCTCGCTTTTGCGATCGCCGCGGTAGCCGGGACGGGCGGACATAGGCTGGGTCTTCTCTGTGGGGCGCGGGCGCCGGGCGCGGCCTCACCGCGGCCCGGGCGCCGATTTTAGTCGCCGCGCCCGGCCGGGGCTAGGGCGACGCTCAACACACGGCGCCTGCCTGAGCGGCGGCACCTGCGTCTCCACGCCTCGCCAGAGGCTGGGGACAAGTCTGGGGACAAGCGGTTGAGAACCTCGCCGAGACCGCGTCGCACAAGGGCCGCCCTGCCCCATCCGCGCACCACGGCACGCGCCGCGATGGCGCTTCAGGCCTGCAGTTCGTCGATCCAGGCGATGAACTTGTCGACGAAACCGGCGAGGAACTTGCGCGTGCGCTCGTCGTCGATCGCGCCGTCCTCGGCGATCAGGCCCTCCTTGAACTGCAGAAAGATCTCCGGCTGCCCCAGCACCGGCATGTCCAGGTAAGCCAGCACGTTGCGCAGGTGCTGTTGCGCCAGAGCGGTGCCGATCGCCCCGGGCGAGGTGCCGCACACCGCGGCCGGCTTGCCGGCGAAGGCGCTCTCGCCGTACGGCCGCGAGCCGAGGTCGATGGCGTTCTTGAGCACACCGGGGATGGAACGGTTGTATTCGGGGGTGACGAACAGCACCGCGTCGGCGCCGCTGACCTGCGTCTTCAGGCGCCGGCCCTGTGCCGGATAGTCGTGGTCGTGGTCCTGGTTGTACAGCGGCAGGTCGCCGATCTCGACGTACTCGAAACGGGCTCGGTCGCCCGCAAGTCGCTCCAGCGCGTGCGCCAGACGCCGGTTGAACGATTCCTTGCGCAGGCTGCCGACGAACACGGCGATGCGGTACTGGCTCATGGCGTTACTCCTGACCGAATGGACCTGCAGGCTAGCCGCCGGCGCGCGGCAGTCAGGTGAACGCCGTTGACGTCCCGGTCTGCGCCAAACGTGCCTGCACGTCCTCCGGCAGCGGCGGCAGCGCCACGAAACCCGGCGTCGCGCGCACCCGCTGCAGCCAGTCGCACAGCGCCGGATACTGGGTCAGCGCGATGCCGGCATCGCCGGCGCAATGCGTATAGGCGAACAACGCGATATCGGCGATGCCGTAGGCCGGCCCGGTGAACCAGGCCTGCGCCTGCAGGTGCTGCTCCATCACCGCCAGCGCCCGCAGCGCGCCCTCGCGCAGGCGTGGCAGTTCGGCACGGCGCGGCGAGTCGGGCGGCGTCCAGCCGCAGACGAAGCGCGCCACCGCTACGTAGGGTTCGTGGCTGTACTGCTCGAAGAACAGCCAGCTCAGCGCCTGCGCGCGCTGCCAGGGATCGGCGGGCAGATACCCGGTGCCCTCGGCCAGCCAGCACAGGATGGCGTTGGATTCGGCCAGCACGCGCCCGTCCTCGCGTTCCAGCAGCGGCACCTTGCCGTTGGGATTCTTGGCCAGGAACGCCGGGGTGCGGGTCTGGCCGTTGGCGCTGTCGACCTCGACCCAGCGGTAGCCGCAGCCGAGCTGGTCCAGCAACAGCCGCACCTTGTAGCAATTGCCGGACAGCGCCATGCCGTACACGGTCAGGGGAAAACGTTCGGATGCCATGCGCCGCTCCTGTGTCGAATGCCGCCGTCGTCGTGGCTCAGCCCCGCGCCTGCCACTGCGCGCGCGACTGCCCCCACACTTCCACGTCTAATGCCTGCAGCGGCTCGGGCAGGCGGTCCTGGCGCAGGTAGCGCGAGCCTAGCTTGGCCGCCACCGCCTTGGAGTTGGCGTTGTCCGGCACGATGGTGTGGATCACCTCGGCCCAGCCCAATTGCGCGAACGCCCAGCCGATCGACGCCGCGGCCGCCTCCGGCGCATAGCCCTGGCCCCAGAACGCGCGGGCGATGCCCCAGCCGACCTCCGGACCCGGCCAGCCGTACGGCTGCCAGGGACCGACCCGGCCGATCCACTGCCCGCTACGCTTCTCGATCACCGAGAACATCGCAAATCCCTGCAACTGCCAGCTGCCGACCAGCGAGGTCAGGCTGCGCCAGACCACCGATGGCGCCTGCACGCCGCCAAGGTGATGCATGGTCTCGGCGTCGGCGGAAAAGGCGCAGAACGCCGCGAAATCCTCGGCAGTGGGCGGGCGCAGCACCAGGCGCTCGGTTTCCACGCGCACATCGAAGACGCTCATCGTCGGTTCTCCTTTGAACAGGCCCGCGGCCGGCCGCGGGCGATGGCTTCAAAACGCATTGATGCCGGTCAGTTCGCGACCGACCACCAGTTGGTGCACGGTCTCGGTGCCCTCGTAGGTGATCACCGATTCCAGGTTCAGCGCATGCCGGATCGCACCGTAGTCGGTGGTGATGCCGGCTCCGCCGAGCAGGTCGCGGCATTCGCGGGCGATGTCCAGGGCCATGCGCACGTTGTTCCACTTCGCCAGCGACACCTGCGCCGGCTGCAGCGTGCCGGCGTCCTTGAGCCGGCCCAGTTGCAGCGCCAGCAACTGCGCGCTGGCGATGCGCCGTGCCATGTCGGCCAGCTTGATCTGCGCGCTCTGCGTCGCCGCCAGCGGCCGCCCGAACAGCATGCGCTCGCCGGCATAGGCCAGCGCCTCGCGCAGGCAGGCGATGGCCGCGCCGATCGCGCCCCAGCTGATGCCGTAGCGGGCCTGGGTCAGGCAGGCCAGCGGACCCTTCAGACCGCGCACGCCGGGCAGGCGCTGGCTGTCGGGCAGGCGCACATCGTCGAAGAACAGCGCCGAGGTCACCGAGGCACGCAGGCTCATCTTGTGCGCGATGTCCTGGGTGCCGAAGCCCGGGGTACCGGCCTCGACCAGGAAACCCTGGATGCCGTCGTCGGTCTGCGCCCACACGATCGCCACGTCGGCGATGCTGCCGTTGGTGATCCACATCTTGCTGCCGCTCAGGCGCCAACCATCGCCGTCGCGGACCGCACGGGTCTGCATCGCCGCCGGGTCGGAGCCGCCCTGGGACTCGGTCAGGCCGAAACAGCCGATCGCCGTGCCGGCGGCCATCGCCGGCAACCAGCGCTGGCGTTGCGCGTCGCTGCCATAGGCATGGATCGGGTACATGCACAGCGAGGACTGCACACTGACAAAACTGCGCAGGCCGCTGTCGCCGCGCTCCAGTTCCTGACAGATCAGGCCGTAGCAGACCGCGTTGAGGCCGCCACCGCCCTGCCCGGCCGGCAGGCTGGCGCCGAGCAGCCCCAGTTGCGCCAGTTCCGGCACCAGTTCGCGCGGGAACCGCGCCTGGTCGAAGGCGTCGCCGATCACCGGCAGCACTTTCGCATCGACGAAGCGCGCCACCGCCTGCTGGATCGCGCGCTCCTCCTCGCTGAGCAGCGCGGCTACGTTGAACAGGTCGTCGCAAGGCAGGGGCATGGCGGCATCCACGGCGAAAACCGCATTGTATCGGTCCCGCCCGCGCCGCCGCCCGCAGATAGACGAAGGCCGGCGCACGCGCCGGCCTTCGGAGGTGCAACCGCGCTGCGACTCAGCGCTGGCTGACGGCGACGTCGCCGGCCGAGGCGGTCTGGGTGACCAGGCGGCCGTCCAGCACCGGCAGGCGGTCGCTGTTCGGGCGGTCGTCCATGCGCACGGTCTTTTCCTGGCCGTCGTAACGGTAGGTCACGTCATAGCCCTTGACCACGTCCTGCGTGCCCATGGCGATGCGGCTGCCCGGCTTGCTGTCCATGCGCATGGTGCCGGTGGTGCCGTCGTCGTTGCGGTAGGTCACGTTGTAGCCGGTGATGGTCGAGGACTGCGCGGTGCTGTTCTCGGTGTGGCACTGGCGCTCGGTACGGTCGACCACGCGGCCGCCGACGTGGTTCTGGTCGATGCGGTTGCCGATGAAGCCACCGGCCACCGCGCCGGCCGCAGTCGCGGCCTTGCGGCCGTTGCCATGGCCGATCTGGTTGCCGAGCAGGCCGCCGACCACCGCACCGACCACGGTGCCGCCGACATTGCCGTCGCGCTCGGGCAGGCGCTCCTGTACCACCACGTCGTTGCACACCTGGCGCGGCGTGGTGGTGGTGGAGGTCTGGCGCAGCGGCTCGGTGCCGATCACCTCGGCGTAGCGCTGCTGCTTCTGGGTAATCGGGTCGACCCGGACCACGTCGGCGTACTCGAGCTTGCCGCCGACGCTGTTGTCCATCGCGCTGTCGCCGCGGGTATTGTCCAGGGCCGGGCGCACGTCGCTGCTGGCGACGTCCACCGGTTTGTCACGATTGTTCATGAAGGCCGCGGTGGCGACGCCGCCGACCAGCAAGGCGCCAGCCGCGACCAGAACGGTTGTCGTAGTGCTTTTCATGTGTGCTCTCCTGCGGGCTGACCGCGTTGTCTACGGTGCTGTGATTACCATGCCGAAGCTGAACCGATCCGCTCCCTATTCAGTAACGCGGCGTACACGCGACTGGTAACGCCCCCGGAACGTCGCCATATCAAAGCTGTTAGCGTTTCCACCGCTGCCCCGGAGCACCTGACATGCCCAACCCGATCGTCTATCCGCTGCTGCGCTGGGCGGGCAAATTGCGCTACCCGACGCTGTTCAAGATCACCGCCGGGCTGTTCGTGCTGAGCGTGCTGCTGCCCGATCCGGTGCCCTTCATCGACGAGATCGTGTTCGGCCTGGGCACCCTGCTGCTGGCCAACTGGAAGACCCGCACCCCGGCGCCGGCCACCGAGCCGCTGAACTCGACCGCGCAACGCGTGCGCCGCTGAGCGCCGATGCCGTTGATCGACAGCCACTGCCACCTGGACGCGGAAGAGTTCGATCCGGACCGCGACGCGGTGATCGCGCGCGCGCAGGTGGCGGGCGTGCAGGCGCAGGTGGTGCCGGCGGTGACCGCGGCGTCCTGGGCGAAGCTGCGTGCGGTCTGCGCGGCCGCGCCCGGCCTGTATCCGGCGTATGGCCTGCATCCGCTGTTTCTGGCCGAGCACCGGCCCGAGCACCTGGCCTTGCTCGGCGAGTGGATCGAACGCGAGCGTCCCTGCGCGATCGGCGAATGCGGCCTGGACTTCTTCGTCGAAGGCTTGGACGAAGCCGACCAGCAGCGCTACTTCGCCGGCCAGCTGCAACTGGCACGAGAGTTCGACCTGCCGGTGATCGTGCATGCGCGGCGCGCGGTGGACGCGGTGATCCTGGCGATCCGCAAGGTCGGGCGCCTGCGTGGCGTGGTGCACAGTTTCGCCGGCAGCGCCGAGCAGGCGGCACAGTTGCAGTCGCTGGATTTCCTGATCGGCCTGGGCGGGCCTGTCACCTACGCACGGGCGCAGCGCCTGCGCCGGCTCGCCGCCACGGTGCCGTTGCAACAACTGCTGCTGGAAACCGATGCGCCGGACCAGCCCGATGCCGCGATCCGCGGCCAGCGCAACGAACCGGCACGGCTGCGCACGGTGCTGGACACCATCGCCGAGCTGCGCGACGCACCTGCCGCCTCCATCGCCGCGCAGACCACGGCCAACGCGCAGCGCTTGTTCGGCCTGCCCGACGTGCTTCCCGACACAGCCGCGCCGGGCTGACGCAGGACTGTCCCGCAGACACAGCGCACACCGCTCGCCGGCGTGGTTGCGCCCCGCGCAAGCGCCGCTCGGCACACCGGCACACCAGTCAACGCGCAGCTCCACGCTGCAGCGATCCGCGCGAACGTCGCTTGCCGCGCATCTTTCGTACGAAACTGTGAACTGGGCTACCGGATCACGGTCTTTCGACAGGGTCTCCGCCTGCTGGCTTCTGCTACTGTGCACCGCGCTGAACGGCGAGCGGATCTTTTGTCCGCCAGGCACCGGAGTGTGAACCCGTTCGCTCTCAGCAAAAGGCTCGGCGGCCGGCTCGATGGCACGCGTTCTGGCAGATCGGATCATCCTGGCGTGAAACAACCGGCAAGCCGTATCCCCTACCCGCTTCTCCACAGCGCGCGGCGCACGCGTGCGATCGCCTCCTCCGCGGCCGCTCCGGCGCGAGCGGAGCCATCGCGCATGCGAGCGCCACGACGATGAAAAGCGGCGCGAGTTCGGAGAAACACGTCTCCAACGGCGAAAGCTGGGTCTCCCTGAAATTCCGCGACAGCAATCGCAGCCGCAAGATGCGCAGCACCCTGACCCTGGCCGGAGTCTCGTGCACCACGCTCGGCGCCTTGTGGACCGTGTGCTACCTGTACTACGGCCGGCCGGAACTGGCGCTCGCCTTCGTCGGGCTCACGGCTGTCGGCCTGCTCGCGCTGTGCCGCCGCCGCCATTGCGACGAGGCCTCGTTGTCGCTGGTGGCGCATGGCGTGTTTGTGGTGGTGCTGGTGATCTCGTTCATCGATGCGCCGATCGGCACCGTGCCGCGCTCGGTGCACACCTTCTTCCTGCCGCTGGCGGCCGGCGCGCTGTTCGTGTTCGACCGCAGCCGCCGCTACCGCGCGCTGGTGTTCCCGCTGGCGTGCCTGGGCGCCTTCGTCGCGTTCGGTTCGGGCGAACTGGACTGGCTGGCGCCGGCGTCCTCGCCACCGCTGGGGATGCGCCGGCTCGGCGCGATCTCCAACATGGCCTGCGCGGCCGGCCTGCTCGCGGCGATCCTGCACATCTACCGCAACGACGTGAACGCGCGCATTTCGCTGGAGCGGGAACTGGCGCGTGCAGTCGGCAATGGCGAGATCGAGGTGCTGTACCAGCCGCAGGTGAGCGCGAACGGCAGCATGCTCGGCGCCGAGGCGCTGGTGCGCTGGCGCCATCCCAGCGGCAAGCTGCTGACCCCGGACAAATTCATCCCGCTGGCCGAAGAGAGCCAGCTGATCCGGGACGTGGGACTGGAAGTGCTGCGCCAGGTCTGCAGCACGCTGCGGCGCTGGTCGCACGAGCAGGATCTGCGTGCGCTGGTGGTCGCGGTGAACGTCAGCCCGGTGCAATTGCTCGATCCCAACTTCGTGGCGTCGGTGAAGCAGGTGATCACCAGCGAGGGCGTGGCGCCGGCGTCGCTGGAATTCGAGCTGACCGAATCGGCGCTGTACGTGGATACCGCCGGGGTGCGCGCCAAGATGCACGAACTCAAGGCGTTCGGCATCGGCTGGGCGCTGGACGATTTCGGCACCGGCTTCTCGTCGCTGGCCATGCTCAGGACGCTGCCGGTCACCAAGCTCAAGATCGACCGGCAGTTCGTCAACGACGCCAAGGCCGACGAGTCCTCGCGGCGCCTGCTGGCCAAGATCGTGGAGATCTCGGAGGTGATGGGCATGGTCGCGCTGGCCGAAGGCATCGAGGATGCGCAGCAGTGCGAGATGCTTTCGGCCATGGGTTGCCGGCACTTCCAGGGCTTCCTGTTCGGCCGGCCGCAGCCGGCGCACGACCTGGAACGGCTGGCCTTCCTGCAGGCCGGCACCGAGCGCAACCTGATGAGCGGCGCGGCCACGCGCGCCCCGGACGCGCCGCCGCCGTCCAGCGCGCGCTAGGCGGCCGCCGCCTCGCGCGCCACCGCGCGCTTCAACAGCATCTCCAGCGCCTTGCCGACCGCGGCGAAGGCGAACGCACCGGTGATGTGGGTGGCCGCGCCCAGCCCGGCGCCGCAGTCCAGGTTCAAGGCCGCATCCGGCCCCAGCACAGGACGCAGTCCGCAGACGCTGCCATCGGCCTGCGGATAGCGCACGTTCTCCAGCGAGTACACCGCCGGCACGCCGAAATAGCGCTGCGGGTTCTTGGGGAAATTGAATTCGCTGCGCAGCTTCTTGCGGATCAGCGCCAGCATGGCGTCGTGCTCGGTGCGCGACACGTCGCGGATCCGCACCAGGGTCGGATCGGTGCGCCCGCCGGCCGAGCCCACGGTCAGCAGCGGCAGCTTGCGCCGCCGGCACCAGGCGATGGTCTCGACCTTGACCCGAAAGCTGTCGCAGGCATCGATCACCAGGTCGAAGCCGGCATCGAGCAAGTCGGCGATGTTGGTCGGGGTGAGGAAGGCCTCGACCGCCACCGCCTCGATCTGCGGATTGATCGCCACGCAGCGCTCGGCCATCGCCACCGCCTTGTTGCGCCCGTACTGACCGGCCAGTGCCGGCAGTTGCCGGTTGGTGTTGGACACGCAGATGTCGTCGGCGTCGATCAGGGTCAGATGCCCGACGGCCGAGCGCGCCAGCGCCTCGACCACCCACGAGCCGACCCCGCCCATGCCCACCACCGCCACCCGGCACTGCGCCAGCCGCGCGATCGTGCCTTGCCCGTAGAGCCGGTCGATGCCGGCGAAGCGTTCGCGCCATTGTTCGTTCATCCGCGCATTTTAGGGGATTGCCTGGGGAGCCGGGATTGGGGACTGGGGACTGGGGATTCGCGGCGTGGCTTGGCGGCCCGCGCGCGACGCGTCGCCGCAGGCGTACCATCGGCACTCCATCCCGCTGCGCATGCCTGCCATGGCCAAGCCGCCCTCATCCCCGCCCGCCTCCACCTCACGCTATCTGTTCGTGCTGCTGGCCGGCCTGTTGCTCGGCCTGGTGCTGACGGTGATGGCGCTGCGCGCGGTGCAGGCGCGGCAGGATCCGTTCCCGCGCAGCCTGATGCAGGTGATGGGCAAGCAACTGGCGCTGCTCGAACGCGACACCGCGCACCGGCAATGCAGCGGCGCGGGTCCGCAGGCGCGGCTGCGCACGCTGCGCCTGCTCGGCGACGAACTGGGCACGGCGTTTCCCGACCTGGCCGACGACAGCCGCTTCCGCGAGCACGCCGATGCGCTGCGCGCCGGTGTGGACGCGGCGCTGGCACAGCCGCCGACCGACTGCGCCGCGCTGGCGCAGGCGCGCCAGCAGATCGACGAACGCTGCGACGCCTGCCACCGCGATTTCCGCTGAGCGTTCGCTGAGAGCGGCGCCGAGCTTGCTGCAGGGGTTTCGCTGACGGACCGACGCAGGCCTCGCTGCGCTGTCGGCGTGGCTTCAGCGCACATGTGCCAGTGCGCGTATCGATGAATTGCCGCTGACGCAAGCCGGCGCGAGGCTGAACGGCACCTGCCAGGGTTGGCGTTTCATTCACGCAGGGGTGGACAGGATGCGTGCGAACGCGGCGCTGCCGCCGCGCTCCATCACTGTCGAGGAGAGCACCCATGAAGATTCAACTGATGGCCACCGCTGCCGTGGCGACCCTGGCGCTGGCAGGCTGCGCCACGTCCCCGGGCTATGGCGGCGGTTACGGCGGCGGCTACAGCCAGCCGGCGCGCGGCGGTTACACCCAGACCCGCTGCGCCGACTGCGGCATCGTCACCCGCATCGACACCGTACCGTCCGGCCGCACCGCGCCGTCGGCCACGGGCGCGATCCTGGGCGGCATCGTCGGCGCGGTCGCCGGCCACGAGATTTCCGACCACACCGGCGGCAGTAAGGGCAACCAGAACGTGTCGGCGGTGGCCGGCGCGGCGGCTGGCGCACTCGCCGGCAACCAGATCCAGAAGAACGTCACCAGCGATACCTACGACGTGCATGTGCAGATGGACGACGGCCGGGTGATCGTGGTCAACCAACGCGACCTGGCCGGGGTGCGCGAGAACACCTACGTGCGCGTGGTCAACGGGCGCGTCGTGCCGCGCTGATCGGCCTCGCCGACCTGCCCCGAAACGCAAAAAGGCCCGCAGTGCGGGCCTTTTTGCTGCGCGCGACGCGGCGCGCGACAACGCCTCAGAGCGGCTGCACCGCGTCGGCCTGCAGGCCCTTCTGGCCCTGCACCACGGTGAAGCTGACCTTCTGACCTTCCTTCAGGCTCTTGAAGCCCTGGGTCTGGATCGCCCGGAAGTGCACGAACACGTCCTCGCCGTTTTCGCGGCTGATGAAACCGAAACCCTTGGCATCGTTGAACCACTTCACGGTGCCGTTTTCGCGATTGCCAGTGCCGTTCATGATCGACTTACTCCTTGGAACACGTCTCAGGGGTGGGTACGCCGTGGGGTGCGGCGGCTGGTTGCAAGGAGGAAGCGAGGTATAACGATGTAGCGGATCGGTGGATCTACCGCATCAGGCCACGATTCACGGTGACCTTTGCAAACGCAGCGGCTGCAACTTACCCCGGTCAAAATGAAAATGCAATCAGCAAAAAGACCCCATCTGTCAACCCCCAAATCTCCCCCGCGGTGAGCCACGTGGACCCTGCGTTCATCTATTACGTCTGTGCCGGTCTCCTGGTTCTGGTCGGGCTGGCAGGGGTGCTGCTGCCGGCCCTGCCCGGCACGCCGCTGATGTTCGCCGGGATGCTGCTGGCGGCCTGGGCCGACGGCTTCCAGCGGCTCGGCTGGCCGACGCTGACCGTGCTCGGCGTGCTCACCGCGCTGTCGCTGCTGGTCGACCTGCTGGCCACCGCGTTCGGTGCGCAGCGCGTCGGCGCCAGCCGCAAGGCGCTGTGGGGATCGGTGCTGGGCGGGATCGCCGGCATGTTCTTCATGCCGATCGGGCTGTTCGTCGGCCCCTTCGTCGGTGCCCTGGTCGGGGAGTACTGGCACGGCCGCGAGCTGCGCCAGGCGACCCGCGTCGGCGTCGGCACCTGGCTGGGCATCGTCCTGGGCACCGCCGCCAAGCTCGGCCTGGCCCTGGCGATGCTCGCGGCGTTCGCGGTGGCCTGGCTGCTCTGACGCAGCACGCCTGAAGCCGGCGTCGCGGCGGCAGCATGAACGTGTGATGACCCTGTTGTCGTCACTTCCTGTATTTTCCCTGCCGGCCATTCACCCCGGCAGCGCACCACCCGCCCGCGCCGCCCGTTGCAGCGAGAACCGCATGTCCCATCGTCAGGTCCGTCCCCTGTTGCTGCTGTCGATCGCGGCCGTGCCGCTTGCGCACGCGCAGGAAGTCCTGCCCACCCCCGCCTCGCCGGAAGCCTGCGTGGCGATTTCCAGCGACGCCGCCCGCCTGGCCTGCTACGACCAGGCGTTGTCGCGCCGCACCGCCGATCCGCAGGCCGCCGATGCCGCGGCAAAGGCTGCCAGCGAACGCCAGAAGCAACAGCTGGACGCCAGCGTGCCGGAAGACGCCGGCGTCGCCGAGCGCACCCGCCAGCGCGCCGCCGCGATCTTCAAGCAGGACCGCTACGACAGCACCATCGCCAATGCCGGCAAGGGCTCGCTGCTGGACAGCCGCTGGGAACTGGCCAAGGACTCCAAGCTGGGCACCTTCCAGCTGCGCGCCTACAAGCCGGTGTACCTGCTGCCGGCGTTCTGGACCAGCAAGAAGAACGAGCTGCCGTCCTCGCCGAACCCGGTCAACACGGTGACCACCGCCGAGCCGCTGGACAGCGTGGAGGCGAAGTTCCAGCTGAGCTTCAAGACCAAGATCGTGGAGAACATCTTCGGCGACAACGGCGACCTGTGGGGCGCCTATACCCAGAGCTCGCGCTGGCAGGTGTACAACTCCGAGCAGTCGCGGCCGTTCCGCGAGACCAACTACGAGCCGGAACTGATGCTGGTGTTCCGCAACAACTACAGCCTGTTCGGCTGGAAGGGACGGATGACCGGCATCCAGCTGACCCACCAGTCCAACGGCCGCAGCGATCCGCTGTCGCGCAGCTGGAACCGGGCGATGCTCAACATCGGCCTGGACCGCGACAACTGGGCGCTGGTGCTGCGCCCCTGGTACCGCATCCCGGAGAGCCGCAAGCAGGACAACAATCCGGACATCGAGGACTACATGGGCCGCGGCGATGCGACCCTGATCTACAACCGCAACGGCCACGAGGTGGCGCTGATGGCACGGCATTCGCTGCGCGGCGGCGACCGCTCGCACGGTGCGGTGCAGCTGGACTGGGGCTTCCCGATCAGCAACCTGCTGCGCGGCCATGTGCAGGTGTTCGACGGCTATGGCGAGAGCATGATCGACTACAACCACCGCGCCACCTACGTCGGCGTCGGCATCTCGCTACTGGAATGGTTCTGATCGGCCACGGCTGAGCGGCGCACGCGACGCCCGCCTGGGCGTCGCGTGCGCCGGTCGCTCAGAACCGGTAGTTGCCCTTCAGCCACAGATTGCGGCCCGGCTCGGCGATGCGCACCGGATCGGCCGGAAAGCCGAAGTCGGCGCTGCCGGCCAGGTTGAGATGTTCGCTGTAGCGGCGGTCGAACACGTTGTCGATGCCGGCGCTCAGCCGCAGCCCCTCACTGACCCGGTAGCCGCCGCTCACCCCCAGCGTGGCGAAACCGGCGCTGCGGCCGAGGTCGCGGCCAACCACGTTGCCCTGGTCCAACGCCACCCGCCCCTGCCGCGCCACCGCGCGCAGCAACGCCCCGGCCGACCAGCGCTGCCCTTCCCACTCCAGTCGCAGCCGCGATTCCAGCGGCGGCATCTGCGGCAAGGGCGTGCCGTCGCTGCGGTTCTCGCCCCAGGCGTAGGCCAGCGTGCCGCCGAGAGTCAGGCCGTGCAACGGCTGCCAATCCAGTCCCGCCTCGGCGCCGGCGATGCGCGCATCGACATTGTCGACGCGGGTGGTGGTGCCCATCATGCCGCCGTCGGCATAGGTAAAGAGGATGAAGTCCTGCACCCGCCCGGCGTAGGCGGAGACCCAACCCTGCACGGTCGCGCCGCGGTACTGCAGGCCGAGATCGAGCTGGGTGGTGCGTTCCGGGCGCAGCCCGGCGAAGGCGTTGGCCGCGCCCATCGGGCCCATGTCCGCAGAGAACAGCTCCCAGTAGTCCGGCATGCGTGCGCTGCGGCCCAGGCCGGCATACCAGACGGTGTCGGCCGAGAGGTTGCGCTCCACGCGCAGGAAGCCGCTGCCCAGGTCTTCGCTGCGCGTCTGCCCGGCGGTGGGATTGGGCATGCCCATCATGCCGATGCTGCGCCGGGTGTCCTCGACCTGCGCGCGATCCAGGCGCAGGCCGGCGATCCAGCGCTGCGCCGTGCCGGCGCCGAAGGTCGCCTCGGCGAAGGCGCCGAGATTGTCGAACCGCGCGTCGGTGCGCCACGGCACGGTCCGGTATGCGCCCTCGCCGCTGGCGCTGCGGTCGCGGTGGCGGCTTTGCTGGGTGTCGACGCCGGCCTGGACCACGACCTGCTCCCAGCGCCACTCCGATTCCACGCGCCCGCCGCTGGTGCGCCGGTCCACGTTGGCGGCCATCGGCATCGGCATCGCCGACTGCGGGTTGGGCCGGCGCAACGTGTAGTTGTCCATGACGTGGTCGGCGTCGTTGACGTAGGCGTTGGCGCGCAGCGCTTCCCAGGCGCCGGGCAGGTCGGTGCGCTCGAAGCGCGCGGCGTAGCTGGTGCGACGGAACTGGGTGCCGTCCATGCTGCGCCCGGCGTAGCGGGCCAGGCCGTCGCCGCTGCCGGCGGAGAGTTCCAGCACGGTGTCCGGGTCCGGAGTCCAGCCGACCGCGGCGTCGGCATTCCACTTGCGCCAGCGCGACGGCACCACTGCGCCGTCGCCATCGCGGTAGTCGCCGGCCTCGGAGCGGTTGGCGTCCACGCGGGCGTAGCCGCTGCGGTTGCCGCCGCGCAGGTCCAGGTTCTGGTCGTTGCGGCTCCAGGACCCGACCAGCGCGCTGGCCTCGCCTTCCAGCGTCGGCGCCGCGTAATGCGGGGTGTCGCGCTCGAAGCGCACGGTGCCGGCGGAGGCGCCGGGCCCCCAGCGCACGGTCTGCGGGCCCTTGACGATGGTGAGCCGGTCGAAAGTCTCCGGCGCGATGTAGGACAAGGCGTTGTCCATCCGCGCCGGGCACGCGCCGACCAGGGTGCCGTCGTTGCTGAGCACGTTGAGCCGCGAGCCGAACATGCCGCGCAGCACCGGATCGCCGTTGGTGCCGCCGTTGCGGATCGCGGCGAAGCCCGGCACGGTCTTCAGATAGTCGGCGCCGTCGCTGGCCGGCACCGGCTGCCGCGGCAGCTTCGGATCGACCGTCCAGGTCAGCGGCGCGACCGGCGCGGTGGCAGTCACCTGCATCCGGTCGAGGGTGGTGGCATCGGGCGCTTCGGCATGGCCGGAAGCGGGAAACAGACTGACAAGAATGCAGCACGACAACGCCGCCCGCGCGGGCGACGGCAGGAACTGAGGCATGAGGTGGACTCCAGAAAAGAACGGCGCCGGCGCGCCTAGCGCACCGGAAACAGGAGAGCGTTCTGGAGATTCGGTGGCGGCCCGCGTGCGGCGTGCGCACGCCAGCGCACGGCAGCGTGGATACGGTGGCGCAATGGCGCCGCGGTTGCAGGCGCGGGCAGCGCAGCGGCCAGCAGCAGGACGATCGCCAGCCACGGCAGCAGCCGTGCGGCGAGCAGGCAGTAGTCGCAGGCGGCATGCGCCGGGCCATGGTCGCGCTGTGCGCCCGACACCTCGTGATGATCGGCGTGGATCGCGTGCGCGGCACCGTTTTCCGGTGGCAGTTTAGGCATCGCCTGCAACCCGGCCGTCGTGCACATCGGCACCGACAGGCTTGCGGTCTCCAGCAGCCGGCTGGCCACCGGCGCGACCACCAGCAACAGCGCGGCCAGCAAGGCGGGCCAGCGCATCAGGCGGCGCAGTCGGGCGGGAGCACGGAGGACGGACACCGCATCATTCTAGGCGGCCGCGTCGGCAGCGGGTCGGCCGCAGTCGCGGGTGCGACAACGTGACGCAGGAGGGGGCGCCGCGTGCTGCCCGACGACGCGCGACGCCTCTTGCGCGCGGTGAATCACGTGAGCGGTCAGCGCACGTGCTTGTGAATCAGCGCTTTGCTGATTCGGCTCTCATGTCGAAGACCAGAAAAAACGGACGAGCACAGTTTCCGCGAACCCACTTCCGTTGCCCGGGGAAGCTGCCGCACCCCGACAGCCGACGCCCCACGACATAGCCACCGTTGCTTCCGAAACCACGCTTCCGCGCCATACCTCACGCCCAGTCGGCAATGCCTTCTCGCCGATAGGTCTCGTGGAACGCCGGGCGCGCCTTCATCCTGTCGGCCAGCGCCTTCAGCGCCGGCCAGCTGTCGGTGGGCCGCGGCATGTTGCGCGACCAGCGCATCAGCATGACCAGCACGAAGTCGGCGGCGCTGCAGTGCTCGCCGAGCAGATAGGGGCCGCCCTGTTCCAGGTGGGTCGCCACCTCGTCCCAGGCCTTTTCCAGGAACGCGCGGGCACTGGCGCGCACGCGCTCGGCATTGTCGGCACCGGCCGGTTCGTCGGGATAGAACCAGTCACGGTAGGCCGGCATCAGAGTGTAGGCGCCGAACAGCATCCAGCGGTAATAGGCCGCGCGTTCATGGGTGCCGGGCGGCGGCGCCAGGCCGGCGTGCGGATAGAGGTCGGCCAGGTGCATGGCGATGGCGACCGATTCGGTCAGCACCTGCCCGTCCAGCACCAGCGTCGGTACCCGCCCCTGCGGGTTGAGCGCCAGGTACTCGGGGCTCTTCTGCTCTTGGCGCTCGAAATCGAGCATGCGCAGTTCGAAATCGACCTGCAGTTCGATCAGCAACCAGTGCACGACGAACGAGGCGGTACTGGGCGAGCCGTAAAGCACGATGGACACGACGCTTTCCCCGGAGACGGAACCAGCGCCGATTATTGCCGCGGCGCCGGCGCACCGCCAGCGCCGCGCAGAACGCCAGCGACTTCGCCGGCGGTCGCGCTGCGGCCGATCAGGCCTCGACCACCACCGGAATCTTGCCGATGCGCGCCTGCCACTCGCGCGGGCCGGTCTTGTGCACCGACTCGCCGCTGGCATCGACCGCCACGGTCACCGGCATGTCCTTGACCTCGAACTCGTAGATCGCCTCCATGCCCAGGTCTTCGAACGCCAGCACCTTGCTGGCCTTGATCGCCTTGGACACCAGGTAGGCCGAGCCGCCGACCGCCATCAGGTACACCGCCTTGTTGTCGCGGATCGCGGCGATCGCCGCATCGCCGCGCTCGGACTTGCCGACCATGCCCAGCAGGCCGGTCTGCTCCAGCATCTGCCGGGTGAACTTGTCCATGCGCGTGGCGGTGGTGGGACCGGCCGGGCCGACCACTTCGTCGCGCACCGGATCGACCGGGCCGACGTAGTAGATGAAGCGGTTGGTGAAGTCCACCGGCAGCGTCTCGCCGCGGTTGAGCATGTCGATCATGCGCTTGTGCGCGGCGTCGCGGCCGGTGAGCAGCTTGCCGTTGAGCAGGATCGTCTCGCCCGGCTTGAAGCTGGCCACTTCCTCGCGGGTGATGGTGTCCAGGTTCACCCGGCGCGCATTGGTCGGGTTGTAGGTCAGCTTGGGCCAGTCTTCCAGCGATGGCGGATCCAGCATCACCGCGCCGCTGCCGTCCAGGGTGAAGTGCGCATGGCGGGTCGCCGCGCAATTGGGGATCAGCGCCACCGGCAGGTTGGCGGCGTGGGTCGGATAGTCCTTGACCTTGATGTCCAGCACCGTGGTCAGGCCGCCCAGGCCCTGCGCGCCGATGCCCAGCGCGTTGACCTTCTCGTACAGTTCCAGGCGCAGCTCCTCGGCACGGTTGGACGCGCCGCGGGCCTGCAGGTCGACGATGTCGATCGGCTCCATCAGCGCTTCCTTGGCCAGCAGCATCGCCTTCTCGGCGGTGCCGCCGATGCCGATGCCGAGCATGCCCGGCGGGCACCAGCCGGCACCCATGGTCGGCACGGTCTTGAGCACCCAGTCGACAATGGAGTCGGAGGGATTGAGCATGGCGAACTTGCTCTTGGCCTCCGAGCCGCCGCCCTTGGCCGCGACGATGACGTCGACGGTGTCGCCAGGGACGACCTTCACGTTGACCACCGCCGGGGTGTTGTCCTTGGTGTTCTGGCGCTTGCCGGCCGGGTCGGCCAGCACCGAGGCGCGCAGCTTGTTGTCCGGATGGTTGTAGGCGCGGCGCACGCCCTCGTTGACCATGTCTTCCACGCCCATGGTGGCGTCGTCCCAGCGCACGTTCATGCCGATCTCGAGGAACACGGTGACGATGCCGGTGTCCTGGCAGATCGGCCGGTGGCCCTCGGCGCACATGCGCGAATTGATCAGGATCTGCGCGATGGCGTCCTTGGCCGCCGGCGACTGCTCGCGCTCGTAGGCCGCGGACAGATTCTTGATGTAGTCGACCGGATGGTAGTAGCTGATGTACTGCAGCGCGTCGGCGACGGACTGGATGAGGTCTTCCTGCTTGATCGAGGTCACGGCTGGCTCTGCGGCTGGCGGGGGGAAACCCGCCCATTTTAGGGCAAAGTGGCGGCCCCGCCCGCTGTCACGCCGGCACGCCCTGTTCCGTCCTGGTCATCATGACCCACGATCCGACCTTCGAATCCCACCGCCCCCGGCTGTTCGGCCTGGCCTACCGCCTGCTCGGCAGCCGCGCCGACGCCGAGGACATCGTGCAGGACGCCTGGCTGCGCTGGCAGGCCAGCGACCGCGGCACGATCCGCGACCCCGAAGCCTGGCTGGTGACCGCCACCACCCGGCTCGGCCTGGACCGCCTGCGCGCGGCGCGCAGCGCCCGCGTCCACTACGTCGGGCCGTGGCTGCCCGAGCCGCTGGAGATCGCCGACGACGCCGACCCGGCCGAGCGCCACGACCGCGCCGAGCAGGTGTCGCTGGCGTTCCTGGCATTGCTGGAGCGGCTGAACCCGCACGAGCGCGCGGCGTTCCTGTTGAAGGAAGCGTTCGACTACGACTACGCGCAGATCGGCCGCACCCTGGAGCGCAGCGAGGCCGGCTGCCGGCAACTGGTGCACCGGGCGCGCGAACGGCTCGGCCAGGGTCAGGCCCGCTTCGCGGTCACGCCCGAACGTCACCGCCAGTTGCTGGAGCGCTTCCTGCACGCCTCGCAACGCGGCGACCGCGCCGCCATCGTCGCCTTGCTGCATGCCGACGCGCAGTTGCGCTCCGACGGCGGCGGCAACGTCACCGCCAGCCTGCGCCCGCTGCACGGCGCCGAGCGCATCGGCCGGCTGTACTGGGCCGTGGCGCGGCGCGGCCTGGGCCTGCAGGCGCGGATCGGCACGGTCAACGGCGAACCGGCGATCCTGCGCTTCCTGGGGCCGCGGCTGCAGTCGGCGACGCTGGTGGTGATCGACGGCGAGCGCATCGCCGAAGTGCTAACGCTGATGAACCCGGACAAGTTGCCGGCGCCGACGGCGCGACCTGCAGCCAGCCGTGACTGACCTGCGCCGGCGCTGTCACGCCGCGACGCACCGCCGCGTCCTGGAGGGGAAGGCGGCCATGCTGGCCGCCATGCGCGACCCACCATGCACTTCCATCGCATCGACTACACCCGCCACGAACCCGACGCATTCCGCGCCCTGCTCAGCGCCAGCCAGCAGGTCCACGACGGCACGCTCGGCAGTGCCCTCACCGAACTGGTGTTCCTGCGCGTCTCCCAGCTCAACGGCTGCGCCTACTGCATCGACATGCATGCCACCGCCCTGCGCAGGGCGAGCACCGAACCGCGCAAGCTCGACACCCTCGCCGCCTGGCGCGACAGCCGCTTCTTCGACGCCCGCGAGCGCGCCGCGCTGGACTGGGCCGAAGCGCTGACCACGCTGCCTGCCGGCGCGCCGCCGCAGGCGGTGTACGACGCACTGACGGCGCAGTTCGACCCGGCCGGAATCAGCGCGCTGACCATGGCCGTGGCCCTGATCAATGCCTGGAACCGGCTGAGCGTGGGGCTGCAGCCGGCGCTGCCGTAAGGGTGCTGCGCGTCGGGATTGGGGATTCGGAGGCAGGATCGCGCAACCGGCGGGATGCATAGCGCTTCCGAATCCCGAGTGCTGGCAGCTGGACGTACGGCCTACACGCCAACGCCAGGCAGCCCCCCCAGCGCGCGCGGCTCTGCTTGCACGAATCCCCAATCCCGCTGGCGTACGCCACCAGTCCACCGACATGTCCCCGCAACACGCCGCCGCTAGCGTGGCGCGCATCCCAGACGTGGAGCGCGCGCATGATCGAGAACGCCCTTGCTGTCGGCCTGGCCGACGAGACCGACCTGGCCCTCGCCTCCCCCGAACCGCAGTCCCGCGCCAGCGCCAGCTACCGCCATCGCCTGCTGATGTGCGCGCCGCAGCACTTCGCGGTGGACTACGTGATCAATCCGTGGATGGAAGGCAACGTCCACGCCGCCAGCCGCGAGCGCGCGCAGGCGCAGTGGAACGCGCTGGTGGCAGCTGCCGAGGCGGCAGGCGCCCGCGTCGACTGCATCGCTGCCGCGCCGGGCCTGCCGGACATGGTGTTCAGCGCCAACGCCGGCCTGGTGCTAGGCGACCGTTTCGTGCCCAGCCGCTTCCGCCACGCCGAACGCCGTGGCGAGGAAGCCTTGTTCGCCGCCTGGTGCCGCCAGGCCGGCCTGCGCATCTGCGAACTGCCCGAGCAGGTGTATTTCGAAGGCGCCGGCGACGCGCTGCTGGACCGCGGCGCTCGCCGGCTGTGGATGGGCCACGGCCACCGCAGCGACCTGGCCGCCGCGCACGAGCTGACCGACCTGCTGGACATCGAGGTGGTGCCGCTGCGCCTGGTCGACGCGCGCTTCTATCACCTGGACACCTGCTTCTGCCCGCTGCGCGACGGCTACCTGCTGTACTACCCGGCCGCCTTCGACGCCGACGCGCAACAGGCGATCGCCCAGCACATCCCGGCGTCGCGGCGCATCGCCGTGGGCGAGGCCGATGCCCTCGCCTTCGCCTGCAACGCGGTGGACCTGGACGACACCCTGCTGCTCAACCGCGCCTCGCCCGCGCTGTGCGCCGCTTTGGCCGCGATCGGCTACCGCGTGGTGCAGACCCCGCTGGATGAATTCCTCAAGGCCGGCGGCGCCGCCAAGTGCCTGACCTTGCGTTTGGACGAGTAGGTCGAGCGCGGCGTCATTTGATTGGCCGTTGCACTGCGCAGTGGACTTACGCTCATGGGTTCCTGTGAGTACAGGCGGTCGCGGCTGAAGCCGCTCCTGTAGAAAGCCAGCAAATCCCTGTAGGAGTGGCTTCAGCCGCGATGGGCTTTGCCGACACGTCCGGCGGGCACAGATTCTCTGCAGCAGTACCACGTCGAACGTCGGCAAGGGTTGGCGCAATAGCACGGTGCGCGGAATGGGCGAATGAGAGTACAGGCGACGCCTCGTGCACCCAACTCCGCGAGACGCTTCGCGCCGCACCCACACCCGTCTCCGGGTGGGAAAGAGGCTAGGTTGTTCCTTCTCCCCTCGGGACCATGGCCCCCTTCTTGGGGGAAGGTGCCCCGAAGGGGCGGATGAGGGTACGGGCGCAGCTTCGCACATCCAACTCCGCGAGACGCTTCGCGCCGGACCCTCACCCCAACCCCTCTCCCGGTGGGAGAGGGGCTTAATCCCCACACTCCCCGCGCACACCCGCCCCCGGCACAATGCGCCGATGGCATCTTCCTCCCCTTCTCATGGCGGCGCCCGCGCCGCGTCCCGCCCCGGCCCGAGCCTGCGCGAGCGCTTCGACGCGATGCGCAACCTGCCGCCGTTCCTGCGCCAGATCTGGCAGACCAGCCGCTGGCTGACGCTCAGCAGCATCGGCCTGCGCGTGATCCGCGCGCTGCTGCCGGTGGCCGCGCTGTACGTCGGCAAGCTGATCATCGACGAGGCCATCCACCTGGTTGGGCAATCGCCCGGGTTCGACACGCTGGGCCAGGCCCTGGCCAGCGGCCGCCTGAACCGGCTGCTGGAACTGCTGGGCCTGGAGCTGGCGCTGGCGATCGCCTCGGACCTGCTCGGGCGGCTGGTCAGCTATGCCGACACGCTGCTGTCGGAGCTGTTCAACAACACCACCAGCGTGCAGTTGATGGAGCATGCCGCGCAACTGGACCTGGAGGATTTCGAGGATCCGGAGCAGCAGGACCGGCTGGACCGCGCGCGGCGCCAGACCATGGGCCGCATGAACCTGATGAGCCAGTTGTTCGGCCAGGTGCAGGACGCGATCACCGTGGTCAGCTTCGCGGTCGGCCTGCTGGTGTACGCGCCGTGGCTCATCGCCCTGCTGGCGGTAGCGCTGGTGCCGGCCTTCATCGGCGAGGCGCACTTCAACGCGCTGGGCTACTCGCTCAACTTCCAGTGGACGGCCGAACGCCGCCAGCTCGACTACCTGCGCCAGCTCGGCGCCAGCGTCGAGACCGCCAAGGAAGTGAAGATCTTCAACCTGCACAACTTCCTGATCGCGCGCTACCGCGCCCTGGCCGACCGCTACTTCCAGGCCAACCGCGCGCTCGCGCGCAAGCGCATGCTGTGGGGCACGCTGCTGGCGGCGCTGGGTACGCTGGGCTACTACGGCGCCTACGGCTACATCGCCTGGCGCACCGTGCGCGGCGACTTCAGCATCGGCGACCTGACCTTCCTGGCCGGCAGCTTCCTGCGCCTGCGGCAGTTGCTGGAAGGCCTGCTGATCGGCTTCTCGCAGGTGGCCGGGCAGGCGCTGTACCTGGACGATCTGTACTCGTTCTTCCGCATCGTCCCGGAGATCCGCACCCGCCCGGGCGCGGTACCGGTGCCGCGGCCGATCGTGCAGGGCTTCGTGTTCGAGAACGTCGGCTTTCGCTACCCGGACGCCGAACAGTGGGCGGTGCGGCACCTGGACTTCGCCCTGCGCGCCGGCGAAGTGCTGGCCCTGGTCGGCGAGAACGGCGCCGGCAAGACCACCCTGGTCAAGCTGCTGGCGCGGCTGTACGACCCGGACGAGGGCCGCATCCTGCTCGACGGGCGCGACCTGCGCGACTACGACCTGGACGACCTGCGCGCCAACCTCGGGGTGATCTTCCAGGACTTCGTGCGCTATCACTTCAGCGCCGGCGAGAACATCGGCGTCGGCCAGGTCGACGCACTGGACGACGCGCCGCGGATCCGTGCCGCCGCGCAGCGGGCGATGGCCGCCGAGCTGATCGACGGCCTGCCGCAGGGCTACGCGCAGGTGATCGGGCGCCGCTTCAAGACCGGCGTGGACCTCTCCGGCGGGCAGTGGCAGAAGATCGCCATCGCCCGCGCCTACATGCGCGACGCGCAGGTGATGATCCTCGACGAGCCGACCGCCGCACTGGACGCACGTAGCGAGTTCGAGGTGTTCCAGCGCTTCAAGGAGCTGTCCGACAACCGCACCGCGGTGCTGATCTCGCACCGCTTCTCCAGCGTGCGCATGGCCGACCGCATCCTGGTCCTGGCCGACGGCCGGATCGAGGCCAGCGGCACCCACGACGAACTCATGGCGCAGGGCGGCCGCTACGCGGAACTGTTCGAACTGCAGGCCGCTGGGTATCGTTAGCCCGTCCGCCCCTTCCGACACCGCCATGCTCCGCACCCTGCCCTGCCTGTTCGCCGCCGCCCTCGCCGTCCCGGCGCTCGCCGCTCCCGCCGCGGACACGCCGGCACCGTCCGACTACGCCGCGGCCAAGGCCCTGGCCGACCGCGACGAGGCCGGCCTGCCGGCGGCGATGGAGGAACGCCTGCAGACCCTGCAGCGCGCGGCGCTGGACGAGGGCGTGGCCAGTTGCGCCACGCCGCGCCCGGACACCTCGCCGTTCACCGTGGTGGTGCAGGTGCAGGCCGACGGCAGCGTCGGCGCCAGCTGGCGCAACGGCACCACGCCGCTGGCCCTGTGCCTGGAGCGCTTCCTGCGCCAGCGCCCGCTGCTGGCGCCGCCGCAGGCACCGCTGTACCTGTCCTACGAGGTCTCGTTCGAGAAGTGAGCCGCAGCGCCGTGACCCACCTCATCCTCAAATGAGAGTTGATCTCATTTGAACCGGCATGGGGTAGAATGGCCGCCGTTCCTTCCCGATCACGATCAACGGCATGTCTTCCGCTTTTGGCCCCGAAACGGTGCTCGATGTCCGCCACTGGACCGAGGACTACTTCAGCTTCACCACCACCCGCAACGATGGCTTCCGTTTCGACAACGGCCAGTTCGTGATGATCGGCCTGGAGACGGAGACGCGGCCGTTGCTGCGCGCCTATTCCATCGCCAGCGCCAACTGGGAAGAGCAACTGGAGTTCTTCAGCATCAAGGTGCCGGACGGCCCGCTGACCTCGCGCCTGCAGCACATCAAACCCGGCGATTCGGTGCTGGTCGGCAAGAAGCCCACCGGCACCCTCTTGATCAGCGACCTGCATCCGGGCCGTCACCTGTATCTGCTGGGCACCGGCACCGGGCTGGCGCCGTGGCTGTCGGTGATCAAGGACCCGGAAACCTACGAGCGCTTCGACAAGGTGATCCTCACCCACGGCGTGCGCTTCGAGAAGGACCTGGCCTACCGCGACTACTTCGAGAAGGAACTGCCGCAGCACGAGTTCCTCGGCGAGACCATCCGCGAGAAGCTGCTGTACTACCCGGCGGTGACCCGCGAGGACTTCCGCAATCGCGGCCGCCTCACCGAGTTGCTCGAGAGCGGCGAAATGCAGCGCACCCTCGGCCTGCCGCCGCTGAATCCGGAACACGACCGCGCGATGATCTGCGGCAGCCCGCAGATGCTGGCCGACCTGCGCCACACCCTGGACGCCCGCGGCTTCGTCGCCTCGCCGCGCATCGGCTCGCCGGGCCACTACGTATTCGAGCGCGCGTTCGTCGAGAAGTAAAGCCGCCGCGCTTCTCCCGTC
>NZ_JAXGGH010000034.1:0-232 GCF_034105425.1 Xanthomonas sp. LF06-19 | reverse complement strand
GTACGCCTTGGTTTTAACGTGTTTGATATCTTTTCCGCTCGAGGGCTCCTAATGGCGTAGAAGCCCTCGGCGGTGCATCGCGGCTTGCTGCGCTTAGCCCTGGAGCAGGCTCAGCACGCTCTGCGGCGCCTGCTTGGCCTGGGCCAGCATCGCGGTGCCGGCCTGCTGCAGGATCTGCGTGCGGGTCAGCTCGGCGGTTTCCTTGGCGTAGTCGGTATCGCGGATGCGGCTG
>NZ_JAXGGH010000033.1:0-251 GCF_034105425.1 Xanthomonas sp. LF06-19 | reverse complement strand
GCCGGTCTGGCGATCTCCGAGCGCTTCACCACCCAGATCCGCGGCCTGGACGTGGCCTCGCGCAACGCCAACGACGGCATCTCGCTGGCGCAGACCGCCGAAGGCGCGATGGTCGAAATCGGCAACAACCTGCAGCGTATCCGCGAACTGGCGGTGCAGTCGGCCAACGCCACCAACTCCACCACCGACCGTGGCGCGCTGAACTCGGAAGTCAAGCAGCTGGCCTCGGAAATCGACCGCGTCTCCAGCCA
>NZ_JAXGGH010000032.1:0-296 GCF_034105425.1 Xanthomonas sp. LF06-19 | reverse complement strand
TCGTTGGCCACGGCCGCATCGTTCGCATCGCCCGCCACCGCGCCATCGCCCAGTGCCACCGCGCTGTCGCCGTACGCGTTCGCCGCCGCTCCCACCGCGGTGCTGTCGGCACCAGTGGCGGTGCTGTCCGCACCGGTGGAATTGGTATGGACGTATCTCACCGTGTTGCCGTTCTGGAACTGCTGCACCGTGTTGTCGAGCTCGTCCACCTTGGTGCCGACCTTGCCCAGTTCGGTGTTGGTGGCATACAGCTGCGAGCCGTTGACCGCATCGGTGCTGCTCCCGGACACGCGGCC
>NZ_JAXGGH010000031.1:0-350 GCF_034105425.1 Xanthomonas sp. LF06-19 | reverse complement strand
GAAGGCGCGGGCGTGAAATACGCCCACACCAACTCGACCGGGGCCGACAGCACTGCCAGCGGTACCGACAGCAGCGCGATGGGGCCGGCGGCGAGTGCGTACGGCGACAGCGCGGTGGCACTGGGCAATGGCGCGGTGGCGGGCGATGCGAACGATTCGGCCGTGGCCAACGCCGTGGCACTCGGCAAGGCGGCCACGGCCAGCGGCGACAACAGCCTGGCGCTGGGTGCAGGCGCGGCGGCGGCGCAGGCCGGCGCCGTGGCGCTGGGCAGTGGCAGCACCACGGCCGCGGCGGTGGCGACCGCCGGCGGGACCCTCAACGGCACCGCCTACACCTACGCCGGCGCTGC
>NZ_JAXGGH010000030.1:0-356 GCF_034105425.1 Xanthomonas sp. LF06-19 | reverse complement strand
GAGGTCGGCACCACCGTCAACAGCATTCAGCAAGGCGCGGGCGTGAAATACGCCCACACTCACTCGACCAAGGCCGACAGCACTGCCAGCGGTACCGACAGCAGCGCGATGGGACCGGCGGCGAGTGCGTACGGCGACAGCGCGGTGGCACTGGGCAATGGCGCGGTGGCGGGCGATGCGAACGATTCGGCCGTGGCCAACGCCGTGGCGCTGGGCAAGGCGGCCACGGCCAGCGGTGGCGACAGCCTGGCGCTGGGCGCAGGCGCAGCGGCGGCGCAGGCCGGCGCGGTGGCGCTGGGCAGCGGCAGCAGCACGGCCGCGGCGGTGGCGACCACCGGCGGGACCCTCAACGGCAG
>NZ_JAXGGH010000003.1:0-529088 GCF_034105425.1 Xanthomonas sp. LF06-19 | reverse complement strand
CCCTAGGGCGTGTCATCAATTCCCGAGTATGCCGCGTTGGGTCTGGCAGGCGCGCGGCCGGCGTTGCGTGGCGCAGCGCCTGACTGGCCGTCAGGTCAAGCCGCGCGGCGCCGGCCGCGCGCCTGCGAGGCCCAACCCGAAGGGCCGCGATTGCGCGCGCCCATGGCCGCGTCATCGCTTGGGCGTGGACGGACGTCCACTTCCTCGCTCTTCCTTGCCACAGGCGCGCGCAATCGCGGCGCGGCATGCTCGGGGATTGATGACACGCCCTAGCCCAGCGCCTGCCACACCTGGTGCAGGCCCAGTGCCAGCAAGGTCAGGAAGAACACGCGGCGGAACGCGCTGGCGGAGATGCGTTGGCGCAGCCGCGTTCCCAGCCACATGCCTACGGCAGTGGGCAGCAGCGCCAGCAACGACGGACCCAGCGCCTGGGTGGGGAAGGCCCCGTGCGCGACGAGGGCTGCGGCCAGCGCAAGCGTGGCCGCGGCGAAGCAACTGCCGAGCGCGCGCATCAGCGCCTCCCGCGGCAGGTCCAGCGCCACCAGGTAGGGCAGCACCGGCAACACGAACACGCCGGTGGCGCCGGTCAGCAATCCGGTCGTCAGGCCCACGGGTGGCCCAGCCCAGCGCGCCTGCGAGGGCGACAAGCGCCCCTGCCACTGACTCAGCCCAAGCAGGGCGTATAGCGCCAGCAATGCGCCCAGCCCGGCGCGCGCCAGCCGCGGGTCCGCGTCGGCGAGGACGCCGGCGCTGCCCCAGGTGCCGGCGGCGATGCACGCCAGCAGCGGCCACAGTCGCCGCAGCAGCGCGCCGGTGCCTGCGCCCCAGGCTTGTTGCAGGTTGGTCAGCAGCGACGGCAGCGCCAGCAGCGCCGCGGCCTCGGTCGGCGTCAGCCACAGCCCCAGCAGGCCCATCGCCACCGTCGGCAGGCCCATGCCGGCCACGCCCTTGACGCCGCCGGCGAGCAGGAAGACCAGGGCGATCGGCAGCAGATGCGGTGCGAGGGTGTCCATGGCATCCAGCATCGGCGCGCCGCGGCAGCCGGACAATGCGCGAATGCTTCAGGCAGACTTCGGCAACGACGAAGGCGGGAGCATCGATGCACCTGGATTTCACCGATCTGCGGCTGTTCCTGGCGGTGGCCGAGGCCGGCAGCATCACCGCCGGCGCCGACCGCGCAGCATTGTCGCTGGCCGCCGCCAGTGCACGCATCCGCGCGCTGGAGGCGCAGCTCGGCGTCGCGCTGTTCGCGCGCGGCCCGCGTGGCGTCGGCCTCACCGCGGCCGGCACCGCGCTGTTGCGGCACGCGCGGGAGTTGCTGCGGCAGGCCGAGGCGATGCGCAGCGAACTGGGCGAGTATGCCGGCGGCCACCCGACCAGCGTGCGCCTGCTGGCCAATACCGCGGCGCTGTCGGAATGGTTGCCGGAACTGCTGGCCGAGTTCCTGGTGGCGCACCCGCGCATCGATCTGGCGCTGCGCGAGCAGGGCAGCGTCGCCGCGGCCGACGCGCTGCGCGAGCAACGCGCCGACCTGGCGGTGATCGCCGATCACGCCGATCTGCAGGGCCTGCAGGCGCACCCGTTTCGGCAGGATCGGCTGGTGCTGGTGGCCACGGCCACGCATCCGCTGGCGCAGGCGCCGCAGTTGCGGTTCTCGGAGGTATGGCAGGCGCAGTTGCTCGGCCTGGCCGAGGACAGCGCACTGCAGCAGCATCTGCGGACCCATGCCACGCGTGCCGGTGGCCAGCTGCGCATCCGCGCGCAGGTGCACGGCATCGAACCGCTGTGCCGCATGCTGGCGCGCGGCGCCGGCGTGGCGATCCTGCCGCAGGCGGCGCTGGAGCGGGTCAGCGTGCGCGCGCAGTTGGTCGCGGTGCCGCTGCAGGAGCCGTGGGCGCTGCGCCAGTTGTCGATCGTCTGGCGAGCGACACCTGCGCCGTCGCCGCCGGTGCAGCAGGTATTGGACTGGCTGTGTGCGCATGCCGCGCCGGCGGCCTGAGGATCCGTCGGCTGGCGCACGACTGACGCCTCTGACGATGCGCTTGCGCAATGGTGCAGCGAGGCATCGTTAACTGGCAGGCGCAGGCCTTGTTACGCTGTTCGGGATGGCTTGCGACGGCTGTTCCCCGGTGACGCGTGTCGCGGCTGAAGTTGCTCCTGCGGACGCACGGCCCCCTGTCAGCGCAGTTGCTTGCTGTGGGAGGGACTTCAGTCCCGACCGCTACCGGAGCCGGATGCTTTTCGGTGCGAGATTGCGACTGAAGAACTGAGCGGATCACGCGCTTCTGCGTTGGCTCTGCCGGAGGTGTTGCCTGTCTTGCAGCGCTCGATGCGGCCTTGGTCAGCCACGCCAAGGCCTTTCGCGTCATGCGCGTCGCGGCTGATACCGAACAGATAGGAGCCGCTCCCGTTCGTGGGCCTGCGGTCCATGCCGCAGGCCCACGCGCCTCACTGCGGCCAGGCGAACGTGGCGATCACCGGGAAATGGTCGGACGGCCAGTGGCCCTGCGGCCGCGCGTCGAGCGTGGCGTAGTCGGTGGCCTTCAACCCGCGCGAGAGGATCCAGTCGATGCGCCGGTCCGGGTGGCCGGTGAAATCGTGGAAGGTCGCTTCCGGGCCTTGCGGTTGCGCCACCTGCGTGCGCGCATCGGCCAGGCTTGCGGTGAGGGTGCGGTAGGTCGGCGAGTCCGGCACCGTGTTGAAGTCGCCGGTCAGCACCACCGGCACGTCCGCCGGCAGCGCCTTCAGCCGCGACACGATCAGCGCCGCGCCCTTGGCGCGCGCCGCTTCGTCCTCGTCGCGATAGGGCAGATGGGTGTCGAACAGGTAGAAGCGGCGGCCATCGCCGATGCGCTCGAACAGGCCCCAATTGACCATACGCGGCAGCGGATGGCCCCAGCTGATGCTGCCCATCACCTCCGGCGTGTCCGACAGCCAGAAGTGTCCCGAGTCCACCAGCTTCAGCGCGTGGCTGTCGTAGAACACGCCCATGCGTTCGCCGTCGTCCTTGCCGTCACGGCTGGGGCCGAACCAGCGGTACTCCGGCAGTTGCGCGGCCAGGTAGTCGGCCTGGCGCTGGACCAGTTCCTGTGTGCCGAACACATCCGGGTGCTGCGCGCGGATCAGCGCGGCCATCGCGCTGCGGCGCACGTCCCAGCGCTTGTCGCCGTCGGTATCGACCGGCACGCGGACGTTGAAGCTCATCACCTTGAGCGGGGCCGGCGCGGCGGGCGTTGCGGGCGTGCGCGCCTGCGCTGGCGCGATGCACGCGCTCAGCACCAGCAGCAGAGGAAGCGCGAGCTTGCGCGCGGACGACAGCGACAGCGACATGGCAGATCTCGACAGGAGCGGAGCACGCGATGGTGGCACGGCGGTGGTGTCGGTGACCACCGCGTGGCGCGCCTGCCGCGAGGTGCTCAGTTGAACGCCGACAGCGCCTGGGTCAGTTTCCCGTTGTTGTCGACCGCGCCCATCGTGTAGCCCTGCCAGCCCGGATACGCGTCGGGTTCCCAATAGAACACGCCCAGGCCGCGGCTGCCGAGCGCGCGGGTCTTGCTCAGCAGATCGGCCAACATCGCGCGGGTGGTCGCGGCCTGCTGCCAGTCCATGCCGACCTCGCTGACGATCACGTCCGACCCGTAGCGCGCCACCATGTCCTGCATGTTGCTGGCGATCTGGGTGTTGGCGCTCTGCCAGGCATTGGGGGACGGGTAGTGCGACATGCCGACCACGTCCCACTTGCCGCCGGCCGACTTGAGGCTGTCGAAGAACCAGCGGAAGGTCGCGTTGTCGTGGCCGTTGGCCAGGTGCACGATCACCTTGGCGTTGGGATAGACCGACTTGCTGGCGTTGTAGCCGCTGTTGATCAGTTGCGCGAGGTTGCCGAAGTTGGGCGTCTTGCCGTCCGGCCACAGCATGCCGCTATTGATCTCGTTGCCCACCTGCACCCAGCTCACGTCGATGCCGTTGGACTTGAGGTAGGACAAGATGCCGTTGGTGTGCGAATACACGTCCTTCACCAGGGTGGCGAAGTCGTGGTTGCTCCAGGCCGCCGGCTTGGTCTGCTTGCCGGGATCGGCCCAGCTGTCGCTGTAGTGGAAGTCGATCATGATGCGCATGCCCTGCGCCTTCGCGCGCTTGGCCATGTTCAGCGTGTCGGCGCCGTCGTTCCAGCCGCCCTGCGGATTGACCCACACGCGCAGCCGGATCGCGTTGACCCCGGTGCCCTTGAGCAGCGAGAAGAAATCGGTGGTGGCGCCGGAGGCGTTGCGGAACACGCGCCCGCTGCTTTCCTGCTGGTCGATCCAACTGACATCGGCGCCCTTGGCGAAGGTCTGCGCCATGGCCGGCGCACACAGGCAGGCGAGCAACAACACCAGCAGCCAGGCGGACACGCGCTTGCTCGATCGGTTCATGCGATTCTCGCGATGATGGGAGGAGGGAAGGGGGGCGTCATGCGGCCCCGAGGAGTGGGCGCAGCGACGTGCCGGGCGGTCCCCCGCGGCCGCGGCGCGCACGAGGCTAGCGCGATCGTCACGGCGACGCGCGCTGCACTGCAGCGGTGCTGTCGCGACGTCCGCAAGCGCTGTCTGGATGGCCGATGAATCTGCGCGGTGCGTCACTTGACGCGATGCGGCATCGGCGTAGCATTCCGCTCACGCCAAGGGACAGACCCGCGGCGATCCACCCAACCGTGAGGGATGCTCATGGAGTTCGACTATCTCGTGTTCATCGGGCGCTTCGAGCCCTTCCACAACGGCCACGCCGCCGTTGCCCGCCACGCCCTGGCGCGTGGTCAGAAACTCATCTTCCTGATCGGCTCGGCCGAGACTCCCCGCACCATCCGCAATCCCTGGACCGTTGCCGAGCGCAGCGTGATGATCCAGGCCGCGCTGGAAGGCGCCGGCGAGCGGCTGATCCTGCGGCCGTTGCGCGACCATCTGTACAACGAAAGCCAGTGGATCGCCGCGGTGCAGTCCACGGTGGCCGAGGCGGTGCGCAGCGACGGCGGCAGCGCCGAGGCACGGATCGGCCTGATCGGCATGGACAAGGACGCCAGCAGCTATTACCTGCGCGAATTTCCGCAGTGGCCGCTGGTCGATGTGCAGCACACCGAGACGCTGTCGGCGACCGAGCTGCGCCGTTACCTGTTCGAGGCCGGCAGCATCGATTTCCACGGCGCGCTGCTGATGCTGCGCGGCAACGTGCCGACGCCGGTGTTCGACATGCTCGAGGCGTTTCGCAAGAACTCGCCCTCGTATGCCGAACTGCTCGCCGAGTACCAGTTCATCGAGCAGTACCGCGCCGCCTGGAAGGAGGCGCCGTATCCGCCGACCTTCGTCACCGCCGATGCGGTAGTGGTGCATTCCGGGCACGTGCTGCTGGTGCGCCGCCGCGCGGCGCCGGGCAAGGGCCTGTGGGCGCTGCCCGGCGGCTTCGTCGGCCAGCACGAGAGCATCCTCGACGCCTGCCTGCGCGAACTGCGCGAGGAGACCCGGCTGAAGATTCCGGTGCCGGTGCTCAAGGGCTCGCTGAAGAACCGCCACGTGTTCGACCACCCCGAGCGCAGCCTGCGCGGGCGCACCATCACCCACGCCTTCCACTTTGAGTTCGTGTTCGGCGAACTGCCCGAGGTGCGCGGCGGCGACGACGCCGACAAGGCGCGCTGGGTGCCGGTCAGCGAAGTGCTGGGCATGGGTCCGAAACTGTTCGAAGACCATCTGCACCTGCTCGAATTCTTCCTGGGCCGCGGCTGACGCGGCCTTCCCGGCCGGCGGACAGACCGCCGGCTTTCCCAGACGCGAAGGAGCTTCCGTCATGCAATGCCTGAACAACCTGCTGCTCAACACCGACAGCTACAAGGCCAGCCACTGGCTGCAGTACCCGCCCGGCACCGACGCCACGTTCTTCTACGTGGAATCGCGCGGCGGCGTCTACGACCGCACCGTGTTCTTCGGTCTGCAGTCGATCCTCAAGGAGGCGCTGGGCCGCCCCGTCACCCATGCCGACATCGACGAGGCGCGCGACCTGTTCGCCGCGCACGGCGAGCCGTTCAACGAAGCGGGCTGGCGCGACATCGTCGACCGCCTCGGCGGCCAGTTGCCGATCCGCATCCGCGCCGTGCCCGAGGGCAGCGTGGTGCCGACCCACAACGCGCTGATGACCATCGAGTCCACCGACGCGCAGGCCTACTGGGTACCGTCGTACCTGGAGACGCTGCTGCTGCGCATCTGGTATCCGGTGACCGTGGCCACAGTGAGCTGGCACGCCAAGCAGACCATCCGCCAGTTCCTGGAGCGCACCAGCGACGATCCGGACGGGCAGTTGCCGTTCAAGCTGCACGACTTCGGCGCGCGCGGCGTGTCCAGCCTGGAATCGGCGGCGATCGGTGGCGCGTCGCACTTGGTCAACTTTCTCGGCACCGACACCGTGTCCGGGCTGTTGCTGGCGCGCGCGCACTACCACGAGCCGATGGCCGGCTATTCGATCCCCGCCGCCGAGCACAGCACCATCACCAGCTGGGGCCGCGAGCGCGAGGTCGAGGCCTACCGCAACATGCTCAAGCAGTTCGGCAAGCCCGGCGGCGTGGTCGCGGTGGTGTCGGACAGTTACGACATCTTCCACGCGATCCGCGAGCACTGGGGCACCACGCTGCGCGAGGAGGTGATCGCCTCCGGCGCCACCGTGGTGATCCGCCCGGACTCCGGCGATCCGGTGGCGGTGGTGCACCAGTGCCTGGAACTGCTCGACGAGGCCTTCGGCCACAGCGTCAACGGCAAGGGCTACAAGGTGCTCAACCACGTGCGGGTGATCCAGGGCGACGGGGTCAACCCGACCAGCATCCGCGCGATCCTGGAGCGCATCACCAGCGCCGGCTACGCCACCGACAATCTGGCCTTCGGCATGGGCGGCGCGTTGCTGCAACGGCTCGACCGGGACACCCAGAAGTTCGCGTTGAAGTGCTCGGCCGCCCGCGTCGACGGCCGCTGGATCGACGTGTACAAGGATCCGGTCACCGACAAGGGCAAGCTCAGTAAGCGTGGGCGCATGCGTCTGCTGCGGCACCGCGAGTACGGCAGCTACCGCACCGAGCCGGTGGCGCCAGACGCGGTGTCGGCCGAAGCGGTCGCCGGCCCGGCCGGTTACGACGATGCGATGGTCACCGTGTGGGAGAACGGCCGCCTGCTGCACGACTGGACCTTCGCCGAGGTACGCGAGCGCGCGAACGCCGCGCGCCTGTAGGAGGCTCCCATGCACGCCTCCCTGCCGAGCGCGCCGCCGTTGAGCGGCGGCTCGCCGCTGTTCGCCGCGCTGCGCGCCAGCACTCCGCATCTGGAATGGCGGGTGCCGGCCGCGGCGGATGCCTCGCGCTGGCGCCAGCTGCGCATCGGCGCACGCGACTACCGCGTCGCGCAGCCGGTGACCTTCACTCCCTACGCATCGGTGCGGCCGTGTTCGGCGCGCTGCCGCTTCTGCTCGGAAACCCTGCGGCCGCTGGCCGGCGGCACCGCCGCGGCCAGCCTGCGGCCGCCGCCGGACTACTTCGCGCAACTGCGTCAGGCATTGGCGCAGTTGCGCGGACTGCCGCTGTCGCATTCGCTTTCGGGGCTGGAGATGACCGACGACGAAGCCTGGTTCGTGGAGCTGCTGCGGACCCTGGATGCGGCCGAGCGCGAGGGTTTGCTGGTCGAGCAGCGGGTGCTGTACAGCAACGGTGCTGGCTTTGCCCGCGGCCATGGCGATGCGCTGCTGCAGGCCTTGCAGCGCTTCGGCCTGTCGTGGATCGAACTGTCGCGGCACCATCCGCAGCAGGCGCGCAACGATGCGATCATGCGTTTCCGCCCCGGCGAGGCGATCGCCGATGCGGAGGTGTTCGTCGCCACTGCGCAACGCATCGCCGAAGCGCTGCCGTTGCGCCTGGTGTGCATCCTGCAGCACGGCGGCATCGCCGATGCCGACGGCGTCGCGGCCTACCTGGACTGGGCGCGCGCCTGCGGGGCACGTACGGTGATCTTCCGCGAATTCTCCCGGCTCGGCGAAGGCTACCGCGATGGCGGCACCGCACGCTATCTCACTCAGGCGCGGGTCGCGGTGGAGCAGGTGCTCGGCGCCTGCATGGCCGCGCCGTGGTGGCGCGAATTGCAGCCGCTGCAGATCACCGAGGGCTACTACTTCTGGAACCTGCGCCTGGCCACCGCCGACGGCATGGAGGTGGTGTTCGAGACCTCCGACTATGGCGCGATGCACGCGCGCCACGACAGCGGCGACATCTACAAGCTGGTGTTCTTCGCCGACGGCCGGCTGTGCGCCGGCTGGCAGCCGGACCGCGATCTGCTGTGGCGGGCGTCGCATGGATAGCCGCAGCTGGTGGACGCCGTTGCCGGATCCGCCCGAGCATCGCCTGCCGGAGGACCTGCGCCAGCGCGATCCGCTGGGCGCGCGCGACTGCGGCTGGGTCGGGCAGATGCGTCCGTTCGTGCGCCACTTCAGCGCGCCGGGCGAGCGTGTGCTGGATCCGTTCTGCGGCTTCGGCAGCACCTTGCTCGCGGCGGAACTGGAAGGGCGCCACGGCATCGGCCTGGAGATCGACGCGGCGCGTGCGCGGCTGGCGCGCGAACGGCTGCAGCGGCTCGGCCTGCACGCCGAGGTGCTGGACGGCGGCTTGCCGCACTACGCGCCATCCGCGCCGGTGGACCTGTGCCTGACCAACGTGCCGTACTTCGGCTGTGCCTGGCCGGCCGCGGCGGCGCCCGACCAGCTCTACGCCAGTGCCGACTACGCCGCCTACCTGCACGGCCTGCGCGCGGTGTTCCATGGAGTCCGCCGCCACCTGCGCGAGGACGGCTTCTGCATCGCGATGGTGGAGAACGTCCAACTTGGCGAGGCCACGGTGCCGCAGGCCTGGGATCTGGCGCGGATCCTGGGCAGCCTGTTCGCGCCCTGTCCCGAGCGGGTGCTGTGCTACCCGCGCGAGACCGCGCAGCCGCTGGCGCCCGGCGACACCCGCAACGATCGCAGCCACGAGTACGCGATGATCTTCCAGCACCGGCGCCAGCGCATCGACCTGGCGGGTACGGCACAGTTGCTGGAGGCGCTGCACGCCGACGGTTTCGTCTTTGCGCTGCACGGCAGCTATCCGCGCTGGCTGGCGGATCCGGCGGCGGCACCGCGCCTGCCGGGCGATGTCGATCTGTTGCTGCCGCGCGACCCGGGCGGGCTGCTGCGGCTGCTCGACTGGCTGCGCGCGCGTGGCTTCCTGCTGAGCCTGTGGGGCGAGCCGCTGGCGGTGCCGCCGACCCTGGAACTGCTCGACGCCCATCATTACCTGCGCGCCGAACGTCGCGATCGCCACGGCGGCCTGCTGCGCGTGGACCTGGCGCTGGAACCCGCCGCCGCCTGACGCGGTGGCGGCGCAGACCGCGCATCTCGCTAACCGCGGGATGAGCGGCCGCGGTGGCGTCAAGGCCGCGCCCACGCGCTTGCGGCTATCCTTTGCCGCGGTTCCCTCTCTCCGGTCAACGGCCTATGTCCGCTCCCTCCAAGGTTCTCGCCATTCCCGCGCTCGCGCTGATCGCGATCGGCCTGAGCGGCTGTTTCGCGCGCAAGCAGGACGGCCTGGTGAAAGAGACCTTCAATTCCGACAACACCTATTCGCGCAACTACCCGGTGCAGCCGGCGCAGGCCTGCGAATCGGCGCGGCGCGCGCTGCTGAGCCAGGGCTACGTGGTCTCCAAGGCCACCGCCGATGCGGTGGAAGGCACCAAGAACTTCCAGCCCAGCGACGAGTTGCATGAGCAACTGGAACTGCGCGTGTCCTGCGTCGCGCATGGGCAGGACGAATCCTGGGTGTTCGTCAGTGCCTTGCAGGACCGCTATGCGCTGAAGAAGAGCCCGACCTCGGCCAGCGTCGGCGTCGGCGTGCTCGGCTCGGTGTCCCTGCCGATCGGCAGCAGCGACGATTCGATGGTGCGGGTGGCCAGCAGTACGGTGCAGGACGGCGACTTCTACAAGCGCTTCTTCCAGCTGATGAGCGAATACCTGCCCAAGAGCAAGCCGGCACCGGAGCCGTCTGCGCATCCGTCCGCGGCGGTGACCGCGCCGGCGCCGGCAGCGCCCGCACCTGTACCTGCAGCGTCGACGGTGCCGACTCCGCCGCCCGCCGCAGCGCCCACGCCGCCGCCGGCACCCGCGGCGGCCACTGCGGCGCAGCCGCCCCTCGCGACCGCGCCTCCGAGCGGCGAGCCCGGCGGCGCCGACTGATTCAGGCGTTGCTACACAAGCTGAATGCGGCCGATTTCGCTTCACGAACCATTCGCGAATCCGGTG
This sequence comes from Xanthomonas sp. LF06-19, assembly GCF_034105425.1. Taxonomy (NCBI): domain Bacteria; kingdom Pseudomonadati; phylum Pseudomonadota; class Gammaproteobacteria; order Lysobacterales; family Lysobacteraceae; genus Xanthomonas; species Xanthomonas sp. LF06-19. Next base: position 518,762 of record NZ_JAXGGH010000003.1, on the reverse strand, counting down.
AGAAGGTGGCGCCCGTCGAGAGCGCGGTGCTTGTGCATCGGCTCCGCCACCCAGGAGCAATCAGCATGAACACTCTCAAATCCGCCTTGTGTCTTTCCGTCCTCGCCATCGCCACGGCCGCCGCGCCGCTGGCCGAGGCGCAGCGTCACTACGGTCCCGAGGACGCCGGCCGCCGCTTCAGCGACGGCACCCGCGTGCACTGCAAGAAGGTCGCGGTGCGCAAGAACAGCACCGATCCGGACCGCATCGGCGGCACCCTGGCGGGTGCGGCGATCGGCGGCTTGCTGGGCAACCAGATCGGCAAGGGCGATGGCCGCAAGCTGGCCACGGTCGGCGGCGCGGTCGCCGGTGGCGCCACGGGCCGTTACATCCAGGGCCAGCGTCAGCAGGCCAATGGCGATCGCGTGGTCGAGACCGTCTGCAAGCGGTATTGAGTCGCGCGACCGCATCGTGTTGGTCGGTGCCTGACGCCGACCTGGCAGCCTGATGCAGCACGCCCCGGCGGAGGCCTCCGCCGGGGCGTTTTTTTGGGGTGCCGGTTGCGACGTTGCGCGATTCGGCGCCGCGGCGGCTCAATCGGCGAGCAGATCGCGCAGCGCCGCGTCCAACTGCGGATACCGGAACACATAACCCTCGCGTTGCGCACGTGTCGGCAGCACGCGCTGGCTGCCCAGCAACAGCTCGGCCATCTCGCCGAAGCCGAGGCGTAATGCCGCCGCCGGCATCGGCAGCAGCGCCGGACGATGCAGGGTCGCGGCGAGTTGCTGCGCGAACGTGGCATTGGTCGCCGGCGCCGGCGCGGTGGCGTCGTAGGCGCCTTCGCCGCCTTGCTGCAGCAGCCACAGCAGCAACCCGACCTGATCGTCGCGGTGGATCCAGCTCATCCACTGGCGGCCATCGCCCATGCGCCCGCCCATGCCGAAGCGGAACGGCAGCAGCATCCGCGCCAGCGCGCCGCCGTCGCGGCCCAGCACCACGCCGGTGCGGACCAGGCTGGTGCGCACGCCCAGGTCCTGCGCGCGCAGCGCTTCCGCCTCCCAGTCGCGGCAGAGCTGGGCGGCAAAGTCGTCGCCCGGCGTGCTGGTTTCGTCCAGGACCTCGTCGCCGCGGTCGCCGTAGTAGCCGATCGCCGAGCCGGAGATCAGGCAGCCCGGGCGCTGCGCAGCGTCGAGTCCGCTCATCCAGTCGATCAGGGCGCGGGTGGTACCGATGCGCGAGGTGCGGAAGCGACGCTTGCGGGTGGCGCTCCAGCGGCCTTCGGTCAGCGGTTCGCCGGCGAGATTGATCACCGCATCGGCCGGTGCGGCGCGCTGCAGATCGTCCAGCACCTGCACCGCCGGCAACAGGCGCGCCGCGCGTGCGGGGTCGCGGGTCAGCACGCTGACCCGGTGCCCGGCGTCGAGCAGGGCCGGGCACAGCGCGCGGCCGATGAATCCGGTGCCTCCGGTAACGAGCACGTGCATGCAGGGGATCGCTTGCGCCAAGGGAGCCGCAGTGTAGGTGCGCCGGGCATGGCGGAAGAGTGAACGCCGAGGGTGTCGGTGCCGCGGCGGTGGGTTTCGCGACGCCTGCACGGGCGAGGCGGCACGCTGCGCGGGCGCCGCCGCCACGTGGCCAATCGGAAGCTCCTGTTCGTGATGTCCGCTCCATGATCCGACCATCGAGGTTCGCTTGCCCGCCGCGGCTTCGCCGCGGCATCGGTCTGCTGCTGGCCGCGCTGCTGGCCAGTGCCGCGGCCACGGCCGCGCCAGCGCCGGCCGACCAGGCCAGCGCGGCTTGCCTGGCCGCACTGCTGGAGCGGCTCGGTTGGCACATCGGCACGACCAGCGCGGCGCAGCCGCAGATCGCCGCCGGCGCACCCTGCGAACGCGGTTCGCTGGCCGAGGCGCAGGCGCACGGCGATCTGCAGGCGGCCTTGCCCGCGGCCTGGAACGACGCGCAACGGGAGCAGGCCTTGCGTGCCTTGCTGGACACGCCGGCCACGCAGTGCGGCTACTTCCTGCAACTTGGGGCGGCCACCACGCGCGCGGTCGCACGCCTGCAGGACAATCCCGGCTACCGTTTCTCGGCGCTGCAACTGGGCTGGATCGGCTTCGGCCTGCGCGGCGCGCGCGCGCAAGGCTGGGAGCGCTTCCGCAGCTTCGGTCGCGGCTATCGCCCGGCCGGCGGCAATGCGCAGGCGATCGAGGCGTTCTACAGCGGGCACGTGCGCTCGGAATGCGGCGTCGGCCGGCAGATCGCGCAACTGGCCACGCAGCGCGAACTGTATGGCGACGCGGCGTTCGATCGTGCGTTCAGCGCCGACGAGCTGTCGATCGGCACCTTCCTGACCCTGCACGACACCGACAGCATCCTGCTCGGCGCGCACGCTGGCGATTTCTTCGCCGACGGCAAGGCAGCCAGGACCGCGCGGCGCGGCCGTGCGGCCTTCCTCGGTGCGCCCGGCTACATCGTGCACGTGTTCGAGCGCCGCTACCTGGACGACATCAACAACCAGGCCGAGAACTTCGTGGTCGCCGCGGTCAGCGCCGAGGCCGCTACGGCCTTGCGCGCGCACGGTGGCTTCGCCTACTACGACGCCCAGAACCGCCGCATCTGGGAGCTGGCGCGGGCGCTGCGCGGCCCGGGGCGGGAGCGCTTCGAGCGCTTGCTGTACGCGCGCGACCCGGCGCTGCGCGCGCGCCTGGATCCGGCCCAGCAGGCGGTGCTCGCGCAACTCGACGCCTTGCTCGACGATCCGTTCTACCGGGGCTTTCAGGTCTACGTGCATCCCAAGGGCGTCAAGCCGATCGGGTATCACGTGGTGCGGCTGCTGGATCGCAATCCGCGCACGCCGTTCGCGATCGAGCTGACCCTGCATAACCTGCACACCACGCTGTACCAGCGCTGGCGCGACCTGCAACTGCACGACTGTGCGCAAACGCCGCCGCCGGCACCTGCCACCGCATCGGTGCCTTAGCTGCGCGTCACGTCGGCATCGCCGCTTCGTGAGACCCTAACCCTCCTTTTTTCGAACCGGGAACGACGCATGGAACTGGGACTTGTAGGCTTGGGCCGGATGGGCGCCAACATGGCCGAGCGGCTGGTGCGCGGCGGGCATCGCGTGGTCGGTTTCGACCTGGGCGAGGCCGCGCGCAGCGCGGCGCAGCAGCGCGGGGTCGACGCGGTCGACAGCATGGCCGCGCTGATCGCGGCGCTGCCGGCACCGCGCGCGGTGTGGCTGATGGTGCCGGCCGGCAAGGTCGTCGACGACACCCTGGCCGCGTTGCTGCCGTTGCTCGGCAAGGGCGACGTGGTGATCGACGGCGGCAATTCCTACTACAAGGATTCGATGCGCCGCGCCGGCGAACTCGCCGCGCGCGGCATCGCCTATGTCGACTGCGGCACCAGCGGCGGCGTGTGGGGCCTGCGCGAGGGCTACAGCCTGATGATCGGCGGCGACAACGCCGCGGTGCAGCGCTTGCACGACGTGTTCGCGACCCTGGCGCCGGCTGCCGATGCCGGTTGGGGACACGTCGGCCCCAGCGGTGCCGGCCACTTCACCAAGATGGTCCACAACGGCATCGAGTACGGAATGATGCAGGCCTATGCCGAAGGCTTCGCGCTGATGGGGCGCAAGCAGGAATTCGCACTGGATCTGCACCAGGTGGCCGAGGTCTGGCGCCAGGGCAGCGTGGTGCGTTCATGGCTGCTCGACCTGTGCGCGGATGCTTTGGGCGACAACCCGACCCTGGCCGGCATCGCGCCGTTCGTCCAGGACTCCGGCGAGGGCCGCTGGACCGTGGCCGAGGCGATCGACCTGGACGTGCCGGCGCCGGTGATCACCCTCTCGCTGCTGGAGCGGCTGCGCTCGCGCGACGACGATTCGTTCGCCGACAAGTTGCTGGCGGCGATGCGCAACCAGTTCGGCGGCCATGCGATCAAGCACGAGGGCGGCGACGCGCCCGCGCCAGGCGGTACGCGCCCGGCCTGAGGCCCGGCGCTCAGTCCAGCGTGACGCTGCAGCCGGAGGCGGCGCTGCGCACGCCTGCCTCCAGCAGCCGCATCACCGCCAGCGCCTGCGCCGCATCCACCGGCGCAGGCGCGCGACCTGCGATCGCCTCGCGAAAGGCCGCATAGCAGTCGCGGTAATCGCCGCGCGGCGCGGGCAGGGTCTGGACGGCGTGCGTGCCGTCGGCGCCGACCAGGCGCAACTGGCCGGGCAGGGGATCCTCGCCCCAGCCGGGCGCGCCCGGCGCGACGCCCGCGCGCAACTGCGCTTCCTGCGTGTCCAGACCGTGCTTGACGTAGCTGCCGCCGCTGCCGTGGACCGCAAAGCGCAGGCCGTTGGCGGCGACCAGCGAACCGGCATGCAGCACCACCCGCAACCGCGGATAGCGCAGCACCGCATGCACATAATCCACGGTCTGCGCGCCGGGGCGTTGCAGCGCCAGATCGGCCTGCAGCGCCTGCGGCGGCCCGAACAGTTGCAGGGCCTGATCGAGCAGATGCGGCCCCAGGTCGAACCACAGCCCCGAGCCGGGGAGTGCGTGCTCGCGCCAGCGGTCGCCGACCTGCGGACGGTGGCGGTCGAAGTGCGAATGGAACTCGGCGATCTCGCCCAGCGTGCCCGCCTCCAGCAAGGCGCGCACGCCCAGGAAGTCGCCGTCCCAGCGTCGGTTCTGGAACACGCTGACGATGCGGTCGGCGCGCTGCGCCTGCGCCAGCACCTGTTGTGTTTCGGCCACGTCCAGGGTGAATGGCTTGTCCACCAGCACGTGCTTGCCCTGCGCCAGGGCGGCCAGCGCCAACGGCGCGTGGGTCTGGTTGGGTGTGGCGATCACCACCGCATCGATCCGCGGATCGGCGAAGGCCTGCGCCGCATCGGCGACCACGCGCGCCTGCGGCCAGGCCGCGTTCACGGCCTCGGCCTGGCGCGAGACCACGGTGTGCAGGTGCAGGCCGGGCGTGTGTGCGATCAGCGGCGCATGGAAGGTGCGGCCGACGTAGCCGAAGCCGAGCAGGGCGAGATTGAAGTCGGACATGGGCGCAGGCAGCAGCGGCGGGACGCCAGTATCGCCTGGGCTGCGTGGGCGGATTGCGCATTCACGCTGCGGCGATTCTTCGGTCACGCCGCCTGTACGACGGCCTGGCGGAGACTGCGCGCACATTCAGCGGAGGAAGACACGATGAAGACGATCAATGCACGCACCCTGCTTGGCGCCACCCTGGTGGCCGGTTTCGCGTTCGGCGCGGGCCAGGCGTTCGCAGCCGGCCAGGCCACCAGCGCCAAGGACCACGGCACCATGGGCCAGCAGGACACGATGCAGCACGACACCATGGCCCATGACACGACTCGCCACGACTCCAAGGAGCCGGTCACCGACACCTGGATCACCACCAAGGTGAAGGCCGATCTGCTGGCCACCAAGAACGTGTCGGGCACCGAGATCAAGGTCGACACCGTCAACGGCACGGTCAAGCTGTCCGGCGCGGTCGCGACCAAGGCCGAGAAGGACAAGGCCGTGGCGGTCGCCAAAAAGATCGACGGGGTCAAGAAGGTGGATGCGGCCGACCTGAAGGTCAGCGCCGCCGCCAAGAAGTAAGCATTGCGATCCGCCGCCGCGGGTGGGGATGCGACGAGGCGCCCCACCCGCGACAGCCGGTCTTCGACGCACCCTGCGGGGTGCGTTTTTTTTGGGGGGGGGCAAATTCGCGACGGAAATCGCATTTCGCGTCGCATTGACACCCGCTCAGACATCATCCCTTCATGTTCGTCAACGGATCACGCGCGATGTTGGAGACCCAACCCCACCCGGCTGCGGGGCACGCGGCCGCGGCTGCCGAGGCGCTGGGCGCCGCGTTGTCCGGCCATGGCGCGCAGCCGTCACTGCTGCTGCCGGCGGTGCGCCGGCTGGAAGCACAGTTGAGCATGCTGTTGACCACGTTTCACGACGACACCGGGTTCTGGCCGGCGTTCTCCGTGCTGATGCAGGACCTGGATCAGGGCCTGAGCCAATCCGAGCGCCGGCGCCTGCGCAGCCACGCCGATTTCCTGCTGGTCCGCGCCGGCATGCCGGCCTGGACCCTGATCGGCGCCACCGCCGGTTCCATTCCGCCCCCGGCGCGCCGGCCCTGAGCGCGGCGCGCGCGTGGCGCTCCCGCGGGTGGCCGCAGGCCGCCCGTGTCGTCGTGCGCGCGGCCTGGGATAGAGTCCTTGCAGGTACCGCGATCAGGGTGTCGCGTTTTCGCTGAACAATTCATCTGCTGCCGGGGAAGATGGGCGACAATGCGCGCCCGCGATGGCCGCAGCCGTTCCTTCTTTTGACGCACCAGCTATGCAGACCATCGCCAAACACGATGCTTGGGACCGCTGGCGGCTGCCGTTGCTGGCGCTGGCCGTCGTCCTGATCGTCATCCTGCCCTCGCTGCTGCTGCGGCAGATGAATGCCAGCACCCTGCGTGCGGCGGACTGGGTCGGCCACAGCCAGGAAGTGACCGCCACCTTGAACGCGATGGAAGCGGACATGCGCGACATGGAGTCGGCGGCGATGGCGATGTCGCACGGTGTGCAGTCGCCGATCCTGACCGCGCGCCTGCAGCAGGCGCGCAACTCGATGCAGCCGACGCTGGCGCACTTGGCCGAGCTGACCCGCGACAACCCGGACCAGCAGATCCGCGTCGGCCGCCTGCAGAGCACGCTGGAGCGGCGCGGCCTGATCGCCGAGCGGATCGCGCAGACCCGCGATCCGGAGCGGATCCGCGCGCTGATCCAGGACATGACCTCCGACAATCCAGTGCGCGGCCTGATCGCCGAGCTGCAGCGGCGCGAGGACGAACTGCTGAGCGAGCGGACCGCAGACGCCGAGCAGCGCCGCATGCTCGCCTCGATGATGAGCTGGACCTCGCTGGTGGTGCAGCTGTTGTTGCTGGGCCTGGTGATCTGGCTGTTGCAACGGCAGATCGGCCGGCGCCTGGATGCCGAGCGCCACATGCTGCGCGCCAACGGCCGCGCCGCGGCGGTGCTGCAGACCGTGCGCGAGCCGATCGTGCTGCTCGACAACGGGCAGCGCATGCTGATGCACAACACCGCCTTCGCCGAACTGTACGGCATGGACCTGGCGGATCCGCCGAAGCTGCTCGCCGACGTCGGCGACGGCGTCTGGCAGGATCCGGTGATCGTGCAGCGCTTGGCCGACGTGCTGCTGCGCGGACGCGAATTGTGGGATTTCGAGCACGAACAACTTGGCGCGGACGGCGTACCAAGGACCATGCTGCTGAATGCGCGGCGCATGCCGCTGCCGGACAGCGAGGACGAAGTGGTCTTGATGACGGTCAGCGACATCACCCTGCAGAAAACCGCACAACAGCGCATCCAGGAGCTGAACCGGCAGCTGGAGGGCAAGATCGAGCAGGTGTCCGAAGTCAATCGCGAACTGGAGGCGTTCAGCTACTCGGTCTCGCACGACCTGCGCGCGCCGCTGCGCCATGTCGCCGGCTTCGCCGACAAGCTGGTTCGCCATCTGGGCGATGGCGCCGACGAGAAGAGCCGGCACTACCTGGAGGTGATCGGCACCTCGGCGCGGCGCATGGCCTCGCTGATCGACGACCTGCTGGTGTACTCGCGCCTGGGCCGCAGTGCGCTGCGCCTGCAGGCGGTGGACATGCAGTCGCTGGTGGCGGAGACGCGTTCGGTGCTCGACGCCAACTACCAGTCCGACCATGGCGACAGCGGGCATCGCATCGAATGGAGCATCGCGCCGTTGCCGATCCTGGTCGCCGACGAGAACATGATGCGCCAGCTGTGGCTGAACCTGCTCGGCAATGCGGTCAAGTACAGCGCCAAGCGCGAGGTCGCGCAGATCGAGGTCGGCTACCAGGTGCAGCCGGACGGCAGCCATCACTTCAGCGTGCGCGACAATGGCGCAGGCTTCGACATGACCTATGCGGCCAAGCTGTTCGGCGTGTTCCAGCGCCTGCACAAGGCCAGCGAATATTCCGGCACCGGTATCGGCCTTGCCAGCGTGCGCCGCGTGCTGACCCGCCATGGCGGCCATATCTGGGCCGAGTCCGCCCCCGACCAGGGCGCCACCTTCCATTTCGTCTTGCCCCCGGCGCCCGAAGCGCCCACTACCGAGTTCATCGCATGACCGCCATCCGCACCATCCTGCTTGCCGAAGACAGCCCCGCCGATGCCGAAATGGCGGTGGATGCGTTGCGCGACGCGCGTCTGGCCAATCCCATCGTGCACGTCGAGGACGGCGTGGAGGCGATGGACTACCTGCTGCGCCGCGGCGCCTATGCCGACCGCGAGGAAGGCCTGCCGGCGGTGCTGCTGCTGGACATCAAGATGCCGCGCATGGACGGCCTGGAAGTGCTCAAGCTGGTGCGCAGCGAGGAGTCGCTCAAGCGCCTGCCGGTGGTGATCCTGTCGTCCTCGCGCGAGGAAAGCGACCTGGCCCGCAGTTGGGATCTGGGCGTGAACGCGTATGTGGTCAAGCCGGTGGACGTGGACCAGTTCTTCACCGCGGTGAAGACCCTGGGCACCTTCTGGGCGCTGATCAACCAGGCGCCGGACAAAGAGTAAGCGCGCATGCCCACCACCGGCCCCAGGCTTGGCCCGATCCGGATCCTCATGGTCGAGGATTCGCCGGAGGATGCCGAGCTGCTGTCCGACCAGTTGCTGGACGCCGGCCTGGAGGCGACCTTCCGCCGCGTGGAAAGCGAGCCGACCCTGCGCGAGGCGCTGGGCGAGTTCGCGCCGGACATCGTGCTGTCGGACCTGAGCATGCCCGGGTTCTCCGGGCACGAGGCGCTGCGGGTGGTGCGCGAGGACGGCAACGCCGTGCCCTTCATCTTCGTCTCCGGCACCATCGGCGAGGAGACCGCGGTGGAGGCGCTGCGCGACGGCGCCAACGACTACATCATCAAGCACAACCCGACCCGCCTGCCGTCGGCGGTGGCGCGGGCGATCCGCGAGGCCCGCACCGAACGCGAGCGGCAGCGGGTGGAGCGCGAACTGATGCGCGCGCAGCGGCTGGAGAGCCTGGCCCTGCTCGCCGCCGGGCTCAGTCACGACCTGCGCAACATCCTGCAGCCGTTGCTGATCGTGCCGGAACTGATCGTCGGGCGCAGCGACGATCCGCAACTGCGGCACCTGGCCGACGTCATCGCCGAGTGCGGCCGGCGCGGCCACGAAATGGCCGAATCGATGCTGTCGTTCGTGCGCGGCTCGCGCACGCCCAGCGAGCCGGTGCGCATCGCCGAACTGTTCCAGGCGGTGCAGATGCTGCTCAAGAGCAGCCTGCCGGAGCGGGTGACGCTGCAGGCGGACGTGGCCGATCCGGCGCTGTCGATCGAAGCCAACTACACCGAGTTGCAGCAGTGCTTGCTCAACCTCGGCCTCAACGCGATCCAGGCGATGCCCGACGGCGGCCAGCTGAGCTTCTCGGCGGCGCCGGCGATCGGTGCCGACGGCAGCGAGCAGGTGCGCATCCTGGTCCGCGACAGCGGCATGGGCATGGATGCGGAGACCCAGGCGCGGCTGTTCAGTCCCTTCTTCACCACCAAGCCGGACGGTACCGGCCTGGGCCTGATCTCGTGCAAGCGCATCGTCGAGAGCTACGGCGGCCGGATCGGCGTGGACAGCACGCCGGGCCAGGGCACTTGCTTCGAATTGCTGATCCCGCTGCGCGCGCCGGTGCCGTCGTTCGAGCCGGAGCCGTCGCTGCCGATGGGCAAGGGCCAGCGCGTGCTCCTCGTCGACGGCGAGGCCACGCGGTTGTCGCTGCTCGGCAATGCGCTGTCCAGCCAGGGCTACCGTCCGCAGTTGGCGTCCGACGGCGCCGCCGCGCTGCGCGACGTCGAGGAACACGGCCTGCCGGACCTGGTGATCGTCGACAGCGATATCATCCTGCTGTCGGCGGTACGCCTGCTGCTGGCGCTGCAGGACCTGGGCTACCAGGGCCCGGCGATCGTGCTCGAGGACACCGGCACCAACCTGGAGCGCGACCACTTCCCCGCCGACATCGCCGTGCACGTCCTGCGCAAGCCGCTGGAAATGCAGCGCGTGTTCCGCGCGGTGGCGCATGCCCTCGAAAGCGGCTGAGGTGCTGGGAATGGGGATGGGGGAATCGGGAATGGGAACGGCAAAAGCCAAAGCCGATGCTCATTGCTGCATGGCGACCGTATCTCCAGCGCCAGCTGCGCGATGACGTGACTCCTTTATCTGGAGTCACCGAGAGAGGCGCAGTTCACCGGATCCGATAAGTGCAGGTTGGAAACGCAAGGGCGACGGATTGACGCCTCAGCGGCCATCATGTCTCAGCGCAAGCTCCGCGATCCGGCTGTTCCGATTCCCCATTCCCGATTCCCCAATCCCAGCCTTTCACTGCTGCGCCGACTGGTCTTCCGGGTCGCGGCGGGCGGGGGCGCGGCGGGGGGGCAGGGGCGGCAGGGCGTCGCGCGATTCGGTGTCGTGGTCGGCGTCGGCGGACAGGGCCGGTTCCCAGGGGAAGCGCGGCAGGGTACGCACGGCGTTCTCCAGCTTGCGCGACCAGGTGTCGTGGATTTCGGCGTACAGCGGGGTGTCGGCTTCCAGGCGCATGCGCTCGGTTACCCGCAGGTCGTTGCGGCGGATCAGCGCCACATCGATCGGCATGCCCACCGACAGGTTGGAACGGATGGTCGAGTCCAGCGACACCAGGGCGGTGCGTGCGGCGTCTTCCAGTTGCATCTCCGAGCGGATGATGCGGTCCAGGATCGGCTTGCCGTACTTGGATTCGCCGATCTGCAGGTATGGCGTTTCCGGCGAGGTGGCGATGGCGTTGCCGAGCGGATAGATCATGTACAGCCCGGGCCGTTCGCCGGCGATCTGCCCGCCCAGGATCAGCGTCGACTGCACGTTGATGCCGCTGTGCTGCGATTGCTCGGAGAGCTTGATCTGGCTGGAGGCCAGCACGTCGCCGACGTACTCGGCGACCTCGAACAGGTGGCGGAAGCTGCGCAGGCTGCGCGGCGCCTCGGGATCGTCGGCGTCGCGCTGCAGACGCGAAAGGGTCAGCTGGGTGGTCGCCAGGTTGCCGGCCGACATCAGCGCGAACACCGCCTGGCCCGGATACTCGAACACATGCAGCTTGCGGTGGACGCGGACGTCGTCCAGCGAGGCGTTGGTGCGGGTGTCAGCGGCGAAGACCAGGCCTTCGTCCACTTCGATGCCGACGCAATATGTCATGGCGCTGCCGAAAACCGGGTACGCCCCGATTCTATGGGGGCGGCTCGGGCTTGGCTAGCCGTTGACGCTCGCGGTCGCGGCATGCGCGAATAGCGCATGACCACCGTGCTTCTGAGCCTGGGCAGCAACCTGCGCCCGCATCACCATCTGGCCGCGGCGATCGCGGCGCTGCGCCGGCAGTTCGGTGCGGTCGCGGTGTCGCCGACCTATCGCACCGCGGCGGTCGGTTTCGACGGGCCGGCCTTCCTGAACAACGCGGTGGCGCTGCAGACCGACTGGGAGCTGGCGCCGCTGGACGACTGGCTGCATGCGCTGGAGGACGCGCATGGCCGCGACCGCAGCGGCCCGCGCTTCAGCGACCGCACCCTGGACATCGACGTGGTGTTCTACGGCGACCGCATCGTCGAAGGCCCCGGCCACCTGCGCATCCCGCGGCCCGAGCTGCGCCACGCTTTCGTGCTCAAGCCGCTGGCCGACATCGCCGCCGATTTCGTCGACCCGGTCAGCGGCCAAACCCTGGGCGCGCTATGGCAGGCGCATGCCGAGCACGGGAAGGTGTTCGAGGTGGTCGAGTTGGATGATGACGCCGGGAATGGGGAATCGGGATTGGGGAATCGGTAGAGCTGGGTGCCGGGCCGATTGTCGCGCTGTCATGGCGCGGCCTGGCGTAGCGCTCTGCAATGGCGGGAAAGAGGTCGCGCTTGCCGATTCCCCATTCCCTATTCCCGGTTCCCAGCCTTCAAGTCAGCCCGCGTCCCCCATCCACCCGCACGGTCTGTCCGGTGACGAAGCTGGCGTCGTCGAGCAGCCAGCGCACGGTGTCGGCGATTTCCTCGACCTGGCCGGTGCGCGCCAGCGGGGTGCGTGCCAGCAGGGCTTGTTGTGCGGCGGCGTCCTTGCCGGCGTCGGGCCACAGGATCGCGCCGGGGGCGATGGCGTTGACCCGCACCTGCGGTGCTAGTTCCAGCGCCAGCGAGCGGGTCAGCATCGCCAGGGCGGCCTTGGCCGCGCTGTACAGCGGATGCGCGCGCAGCGGCGTCTCCGCGTGTACGTCGGTCATGTTGACGATCGCGCCGCCATGCTGACGCAGCTGCGCGGCCGCGGCCTGCGCCAGGAACAGCGGCGCGCGCGCGTTGACCGCGAACAGGTCGTCCCACTGCGCCGGCGTGGCTTCGTGCAGCGGCGTGGGATAGAAGTTGGAGGCGTTGTTGACCAGCGCGTCGAGCCGGCCGAAGCGGGCCACGCACTGCGCCACCAGATCGGGCAACTGCGCGGTGTCGCGCAGGTCGGCCTGCAGGGTCAATGTGCTGCCGGCGCGCTGGGATTCCAGTTCCTGCGCCAGCGTCTGCAGTTCGGCCTGCGAGGTGTGCGCATGCAAGGCGAGGTCATAGCCGGCTGCGTGCAGGCGTCGGGCGATGCCGGCGCCGATGCGCCGCGCGCCGCCGGTGATCAGGGCGACTTTGGTCTGGGTCATGTACGGGTTCCATGCTCGGCTATGCTGTGCATTGTCCACGCAATCGCGCAGCGCATGCCCACCGACCTTCCTTTGCCCGATGCCACCGCGCTGGCCCACAGCGAGCGCCTGGCCGCGCATCTGCGCGCCGAGATCGCCGCCGCTGGCGGAGCCATTCCGTTCTCGCGCTTCATGGAGCTGGCGCTGTACGCGCCCGGCCTGGGCTACTACAGCGCCGGCAGCAGCAAGTTCGGCGAAGAGGGCGATTTCGTCACCGCGCCGGAACTGGGGCCGCTGTTCGCCGCCACCGTGTCCAATGCGTTGGCGCCGGTGCTGCAGCAACTCGGGCCGCAGGCGCGCATGCTGGAAGTGGGGGGCGGTAGCGGCGCGTTCGCCGAGGTCATGCTCAAGCGCCTGCTGGCGCTGGATGCGCTGCCCGAGCGCTATGCGATCCTGGAACCCAGCGCCGATTTACGCGAACGGCAGCGCGAGCGTCTGGCGCGCACGCTGATCCCGCCGGTGTTCGAGTTGGTGGAATGGCTGGACCGGCCGTTCGACGACGACTGGAACGGCGTGCTGTTCGCCAACGAGGTGATCGACGCCCTGCCGACGCCGCGCTTCGCGCTGCGCGACGGCGAGGTGTTCGAAGAGACCGTGACGCTGGATGGCGAGGGCCGCTTCCGCCGCGGCGAACAGCCGGCCGATCCGCTGCTGGCGGCGGCGGTGCGGCACATCGAACGCTATCTGCAGGCGCCCTTCGCCGACGGCTACCGTTCCGAATTGCTGCCGCAGTTGCCGTACTGGATCCAGGCGGTGGCCGGCGGCCTGCGCAGCGGCGCGATGCTGTTCGTGGACTACGGCTATCCGCGCCGCGAGTTCTATCTGCCCGAGCGCGACGACGGCACCTTGCGCGCGTTCTACCGGCATCGCACGCATGCCGATCCGTACCGCTGGCCGGGCCTGCAGGACCTGACCGCGTCTGTGGACTTCACCGCGCTGGCCGAGGCCGGCACCGGGGCGGGCTTCGACCTGGCCGGTTACTGCAATCAGGCCAGCTTCCTGCTCGGCAACGGCCTGGACGCGCTGTTGGCCGAGGCCGAGGCGCGCAGCGACGCAGCCGTGCAACTGCGCCTGCGTCAGCAGGTGAAACAGCTGACCCTGCCCAGCGAGATGGGCGAGCGTTTCCAGGTGATGGGCTTCGAGCGCGACGTGTCGCTGGCGCCGGCGTTCCTGTCCGGCGACCTGACCTGGCGGCTGTGATGGCGGCAGTGCGCGACTTCCGCTGGCCCTGGCTGTGGCTGGGGCTGTGGTGGCTGGGCATCGCGGTGCTGATCTACGTGTGCCTGATGCCGCACCCGCCGCAGTTGTCGGACCTGCCCGACACCGACAAGGTCGAGCATTTCATCGCCTACCTGGTGCTGGCCGCCGCGGCGGTGCAGGTCTATGCCGGACCACGCGCCTGGACCTGGGCCGCGCTGGGTCTGCTGGCGCTGGGCGTGGGCATCGAATTCGCGCAGGGCGCCTGGACCACCACGCGCTCGGCCGATCCGCTGGATGCCCTGGCCGACGCCCTGGGCGTGGCGGCCGGCATGGCCACCGCGGCCACGCCGTGGCGCGATCTGCTGTGGCGGCTGGAGCGCGGCAGCCGCCGTTGAGCGACGTGACCGCGCGGTCTACGGCGTCGGCCAAGTTGTGGAATCCCAGGCCGCGCGCAAGGCGCGGCACGCGTACCGCGTCCTAGAGTGCCGGCGCCGGGCAGGTGTCCGGTCGCCGCGCGGCGACTCCGCGCGCCTGTGCAGGAGAACACGCATGCAAGCACGCTACTCCCCCCGTGCCGCGCGCGGCGCCGGCCTGTTCGCCGCGCTGTGCCTGGCCATCAGTGCCGCCGCACCCGCCAACGCTGCCTGGAACGATGTCTGCAGCGGCACCGCTACCTACACCAGTTCCGGCTATTCCGGCGGCGCGCTGCTGCTGGATCCCATCGACCCGACCGCCACGATCACCGCGCTGAACCCGACGCAGCTCAATGACGGCGGAATCCAGGCGGCGCTGGCCGGTGCCTACCTGCAGGTGCAGGGACCGCGCGGCACGGTCACCGTGTACGTCACCGACCTGTATCCGGAGGGCGCCGACTGCGGGCTGGACCTGTCGCCCAATGCCTTCGCCGCGATCGGCGACACCAGCGCCGGGCGCATCCCGATCCGCTGGCAGGTGGTGGCCGCACCGGTCACCGGCAACGTGGTGTACCGGATCAAGGAGGGCAGTTCGCAATACTGGGCGGCGATCCAGGTGCGCAACCACCGCTATCCGGTGGTGAAGTTCGAATACAGGAAGAACGGCGACTGGGTCAGCCTGCCGAAGACCGCGTACAACCATTTCGTCGGCGAGCAGATGGGCGCGCAACTGCTGGAGATCCGCCTCACCGACATCCGCGGCCAGGTGGTCACCGACACCCTCGGCGCGCTGCCCAGCCAGGGCGACAAGGGCGTGTACTTCGCCGACGGGCACGTGCAGTTCCCGCGCTGAGGCGTGCCCGTGCATGCGCCGGCGGTCGCGCGCCGGCGCTGCGTCCACTGGTCTGTGCGCACCTGCGCCGCGGCGATGATGCCGCAGCGCAGGTGAAGCCTCACGCTCAGAACTTGAAGTGCAGCGTCGCCATGTAGCGGCGGCCGTTGTGGTAGCGCCCGACCGGGTGGTCCTTGTCGCCCAGGTACTGCAGGTATTCTTCGTCCAGCAGGTTCTGTGCGTCCAGTTGCAGCGACCACTGCGCGTTGAACGCATAGCCCACGCTCGCGCCCAGGTCGGTGTAGGCGTCGACGCTGGCCGGCGCGGCGCCGGCGACGTAGCCGCCGGCCAGGTAGCTGTCGCGCCAGTTCAGGCTGATCCGCGCGTTCCACGGTCCCTTCTCGTAGTAGGGGCTGAAGGCGACGCTGTTGCGCGACTGGTAGGGCAGCGGGTTGCCGCTGTTGTTCTCGCCGCTGGCATAGGTGTAGTTGGCCGACAGGCCGAAGCCGCTGTCGCCGAACGGCTGCTGGTAGGCCAGGGTGAAGCCCTTGACCTTGCCGGTGCCGGCGTTGCGCGGGCGCTGGATGCTGTAGTCGCAGTAGCCGTCGGCGGTGCAGCCGTTGCTGCCGAGCATCTGCGCCCAGGTCTGCGGCGAAGTGTCGCGGATCGCGTTGTACTGGCGCTCGATGGTGGCCGAGGTGTCGATGTAGTTGTCGATCTTCTTGTAGAAGATGGACCACGCCACCACCGCCTGCGGCGCGAAGTAGTACTCGGCCGAGAGGTTGAAGTTCCACGATTCGTAGGGCGACAGCGCGGCATTGCCGCCGCTGCCGGTGAGCGTGGTGTCGTTGAGGAAGGTGTTGTTGACCATCTGGTTGTACGGCGCCCAGGCGATCACCTTGCCGGCGCCGAAGCGGAACACCCAGTCGTTGTCGGTATCGTAGGCCAGGTTCAGCGACGGCAGCAGGAAGTGTTCGGTCTGCGTGCGGGTCTGCCACTTGCTGTCCAGATCCTGCAGGGTCGGTGTGCCGCTGTAGACGAAGCCGCTGCCTTCGGTCTTGGAGCGCACGTAGCGCAGGCCCAGGTTGCCGCGCAGGCCGGCGTTTGAGAAGTTCAGCTGCACGTAGCCGGCGTTGTTGGTCTGCTGCAGCGCCCAGGTGTTGTTGAGGTAGCTGGACGGGTCCGGATTGGCGTAGTCGACCGGGCTGTTGCGGATCCAGTCGATCACGTTGCCGCGCCCGGCCTGCACGTGCTGGCCGTGGTCGGGATAGAACCCGCGGATGTCGGTCAGGCCGATGGTGCCGATGTCGGCCAGGGTGGCCGGGGTGACGCCGCCGTACACGTTGAGCGCGAAGTCCTCGTCGTGCTTGCCCTGGCGCACGCCGACCAGCAACTGGTTGAACACGCCGTCGAACTGCAGGTCCAGATCGAGCTGGCCGTAGCGGTCCTTGCTCTGGGTGGAGAACACGCCGTTGTTGCCGATCCAGCCGCCGGCCGAGCCCCAGTTGGCCGGGTTGCGCGCGGCGGTGGGATCGTCGAAGCGGATGCCGCGGTCCAGGTCCCAGCGGAAGCCGCCGTTGTAGAACGGCTCGATGAAGTACTGCGCCAGGTGGTCGTTGTCGGACTTGCTCTGGCCGACCTGGCCGCGCAAGGTCCAGCGTTCGCCGCGATAGGCGCCGCGCAGGTCCAGGCCCTTGGTGGTCACCTGCGACTGGCGCACGTTGTTGTCGTAGATCACCGTGCCGCCGCCTGCATTGGCGTTGGCGCCGGAATGGCCGCTGTTGACCACGCCGTTGCGCACGTCGCCCAGCGCGTCGACCGCGGCCACGGTGCCCGGGTTCCAGGTGAGGAAGCTGTACATCGACTGGTTGTAGTTGTCGAAGTCTTCCTTGATGTACAGGCCGCTGAGGTTGAACTCCAGCGCGTCGCTGGGCTTGAGCTGCAGATTCACCACTGCGCTGTCGCGCTTGCGGTCCTGCTGGAACCAGGCGGCGTTGATCGAGTTGGGCACGTCCGCATCGGCCGGCACGCCGGCGGCATTGGCGAAGCTGCCGGCCTTGGCGTAGCCGAACACTTCCAGGCCCTGGCGGTCCACGCGTTCCTCGTAATGCTGCGCGGACACCGCGACGCCGAAGGTCTCCTGCGGATTCTTCCAGCTGTACAGCAGCGAGGCGTTGGGCTTGCCCTCGCTGGCCTGCTGGCTGTAGCTGTAGCCGACCGAGCCGGCGATCTCGTTGGCCTTCAGGTCCAGCGGCTGGCGTGTATGCATCAGCACGGTGCCGCCGAGGCTGCCTTCGGTCAGCCGCGCCTCGGTGGACTTGACGATCTCCGCGCGGCCCAGGATCTGCGGCGACAGCAGGGTGTAGTCGAAGCCGCGGTTGGGCTGCTCGCCGTACAGCCAGATCGCCTGCGCCACCGGGTGGCCGTCCAGGAACGACAGGTTGAGGCTGGGATCGGTGCCGTCGATGCTGACCCGCTCGCCCTGGCCGAAGCGGCGGTCGATGGTGACGCCGGGAATCTGCGCGAACGCCTCGGCGACGTTGGTGCTGGGGAACTTGCCGATGTCCTCGGCGGTGATCGCCTCGGACACGGTGACGTTGTTGCGCTTGGTGTCCAGCGACTTCTCCAGGCTGGCGCGGATGCCGACCACCTGGACCGCGTCCAGATCGGTGGCGGCGGAATCGGCCTGCTGCGCCTGCGCGGCGAAGGCGAGGGCGCTGGCGGCGATGGCGGCCGACAGGACGGACGGGCGGTGACGCATGATGTCTCTCCTCATCATTCATGGATGGGCGCCGTCGGCGTGACCGACGGTGCGGGACGGAGTTGCGTGCTGCCTGGCGGCGCGGACCGATGCCGATTCCCCTGGGTCCGCGGACGCCGTGTTTGTGCCGAATTCGTTGCGAAGCGTGCAGAACCTTTACGGTCCGGTGACAACGATGTCAACGCGATGCCGCCGCGGAGTGGCCCGGTGGCGGGGCAAAACCGACCTGTCGTGTCCGGGATCGCGCTGCAGCGTGTCGGGTCGCATACCGGCCTTCACGTCGATGACTTGGGCCGATTTCCCGGGATTTGCCGCGATCCGGGCGGTCGCAGGGGGCGGTGGTTCAGACCTCTGCCAGGCATCGCCGCGATTGGTCTTGTGGCTTGTAGACAAATTCGTGCCCGCCGGTGACAACGATGCGGTTTGCGGCGGTGCACCCAAGCTTGTCGAAGGGCGGATACCGGCACATGATCCATCGGCATCGGCCATGACCGCCGTCTGGGCATGGGCGCCAGCGCTGGCGGGAATCGGCCGCTCGCTGCGCGCAGGGCGCGGCCCGAGGCCAGGGGGCTTGGGCGACTCGCCGCCGCGAATTTCGGGGTGACGCGCCACTGCGCTGTTGCCGTGGTCGGGCAGCGCTGTCGGTCCGGGGCCTGCGCCGCGTGCTGTGGCGCGACGTGCACGACCCGCCGATTGGTACTATATTGGACATAATGAATCCATGCGGACTGGAGAGCTCGCCATGACCAAGCCCAAGCCGCAGGCCGATCCACGCCTGCATGCGCTGGCCGTGGACCCGGACGCGCCGACGCCGCTGTACCTGCAACTGGCCAGCAAGCTGGTGGAGGCGATCAAGGGCGGGCAGTGGAAGCCGGGCGAGGCGTTGCCGGCCGAACGGCAGCTGTGCGAGTACCTGCAGGTGTCGCGGGTCACGCTGCGTCAGGCCGTGGATGCGCTGGTCGAACAAGGCCTGGTGTCGCGCCGGCAGGGCGCCGGCACTTTCGTCACCTCGCACATCCAGCACCAGCTCAGCGGCCTGGCCAGCTTCAGCGAAACCCTGCGCATGAAGGGCCTGGAGCCGGGCACGCGCTGGCTGGAGCGGCGCACGCGCCCGGCGCATGGCGAGGAGATCCTGCGCCTGGGCCTGTCCCCGGACACGGTGGTCGCGGCGCTGACCCGCCTGCGCAGCGCCGACGGCCGGGTGATGGCCTACGAGAAGGCGGTGCTGCCGCAGCACGTGGTGCCCGATCCGCACGCCATCGCCGATTCGCTCTACAGCTACCTGGACGAGCGCGGCACCCCGGTGGTGCGGGCGCTGCAATACTTCCGCGCCATCAACCTGCCGGCGCGGCTGGCCGGCCATCTCGGCATGAAGGAAGGCGAGGCGATCCTGCACGTGGTGCGGGTCGGCTACACCCGCGACGGCAGCGCGATCGAACTGACCGACACCTATTGCCACAACGACTACTACGACTTCGTCGCCGAACTGCGACGCTGACCGCCGATCCCCGCGCCCTCCCGGAGCACGCCGCCCATGACCACCGCACGGCCCGCCAGTCCCTACGCTTCCATCGCCATCGTCGGCCTGTTGTTCTTCATCATGGGCTTCTTTACCTGGATCAACGGGCCGTTGATCCTGTTCGCCAAGGTCGCCTTCAATGTCAGCGACACCTTCGCGTTCCTCATCCCGAGTGCGTTCTACATTTCCTACTTCTGCCTGGCATTGCCTTCTTCGCTCATCCTGAAGCTGACCGGGATGAAGAAGGGCCTGGCGCTGAGCCTGCTGATCATGGCGATCGGCGCCGCGATCTTCGGCCAGTTCACCAATGCCCGTTCCTACGTGGGCGCGGTGAGCGGCATCTTCATCATCGGCGGCGGCCTGGCCTTGCTGCAGACCGCGGTCAATCCGTACATCAGCATTCTCGGGCCGATCGACGGCGCGGCGCGCCGTATCGCGCTGATGGGCATCTGCAACAAGGTGGCGGGCGCGCTGGCCACCTATGGACTGGCGAAGGTGGTCCTGCACGGCATGGAGGATTTTTCGACGCAGATCGAACAGGTGCTGCCGGCGCAGAAGGAGCTGCTGTTGCAGGAATTCGCTGGCCGCATCCATGGCCCTTACATGGCGATCGCCGGCATCCTGGCTGTGCTTTCCGTCGCCATCCTGTTTTCGCCCTTGCCCGAGATCAGCCCCGAGACGGCGAACGCGTCGGCCTCCGACGAGCGCAGCCGCGACAGCATCTTCGCGTTTCCGCACGTGTGGTTGGGCGCGTTGTGCATCTTCGTGTACGTCGGCGCCGAGGTGATGGCCGGCGATGCGATCGGCATCTACGGCAACAGCCTCGGCCTCTCGCTCGACTACGCGAAATATTTCACCATCGGCACCCTGGCCTGCATGCTGGCCGGCTACCTGCTCGGCCTGGTGCTGATCCCGAAGTACATCTCCCAGGAAAAGTACCTGTCCATTTCGGCCTGCCTCGGCATCGTGTTTTCGCTGTGCGCGATGGTGACCGGGGGCTATGTCTCGGTGGCGTTCGTGGCGGCGCTCGGATTCGCCAACGCCATCATGTGGCCGGCCATCTTCCCGCTGGCCATCAAGGGGCTGGGCAAGTTCACCGAAAAGGGCGCAGCGCTGTTGATCATGGGCATCGTCGGCGGCGCCGCGGTGCCGCAGCTGTTCGCCCATCTGAAGGAGTCCTTCGATTTCCAGGTGGTCTTCGCCGGCCTGATGATCGCCTGCTACCTGTACATCCTGTTCTTCGCGCTGCGCGGTCACCGCGTCGGCCAGGGCGCGCGGTGAGCTGACGCGCTTTTCTCCAACTCGGCAAACCTATCCAATGCGCAGACCCACCATCAAAGACGTCGCCGAACGGGCGCGGGTGTCGCTGAAGACCGTTTCGCGGGTCATCAACAACGAACCGTCGGTGATGCAGGCCACGCGCTCGCGCGTGCTGCACGCCATCGCCGAACTCGACTACGAGCCGGATCCGTCGGCGCGCAACCTGCGCAGCGGCACCCCGTTCGTGATCGGGCTGGTGTACGACAACCCCAACCCTTACCACATCATCGGCGTGCAGAACGGCGTGCTCGCCGCCTGCCGCGAGACCGGCTTCGGCCTGCAGATCCACCCCTGCGATTCCACCGCGCCGATGCTCGCCGAGGAACTGGCCGAGTGGACCCAGCGCTCGCGCCTGGCCGGGCTGGTGCTGACCGCGCCGATGTCCGAGCGTGCCGACCTGGTCGCGGCGCTGGCCGCGCGCGGGATCAAGACCGTGCGCATCATCGCCGCCACCGAGGATCCGCAGGACGGCCCCTGCGTCTACGTCGACGACCGCGATGCCGCCTACGAGATCACCGAACACCTGATCCAGCTCGGCCACCAGCGCATCGGCTTCCTGTGGGGCGGCACCTCGCATCGCTCCAGCGGCGAGCGCTATGCCGGCTACGAGGCGGCGCTGAAGGACTACGGCATCACCCTGGACAAGCACCTGGTGATCCCCGGCGACTACACCTTCGACGACGGCTTCCGCGGCGCCCGCCGCCTGCTGGCGCTGCGCGAACCACCGACCGCGATCTTCGGCTCCAACGACGAGATCGCCGCCGGCGTGCTGGCCGCGGCCAAGTCGGCGGGCATGAACGTGCCCTACGACCTGTCCATCGCCGGCTTCGAGGACAGCCCGTTCTCGCGCCAGTCGTGGCCGCCGCTGACCACCGCCAAGCAGGCCACCGAAGACATCGCCCGCCACGCCGCGCGGCTGCTGATCAGCCAGCTGCGCAGCGATGCCTACGAAGACCATCCGGCGCCGGTGCACAACCAGGGCTTCGTGCCGCAACTGGTGGTGCGCGGCTCGACCGCGCCCATGCAGCCGCATTCCCGCCGTTCCTCCTCCCCAGACCCCACGTGATCCTGCCCATGGCGCTGCCCTCCGAAACCGAAACCCTGATGTTCCGCGAAGCCGCGGAAGCCGCCGCGGTCGTCGCCGCGCAGTTCGAACGCAACCACGCCACCGTGAGCGCGCTCGCCGCGTCGTTGCGCGCCGCGCCGCCGCCGTTCGTGGTGACCTGCGCGCGCGGCAGCTCCGACCACGCCGCCACCTACGCCAAGTACCTGTTCGAGACCCAGCTCGGCGTGGTCACCGCCTCGGCCTCGCCGTCGGTGGGCTCGGTGTACGAAGCGCCACTGCAGTTGCGCGGGGCGCTGTACCTGGTGATCTCGCAGTCGGGCAAGAGCCCGGACCTGCTGCGCAACGCGCAGGCGGCCAAGGACGCCGGCGCGCGCGTGGTGGCGCTGGTCAACGTCGAGGATTCGCCGCTGGCGCAGCTGGCCGACACGGTGATCCCGCTCGGCGCCGGCCCGGAGAAGAGCGTGGCCGCGACCAAGAGCTACCTGGCCTCGCTGGCGGCGATCCTGCAGCTCGGCGCGCACTGGAAGAACGACCCGGCGCTGCTGGGCGCACTGCAGGAATTGCCGCAGGCGCTGCGTGCGGCCTGGCAGGCCGACTGGCGCTCGCTCACCGACGGCCTGGTCGAGGCGCACAACCTGTTCGTGCTCGACCGCGGCCTGGGCCTGGCGGCGGCGCAGGAAGCGGCGCTGAAGTTCAAGGAGACCTGCGGCCTGCACGCCGAGGCCTACAGCTCGGCGGAAGTGAAGCACGGGCCGATGGCCCTGGTCGGCCCGGGTTTCCCGGTGCTGGCATTCGACCAGCCGGACGAAGCCGGCGAGGGCACCCGGCGCCTGGCCGAGGAGTTCCGCGGCCGCGGCGCGCAGGTGTGGCTGGCCAGCGCCGGCGGCGACCTGCCGCTGGTCGCCGCGCCGCACCCGGCCTGCGCGCCCTTGCTGGCGATCCAGAGCTTCTACCGCGCGATCAACGCCCTGGCGCTGCGCCGTGGCTACAACCCGGACCTGCCGCCGCATCTGAACAAAGTGACGGAGACCGTCTGATGACCACGGTGGCGCTGCGCAATGCGCGCGTGCTCGGCGAGGACGGGTTTCTCGACGGCGTCAGCGTGCTGCTGGAGGGCGGGCGCATCCTCGCCCTGCTCGACGACGCCGATCCGCGCGTGGCGGCAGCGCCGGTGCAGCACGACCTGGGCGGCGGCAGCCTGCTGCCGGGCTTCATCGACCTGCAGGTCAATGGCGGCGGCGGCGTGCTGTTCAACAACCGCACCGACGTCGAGGCGCTGCGTCGCATCGGCCAGGGCCACCGCCGCTACGGCACCACCGGCTACCTGCCGACGCTGATCAGCGACGACGTGGAGGTGATGCGCGCGGCGATCGCCGCCACCCGCCAGGCCATCGCCGAGGGGGTGCCGGGCGTGCTCGGCATCCATCTGGAAGGGCCGTACCTGGCGCCGGCGCGCAAGGGCACCCACAACGCCGACAAGTTCCGCGTGCCGGACGCCGACGAACTGGCCATGGCCGCCTCGCTGGACAACGGCGTCACCCTGATCACCCTGGCACCGGAGCGCGTGCCGGCGGCCAGCATCCGCAGCCTGGCCGCGGCCGGTGCGCGCGTGTTCGCCGGCCACACCGCCGCCAGCTACGAAGAGACCCGTGCCGGGCTGGACGCCGGCATCTGTGGCTTCACCCATCTGTACAACGCCATGACCCCGCTGCAGGGACGCGATCCCGGCGTGGTCGGCGCCGCGCTCGAAGACCGCAACGCCTGGTGCGGGGTGATTGTCGACGGCGTGCACGTGCATCCGGCCAGCCTGCGCGTGGCGCTAGCGGCCAAGCCGCGCGGCACCGTGTTCCTGGTCACCGATGCGATGCCGATGGTCGGCGCCGACAGCCCCGCGTTCGACCTGTACGGCGAAACCATCACCGCCATCGACGGCGTGGTGCGCAACGCCGCCGGTGCCCTGGCCGGCTCGGCGCTGGACATGGCCAGCGCGGTGCGCAACAGCGTGCAGTGGCTGGGCGTGCCGCTGGAAGAAGCCGCACGCATGGCCTCGCTGTACCCGGCGCAATGCGTGGGCCTGGACCACCGCTACGGCCACATCGCGCCCGGCTACCAGGCCGACCTGGTGCTGCTGGACGACGCGTTGCAGGTCCGGCATACCTGGATCGCGGGTGTGATGGAGTAGGCGGCGGCGCTCCGGCTGCGCGCGCGGTCGGCTGGTCGGGACCGCGCGCGTGCTGCCGTGCGCGTTGTACAGTGGTGGTCGCTGACAACGCAGGCGGTGATGCATGGAACCGAGCCGCTATCTCGACGAGCCGATGGACGCGGCCTGCCTCTTCACCGGGATCTCGGTGTCAGGCGCCGGCGAGCATGTGATTCCGCGCTGGCTGGCGCAACGCCATCAAGCTGCGGGCCGGGTGTTGCTCGGCGATGCCGGCAGCTTCGCCAGGCTCTGCGATTTCAAGGCGCCTGCCGATCCGCAGGCCAACGCCCAGTTCGGACGGCTGGAACAGCGCCTGTCGGAGGACTGGTCCGCGGTCGCGGACGATGAAGCGCATCTGTGGTTGATGAAGCTGTCGGTGGGAATGATGTTGCTGCACCGGCGATTTGCCGAAAATTCCCGGCATCCTGCCGCACCGGCCGGGTTCAACCCGCATGTCGCCGGCGTGCTCCTGAAGGCGTTTCGTGCCGGTTTCGCGGCGTGGAAGAACGGCGCCTATGTCAGGGAAGGAAGCCTCGTGCGGTTGCCATGGCAGAGCGGTCGGCTCGTGATCGCGCATCTGTTCGGGGCCAGCGAGATGGGCCTGCCCGAGGAAAATGGGCGTGCCATGTACATGTTCGCCCCCTATGGCCTGATGGCGGTCGGGCAACCTGGGGTCGGCATGTTGGTCGCCACCTTCTTCGAGCCCTTGCGAGATTTCGAGAAGCACCTGGCGGCGGCCAGCGCCATCCCCGCGGATGTCTCCGATCTGGCGTGTCGCGCAGCGTTGTCCCGCGCGTTCGCCACCGCGGTGCTGGGTCCGCTGATCGCGCGCTTGAGCGGCACCGCCGTCGATGACGCTGAGGTACTCGCGCTTGCCGCCAAGGGCCTGCGGGTGGAGTTCGCCGACCCGTCCGCGATCGATTCGGGATTCCGCGAGCTGCGGGCGCACGAACCTTGATGGTGGCAGCAGAACATTAGCCCGCGTGCTCTCCCGACCGCGTTGCCGACGGCCGCGCCGCGGCGATCGCCGCGATCCGCGCCTTGGCCAGCGCCTCGCCGATCTGCGGGCCGCTCAGGCCCTGCGCCGCCAGGTCGCGCGCGTTCACCGCCAGCGCCGCCGCATGCAGATGCTGCAGCGTGCGGCCCTGCGGGTAATCGGCGTCCTCGCTGCCGAGACGGCCGCGCTTGTCGGCCTCGCACACCGTGGCCAACTGCGCGACGCGCTCGGGCTTGCGGAAGCCGTCGCAGCGCTGCAGCAGTTCGTGCACGGTGCGGTCGCGCAATTCGGCCAGGCGATGCACGTTCAGATGCTCGCGGCAGGCGATCTCGGCCAGTTGCCGGTGCTCCTGCGGCACCTTGAGGCGTTCGCACAGCGTGCGCAGCGGCGCCAGGCCGCGTTGCTCGTGCATCAGGTGGCGCGGCCACTCCTCCGGCGGTGTCAGCGCCTTGCCCAGGTCGTGGGTCAGCGCGGCGAAGCCGATCAGTGCGTCGCCCGGTGCCAGCCGCGCGGCCATGTCGCTGACCAGTTCCTGGTGGCGCCCGGTGTCGATCTCGGGGTGGTACTCGGCGCGTTGCGGCACCCCGTACAGCGCGTCCAGCTCCGGCAGCACCCAGCGCAGCGCCTCGGCCTCGCGCAGCGTGCGCAGGAACGCCGAGGGCTGCGCCGAGGCCAGGCTGCGCCGCAGTTCCTGCCAGACACGTTCGGGCACCAGCGTTTCCAGTTCGCCGCCGGCGGCCATCGTGCGCATCAGGTCCATGGTCTCGGGCGCGACGACGAATCCCAGCGGCGCCAGCCGCGCCATGAACCGCGCCGCGCGCAGCACCCGCAGCGGATCCTCGGCGAAGGCCGGGCCGACGTGGCGCAGCACCCGCTGCTCGAGATCGCGCGCGCCGCCATACGGATCGACCAGACGCCCATCGGCCTCGTCGCGGGCGATGGCGTTGATGGTGAAGTCGCGCCGCTGCAGATCCTCTTCCAGCGTCACCGACGGGTCGGCCTGCACCTCGAAGCCGTGGTAGCCGCGCCCGGCCTTGCGCTCGGTGCGCGCCAGCGCGTACTCCTCGCCGCTGCGCGGATGCAGGAACACCGGGAAATCGCGGCCCACCTGCTTGTAGCCCAGCTCCAGCATCTGCTGCGCGCTGGCGCCGACCACCACCCAGTCGCGGTCGCCGGGCGGTTGACCGAGCAAGGCGTCGCGGACGGCGCCGCCGACGAGGTAGATGTTCATTGGGGGCTGGGAATGGGGAGTCGGGAACCGGGAATGGTAAAGGCAGATTCCCTTCGCCTGATGTCGCGCTGGCGTGTTGACCCAATGTTCGGCGCGGTTGCGCGCGGTGCGCCGTTGCGATTCCCTATTCCCTATTCCCGATTCCCGGCCGCCGCATCGGCGGCCGTACACACAAACTTCTTCCGCGGTGCATCCAGCTTGCCGAGCATGCGCTCGGTGACCGGCAGGGCGTCGCCGTTGAGGCGCCAGTCGTAGATCACGCTGAAGGCCAGGATGCGCGCCACGTACTCGCGGGTTTCCTTGTAGCTGACGGTCTCGATCCAGAAGTCGGCATCGTGGCCCGGGCGCTGGCTCTGCCAGCGCGCGGCCGGGCCGGGGCCAGCGTTGTAGGCGGCGATGGTCAGGTAGGGCAGGCCGTAGGTGTTGAGCAACTGGCGCAGGTAGGCGGTGCCGATGGCGATGTTGGTGTCCGGGTCGTACAGGCTGGCGGCGCCGCCGTAGCCGGCCAGGCCGAGGTTGCGGGCAACGCTGGCGCCGGTGGCCGGCACCACCTGCATCAGGCCCATCGCATTGGCCGGCGAGCGGGCGTTGGGGTTGAACACGCTCTCGGCGCGGATTTCGGCGGCGACCCAGGCCGGGTCGATCGCGTTCCTGCCGGCTTCGCGGCGGATGGTGTCGGCGTGGTGCAACGGGAAGCGCAGCGTGTACAGGCGCTGTTCCTCCGGGCGCTTGCCGAGCCCGAACACCGCGCGGTCGAACCAACCGTTGTTGCTGGCCACTTCCACCGCCAGGCGCCGCTGGGTGTCGTCGAAACGGCTCAGCGCATCGTTCCACTCGGCCACGGCCCAGCCGGCGCGGTCGATCTTGAACAGCTCGAGCGCGCGGACCAGCGACGGATCGCGTGCCACCGCCGCCTGCGCCTGCGCGCTGTCGTTCGGTTCCCACGGGCACAACGCGTACGGCTGCTTGAGCCGGTCGGCGGCCAGGAAACCGTGGAAGGTGGCGGAGCTGGCGGCCGCGCGGTACAGCCGCTGCGCCTCGCTGGCATTGCCGGTCTTCTCCGCCAGCCGCGCCTCGAAGTACTGCCAGCGCGAATCGTTGCGCTGCGCCGGCGGCATCTTGCGGATCGCGGCCAATGCCGCCGGCCAGTCGCCGCGCGCCATCGCCTCGCGCGCGCGCCACTCGTGCAGGCGTTCGTCGTACGCAGACTCGGGCACCGCGTTGAGCCGGCGCGCCGAATCCGGCCCGTACGAGGCCACCGTCCACAGCGCGATCTGGTACAGCACCGCGCCGCGCTGCGCCTCGCTGAACTGCAGCGCCTGGGCGAACTGCGGCAGTTGTCGTTCGGCGGCGTCCGGATCGGTCTTGGCCAGCTTCGCCAGCCCGTCCACCGCGACCTTGCGGCTGCGCTCGGTCTTGGGCCAGGTCAGCGCACGCGTGTGCACTGCGTCCAGGAACGCCGCGTAGTCGTTGGCCAGGGCCAGGTCGGCCGCGGGCAGGCCGCGTGCGGCGGCGCGCATCACCGCCGGCTGCTGTGCGTCCGCCGCCGCCTCCACGCGCGCCCAGCGCAGCGCATCGGTCATGCCGCCGCGCGCCTGCAGCACCGCGAATACCGGATCGCAGGCGTCGGGCAGCGACTTGCCGGCGTTACGCCACAGCGCCTGCGCTTCGTCCACCCACTGCGCGTCGGCGCGGCCGGTGGCCTGGCGCGCATTGAGCTGGGCGCAGCGCAGGCCGAGGTTCTCGGTGGGTTTCCAGTTCGCCAGCAGCGCCGGCCAGTCCTCGCGCCGCGCCAGCGCCGGCAGCCACAGCGCACGGAAGCTCTCGGCCACCGGTTGCCCGGCGTAGCGCTTGAGGAAGTCCTGCGCCTGCGCATCGGACACCTTGTCGATGTTGCGGCG
Organism: Xanthomonas sp. LF06-19; assembly: GCF_034105425.1. NCBI lineage: Bacteria > Pseudomonadati > Pseudomonadota > Gammaproteobacteria > Lysobacterales > Lysobacteraceae > Xanthomonas > Xanthomonas sp. LF06-19. The sequence goes on along the minus strand of NZ_JAXGGH010000003.1, from coordinate 490,597 downwards.
CAGGTTGGCGTACTCCAGCCAGCCGTACAGCGGATGCTGCTTGAACGCGGCCGCGCGGACCGGATCGAACCGGCCCTGCTCGGCATCGTCGATCGCCGAGCGGATCGCCGGGCGCTGGGCATCCAGGGACTGAGCGAGGGCGGAAACGGGGCCGCACAACGCGGCGGCGAACAGCAGGAGAGACGTGCGCAGGATCATGCGCGGGACTATACCGAACGCGGATGAATCGCCGTTTCAACTGGCGATGGTGGCGCTGTCGTCGCTTTGGCCGGCGCGGCTGCGGCGATGGGAGCCGCGTTCGTCCAGGCGGGCCGGTGAGTGCGCTGGGTGTAGTGGGGTCATCGTGGCGATCGGCGGAGCCATGGCACGTCGTATGAGTGCCGTGCCCCGCAGCGTTTGCAGATCGGCATCGCGCGCCGGGCCGTCCGGTGCCCCGGCACGGGCGGGTGAGGTGCGGGTGCAGCTTCGTACGCCAGAACTCCGCGAGTCGCTTCGCGCCTTACCCTCACCCCAACCCCTCTCCCGAGGGGAGAGGGGCTTAGGCAGGTCGCCGTTTGACCACGTCTCGCACCCCTCGTGTCTACCAAATCGACCAGTCGTCGCGATGGCCCGCGCTTTGCCTGCCGGATGCTTGCACGGCGTTTACGATTTGTTTACAAAGAATTCCATGCCGTCGCGGTGCAGGGGGTCGCAGCGGCCGACCCACATCCTTTCTGGAGAGAGAGACGGATGAATTTCCTGCACCGCCATCCTTTGGTCTTCGCGGTATCCATGGTCCTGCTCGGCGGCGTCCCCGCCACCGCCGGCGCCCAGCAACAGACGCCCCCGGCCGCTCCCGGCACGGCCACCACGCTGGACAGCGTGCAGGTCACCGGCACCCGCATCCGCCGTGCCGAAGTCGAGGGCCAGGTGCCGGTGCAGACCCTGAGCCGCGCCGACATCGAACGCACCGGCCTGACCTCCATCGGCGATGTGCTGCAGGAACTCACCGCCTCCGGCTCGGCCTTGAACGCCAAGTTCAACTCCTCCGGCAATTTCGGCTTCCCGCCGGACGGCAGCGGCGTCGGTGCCGGTTCGGCGCAGGTGGATCTGCGCCACCTGGGCGCCAAGCGCGTGCTGGTGCTGGTCGACGGCATGCGCTGGGTCAACGAGTCCTCGGCCTCGGGCGTGGGCGCGGCCACCGATCTCAACACCATCCCGCTGGCCATCGTCGAACGCGTCGAGGTGCTGGAGGACGGCGCGTCCTCGCTGTACGGCTCCGATGCCATCGCCGGCGTGGTCAACATCATCACCCGGCGCAATTTCGAGGGCGGCCAGGTCACGCTGAACTACGGCGAGTACGACAAGGGCGATGGCGCCAGCAAGGGCGTGGACCTGGCCTGGGGCCACAGCACCGAGCGCACCAGCCTGTTCCTCGGCGCCAGCTACATCAAGCAGGATCCGATCTACGCGCGCGACCGCGCGCAGTCGCTGTATCCGATTCCCGGCACCGGCCTGAGCTTCGGCAGTTCGGCCACCCCGGACGGGCGTTTCATCTTCGTCGACCCCAACACCGGCGCCGAGCAGAACCTGACCCCGAACAGCGGTGCGCGCACGCCGCGTTACGACGGCACCGGCGGCTGCACCCGCAGCGACGACTACCACTGCTTCACCACCGCCGACCGCTACAACTTCGCCGCGTCCAACCTGCTGCTGACCCCGTCCGAGCGCAAGGGCGTGTTCGGCCAGTTCCGCTTCTTCTTCAACGACGACGTGCAGTGGTACCTGAAGCTGCTCGGCAACCGCCGCGAGTCGACCAACCAGGCCGCACCGGAACCGATCTTCCTCGGCCCCGACGCCGGCACCGGCAATCCGCTGGCCGACAACATCGTCATCTCCGCCGCCAACCCGTACAACCCGTTCGGCTTCGCGCTGGATTCGGGCAGCAACCTGATCATGATCGGGCGCCGCCCGGTGGAAGGCGGTGCGCGCGTGTTCGAGCAGCGTGTGGACACCCAGTACGTCGGCACCGGCTTCATCGGCAGCTTCGAGGGCGCCGACCGCACCTGGTTCTGGGACGTCAACGGCGCCTACAGCAAGAACAAGGCCGAGCAGACCAACTACGGCAGCTACAACATCTACAACATCAACCTGGCGCTGGGCGATCCGGCGGCGTGCGCGGCGGTGGCCGGCTGCGTGCCGCTGAACATCTTCGGCGGCGCCGGCAGCATCACCCCGGACATGCTGCGCTGGATCCAGCCGGTGGTGCACGACCGCAGTCAGAACGAATTGACCCAGTTCACCGCCAACCTCAGCAGCGACCTGTTCCGGCTGCCGGCCGGCGCGGTGTCCTTCGCCACCGGCGTGGAATACCGCAAGTACGAGGGCTTCTACCGCCCCGATCCGCTGACCGTGATCGGCCACTACAACGGCGTGCCGTCGCTGCCGACGCAGGGCAGCTACGACGTCAAGGAGGCCTACCTCGAACTGAGCGTGCCGATCTTCGCCGATTCGCCGCTGGGCGACAAACTGGACCTGAGCCTGGCCGGCCGTTATTCCGACTACTCCACCTTCGGCGGCAAGTTCACCCCGAAGTACGGCCTGCGCTGGCAGGTGGCGCCGGACTTCGTGCTGCGCGCCAGCTATGCCGAAGGCTTCCGCGCGCCCAGCATCGGCGAACTGTACGGCTCGGCCGCGCGCGCCGACCTGACCCTGTCCGACCCGTGCTCGATCGGCCTGGGCGGCACCGCGCCGCGCGGCAGCGCCAGCAATTGCGCCACGCTCGGCGTGCCCGTCGGCTACCAGCAGGCCAACTCGCAGATCTCGGTGACCACCGGCGGCAACCGCGCGCTGGAGCCGGAGAAGGCGCGCAGCTTCAGCGCCGGCTTCGTGTGGAGCCCGTGGTTCGCCAGCAACGTGCCGTGGTCGGACCGCTTCGACGTGGAGGTGACCTTCTACCGCCACGACATCGACGGCGCGATCCAGGCGATCAACGCGCAGACCCAGCTCGACCTGTGCGTGGATACGCTGTCGCCGACCTACTGCAACGGCATCACCCGCGCCTCCACCGGCGGCATCAACGGCTTCAATAACCGGTTGACCAACCTCGGCTCGATCAAGACCGACGGCTGGGACGTGGACCTGTTCTGGAACTCGCCGGAGACCGCCGCCGGCCGCTTCAAGATCGGCTGGCAGAACACCTTCGTCACCCGTTACGTCGCCACCGGCGCGGCCGGCCAGGTGCAGCCGCAGCGCCCGGGCGTGGAAGTGGTGGACAGTTCGATTCCCGAGTGGACCAGCAACCTGAGCCTGGACTGGTCGCGCGGCCGCTGGAATGCGTCGTGGACGCTGCGGCACATCTCCGAGCTGACCGAGCAGTGCGGCGATGCGGTCGCGTTCCCGGTGTGCAGCAACCCGGTGGCCGGCACCAACACGCTGGACGCGATCACCTACCACGACCTGCAGGTGGGCTACCGCTTCGACTGGCTCAAGGGCCTGACCCTCAGCGGCGGCGTCAACAACGTCTTCGACAAGGACCCGCCGATCTGCCTGTCGTGCTCGCTCAACGGCTACGACGCCTCCACCTATGGCATCCCCGGTGGGCGCTACCTGTACGTGCGGGCGGATCTGAAGTTCTAGTCGCGACCTGTGCGTGAAAGACCTAGCGGGAGCGCGCGCGTGCTCTCGCAGGGTGTTGCCGATGCGGTGGGTAGAGAACAAGCCTTGATGCGGCTTGACTGCGGTGGCAGCAGGTTCGAGGTGCCTTTCTCGCGACGCACTTTCGCAAATGCGTCGCGGCTGAAGCCGTTTGCGTCTCGCTCGTGAAGTCGCTGAGCGCAGGGTCTGCCGAGCACGTCTGGCGCGTCGCGTCGGGGCTGAAGCCCCTCCCACATGAGATGCCGGTGTGGCGCTTTGTCTCAGCGCAGCAAGTGTTGGGGCACTTCGATTTCGGTGGCCACGGCGAGATGGTCGGAAAAGGCGGCGGGCACCGCACGCTGCGCGTTGCAGCGCAGGCCGTCGCTGACCAAAATGTGGTCGATGGCGCGCTGCGGCCGCCAGCTGGGGAAGGTCGGCACCACGCAGCCCGGCGGTTGCAGCCGGGTGCGTTTGTAGAGCAACTGCATTTCCGGGCGGTCGGCGACGCAGTTGAAGTCGCCCATCAACACCACGTTGGGATGATCGGACAGCAACTCGGCGATGAAGGCCAACTGCGCCGCACGCGAGTTGGCGCCCAGCGACAGGTGCGCCACCGCCACCGCCAGGCCTTCGGCGCCGTTGCCGAACTTGGCCAGCAGCACGCCGCGCCCGCCGAGCCGGCCGGGCAGGGCGTGGTCCTGCACTTCCACCGGCTCCAGCCGGCTGAGCAGCCCGTTGGCGCTGGAGGCCACGCCGCCCACGCGCCGGTTCGGCTGGTGGCTCCAGTAGTTGAAGCCGGCGCGCTCGGCCAGGTAGTGGGTCTGGTTGGTGAAGCCCGAGCGCAGGCTGCCGGGATCGGCCTCCTGCAGGCCGACGATGTCGTGGTCGCTGGCCAGCTGCGCGATCGCGTCCAGGCTGCTGCGCTTGCGCCCGGCCGGCAGCGCATGCGACCAGCTGCGGGTCACGTAGTCGCTGTAGCGGCGCGTGCTGGAACCGGCCTGGATGTTGGCGGTCAGCACGCGCAGGGTGCGGGTGGCGGGAGCGGTCACGGCGGTGCGGCCCGAGGCGGACGGCTTACTTGGCCATCGCCGCGCGCTCGCGCGCGATCAGGTGATCGGCCACGCGCAGCATGTCGTCGTAGCTCTTGCCCTTGACCAGGTACTTGCCGTTGATGATCAGCGACGGCGTGCCGGTGATGCCGCTGCGGGTGGCGAACTGCTTGGCGCGGTTGGTCTTGGTGGCCACCGCGAAGCTGCCCATGGTGTCGGCGAACTGCTTCGGGTCCACGCCGTACTTGGCGTAGAAGTTGGCGATGTCCTGCACCGAGTCGCGGCCACGCTCGCCCTTCAGGGTCTCGTCGACGTGGATCGCCTTGTACAGCGCCTCGTGGGTCTTCTCCTGCACGCCCAGCGCCTCGGCGGCGTAGAACGCGCGGGCGTAGTCGTCCCAGGTACCGCCGAACATCGCCGGCACATAGACGAAGCGCACGTCCGACGGCAGGCCGGCCTTCCACGGGCCGATCAGCGGCTGGAAGCGCGCGCAGGCCGGGCAGACGTAGCCGAAGATCTCGGCCACCTCGATCTTGCCGTTGGTCGGCTGGAACGGCTGGCCGCCGGCGATGTCGACGTAGTCGGTGCCGGCGACCGGCTCCGGACCGTTCGGGGTCCTGGCGGCGACCGGCTTGGCCGCGGCGTTGTCGCCTTCCGTGGCGGCAGGCTGTGCAGCGGCATCGGCGGTGGTGGCCGCAGGCGCGGCCGGCGTCTCCGCGGGCGCAGCGGCGGCATCGTTGCCGGCGGCGGGCGCGGCAGCCGGGGCGGCAGCGGTGCCGGAGGCAGGGGCGACGGCGTCGGCAGTGCCGTCCTGGGCCTTGCATGCCACCAGGATCGGCAGCAGGGCCATCAGGGTCAGGGCGAAGCGGGTCTTCATCGGCGACATCTCCAGCAGGATGGGGGACAAATGCCGGACGCGCCGCAAGCGCGGTCCGGCCACCCCGTCATGATGCCATGGCGCGGATGAAGCGCCGTACGCCGATTACTTGCCTGCGCGCTCGCGGGCGATCAACGCGTCGGCGATGCGCAGCATGTCCTCGAAGTTCTTGCCCTTGACCAGGTACTTGCCGTTGACGATCAGCGCCGGGGTGCCGGAGATGTCGGCGCGCACGGCGAAATCGCGCGCGGCCTTCACCTGCGCGGCGACCTGCGGGCTCTGGTAGGCGGCGATGAAGGCCTGCGGCTTGACCCCGAAGCCGGCGTAGAACGTGGCCAGTTCCTCCGGCGCCACGTTCTGCACCGGCACGCTGCGCTTGTCGTGGATGGCCTCGAACATGGCGCGGTGGCTGCGGCTCTGCACGCCCAACTGCTGCGCGGCATAGAAGGCGCTGGCGAAGTTGTCCCAGTAGCCGCCGAATGCCGCCGGCACCAGGGTCAGGCGCACGTCCTTGGCCTGCTTGCCCGCCCATTCCTCCAGCAGCGGCTCGAAGTGCGCGCAATGCGGGCAGGTATAGCCGAACACTTCCACCACCTCGATCTTGCCGGCCAGCGGCGCGAACGGCTTGGGATTGGCGATCAGGGTGTAGTCCTCCCCTTCCACCGCGGTGGCGGACTTGGGTTGCGCGCAGGCGCTCAACGGCAGCAGGGCGAGCAGGCACAACAGCAGGCGGGGCAGACGGTTCATGCGATCTCCAATGGCAAAAAACGAACGCCGGTCGTCGGGACCGGCGCGAAGGGGAAACGGGCCGGCGCCGCCGTGGCGGCGCGCGGTCAGGATTGTTGCGCGGGCGCCGGCTGCTGTGGCGTTGCCGCGGCCGGTGCGGCCTGCGCGGCGGCCGCGTCGTCGGCGCGGTCGTGCAGGCCCTGCAGGTAGCTGCCCAGCGCCTTGATCTCCTGGTCGGTCAGCGGCTTGGCCACCTGCGCCATGATCTTGAACATCGTCGGATCGCGCTCCTGGGTGGTGCCGGCCTGGTATTCCTGCAGGCGCCGCGCCACGTAATCGGCGTGCTGGCCGCCCAGATGCGGATAGGCCGGACCCGGATTGCCGGCGCCGGCCGGGCCGTGGCAGGCCATGCACGCGGGAATGCCGCGGGTCGCGTCGCCGCCGCGATACAGCTGCTGGCCGACCTCGTAGAACTTCATGCCCGCGTAGGGACCGTCGGCGATCACCGCGTCGTCGGCGATGCCGGCGCCGGCCTTCTGTGTGGCGAAGTAGGCGCCGATGTCGCGCATGTCCTGCGCGCTCAGCGGCTGCACGAACGGCACCATCGCCGCGACCGCGCCGCTGGTGCGCTCGCCGTGGGCGATCAGCGCCATCTGCCGCGCGCTGTAGCGCTCCACCTGGCCGGCGATGCGCGGATACATGGCGATCGCGGGGTTGCCGTCCGCGCCGTGGCAGGCGGCGCAGGCCGCGGCCTTGGCCTGGCCGGCCTTGGGGTCGCCCCAGGCGGCCTTGCCGATGTCGCCCTCCAGCGGCGTGGTGCGCACCGGCGCGTGGTCGGGAATGGGAACCACCGAGGTCTGCGCGAACGCGACCGCGGCGGCGACGGAAACCGCTAGACCGGCAAAGGCAAGAACGCGAGCGTGGCGCATTGCTGAAGCTCCGTATGACCCGACCCCGCGGCTGCCGGACGGCGACCGCACTCGCGCGATTATCGGCATGCCGCGGCCCGGCGGTCAACGAAGCCCGCCCGGGGCCCTGGACGTGCGATCCTAGGGGGATGTCGCTGATCCTCGAACGTGCCCACTATCTGTTGTCCGCCCACAATGCCCGCCAGTTGCCGGACGACGGCGGCTGGGAAGTGGCGTTCGCCGGCCGCTCCAACGCCGGCAAGTCCAGCGCGCTGAACGCGCTGACCCGGCAGAACGCCCTGGCCCGCGTGTCCAAGACGCCTGGCCGCACCCAGCAGTTGGTGTTCTTCCAGGTCCAGCCCGAGCGCTACCTGGTGGACCTGCCCGGCTACGGCTACGCCAAGGTGCCGCAGGAACTGCAGGCGCACTGGCAGAAGTTCATCGACACCTATTTCCGTACCCGCGAGGCCCTGCGCGGACTGGTGGTGGTGATGGACATCCGTCATCCGCTCAAGGACTACGACCGGCAGATGCTGGGCTACGCCGCCCAGCGCGGGCTGCCCGCGCACGCGCTGCTGACCAAGGCCGACAAGCTCGGCCGCGGCCAGCAGGGGCAGGTGCTGCAGCAGGTACGCAAGGAGCTGACCAGCGCGTTCGGCGACACCGTCAGCGTGCAGGCCTTCTCCGGCGAGAGCCGCCAGGGCGTGGACGAAGCACGCGGCATCGTCGGCCGCTGGCTGGGGCTGGAGACGGAGCCGACTGCTGCGGAGTGAGTGCGGCGGTGATGGCATCCAAACTTCTCGAGACGCTTTGCGCCGTACCCTCACCCCAACCCCTCTCCCGATGGGAGAGGGGCTAGCCGTTCCCTTCTCCCATTGGGACCATGGCCCCCTTTTGGGGGGAAGGTGCCCCGAAGGGGCGGATGAGGGTACGGGCGCAGCCTCGTGCACTCGAACTCCGCGAGACGCTGCGCGCCGGACCCTCACCCCAACCCCTCTCCCGGCGGGAGAGGGGCTAGCCGTTCCCTTCTCCCATTGGGACCATGGCCCCCCTTTTCGGGGGAAGGTGCCCCGCAGGGCCGGATGAGGGTACGGGCCAATCAAGGCGCCGCCGGCAACGGCGAGAATTCGGTCGGCACCCAGGCGAACGCCTCACCCTCGCGACGCACGTGGCCCAGTCCCGGGAACGGCAGGTGCGCGCCGGCCACCCACCAGCCGTGGTCCGCGGCCTGCGCCAGCATGCGCTTGCGCGCGGCGATCGCCGCGGCGCGGTCGCTGTCGGCCTCGAACGACGCCTGCGGCTGCGCGAACTGCACCGCGTGGTAGTGCACCAGATCACCCCACACCAGCAATTGCTGCCCCGCACCACCGTCGAAGCGGTACGACACGTGCCCGGGCGTGTGTCCGTGGGTATCCAGCGCCACCGCGCCGCCCGGCAACGCGTCTCCAGAGTGGAAGCGCCGCAGCCGCTGCGCAGCCTGGTACGGCGCCACCGCCGCGCGCGCCAGCGGGAAGGCGAAGCGCAGCATCTGCGGCGCGCCGGCCTCGCTGGCCGGGTCCAGCCAGTACGCCGCGTCGGCGGCGCTCAGCCACACCGTCGCCTTGGGATAGGCGGGCTGGCCCTGTGCGTCCAGCAGGCCGCACAGGTGATCGGGATGGGCGTGGGTGAGCAGCACGTCGTCGACCTGCTCGGGCGCATAGCCGGCCGCGCGCAGGTTGGTCAGCACCTGGCCGAGCCCGGGGCCGAAACAGGTCGCGGTGCCGGTGTCGACCAGGGTGAGGTGCGTGCCGTCCTGGATCAGATAAGCGTTGACCGCGGTCTGCAGGCCCTTGTCGTTTTCCGGCACATAGCGGTGGTCGAGCAGGCGTGCGATCGCCTGCGGCGGAATGTTCGCCAGTTCCGCGCGCGACAGCGCCACGGTGCCGTCGAACATAGCGGTGACGCGCAAGCGGCCGATCGCCTGGCGATAGACGCCGGGCACCTGCGTCTGGGCGCTGGCAGGCGCGGCGGCGCGGGCGGCGGATGGCAGCGTCAGCGCCGCGCTGGCGCTCAGGGCCAGCGCGCACAGCGCGCGCAACGGGAACACGGACATGGGATTTCCTGGCAGAGCGGCGTGCGCCGCGGTAACGGCATGCTGCGCCGGCGCCGCTGCGCGATTCGCTCATTCCGCTGCGCGCGGCGCTCAATGCCGACGTGGCTCAGTTGCCGATGCTGGCAGGATCCAGGCCATAGCGCTGCTGGAAGCGTTGGCTGAAGCTGCGCACCGAGCGGTAACCGGCGTGCGCGGCGACCGTCTTCAACGGCCAGCGCGTGGTGTACAGCAGTTGCATCGCGTGCGCCAGGCGCGCATCGGTGAGCAGTTCGCGCAACGACGTGCGTTCGCCGGCCAGGTGTCGGCGCAGGGTCGCGCCGCTGAGGCCCAGACGCTCCTCGATGTCGCGCGAACGCCAGTCGCGTTGCGGCTGCGCGGCGATCAGGTCGCGCACCTGCGCGGCCACGCTCGGCGCCGGCGGCAGCAGCAGGCCACCGTGGCCGCGCCGGCATAGCGCCAGCACCAGGGCCGCCAGCGCCAGCCGCGCCTCGGTGTAACGGCCGTCCTGCAGCGCCTGCCGCCATTGCAGCAGCGTGCTGCCGAACTCCTCGGCGCGCAGACGCGCCAGCTCCGCGCCGGCGGCGGGCAGCGGTTCGTTCCACAGCACGCGTGCGGCGCTCAGCGCTTCCTCGCACAGCGGCACCAGCACGCTCAGGTACAGGCCGCTGTGCGGATCCGGGATGTTGACCACATCGATGCGGCAGCGCCGCGTCACCAGGAACAGGTCGCCCGGTACGAAGTCCAGGGCCTGTGTCGCGGTGCGCACCTGCTTGCGTCCCTGCAGCAGGATCGCCAGGTGCGGCTGCGGGATCTCCACCGAGCGCGCGCCGTGTTCGCGGCGCGCGGTGATGCAGGCGTAGCCCTCGGCCTGCGTGCAGTCGGCCAGGCTGGCCAGGCGCGCCAGCAGCAAGGTGTCGGGGGAAGTGGTGTCGGCCATGGCCGGTGATGCTAGCGCAGCGGCGGTCGCGTCCGCTCAGACATGCACGCCGAACACATGGCCGATCGCGCCGCTGGCGAGCATCGCCGCCGCGCCCCAGAACACCACCCGCACCGCGCCGCGCAGGCCCGAGGCGCCGCCGGCACGCGCGGCCAGCGCGCCGGTCAGCGACAGGCCGATCAGGGTCGCCGCGCCGGTCACCCACAGTTGCCGGCCGTCCGGCGCCAGCCAGGCGGCCACGATCGGCAGTGCGGCGCCGGAGCAGAACGCGGCCGCCGATGCGGCCGCCGCCTGCAGCGGACGTGCGCGCAGGCTCTCGGTGATGCCGAGTTCGTCGCGCGCGTGCGCGCCCAGCGCATCGTGCGCGGTCAACTGCTCGGCGACCTGGCGGGCCAGGCCGGGGTCCAGCCCGCGCTGGCGATAGATCGCGGTGAGTTCGTCCAGTTCGCTCTGCGGGTCCTCGTGCAGCTCGCGGCGTTCCAGCGCCAGGTCGGCGCGCTCGGTGTCGGCCTGCGATTGCACCGACACGTATTCGCCGGCGGCCATCGACATCGCGCCGGCGACCAGGCCGGCGATGCCGGTGGTCAGCACCGTGGCCGCCGACGCGCCGCTGCTGGCGACGCCGACCACCAGGCCGGCCACGGACAGGATGCCGTCGTTGGCGCCGAGCACGGCCGCGCGCAGCCAGCCGGCGCGGTCGGTGCGATGGCGTTCGGAGTGGGTCGGGCGCATGGCGCTGCCTGCGGCGGAGCGGGAAGGAGACCGCAGCCTAGCCGAGCCGGCGCCGCGAACACTTGCTGCGTCTCACTCTCGACGCCGTCAGCGGCGCGGCCATGGAATGCTGCAGTGCCGCCGGTAGCGACGCGGGCCCCGCCCCCGGCACGCTATAGTGCGGGCCTTGCGATGGCAGGGGATGGTCCCCACATCGCCTCACCCGCCGTGCGAGTCCTGCCCTTGTCGAGCCCCAGCCACGTTGCCGAGACGCCGATCACCGACCGTGCCGAACTGGTCGAGGTGCTTGCCTCCGGAGAAAAACCCGAAGCGCAGTGGCGCATCGGCACCGAGCACGAGAAGTTCGGCTTCCGGCTGGACGACCTGCGGCCGCCGACCTTCGACGGCGAGCGCGGCATCGAGGCCTTGCTGCTGGGCCTGACCCGCTTCGGCTGGGAGCCGGTGCGCGAAGCCGGGCACACCATCGCCCTGTTGCGCGATGGCGCCTCGGTGACGCTGGAGCCGGCCGGTCAGCTGGAACTGTCCGGCGCGCCGCTGCCGACCATCCACGACACCTGCGTCGAAGTGGGCAGCCACCTCAACGAGGTCAAGCAGGTCGCCGACGAACTGGGCCTGGGTTTCCTCGGCATGGGCTTCCAGCCGAAGTGGCGCCGCGACGAGATGCCGTGGATGCCCAAGGGCCGCTACCAGATCATGAAGCGCTACATGCCCAAGGTCGGTTCGCTCGGCCTGGACATGATGACCCGCACCTGCACGGTGCAGGTCAACCTGGATTACGCCAGCGAAGCGGACATGATCAGGAAGTTCCGCGTGTCGCTGGCGCTGCAGCCGATCGCCACCGCGCTGTTCGCCGACTCGCCGTTCGCCGAGGGCAAGCCCAACGGCTACCTCAGCTACCGCTCGCATATCTGGACCGACACCGACGCCGACCGCACCGGCATGCTCGACTTCGTGTTCGAGGACGGCTTCGGCTACGAGCGCTACGTCGATTATCTGCTCGACGTGCCGATGTACTTCTCCTACCGCGATGGCACCTACATCGACGCCAGCGGGCAGAGCTTCCGCGATTTCCTGCAGGGCAAGTTGCCGGCGTTGCCCGGTGCGTTGCCGACGCTGCGCGACTGGTCCGACCACATGACCACCGCGTTCCCGGAAGTGCGCCTGAAGAAGTACCTGGAAATGCGCGGCGCCGACGCCGGTCCGTGGGGCCGGCTGTGCGCGCTGTCGGCGTTCTGGGTCGGCCTGCTGTACGACGATGCGGCGCTGGGCGCGGCCTGGGACCTGGTCAAGGATTTCAGCCTGGTCGAACGCCACGCGCTGCGCGACGGCGTGCCGAAGCAGGCGCTGAAGCTGCCGTTCCGCAACGGCACCGTGCAGGACCTGGCTGCCGAGGCGGTGAAGATCGCCCTGTCCGGCCTGCGCCGGCGCGCGCGCCCGAACCGCGACGGCCAGGACGAATCGCGCTTCCTCGAACCGCTGGTGGAAATCCTGCATGGCGGCGAGACCGCGGCCGAGCGCAAGTTGGCGCTGTACCACGGCGCCTGGCAGGGCGACATCGACCACGTGTTCCGCGAGTTCGCGTACTGAGTGCAGCGGCGCGCCCGCAGGCCAGCAGAACGATGACCGCGATCGGTGACATGGCGGGCCTGTTCCAGGACGAGCCGAGCAGATGGGGCGGCCGTGGCGATCCGTATCTGTGGGAAGAGATGGCGTCGACCCTGGCCGGCGTGCCGTTGCCGGCGAGGGCCACGCAGTGCGAGGCACTGCTCGCCGACACCTTCGCGCGCCTGGTCGGCACGGCGCTGGACGACGCATCCGTCGAGTCGGTCTTCGTGCCGCGCCTCAGCCATGGCGGCATGTCCTCGGGATACGTCAGCCTGGTGTTCTGGCGGGCGACCGCACTGCCGCTGTTGCTGTCGCGTCATGCCGACGCTGTGACGCAGCGACATGCGGGTGCCATAGCGCCGCAAACGCCGCCATGGTGGCGACGGTTATGGCCTTCGCGCTAGACACCTCGCCGCCGCCCATCCGCGCCCTGGTCGCGTCCCGGGCCGGGCGGCCGCGCGCCGATGGAGTGCGGCTGTACGCCGCCACTGACCTGACCGAACGCCATGCGGCCTTCTAGGTCGCGCGCTGCCTGCCGCGCCATGTGCTGATCGGCGACGACAGCGGCGGCCAAGGCGTGCTGGTTGCGTTGGCCGGACCGGCGAATCCCCCTTTCTCTGCGATCTGGGCGCCGTGGCCGAGGCAGAGCGCGTGCCGCTTGCGGCGTCGTTGCCGGAATGGATGGCGGCGGGAAGCCCGCTTTTGCCATAGTCGGCCGGCGGCTTACCCAATGTAAGCTGGTGTCACGTGCACTATGCGTGGTGGGGCAATGCCGTCGCTATCGCGATCCGAGCGAGAGGCGCTTGTGGTGCCGGAGAGAGCGTCATTGGGGGGTGCATGAAGCTGAAGATCGTTGGTGTGGTGTTGCTCGTCGCCTTTGCCGTTTCCGCCTGCGGTCTGCAGGAGCAGGCCGATGCCAAGTTCGGCGACCAGCATTTCAAGACGGTGGTGTCGTTGGTTGAACTGTACAAGCTGCGTACCGGGTCTTATCCCGCGTCGCTGGCCGACCTCACCTTCACCGGTGATTGGGATCAGATCGCCATTGCGTCGGTCCACTACCGGAAGCTGGACGAGGGCTACGAACTCGATCTTGTACGGGGATGGGTGGGGCGCCCGGATCTGCACTATCCCCCGGCGTTCTGGAAAGGGCTTGGCCTGCGCAAATCCAATCTCAAGCACGCGCCGTGATGGCACCAGGCACGTCTTCGCGAGCGGTCGTAGAGCGCACGAGCGTTCGACGGCGTCTTTTCGAACGCATTGCGCTCGTGATGGCGTCGCTCGGCTGCATGGCATCCGCGCAGGCGACCAGCCAATGCCCCGCCGACGTTGGTCCCAAGGATCCGCTCATCGATCTGCTCGGATGGGCGGTGGTCGCCAGCGGCGTGGTGCTGGGCGGCTGGCTGTGCGTGCACGTGGTGCGGCGTTCGCGCGGGCTGGGCCGATGGCGGCGGGTGGCGGTCGTGCTGGCCGGCGTCGTGGCGATGCTGCTGCTATGGGGTGGCGGCCTGGTGCTGGCGATTGCGTGGTTCTTCATGCGGTGCTAACACTACCGGCCTCGGTGCGTGCGCGCCGGGTCCGCGGTCCGCGGAGCCACGGGCCACGCCAGCAGGGCACACCGATGACCGATCCGTACAATTCCTCGCCGCCGCGCGCGGCGGTCTCGCCACTGAACGATGCGATGGTGACCACCGCGCTGGAACTTCCCGGCTACCGGATCGTGCGCAATCTGGGCATCGTGCGCGGCATCACCGTGCGCTCGCGCTCCATCGTCGGCAATTTCCTCGGCGGGCTGCAGACGCTGTTCGGCGGCAACATCACCATCTATACCGAGCTATGCGAGCAGGCGCGCCTTGAGACGTACCGGGACATGCTGCAGCACGCGCGGCAGATGGGCGGCAACGCCATCGTCGCGGTGCGCTACGACGCCACCGAGCTGATGGCCGGCCTGACCGAAGTGCTGTGCTATGGCACGGCCGTGGTCGTCGAGCCGAACCAGCGCTGAGTCGATCGACGTGCGGCGGAACGGCGGCGCGCCCGGCTCAGCCGTCGACCGCCTGGCACGGCAGCCGCACGCTGACCCGCAGGCCGCCCTCGGGGCGGTTGTCCAGGGCGATCTGGCCGCCATGCGCCAGCACGATGCTGTGCGCCACCGACAGGCCCAGGCCGATGCCGCCGGTATCGCGGTTGCGCGAGTTCTCGCCGCGGAAGAACGGCAGGAACAGCTTCTCGCGCTGTGCGGGATCGATGCCGGGGCCGTCGTCGTCGATCCACAGCACGCATTCGCCGGCCTCGTGACGCAGCTGCAGGCGTGCGCGCTTGCCATATTTCAGCGCGTTCTCCACCAGGTTCATCACCATGCGCCGCAGCGACAGCGGGTCGCCGTCGAGGGTGATGGCGTCGCCGAGCAGCAGCACCACGTCGGCTCCGGTGTCGCTGGCGTCGTCCACCACGCTTTCCACCAGCAGGCGGAAATCCAGCGGCGAGCGCGTGCCGCGGCGGCTGTCGTTGTGGATGAAGTCCAGCGCCGCGGAGATCATCGCCTTCATCTCGTCGATGTCGGCCATGGTCTTCTCGCGCAGCGGCGGTTGCAGGGTCTCCAGGCGGAACGCCAGCCGCGCCAACGGCGTGCGCAGGTCGTGGGCGATCGCCGCGACCATGTGCGTGCGCTCGTTGATCAGCCGGTTCAGGCGTGCCTGCATCGCGTTGAACGAATCGGCCGCCTGCACGATCTCGCTGGGGCCGCTGCGCCGCAGCGGCTGCGCGTCGGGATTGCGGCCGAGCTGGTCGGCCGCCTCGGCGAAGCGCCGGATCGGCGCCGACAGCGCCCGTGAGAACCACCAGGCCAGCGGCAGCATCGCCAGCATGCCGACCAGGAACAGCATCACCACCTGGGTCTTGAACTCGTTGGAGAACCGTCGTGGCGGCGACATCACGCTGCGCCAGTGCCCGTCGGGCTGGCGCAGGGCTGCGGTGAAGCCGTCCAGCAGCGGTACCGCCGGGGCGAAGCCACGCTCGCGCCACCCCACGGCGCGCATGGTCGCGCCGAAGGCGCCATTGCGCGGTGCCTCGCCCGGCGCGGGCGGCGGTTCCGGTGGCGGCGGTTGCTGCGCGGTGGCTGGGGGCGCGACCTCCGCGGGTGCGGGGACGTCGTCGTCGGCCGCCATGGCATGCGGTGGCGGCGGCGGGCGTTCGCCCAGGCGCAGGCGCAGGCGTTCCAGGCGGCCGTCGCTGTTGCGGTAGAAGCGCACCTGGTCCGGCGCCACTTCCAGCCAGTGCGCCATCAGCCGTTCCACGTTGCGGTCGCGCACTTGGTCGCGCGCCGGCAGCGGCGCATGGGCGGTGTCCTGCACCTTGAGGGTCTGGGTGCCGGCCGGCATGCGCGTGCTGAGCAGGGCGATCACCTCCGGCGGGTGCACCGGCATCTCGTAGACCGGCGTGCGCAGCACCAGGGCGATGCCGATCAGCTGCGCGGTGAGCAGCGCCACCACCAGCAGCAGGAAGGCGCGGGCGAAGATCGGCACGCCGCGGCGGGCGCGCGTGGGCCCGCTCACAGGCGGGCGACGCTCGGCAGCAGCATGTAGCCCTCGTTGCGCACGGTGCGGATCAGTTCGGTCTGCACGCGTTCGTTGATCTTGCGACGCAGGCGGCTGATCTGGCTGTCGATGGCGCGGTCGTAGACCTCGGTGTCGCGGCCGCGCGCGTAGTCGAGCAACTGGTCGCGGCTGAGCACGCGCTGCGGGTGCTCGACGAAGGTGCGCAGCAGCGCGAACTCGCCGTCGGAGAGATTGATGAAGATGCCGGTGGGATCGCGCAGGTCGCGGCGGATCACGTCCAGCCGCCAGCCGGCGAACTCGTAGACGTTGCCGCGCGCTTCCGGCGGCAGCGTCGCCGCCTGGCTGCGCCGCAGCAGGGCGCGGACCCGCGCCAGCAGCTCGCGCGGATTGCACGGCTTGGCCAGGTAGTCGTCGGCGCCGACTTCCAGGCCGATGATGCGGTCGGTGTCGCTGCCCAGCGCGCTGAGCATGATCACCGCCGGCGCGCCGCGCTCGCTGGCGAGCTGGCGGGCGGCGCTGAGGCCGTCCTCGCCGGGCATCATCACGTCCAGAATCACCAGGTCCGGCTGGCGCTCGGCCATCCGCAGGCGCATCTCCGCCACGGTCTCGGCGGTGTCCACCTGATAGCCGTGGTCGCTCAGGAACTCGCTGATGAGTCGGCGCAGATCCGGATCGTCGTCGACGACCAGAATGAAGGATTTCATGTCCACGATCTTGAAGGGCGGCCACACGGGGATTCGCCCAGTCTAGACGTGGCCGCGGCTGCCTGGAACTGGGGGCGGGCAGGGACGTGGCCACCGGCACCGGGGCCCGCGCATGAACGCGTGGCCATCATAGGCAGCAGCGGCGGCGCGAACATGGCGGTTTCGTGTCCTGGGCCGACACGTGTTGCCATGCACCGGCACCCGCGCGGCGGGGCGTCCGGCCGCGCCCGGGTCGGCCAGGATGGGGGGAGTAGCGGCGCGGGCGTTTTCTTTTTCCGATGGCAGGAATACTATCCCCCAGTATAGTTCCCGAGCTCCTGCCACATGCCGCACGCCCCGCACGAAAAGAAGCGCGTCCTCGCCCGCATCCGCCGCCTGCGCGGCCAGACCGAGGCGTTGGAACGCGCGCTGGAGGAGGGAACGGACTGCGCTGCTGTGCTGCAGCAAATCGCCGCCATCCGCGGCGCGGTCAACGGCCTGATGTCGGAAGTGATGCAAGCGCACGTCCGCGATGAATTCGGCCATGCCGCCACCTCCGATGCGCAGCGCGCCGCGCGCGTGCGCGAGATGGCCATGCTGGTCCGCTCCTACCTCAAATGATCCCCACCCCACGCCCATTCCGTCAGCCAGGAGAAATCGCATGAAGTCCCGAGCCGCCGTCGCTTTCGAAGCAGGCAAACCGCTGCAGATCGTGGAGATCGATGTCGAACCGCCGCGCCAGGGCGAAGTGCTGGTGCGCATCACCCATACCGGCGTGTGCCATACCGACGCGTTTACGCTGTCCGGCGACGATCCGGAAGGCATTTTCCCGGCGGTGCTCGGCCATGAGGGCGGCGGCATCGTCGAGGCGGTGGGCGAGGGCGTGACCAGCGTCAAGGTCGGCGACCACGTGATCCCGCTGTACACGGCCGAGTGCCGCAAGTGCAAGTTCTGCCTGTCCGGCAAGACCAACCTGTGCCAGGCGGTGCGCGCCACCCAGGGCAAGGGCCTGATGCCCGACGGCACCACCCGCTTCTCCTACAACGGCCAGCCGATCTACCACTACATGGGCTGCAGCACCTTCAGCGAGTACACGGTGGTGCCGGAGATCTCGCTGGCCGTGGTCAACCCCGAGGCGCCGCTGGAGAAGGTGTGCCTGCTCGGCTGCGGCGTCACCACCGGCATCGGTGCGGTGCACAACACGGCCAAGGTGAAGGAAGGCGACAGCGTCGCGGTGTTCGGCCTCGGCGGCATCGGCCTGGCGGTGATCCAGGGCGCGGTGCAGGCCAAGGCCGGGCGCATCCTGGCCATCGACACCAATCCGGGCAAGTTCGAACTGGCGCGCAGCATGGGCGCCACCGACTGCATCAACCCGAAGGACTACAGCAAGCCGATCCAGGAAGTCATCGTCGAGCTGACCGATGGCGGCGTGGACTTCAGTTTCGAGTGCATCGGCAACGTGCACGTGATGCGCTCGGCGCTGGAGTGCTGCCACAAGGGCTGGGGCGAGAGCGTCATCATCGGCGTGGCCGGCGCCGGCCAGGAAATCAGCACGCGCCCGTTCCAGCTGGTCACCGGCCGCGTCTGGCGCGGCAGCGCCTTCGGCGGGGTCAAGGGCCGCACCCAGCTGCCGGGCATGGTGGAGCAGGCGATGCACGGCGAGATCGATCTCGATCCGTTCATCACCCACACCCTGCCGCTGGACGAGATCAACGAAGCCTTC
This sequence comes from Xanthomonas sp. LF06-19, assembly GCF_034105425.1. Classification (NCBI taxonomy): domain Bacteria; kingdom Pseudomonadati; phylum Pseudomonadota; class Gammaproteobacteria; order Lysobacterales; family Lysobacteraceae; genus Xanthomonas; species Xanthomonas sp. LF06-19. Next base: position 472,096 of record NZ_JAXGGH010000003.1, on the reverse strand, counting down.
CATCTGATGCACGAGGGCAAGTCGATCCGCACCGTCATCCACTTCTGACCGCAGGTCAGTCCGGCGCGCGGCCGTTTCCGCGCATTGCAGCGACACAACGAACCCGGGAAGGGGGCAAGATGAGTACTGTGACGATTCATCCGTCTGTGGATGCCGGCGTGCGTGCCGGCGCGGAGCATTTCCAGGGCGGTACCCTGGAATGCCATTGCGCCAGCGACAAGGTGGTGGTGGAAGTGGGCGCGCAGACCGCGCACAACCACGCCTGTGGCTGTACCAAGTGCTGGAAGCCGAAGGGCGCGACCTTCTCGGTGGTGGCGGTGGTGGCGCGCGACAAGGTCAAGGTGACGGCGCACGAGGAGAAGCTGAAGGTGGTGGACGAGAGCGCAACCATCCGCCGTCACGCTTGCACCGGCTGCGGCGTGCACATGTACGGCCGCATCGAGAACAGCGAGCATCCGTTCTACGGTCTGGATTTCGTGCATACGGAACTGTCGCCGCAGCAGGGCTGGTCGGCGCCGGGGTTCGCCGCCTTCGTGTCGTCGATCATCGAGAGCGGCACGCGTCCGGAGGCGATGGACGGGGTGCGCAACCGCCTGCGCGAACTGAAGCTGGAACCGTACGACTGCCTGTCGCCGCCGCTGATGGACGCGATCTCCACCCACGTGGCGCGCAAGAACGGCGTGCTGCACTGAAGCCCGCTGCCGCGCGCGTCGCCGGTCGACGCGTCGCGGCACCCCGCCTGCGGCCGGTCGCGGCCGCAGGCCCTCTTCCCGGAACTGCCCATGGAACGTATCGAACACCACGCCTGCTGCGGCGGCTGGCAGGACGTCTATCGCCACGACTCGGCTGTGCTCGGCTGCCCCATGCAGGTGGCCGTGTACCTGCCGCCGCAGGCCGAGCACACCACGCTGCCGGTGCTGTACTGGCTCAGCGGCCTGACCTGCACCGAGCAGAACTTCATCACCAAGGCCGGTGCGCAGCGCTATGCGGCCGAGCATGGCGTGATCCTGGTCGCGCCCGACACCAGCCCGCGCGGCGAGCAGGTCGCCGACGACGAGGGCTACGACCTGGGCAAGGGCGCCGGCTTCTACGTCAACGCCACCCAGGCGCCGTGGGACGCGCACTACCGCATGTACGACTACGTGGTGCAGGAACTGCCGGCGCTGATCGAAGCGCAGTTCCCGCACAACGGCCGGCGCGCGATCAGCGGGCATTCGATGGGCGGCCACGGCGCCCTGGTGATCGCGCTGAAGAATCCCGGCCGCTACCGCAGCGTGTCGGCGTTCTCGCCGATCGTGGCGCCCACGCAGGTGCCGTGGGGCGAGAAGGCATTCACCGCCTACCTGGGCGAGGACCGCACGCAGTGGCAGGCCTACGACGCCAGCGTGCTGATCGGCAGTGCCAGCGAGCGCCTGCCGCTGCTGATCGACCAGGGCGGCGGCGACGAGTTCCTCGAGAAGCAGTTGCGCCCGCAGTTGCTGCAGGCCGCCGCCGAGGCCGCCGGCTACCCGCTGACCCTGCGCGTGCAGCCCGGCTACGACCACAGCTACTACTTCATCGGCAGCTTCATCGGCGAGCACATCGCCTTCCACGCGCGCGCCCTGCAGGGCTGAGCGCGCTCCACCGGCGGCCGCGCGACGCGGCCCGCCGGGCAGGGGGCCGCGCGTTGCGCTGCCGGTCGCAGCGTTCCCGCCTTGTCGTCCGTGGCCGTTCTGCGCGGTGGCAAGGCGGCCACAGGCGCGCGATGCATGCGAGGCTCGCCGAGCCCACACATGACAGCCCGGTGACCGCCGCGGCCGCGACGTGGCCGGTCTCGTAAACAATCAGGTGCGCCGCACCGCCCGACCCGCGGTTGTGCGATCGCGTTCGCGCCTGCTGAGACCTGCGCTGGCTAGATTCCGCAGGGTTCGCCCTCGCCACGTCCCTGGATCGGAGCCGCGCCATGTCTTGCCGTCGCATCCTGCTGCTCCCCTGGCCGCGCTGGCGCAGCCCGCTCAGCCCCGTGGCGATGCTCGCCTGCACCCTGGTCGGCGCCTGCGTGGCGCTGGCGATCGGCGCGGCAACGCCGTAGCGCACGCCGCGACTGGCTATCGTCGATCGCGGTCACGCCGTTGCGTCGGATGCGGCCACCGCGGTCGTGTCGCATGCGGGGCGGTCGCCGCGACCGGTCGGCGCGCATGTGGAGTTGCATGCATGGCGTCGCTCGGAGGCGGACCAGGGCGCCTTGTAGGCGCGGCGCGAGCAAGCGCTGGTAGCGAACTTCGCATCGGGACCGCGGTGCGGCGCTGGACGCGGCGCTAGCGCGGCAGTCGCGTTGCCAGTTTGCCCAGCCGCCGCATTGCATCTTCCAGCGTCTCGCTCCACGGCTGGCCGCAGCTCAGCCGCAGGTGGTCGGCATAGTCGCCGCGGCTGGAGAACAGGTGCCCGGGCGAGGTGCCGATGCCGGCGGCGAGAGCGGCCTCGAACAGCGCCTGGCCGCTGCCGGCGTCGGCCAGTTGCAGCCACAGCGACAGGCCGCCGGCCGGGTCGCCGATGCGGGTGCCGGCAGGCCAGTGCCGCAGCACCGCCTCGCGCAGGCGCTGGCCGTTGTCGGCCAGGGTGCGGCGCAGCTTGCGCAGGTGGCGTTCCAGGTCGTGCCGCTGCAGGTAGTCGGCCAGGGCCAGTTGCGGCAGGCTGGCGCCGCCGATGGTGGAGAAGTACTTGGCGCGCACCAGCGCGTCGGTCCAGGCGCCACCGAGCAGCCAGCCCACGCGCAGGCCGGGCGCCAGCACCTTGGAGAAGGCGCCGCAGGTGATCACGTTGCCGTGCGTGTCGAAATGGCGCAGAGGCCGTGGGCGCTGTCCCGACCAGTCGAGTTCGCCGTAGATGTCGTCCTCGATCACCACCGTGCCGTGGCGCGCGCAACTGTCCAGCAGGGCGCGCTTGGCGGCATCTGGGGTGAGGCTGCCCAGCGGGTTGTTGAAGTTCGGCACCAGCACCGCGGCGCGCGCCGGGGTGCGCTGCAGCAGCGCGTCCAGGCGTGCGGCGTCGATGCCCTGGCCGGGCCGGTTCGGGACCTCCAGCACCTTCAGGCGCAGCGCCGCCACCGCCTGCAGGATGCCGTGGTAGGTCGGGGTCTCGACCAGCACCACGTCGCCGGGTGCGGTGAGCGTGCGCAGCGCCAGGCTGATCGCCTCCATCGCGCCGGCGGTCACCACCACCTCGTCGGCGGCAACGACCGTGGCGCAGTGCGCGTAGCGCTGCGCGATCTGCCGGCGCAGCGCGGCGTGGCCCTGCGGCGGTGCGTAGTCGAGCGCGGCGCTGCGCTGGCGGCGCAACTGCCGCGCCAGCGCGCTGGCAAGGTGCGCGCCGGGCAGCAGCGCCGCCGCCGGCGTGGCGGTGTGCAGCGGCACCAGATCCGAGCGCGCGAGCATGTCCAGCACGCCCTGCAGCGCCGGATTGGCGACCGCGCCCGGCGCGCGCCGCCGGGTAGCGGCGCCTGCGCCGGCCGGTTGCGGTGTGGCCGCGGCGCGCACGAAGTAGCCCGAGCGCGGGCGTGCCTGCACCCGGCCTTCGCGTTCCAGTTGCAGGCAGGCCTGCACCGCGGTGGCGGCGCTGATGCCGTGGCCGGCGGCCAGTTGCCGGATCGACGGCAGGCGCTCGCCGGCACGCAGCGTGCCCTGCGCGATCTGGTCGCGCAGCTGGCTGGCGAGGGCTTCGTACAGGCGCATGCGGCGGCCTCATCTGTATCGGTCGATTTGCAGCGTATCTGACTCTGTGCTGGTCGCCCACCCCGGCGCACACTGGCCGTGTCCTTCCCCATTCCCGAGGCCGCGCGTGCAACTGCCGCTGTTCATCGTCGATGCCTTCACCACGGTGCGGTTCCGCGGCAACCCGGCCGCGGTGGTGCCGCTGCAGGCGTGGTTGCCGGACGCGCTGATGCAGGCCATCGCCAGCGAGAACAATCTGTCGGAGACCGCGTTCTTCGTGCGCGAGGCCGATGGCGCGTTCGCGATCCGTTGGTTCTCGCCGCTGCGCGAAGTGGGGTTCTGCGGCCATGCCACCTTGGCCAGCGCCTTCGTCGTCGCCACCCAGAGCCTGGCGCCGCTGCCGTTGCGGTTCCGCGCCGCGGCGGTCGGCGAACTGGCGGTGGACCGCGAGGCCGACGGGCGCTTCGTCCTGCGCTTTCCGAACCAGGCGCCGACCGCGCTGGCGACGGTGCCGCAGGCGCTCGCGCAGGCGTTGTCGATCGCGCCGCAGGCGGCCTACCGCAACGACCAGGCCTACATCGCCGTGTACGCGGACGAAGACCAGGTGCGCGCGGTGGTGCCGGACCTGGCGCGGATGCTGGCGTTGGCGCCGCGCGATGTCGCGGTCACCGCGCCCGGCCGCGAGCACGATTTCGTCTCGCGTTATTTCTGGCCGGCCAACGGCGGCGTCGAGGATCCGGTGACCGGCTCGATCCACGCCGCGCTGGCGCCGCTGTGGGCGCAGCGCCTGGGCAAGTGCGACCTGCGTGCGTGGCAGGCGTCTGCACGCGGCGGCGAACTGGACTGCCGGGTGCTGCCGGACCACGTGCAGGTGCGTGGCGCGGCGGTGCAGTACCTGCACGGGAGCATCGCGCTGTGAGCGCGGCCGTCGCCACATCCGCGGGCGCGTCCCGGCGGGCGCTGTGGCAGCTGCTGCTGGCCGAGGTGCTGATCGGCTCGGTCGGCGTGTTCGTGCACGAGAGCGGCCAGGACCCGGTGACCGCGGTGTTCTACCGCTGCCTGTTCGGCGCGCTGTTCCTGACCGTGTGCGGCCTGCTCGGCGGGCAGTTGCGCGGCCTGTGGCGCGAGCGCGCGCTGTTGCGCGACGCGGCGCTCAGTGGCGTGTTGCTGGTGCTCAACTGGGTGGCGCTGTTCGCCGGCATGGCGCGTTCGTCGATCGGCGTGGCGACCATGGTCTACCACGTGTTCCCGTTCGTCATGCTGATCCTGGCGGCGGTGCTGCAGGGCGAGCGCAGCCGCCGTTCCGACCTGGGCTGGACCCTGCTGGCCTTCGTCGGCGTGGCCTGTTCGGCCGATCCGCTGCGGCTGTGGTCCAGCGCCGACCGCGGCTACATGGGCGGGATCGCGCTGACCTTGCTTGGCGCGCTGCTGTGCGGCGCCTCGTTGCTGATGTCGCGGCGGATCAGCCGCGAGCGGCCGCTGGCGGTGGTGACGGTGCAGTGCTGGGTCGGGGCGGCGATGCTGGCTGGCTTCTCCAGCAGCGCCGCGCTGCATCCCGGCCGCCACTGGTTCTGGCTGATCGGGCTGGGGGTGATCCACAGCGGCGTGGTGTACGTGCTGTTCTACAGCGCCTACCGGCACCTGCACGTGGCGGCGATCGCGGTGGTCGCGTTCGTCTATCCGCTGGTGACGCTGCTGCTGGACTACCTGCTGTACGGCCACCGGCTGGTGCCGGTGCAGTGGCTGGGCCTGGCGCTGATCGTGCTGGGCACGCTGGCGGTCAATCTGCGCTGGTCCTGGTCATGCCGGGCGGTGGCCGCGTCGTAGCGTGGCGCGGCTCCGCGTAGGCGCGTCGGCCACCGCGGTGCGGTTGCCTGGGCGCGCGTTTTAGCGCACGTCGCGCAGTTCCCAGCCGCTGCCGGCGAGCAGGCGCAGGCGCTGCTTGAGGATGTCGCCGGGGATGCTGGTGGTCGCGGACAGATCGATGCGCAGATCGTCCTGGCGACCGGTCACCCGTGCCGCCGGATCGGTCACGCCCAGCGCCGGATCGACCTCGTCCGGCTCCGGCTGCATGGCGCGCCAGCGCTCGAACCAGGCCGGATCGCTGAGGGCGGCCTGCAGCTGTTCGGCGAAGGCGTCGGCGCCGTGCGCGGAGAAGCTCAGCGACGGGTTGCTGCCGCGGGCACGGGCGGGATCGGGCAGGCTGATCGAGTAGGTGACGGCCATGGGCATCTCTTGTAGGCGGTACGAAGCGGCGCAGCCTAGCAGAGCCGGCGGCGACCCGCCGTCGACGCGGCCAGCGGGCGATCAGCCGAAGTGCAGCGCCTCCCCGGCGAAGCCCAGCACCAGCGCGCCCTTGCCGACATTGACCATGCCGGTCAGGCTCATCACGCTCTCCAGCAGCTCAACGCCGTGGCTGTCGCAGGCCTGGCGCAGCGCCGCGTAGCCGGGCAGGGCGCGCAGTTCCGCCAGCTCGCCGCCATAGCTCAGGCATAGCGTGGGCGTCATCAGCCCGGCGGCCACGCGTTTGGCGGCCAGCCCGAACAGGGTCTGCACGGCGTGGTCGAAGCCCTTGAGCTTGGCCACCGGCGCGGTCTCGCCGCGGTGGCAGTGCAGCACCGGCTTGATGTCCAGGGCCGAGCCGAGCGCGGCGCTGAGCAGTCCGACGCTGCGGTCGCCCTTGCTGCGCGCGCGGCTGCGCAGGTAGTACAGGTCGCGCGCGATCATGTAGCCATGGGTGTGCTCGGCCAGCGTCTCCAGCCGTTCGCGGATGGCCTGCACGCCGGCACCGTCGGCACGCATCCGCACCGCCTCGACGGCGATCACGGCCTGCGCGGCGAACAGGTTCTGGGTGTCGATCACCCGCAGCGCGAACGGCGAGGCGTGGCCGGCAGCCTGACGGATCGGCTTGTAGTCGTTGAGGATGGCGAAGCCGGCCTGCTGCGCGTGGTCGTGGATCGGGCTGCGGGTCTTTGCGATGGTCAGGCAGAACACGTGGTCGTAGTCGATGACCAGCCGGCTCAGGAACAGCTCGCGGATCTGCGCCACGCTGTACGGCACGGTCTCGGCTTCGGCGCCGTGCGCGCTGACCTGTGCGTGCAGGAACTCCAGCGTCGCCGCTTCGTCGCGGCGATCGGCCAGGACGGTGCCGCCGAGGCGCACGCTGATCGGCAACACCACCAGGTCGTGCTGGGCGATGTAGTCCTGCGGCAGGTCGCAGGCGGAATCTACGACGATGCCGATGCGCATCCGCTGAAGCTCCAGTGATTGGGGAGATCGATGGACATGGCGACCGCTCAGGCGTTGCGCTGCACCGCGACCGGCAGCGCGCTCAGGCGCGCCATGTCGCCGCGCTGCAACAGTTGCGGGTCGGCCAGCACCGCGCGCATCAGCGGGTGCGCGTCGTTGCCCCACAGCAGGGTGTCGTCGATCTGCAGGGTCGGCACGCCGAACACGCCGGCCGCCAGCGCCTGTTCGGTGTTGGCGCGCAGTTGCGCCTTGACCTGCGCATCGGCGGTGGCCGCGGCCACGTCGGCGATCCCCAATGCCTGGCCGACCGGCGCCAGGGCCGCGGCGTCGTCGCCCGCGTGGCCATCGCGCCACAGCCAGTCGAAGAGCGCATCGATGGCCTGCGGCGTGGTGCCGGCGGCGATGCACAGGCGCAGCGCCGTCAGCGGGTTGAACGGATGTGCCGGCGGGAAGCGCAGCGGCACGCCTTGCTGCTGCGCCTGCCACTGCACGAAGCGATAGGTGAACTCGCGCTTGTGCGGCACCTCGGCCGGCCCGCGCGTCTGCAACTGCGCCAGCACCGCGCCGAACACGATCGGCACCGGCTGGATCCGGGCGAACTCCGGAAGCGCTTTCACCTGCTGCCAGTGCAGATAGGAAAACGGCGAGATGAAATCGAAGTACCAGCGCAATGTCATCGAGCTTCTCCGCAATGACCGATCAGCTTAGCGCGACCTCGCGCGCGCTGCGACTGCGTACATCGGCATGCTGCAGTGCGAGATGTCGCCGCCGACCGTTCGCCCGGCGACCGCAATGCGTAGACGATGCCGTGGGGGAAATCTCGCTGGCACGCGATATCTGTGAAGCGCCGCGCGGCCGTGGCCTGGATCGCGGTAGCGCTATTGCGCTGGCGCATGGCATGCGCGGGTCTTGTCATAGCTCGCGGTACGCGCACCTTGCTAGCGTCCGCCGCGGCAGTAGATTCGCTGCCCCTGCACGCTCAGGAGAGACCGCCATGCACGCTTCCGCTTCCGTTTCCGCCGCTGCTTCGCCGCGCCTTCCCGCCACGGTCGTCAGGTCGCCGCGCGGCTGGGCGCGGACCCTGCGCGCGCTGTTCGCCACGGCCCTGCTCGCCATCGCGCCGATGGCGCTGGCCGGGCCGTACCAGGTGTACGGCAACCAGTACGCCTGGGTGAACAACTTCAACGACCCCAACAACGTCATCCAGGGCACGTTCCACAGCGGCAGCACGCCGAGCATGACCGTGACCTTCAATTTCCCCAACGCCAGCCTGTACGGCTATCCGGCGATCCTGCGCGGCTCGCACTACGGCTTCAATCCCACTGCCGACCGCACCTTCCCGCGGCAGGTCTCGGCGCTGCGGTCCTTGCCGGCGACCTTCGCGTACTCGTCCGGCGGCAGCAACCTGGCCGGCGACTTCGCCTACGACCTGTTCTTCCGCTGGGACAGCACGGTGTCCTCCAGCGCGATCCCGCAGGCCGAAGTGATGATCTGGGGCGGCCACAACTCGTATCCGATCGGCACGCTCACCGCCAGCAACGTCATCAGCGCCGGCGGCTACACCTTCGATCTGTGGGAAGGCATGAACAGCGCCGCCGGCTACTACGTCTACACCTTCATTCCGCACAACACCGCCGGCCAGCCGACCCTGCCGAGCAACGGCAATCTCAACATCGACATCAAGCCGTTCCTGAGCTGGCTGCACACGCACCGCGCGCAGGATGGGCGCTTCAGCAACGCGATGTACCTGCACGTGGTCGAGGCCGGTTTCGAGGTGGTGCGCGGCAACGGCTGGGCCTGGATCCAGGCCAATATCGGCGCCAACTGACGGCGCCGCACGGGCGCCGCCGTTCCTGTCTGGCTCAGCGCGGAGGCGCCTTGCACAGTGCCGCGTTGTGCCAGGCGGCGCGGGCGATCGGCAGGAAGCCGTCGGCATCGCTGGGCGGCAGGCTGCTGCGCACGTCCTCGGCACCGCTGCCGGCGCGTTCCAGCACCGGTGCCAGCGTGCGCAGGCAACCGGCGCGGTCGCCCAGGTGATACTGGGTCAGCGCCAGATCGGTGCGGACCTGCGCGGCGTCCAGCCAGAACAGGGTCTTGCCGCAGCCGTCCAGCAGCGTGGCCAGAGTGCGTTCGGCGTTGGCATAGTCCTTGGCCTGGTACTGGCGCAGGAAGCGCGCGCGGGTGGCCTCCGCCGCCTCGGGCACGCAGGCCGGCGCGGCGCGTCGGTAGTCGCCTTCGAACCAGGCGCGTGCGCCGCAGTGGTCGCGGCAGGTGTCGGGGGTGAGCGCCTCGACCCGGATGGCGTCGCCCTCGGCGTGCAGGTGGGTGCGGCACAGCGACGCGGGATCGTCGTCGTGCGCGCGGGTGAAGCCGAGTTCGCCCTGCAGCGTGCCGTCCAGCGCACAGGTATGGCCATTGGCGCCGGTGACGTCGAGCGAGAAGCCCAGGCCTTCGGCTTCGCGCGCCACGTCGAGGCGGTCGCCGCCATCGGCGAGGTAGACGCCGGGTGTGGGCGGCGCGGCGCCTGCGCCACAGGTCACGACCAGCAGCGCCAGCGCCAGCGGCAGCAGGCGCAGGAGGGACAGCGAACCGCGCATCGGGATGTCTCCGTCGGGCCAGCGGCGCAGCGTAGCAGCGTGGCGACGTCCTCGCCGGCACGTGTGGCGCGTCTGCCCGCAGCGCCTCACGGCGTGAGCCATTGCACGCTGTCGAAGACGATGCCCGGGCCGAGGAACCCGTTGTCCGGCGAGCCCGAGGCGACGTCGATGTCCAGCGTGTTGAGGCCGGCCTGCAGCGCGCTGGCCGGGATGTCGAACAGATAGACGGCGTTGTTGCCGCGGTAGGTGCCGCGGGTGATGCCGCGGCTGTCCGGCTGCTCCGGCCGCAGCGGCACGGGTCCGCTCCAGCGATCGTTCACCCGCAGCTGCGGACGGCCGCCGGCCTGGGTCAGGGTGACGAACAGACGCAGGCGGTAGGCGTGGACCTGCTCGGACGAGAGCACGAAGGCGATGCGGGTGGGCGTGTTGACGCCGCGCCATTGCGCTGCGGGGAACGCGTCGAGACGGTCGTGGCCGACGCGATAGGTCAGCGGTCCCCATTGCGCCATGCGCCGGTCGGAGGGATGCGCGCGCGCCAGCAACGCGGCGTTGCGGAAACCGGCCGGCGTGCCATCGGGATCGCCGATCTGCCAGATCACCTGACCCGGCAGCGGCATCACTTGCAGCTCAGCCTGCGCGGTGGCTGCGGCTGCGATCTGCACGGTGGCGTGGGCCACCTCCAGCTCGTTCTGGTACAGCGCGATGCGGTACGCGCCGGGGCGGATGCCGGCGATGCGGAAGTGGCCGTCGGCATCGGCCCTGGTCCAGTACTGCGCCTGCGCGTTGCGCAGGGCCACCACTGCCGGCTGCCCTGCGTCGATGCCGGAGACCTGGCCGGCCACCGCGCCGCGCGCCGCCGTGCCCAGGAAGCCTTGCAAGCCCAGCGACGCGTCGACGAAGCGCAGGTCCGGCGGCACCTGCGCTTCCGCGCCGCCGCGGCTGAACTGCAGCACGTACACGCCATGCAGGCCGCCGCGGTAGGGTTCGGTCTGGGTGTGGTTGGAGAACATGTAGTTGTACAGCTCGTGGGTGCGCGCGGTCCGCTGCGTGGCGATGTCCTTGAAGAACGGCCCGCCCGCGCTGTGCTCGCGATCGCCCATCCACATCCGCACCGCGAGGCCGGGACCGCTGACGCCATGCACGGTGTCGTCGATCGCGCGCCGTGCCGAGTAGAACTTGGAGCTGGTGCGGCCGTCCGGCAGCAGGAATACGTCCTTGCCTTCGATCGCGGTGCCGATGTTGGAATCCGGTTCGCGCTCGGCGTCGGGCAGCTTGGTTGCGTCGAGGCGGGCGATGAAGCGCAGTTCGCCGACCGGCAGCAGGGTCGGCGCATAGGTGGCCAGGTAGAGCGCGTCGCGGCCCTTGCGCGCCATGTAGTACTGCACCAGGTCGCCAGCGCTGGCCGAGACCACGATGGTGTCGCCGACAGTGCGTGCGGCGACGCGGGCGCTGCCCAGGCCCGAGGCGATCTGCGAGTGCTTGGCTTCCGGACTCTCCAGTTCGACGCCGCGGTAGCGCATGGAGACCACGTCGCCGGTGCGGGCGTCCACGCTGAACCGCAAATCGGCGCCGCTGTCGACGACGACGCGATCGCCGACCCGAGCGACGCCGAAATCGACTGCGTTTGCCAGCACGGGTGCCGCGGCGTACAGGGCGAGGCAGCACAGCAGCAGGCGAAGCAAGCAGGGCATGGCGGCGCGGGCGACGGCAGCGAGGCGCACAGCCTACTGCGCGCGGACGCGGACGCGATGCCGTTTCCGCGCGGCGGTGGGGCAGCGCTCAGGTGCGCATTGCGGGGCGTCGCCACCGGCGGGACGGCATCGTCAGTGCGATGCCGTCCCGGCGTGCTCGACGCGGTTTAGTGCGTGTACGCCTTCGGCAGCGCGCCGTTCTGCTGCATGTAGCGGTCGCGCAGTTCGGTCTGCCGCGAGCGCATCGGGATGGCGCGGCCGCCCAGCCAGACCTGCTCGGCGTAGTGCGCCACGTCCAGCGGGTCGCCTTCCCACAGCACCAGGTCGGCGAGCTTGCCCGGGGCGATGCTGCCCAGGCGGTCGCCCACGCCGAAGGCCTCGGCCGGAACCCGGGTCAGGCCGGCCAGGGCGGCGTCCCACGGCAGCCCGTGCGCGACCGCGTTGCCGGCCAGTTGCCGCTGCTTGCGCGCGTTGTGCGCGCCGTCGCCGCCCTGGGTGAAGCTCACCGCCACGCCGGCGGCGTTGAGGCGCGCGGCGTTCTCCAGGGTGGCGCCGATCTGGTCGAAGCTGGCCGGCAGGTCGTCCAGCGCGTTGACGAACACCGGCACCTGCGCCTTCGCAAGTTCCGGCGCCAGCTTCCAGGCCTCGTCGCCGCCGGCGATTGCGATGCGCACCTTCTCGCGTTGTGCCCAACGCAGCAGTTGGCGGATGTCTGCCGCGCGGTTCACCGTCACCACGATGCGGCCCTGGCCGGCGAGATAGCGCGCCAGTACTGCGCGTCCGGCCGGGGTCAGCAGCGCGTGCGGCGAGTCGGCGGGCATGCGCCCGCGCGCTTCGGCCACCAACTGGTCGAGCAGCATCCACTGCGCCGCGCGCGACTTGCCGCTCAGTTCCAGCGCATCACTGCCCAGGTGCAGGTACAGCGCGCGCGGGCCGATCGGGTCGGCGCCGCCGTCCAGGCGCATCACCGCGCCCTGGCCGGCGACGAAGGCGCCGCCGGTGTTGGCGCCGAGCGCGGTGAAGCCGATGCCTTCCACGCGTGCGACCGGGATCAGCACCGATTCGGGGTTGTAGGCCAGGGTCACGTCGAACTCCGGACGCATCGGCTGGTCGTGCGGCAGGGTCAGTGTGCTGTCGACCGTGGAGGCCTCGCCGGAGACCTCCTCGATGCCGATCTCGGTGATGCCGCCGAACAGCGCCGGGGTCAGCGGCCGGCCCTTGGCCTCGACCACGGCGACGCCGGCTGGCGCGCTCAGGCCGGGGCCGACCGCGCGGATCACCCCGCCCTGGACCAGCACGTCGGCATTGGCGAGGGTGCCGCGGGCGCTGCCGGTGTGCACGGTGGCGCCGCGGATCAGCACGTCCTGGGCGAACCCGGGCGCGCTGCCCAGCAGCAGGCAGGCGGCCAGGGCCAGGCGCTGCGCCAGGCGAGGGGACGAGAGTCGGGCGCGGCTCATCGGGCAGCCTCCTGGCCGAGCATGAAATCGGAGGTCGGTTGCAGGCGGCGGTCGGCGCGGTCGTAGACCTGCGCGCCGTCGATGTAGACCTTGTCTGCCAGGGCGTAGGAGCTGAAGGGGTTGCCGTTCCACAGCACCACGTCGGCCATCTTGCCCGGCTCCAGCGAACCGGTCTGCCTGTCGATGCCCAGCGCCTTGGCCGGGTTGCTGGTCAGCCAGCGGATCGCGCGTTCGGGCGGGATGTCCATGCCGGCGCGGCGGCCGGCGGCCATCGCCTTGGCCGCTTCCTGGTTGAGCCGCTGGATGCCTTCCTCCGAATCAGAGTGCACGATCGCGCAGCCGTTGGCGGGGCGATCGACCAGGGCGATGTTTTCCTGGATGCCGTCGAAGGCCTCCATCTTGAAGCCCCACCAGTCGGCCCACAGCGCGCCGCAGACGTTCTCCTGGGCCAGGCGGTCGGCGATCTTGTAGGCCTCCACGCCATGGTGGAAGGCGGCGATCTTGAAGCCGAACTCCTTGGCCAGGTCGAGCATGGTGGTCATCTCGTCGGCGCGGTAGCAGTGGATGTGCACGCGGATGTCGCCGTTGATGGCGCCGGCCAGGGTGTCCAGCTTCAGGTCGCGCTTGCCGCCGCTGTCGCCGCTGCTGTCGTTGTCGCCGTTGCCGCGGCTCCACCAGTGGCGCTTGGGCGGGCTCTTCTGCTTGGGCGCGTTCTTGCGCAGGTATTCGCTGGCGTCGATGAAGGCGGCGCGGTAGCCGGCGACGTTGCCCATGCGCGTGGACGGGCCGCCCTTCTCGCCGTAGACCCGCTTGGGGTTCTCGCCGCAGGCCATCTTCAGGCCCCACGGCGCGCCCGGGAACTTCATCGCCTGGTAGGTGGTGGCCGGCACGTTCTTGAGGGTGACGCCACGGCCGCCGACCAGGTTGGCCGAGCCGGGCAGCACCTGCAGCGCGGTGACGCCGCCGGCCAGCGCGGTGCCGAAGCCGGGATCCTGCGGCCAGATCGAATGCTCGGCCCACACGTTCGGGGTCACCGGTGCGGTCGCTTCGTTGCCGTCGCTGTGCGCGCTGACGCCCGGGCTGGGATACACGCCCAGGTGCGAGTGCACGTCGATGATGCCGGGTGTCACCCACTTGCCGTGGCCGTCGATGCGGGTGGCGTTGGCCGGCGCGGCCAGCGCGCGGCCGACCGCCTGCACGCGGCCGTCCTGCAGCAGCACGTCGGCGTCGTCCAGGCGCTCGCCGGTGCCGGTGAGCACGGTGGCGTGTTCGATCAGCACCGGCACCGACGCCAGCGCGCGATAGGTGCTGGGATAGGGATCGTCGACGAAACGCGAGGCGGCCGCGGCAGGGCCGCACAACGCCACGCCCAGGCAGGCGAGCAACAGATGACGCATCGAATTTTCCCCGGAAGATGAATCCGGCCCTTGCGGCCGTGACCGCACGCTAGCCCGAGCCGGCGCGCTTGCCAAGTGCGGGTGCGGCATCGGCGCGCCTTGCTGCACCGAATCGCGACGCGGAACCTGTTATGCAGCGCGATTCTCGCCCATGGACACCGCAATGACCGACACCCCTGCGCGCACCGTCGTGGACTTCTGGCGCAGTGCCGGCCGCGAACGCTGGTTCGCCGCCAACGACTCCTTCGACGCCAATGTCCGCCAGCACCTGCTGGAGGCGCATCACGCCGCCGCGCGCGGCGAACGCAGCGACTGGCTGACCGACGCCGAAGGCGCGCTGGCGCTGCTGCTGTTGCTCGACCAGGTGTCGCGCAACGTGTTCCGCGGCAGCGCGCATGCCTTCGCCACCGACGGCCTTGCGCGCCGCTATGCCGACCAGGCGCTGGCGGCAGGGTTCGACCAGGAGACTGACGCGGAACTGCGGATGTTCTTCTACCTGCCCTACACGCATGCCGAGGACGCGGCGCGGCAGCGCCAGGCGGTGGAGCTGTTCAGCGCGCTCGGCGATGCCGAGTCGCTGCAGTGGGCGGTGGTGCACGAGGACGTGATCCAGCGCTTCGGTCGTTTCCCGCACCGCAATGTGGCGCTGGGGCGCACGACGACAGCCGAAGAGCAGGCGTTCCTGGATGCGGGTGGGTTTGCCGGGTGATGCAAGAGGGCCTGTGCGTTCGCTGCGTCATGGCAGCGAAGCCAGTGGCGCATCGGATGTCATTGCAGTCGGGACTGAAGTCCCTCCCACAGGGCGACATCAGGCTGCTGGCGCGGCCGCCAGCATTCGCCTGGTACTCGTACCGGAGACAAGGAGTGTGTCTCTTGTGGGAGCGGCTTCAGCCGCGACGAGCGAAGCCATCGGCGCATTCGACCTCATTGCAGTCGGGACTGAAGTCCCTCCCACAGGGAGCGCCGGACTTCGGTGCTGCCGTCAGCACTTGCGCAAGACGCCAGGCGAGTGTGTGCCCAGGGTAGGAGCGTGTGCGTGTGGCGATCGCGGCGCGCGGGCACAAAAAAGGGCGATCGTTCGATCGCCCTTTCGGCACGTCCGCACGGGACGCAAACCACGAGGTACCCGACTCAGTACTTCGGCACGCTGCCGTCGACCTGGTCGGTCCAGGCGTCGATGCCGCCGACCACGTTGTGCACCTTGCTGAAGCCAAGCGAGCGGAAATGCTCGGCCGCCTGCGCGCTGCGGCCGCCGTGGTGGCACAGGAAGGCCAGCGCGGTGTCCTTCGGCAGCGCTTCCAGTTGCGCGCGCTGCTCGCCGTCGAGGGTGCGGAACGGCACATTGACCGCTGCCACCGCGCGCTCTTCCGGCGGACGCACGTCCACCAGGA
The DNA here is from genome assembly GCF_034105425.1 of Xanthomonas sp. LF06-19. Lineage (NCBI taxonomy): Bacteria > Pseudomonadati > Pseudomonadota > Gammaproteobacteria > Lysobacterales > Lysobacteraceae > Xanthomonas > Xanthomonas sp. LF06-19. The sequence continues at coordinate 456,625 of NZ_JAXGGH010000003.1, read as the reverse complement.
GCAGGCCGCCGGCGCGTACCTGGTCGTCGGCGTCGCGCGGGCTGAGGTCCTGCACCGGCTTGGGCGCATTGGGATTGTCGATCGCCAGGCCGCGGCCGCGGATGTCGTCCACCCAGTCGATGGTGATGCCGTCGGCGCGGCGCGCGCTGCCCAGGTCGAACTGCACGCGCAGGCCGTTGGACTCGGCGGCGATGGCGTTGGGATCGGTCGGCGCCAGCTGGAAGTTCGGCTGGAACTGCGCGTCGATCGCCAGCGCCAGGCTCGCGCCCGGGGCGTCGGCCAGCGCGCCGCGCAGCATCTCGGCGGCGGCGTCGGTGATGGTGATCGACGGCGGGGTGCGGTCCGGCGCGGCCACGCCGAGCAGTTCGCTCAGCTCGCCGCTGCCGGCCATCTGCAGGATGATGTCGCTGCCGCCGATCAGCTCGCCGTCCACGTACAGCTGCGGGATGGTCGGCCAGTCGCCGTAGACCTTGATGCCCTCGCGGATGTCCTGGTCGGCCAGCACGTTGACGTGGGCGAAGTCGACGCCGAGCTCGTTCAGCGCGCCCACCGCCTTGGCGGAGAACCCGCACTGCGGCATGCTCGGCTGGCCTTTCATGAACAGCACGACGCGGTTGGAGCTGAGCAGCGTTTCGATACGGGAGCGCAGGGCGGGGTCGAGGGACATGGCAGGCAGTCGTCGCAGAGTCGGACCAGTCATTCTACGCCGCATGGCATCATGGGGCATGACAGTTCCGGAAACGCTGCATCGCATCCCGCGCCACCCGTACCGCTGGCTGCCCTGGGCGCTGGCCTCGCAGGCGCTGGTGGCGGGGCTGTGGTGGGCGTATGGCTGGCCAGTCGGCCTGCCGGCGCTGCTGCTGTCGCACGCGGCGCTGGTGTTGCCGGTGTTCCTGCCGCGGGCGCGGCTGTACGCGCCGGTGCTGGACCGCCTGCCCGGCAGCGCGCCGCGGGTGTGGCTGACCATCGACGACGGCCCCTCCGGCGACACCGTGGCGATCCTGGACCTGCTCGACCGCCACCAGGCCAAGGCCACGTTCTTCCTGGTCGGTGCCCGCGCCGCCGCGCGCCCGCAACTGGTACGCGAGATCCTGCGCCGCGGCCACGGCATCGGCAACCACAGCCAGCACCATCCGCAGGCGTGGTTCTGGGCGCTGGGGCCACGGCGCATGGCGCAGGAAATCGGCCAGGCGCAGCAGACGCTGGCCGCGATCGCCGGTACCGCACCGCGCTGGTACCGCTCGGTGGTGGGCATGACCAACCCCTTCGTCGCCGCACCGTTGCGCCAGCACGGCCTCACCCGGGTGGCCTGGAGCGCGCGCGGCTTCGACGGTGTGCGCTGCGACCCCGCGATCACCGTCGCGCGCATCGCCCGCGACCTGCAGCCCGGCGCCATCGTGCTGCTGCACGAGGGCGCGGCGCACGGGCACAATCCGGCGATCGTGGAGGGGGTGTTGCAGGCGTTGCAGGCGCGCGGGCTGGAGACGATCTGCCCGACCTGAGGCTGGACGCGCTTCCCCGCTTGCGCTGTGGCGTGGTGCCGATGCGCATACGCTGCGGCGGCCGTGTGCATGCACGGGGCGGCATGCCGACAGGCCCCCGAGGGGTATCTGTCGCTCGCCGCACGGAGTAGTCGGTGCATGCCGCGAAGGCATGACCATCCGGCGTGTGCAGATGTAGTGCAGGCAGCATGGCGCAAGGCCCGGCTGCGCTTTCATCTGGTGCGCTTGTAACTGCGCACCTCCCAGCCGTCTCGCAGGCGAGTGACGAAGCAGTCATAGCCTGCCGCGTGCTGCGTGTCGAAGTACTGGTGCATCTCGGTGCGGTCCGCAAAGATGCGTCGCACGTCCGCGGTCTGGCGCCGCGACGGTGAGCGAATAGCCGCAGCGATCCCTCGCAATGTTGCCAGTAGTGGCGCAACATCCATGTGTCCCTCTGCCGAGTCCGTGGCTGGTCGGGCGGACTATCGCACACCTGAAAACCGTCCGCCAGGAATCGCCAGAGGCCGTCTTTCGCGCACTGCAACCTTCAGTGCATGGAGGCCATCTCCATGCCGCTGTGCGGCGGCATGGCAGCTTGCAGCGGGGAACGCGCCGACGCGGAGGGCGCTCGCTGTCGCGCGCGCTGGGCCACGATCGGCGAGAAGGTCGTGCAGACCGGGAGTTCTCGCGACATCTGCGACGTCAACGCGGTTCCGCCACGATCAGCCAGTTGTTGAACGGCGTGTTGCCGTACAGCGGCGCGAAGCTGGCGCGCAGGCCGGCGGCGTCGAGCTGGGCCTGCAGGCTGTCGCGGGTGGGGTAGGCCTTGGGCAGTTCCTGCATCCAGCCGGCCAGGTGCGCGAGCACGTCGGTGATGCGGCTGGTGCGGCCGCGGCCGCTGGCATCGCCCAGGCCGCTGCGGATCACCAGCTTGGCGCCGGGCGTGAGCATGCGCGCCACGCTGCGGATCAGGTTGGACTGCATGTCGCGGTCCAGGTACTGCAGCACGTCCAGGATCGCGACGCTGCCGTGGTGCTCGGGCCAGGACTGGCCCAGGTCGACCACCGCGAAATGCGTGTCCTGCAGCCCGTTGCGGGCGGCGATGGCGCCGGCGCGGCGGATCTTGGCCGCATCGATGTCCACGCCGTGGTAGCGCTGGCGCTGGCCGTCGGCGCGCAGCGCATGCGCGAGCAGGCCCAGCCCACAGCCCAGGTCCAGCACCGGCGCGTCGGTGCCGCGCAGCGCGGCGAGCACGCCGGGGTAGAGCGGATCGGTGCGCAGCTTGGTGCGCGTGTAGTAGTAGTCGTAGCGGTTGCCCAGCGGATGCGTGGGCAGGAAGGCGCGGGCGATGGCCAGGGCCTGCGGGCGGGTCATGGGCTGGGTGGTGCTGGCGTCGCGCAATGTCGGTCCTTGGCAGCGGGCGTACGCCAGCTAGGCTAACGCATCGCGTGCCGCCGGCAACAGCCGCGCGGTCCAGCGCGCATACATCGCCACCGACGGATGCAGCCCGTCCGCGGCGAGCATCGCCGGGTCGCCGCCGCCATCGCGGCTGCAGCCGGTGATGTCGACGAAGCGCACCGCGCGCGCGGCGCAGCAGGCCTGCGCGGCGGCGTTGAAGGCATCGATCTGCGCGGCGATGCGCGCCGGATCGTGGGCGGGCGGCTGCGCGAAGGCGGTCACGCCCCAGTCCGGGATCGACACCGCCAGCACCCGCTGCGGCCGCGCGTCGGCGAAACCGATCGCACGCTGCAGCAGCGCGTCGAACTGCGCGCGGTAGTCGTCGAGCGGGTAGCCGCGGTACTGGTTGTTGACGCCGATCAGCAGCGTCACCAGGTCGAAGGGTCCCCGCGGCGCGGCCGTGTCGATGCCGGCGTCCAGTTCGTCGGTGGTCCAGCCGGTGGTAGCGACGATCTGCGGATCGGCCAGGGCGATGCCGTCGCGGCGCAACGCCGCGGCCAGCTGCATCGGCCAGCGTCCGTCGGCGTCCACGCCTTCGCCGATGCTGTAGGAATCGCCCAGCGCCAGGTAGCGCAGCGGTGTGTGCTCGGGCGTGGCGAAACTGCCTTTGCTCATCTAAGCGGAACCGGCAGCTGCCATATCACCGGGATACGCGCTCCAGGAACGGCGCACGCTTAGCCATTCCCGATTCCCGATTCCCGATTCGCCAGTCCCCACTCACCGCCCCACAGCCGCCCGCGGCTTCAGCGGCACCACCTTGGTGGCGTCCTCGGCGCGGCGCGCCAGCACGCGGTCGATGCGCGCGAACACCTCGCGCATCGTCGCCGCCTCCGGCAGCAGGGTGACGCGGAAATGGTGCCGGTAGGGCACGTTGAAGCTGGAGCCGGGCACCACCAGCACGCCTTCCTGTTCCATCAATTCCAGGGCGAAGGCGTGGTCGTCGAACCCGCGCGCGGCGGCGCCGACCACGGCCGGGAACGCGTACAGCGCGCCGGCCGGCTGCACCAGCGACAGGTGCTCGCTGGCCGCGCACGCCTCGAGCACCGCGCGGCGCGTTTCGTACAGGCGTCCACCCGGGGCGCACAGCGGCGAGATCGTGTCCGGGCCGTTGACCGCGGCATCGATGGCGAACTGGCCGGGGACGTTGGCGCACAGGCGCAGCGCGCCGAGCAGGTCCATGGCGTTGCGGAAATCGCCGACGCGCTCGGCGTCGCCCGACAGCAGCGCCCAGCCCACGCGCCAGCCGCAGGCGCGGTGCACCTTGCTCAGGCCGCCGAAGCTGATGCACGGATGCGCGCCGGCCAGCGGTGCCACCGACACGAACTCCGCCTCGTCGTACAGCACCTGGTCGTAGATCTCGTCGACCATCAGCAGCAGGTTGTGCTTGACCGCGATGGCGACGATCTTCTCCAGCAGCGCCCGCGAGTAGCTGGCGCCGCTGGGGTTGTTCGGGTTGATCAGCACGATGGCGCGGGTGCGCGAGGACACCAGCGTCTCGATCTCCACCGGGTCGGGCTGGAAGCCGTTCTCCGGCGCGCAGCGGTAGTACACCGGGCGGCCGTCGTTGAGGATGGTGGCGGCCGACCACAGCGGGTAGTCGGGCGAGGGCACCAGCACTTCGTCGCCCGGGTTGAGCAGCGCCCGCAGCGACAGGTCGATCAGCTCGCTGACGCCGTTGCCGACGAAGATGCGGTCCGGGTGCGCGTCTGGATGCTGGCGCCGGGCGTAGGCCGCGGCGATCGCCTCGCGCGCCTCCGGCAGGCCCTGCTGGTGGGTATAGGGATCGGTGCGGCCCATGTCGTCGGCGATCGCGCGCTGCAGATGTTCCGGGGCACGGAAGCCGAACGCGCCGGGATTGCCGATGTTGAGCTTGATCAGTTTGCGCCCCTGGGCCTCCAGCTCGCGGGCTCGCCGTGCCAGTTCGCCGCGAATCTCGTAGCGGACTTCGGACAGGCGTTCGCGGATCGCGAGCGGCTTGATCGGCAGGGTGGGCATCGCATTGGCCGGTGGGGCGTGGGACCTGCATGGTAGCGGAAATGTGACACCGCGGCGGGGCGGTGGGGCGCCGTGGTGGCGGGTCGTCTACGGCGCCCGGCCGCCAAGCTTGGCGCTGCGACGGGCGTGGCGCGATGGCTGGCCCGTGTGGCGGCCACACACGTGTCGCGCGGGTCATGCGCCGCTGCTGGCGACTCCCGGGGCGCCGCCTGCGGCGCTGGCCAACCACGCAAGGCGCCGCCCTGCGCGTGTCCCAGTGACCGCCCTGCGCTCACCTTTGGGCGCGGCACACCCTCTAGAATCCGCGCATGACCTCCTCCCCGATCGACTTCGACGCGTTGCGCCCCATCGGCTGGCCCTGGCCCGGATTGCCCGAGGAGCCGGCCTGGCGCGCGCTGTTCGACGCGCATCCGCAGGCGCGGCCGGCGCGGGTGGTGGAGCAGCACCGCACCGGCTATGTGGTCGCCGATGCGGTGGACACCGGATTCAAGGTCGAATCGCTGCCGGACTGGCAGCGGCCGCGCTTTCCCAGCCACGAGCGCGCCGCGGTCGGCGACTGGGTGTTGCTGGAGGACACGCGCATCGTCGCCTTGCTGCCGCGGCGCACCGCGATCAAGCGCGGCGCCGCCGGCGAGCACTACCACCAGCAGGTGATCGCGGCCAACATCGATACGGTGTTCATCGTCTGCGGCCTGGATGCGGACTTCAATCCGCGTCGGATCGAGCGCTATCTGCTGCTGGTGGGCGGCGGCGGTGCGGCGCCGGTGGTGGTGCTGACCAAGGCCGACCTCACCGAGTACGCCGACGATGCGCTGGCGGTGCTGGAGGAACTGGCGGCGCAGGCGATTCCGCTGCTCACGGTCAACGCCCGTCAGGCCGACAGTGTCGACGCGCTGCGGCCGTGGCTGGGGCCGGGGCAGACCGCAGTGCTGGTCGGCTCGTCCGGTGCCGGCAAGTCCACCCTGACCAATACCTTGCTCGGCGTGCAGAAGATGCGCACCGCGGCGGTGCGCGCCACCGACTCGCGCGGCCGCCACACCACCACCCATCGCGCGCTGCTGCCGCTGCCATCCGGCGCCTGCCTGATCGACACGCCGGGCATGCGCGAACTCAAGCCCACTGGCGAGGAAGACCTGGCCGAGGGCGGCTTCGCCGACATCGAGGCGCTGGCCGTGCAGTGCCGCTTCAACGACTGCGCGCACCAGGCCGAACCGGGCTGTGCGGTGCAGGCGGCGATCGAGCGCGGCGAGATCGAGGAGGCGCGCTTGGCCAATTACCTGAAGCTGCGCGACGAGGTCGCCGGCGCCGCCGGCAAGCTGGCGCAGCGCCAAGCGCAGAACGCGGCCGCCGGCCGCGGCGGCAAGCCCAGCGGTGGCAAACCGGGCGGCAAGCGTCCGCCACCGCGCACCCTGCGCCGCTGACGTCGGCCGTGGCCAAGCGCGTGCTGCCGGTCGAGATCCGCCACCATGCCGCGCTCGACGCGCGGCTGGTCAAGGCGGTGCGCGGCATCCGCCTGCTGGCCCTGGCCAGTTGGCCGGTGGCGCTGCAGGCGCCGTTCCTGGAGAGCGTGGCGCGCGGCCAGCCGCAACTGCCGCAGGTGGACTACCCCAGGCTGGATTTCGCCGACACCCGCCGCGAGCTCGGGGCGATCGCCGAGGCCGCCGATCCGGCACATCCGCTCGGCGCCTACCTGCAGGCCTCGGTGCACAGCTGGGATCTGGCCGCCGCCCTGCTCGAAGTGCTCGGCACGCCGGCGGTGGGCACGTATTCGGCGCAGTTGTTCGGCGTGCCGGACGACCCGATGCCTGGCCACGGTCCCACCACCCGCGAGGCCGCCGGCCATTTCATCCGCATCGCCCAGGAACTGGACCGCGAGTTGTTCTCGGCCGAGGAGCAGGTGCCGGTGTCGGCCACCGCGTTGCGCCTGCTGTTGCAGCGCGATCTGGACGAATTCTTCGGCACGCGGGTGATCACGGTGGAACTGGATCCGGACCTGCTGGCCAAGGCCGCCGCCGGCGCGCAGCGCATCCGCCTGCGCTCCGGCGCGCACTTCAGCGACTACGACCGCGCGCAACTGTTCCACCACGAGGCGCTGGTGCATTCGCTGACCGCGCTCAACGGCCGGCAACAGGCGCAGCTGCCGAGCCTGGCGCTGTCCTCGCCGCGCACCACCGCCACCCAGGAAGGCCTGGCGACCTTCGCCGAGCAGATCACCGGCAGCATCGACATCGAGCGCATGAAGCGGATCAGTCTGCGCATCGAGGCGATCGCGCTGGCCCGCGACGGCGCCGACTTCATCGAGGTGTTCCGCTACTTCGATGCGGCCGGGCAATCGCCTGCGGAGAGTTTCTCCTCGGCGCAGCGCGTGTTCCGCGGCGTGCCGACCACCGGCGGCGCCGCATTCACCAAGGACACCGTGTACCTGCGCGGGCTGGTGTCGGTGCACACCTTCTTCCGCCAGGCGCTGCAGCGCGACCGGCTGCCGCTGTGCCGCTGGTTGTTCGCCGGCAAGATGGCGTTGGAGGACGTGGCCGCGTTCGCGCCGCTGTTCGAGTCCGGCGTGCTGGCGCCGCCGCGCTGGTTGCCGACCTGGGTCGCGCGCGCCAGCGGCCTGGCCGGGATGCTGGCGTTCTCGCTGTTCGCCAACCGGATTCGCATGGATCAGGTGGAGTAGGGGGCTCCAGAAGGAAGTAGCTGCCGCTGCGGGAGGTCGGCGGCATTCGCAGCGACCAGTCGCGTGGACGATCCAAAGCGTCTAATGCGACTGCAGTGTTCCTGTGGCTATCGCAAACTTGTAGTGCGGGCTGTCGGCCGTTTGGTTTTTTGAAGAAACGAAAAGAAGTCCGAGGCATTTCTCTGGCAAGAAAGATGGTTCGCTCATGTCCGTCTTGCTTGCAGGGAGAAGAATCAAGTGCCTATGCTGGGTCGCGCATTTATCGCCAATAAGGAGGCTCGCGTGTCGACGACGGAAGGTAGGGGTGGGGACGTGGGAGCGGCTGGCGTCATCGCGCAGTTGCGCAGGCAAAATCGAATTTTGAAGATTTTTTCGGCTGTGGCGCTCGCCCTTCCTTTGACGCTCATGCTGATGGGGGCCCGAGGCGCTGGCAGCAAGCAGGTATTTTCCGAGATCGATGTCAATCGCATCAATATCGTCAACGAGGACGGGTCCAGGTCCATGGTGTTGGCAGCCCGCGGTTTGCTGCCCGATCCGGTGATGGGCGGGAAGGTCATGAAAACCGAGAGAAGCAATATGCCCGGAATGCTGTTCTATAACGGCGTGGGCGACGAGGTCGGTGGGCTCATCTATGACGGCAGTCTCGGTCAAGATGGAAAGCCCAGTGGCGGCGTGCATCTTTCGATGGATCGGTTCGGCGGAGATCAGCAAATCGCCCTGCATCACTACGAGGAGGGCGGCTTCATGGAAACCGGCCTTTCCGTATTCGATCGCGGACTTTCCAAGCAGTACGAAGGGCTGTATGAAAAGTATCTGGCGGCCCCGAATGGGCCGGAGAAGGATGCGCTGTTGAAGCAGTGGAAGGACGCGGGTGGTGAGCAGACACAGAGGCTCTTTGTCGGGCGTACTCGCGGAAAATCGTCTGCGGTGATTCTCGCGGACGATTCAGGAAATCCCAGGATCATCATGTCCGTCACGCCTGCCGGAAAGGCATCGTTGGATTTTATTGACGACAAGGGTGACGTCGTCCAGAGTCTCCCGGAAACCGCCGTCGTGAAGAAGTAGTGGCATGGTCGATACCGGGCATGGAGTTGCCGGAGTGGTCTGGTGTCTGGCTGAAGTACGTCGGGCTCGATGCCTGATCGCGTGCGTACGGGGGGCATCGGCATTGCGCCGCCCGCCTCATCGGTATGCACGCCCATTGCGCAGGGGTGTGGACAGTCGCGGATTTCAGGGCACGCCGCTGTTCGGCCTGAAGTTCCATTTCACGTCGAACAGAGCGCGCACTGCATGCAGCGTAGCCCGGACACGCATGGACTGACCCAGGACACCGGCGACGTCGTCTGGTGTCTGGAGGCCGCCTGCATGTGGTTCGCAGGCTGCTCAACTGGCAGCTATCCGCTTTCTTACAAAATGGGCGACCCACCGCAGCGGCTGGGTTGCCACCGTAGCGACTGGCTTCGGCCGCCTTGCAGGATCGTGCGCGTGAGCTGAACCGCAGTGCGCGATGCTCACCCGCTGCGAATGTGCGGCTGCCGATACTGCGGCGCCCGGCCTGCTCCGCATGGCCGCTTTCCCTCACGAGGAGACCCCCATGAAGATCCTGATGGTGCTGACGTCGCACGACCGCCTCGGCGACACCGGCCACAAGACCGGCTTCTGGCTGGAAGAATTTGCCGCGCCGTACTACACGTTCAAGGATGCCGGTGCCGAACTGACCCTGGCTTCGCCCAAGGGCGGGCAACCGCCGCTGGACCCGAAGAGCGATGCGCCGGACGCGCAGACCGAAGCCACCCGGCGCTTCAAGGGCGACCCGGCGGCGCAGCAGCAACTGGCGAGCACGCATCCTCTGGCATCGGTGCGCGTGGACGACTACGACGCGCTGTTCTACCCGGGCGGCCACGGCCCGCTCTGGGACCTGGCCGAGGACCGCGACTCCATCGCCCTGATCGAAGCGTTCGCACGCGCCGACAAGCCGATCGGCTTCGTCTGCCATGCGCCGGGCGTGCTGCGCCGGGTGACCGCGGCCGATGGCTCGCCGCTGGTGAAGGGCCGTCGCGTCACCGGCTTCACCAACAGCGAGGAAGCCGCGGTCGGCCTGACCGACGTGGTGCCGTTCCTGGTCGAGGACGAACTGCAGCGCCAGGGCGGCCAGTACAGCAAGGTCGCCGATTGGGGCGTGCACGTGGTCGAGGACGGCCGCCTGGTCACCGGGCAGAACCCGGCCTCGTCCGAGGCGGCGGCCGAGGCGTTGTTGGGGTTGCTGCGCGGGAAGTGAGCAGGTCCTGAGAACGATGATGACAAGGCGAACGCCATCTCGATGAGAGAGGGCGTCGCTTCTTGGTGAGGAACTGGTGCAGTGGTCGAAGCGCACATGTGGTCACCGCTTTTGTAGCGCCCCGCCGGACCCGCCTTTTGTAAGCTCGCCGGAGAGGACGGCTGCAAGTGGATCGCGCCGCCGGCATCGGCGTGCTTTGTCCTCCGTAGGAACGGCTTCAGCCGCGACGGGCGTCACCGGGAACGCCCGTCGCGGCTGAAGTCGCTTTTACGGTGCGGACATGTGCCGCCGCGTGACAGCCGGGTAGTGCGCCTGTGGGAGGGACTTCAGTCCCGACTGCGGGCACTCAGGATCGTGCGCAGATGGCAGCAGTGGCGCGTGCAGCGACCACGGCCGTTTCCGGCTCAGTCGCGCCGCCACCAACGCAGGCCGTACGCGGGCAGGATGCCATCCCAATGCATTAGCGTTGCCGGATCGTTGCCGCCATCGGCGATGGCGTGCCAGTCGCCTGCTCCAAGCGCATCGGCGACCTCCACCGCAACCGGCTCCGCACTGAAGTTGTACACCGCCACGAACGCCTCGCCGCGCGCCAGCCCGAGCAGGGCGGGATCGCCCAGCGGCACGGCACGCAACGGCTGGTCGGCGGCCAGTGCCGCAGTGGCGGCACGCGCGGCGATCAACCCGCGCAGGCGGGTGTAGACCTGGCCGGGCAGGCTGTCGGTGTCGTGGCGTTGCGCCGCGCGTGCCCAGTCCATGACCGGGCGGTGCAGCCAACGGCCTTCGTGCTGGCGCAGCGGGTCGTCGCGGTAGGCCTCGTCGTTGCCCAGGGCCAGTTCGTCGCCCATGTACAGCAGTGGGATGCCCGGCATCGCCAGCGCCACCGCGTACAGCAACACCAGGCGGCGCACGCCCAGTTCCAGCGCATCGGCATCATCGGTGGCCAGCGCTGCCGTGATGCCGGTCAGTGCCGCGCTCATGCCGTTGCTGCCGTGCACGCCATCGCCGCTGCTCTGGAAGGCTTCGCCGCGCGCGTAGCTGTCCGCTGTGTCGCCGGCGTAGAACTGGGCGATGCGCGCCAGCGCGAACGGGGCGACGGCATCGCCACCGGCGGCCTCGCGCTGCAGCACGTTCCAGCCGATATCGTCGTGGCAGCGCACATAGCTGAGCCAGCCACAGGCTGGCGGCAGCGCCGGCGTCTGCGCGATCGCCGCCTGCACGATGTCGCCGCGCTGCTCGGCCAGGGCCACCCAGCCGGCCGCCATCAGCGTGCTGTGGTAGGCGAGGTGGCATTCGTGGCCGCGCGCGGCGCCTTCGCCGAAATACGGCGGCAACTGTGCCATCGGCACGATCGCCTCGGCCTTCAGCAGCACCGCTGGGGCCAGGATGTCGGTGAGTGCGCGCAGCGCTTGCAGGATCGTGTGCGCCTCCGGCTGGTTCATGCAATCGGTGCCGGGACGCTTCCACAGGTAGGCGGTGGAATCCAGGCGGAACACCTCCACCCCCAGGTTGGCCAGACGCAGCAGCGCCAGCGCCATCTCGCCGAACACCGCCGGATTGCTCCAGTCCAGATCCCATTGGTAGGGATAGAACGTGGTCCACAGCCAGGCGTCGGCGTCCTCCACCCAGGTGAAGTTGCCCGGCGCGGTGTGCGGGAACACCTGGCCCAGGGTGCGCTCGTAGGCATCCGGCGCGTCGCGGTCGCGGAAGTGGTGGTAATAGTCCAGATGCCGCGCATCGCCACGCTTGGCCGCCAGCGCCCAGGGATGGTCGTCGGCGGTGTGGTTGAGCACGAAGTCGGCGCACAGGCTGATCCCGGCCGCACGCAGGCGTGCGGTCAATGCCGCCAGGTCGGCGGTGTCGCCCAGCCTTGGCTCGACCTGGCCATAGTCGCTGACCGCGAAGCCGCCGTCGTTGTCGCCGGCGCGGGCGCGCAGGAACGGCAGCAGGTGCAGGTAGCGCACGCCCAGTTCCTGCAGGTAGGGCACGCGTTCGCCGACGCCATGCAAGGTGCCGGCGAAGCGGTCGACATAGGCGCTGTAGCCGAGCATCGACGGGGTGGCGAACCAGTCGGGCGCGCGCTCGGCGTCGAGCTGGCGCAGCGCCGACGGCCGCGCATTGGCGGTGGCCGCCAGTTGCGTCAGCCACTGCGGCAGCCATTGCGCGAAGGCCGGATGCGTGCCGTACAGCGCATGCAACTGCGCCAGTAAGCGTTCGCCGTGGTGCTGCAGGCGCGGCAGCAACGCGTCGGCGGCGTCCGGTTGCAGATGCGCCTGCCACAGGGTGTGGGCGAGCGCGGACAGTGCGGAAGGAGCGGGTGCGGTCATGGGTTGCTTGGCCGCGCCCCCGGTGGGGCGCGGATGTGCGGTCCTCGTCAGAAGTCGTAGCGCAGGCTGATGCTGGAAGTGCGGCCCGGGATCGAGCGCGCGCGGATCACGCCGGAAGCCGCGTCGGCGATCGACGCTTCCTCCGCTTCGGTCAGGCCGAAGGTGTTGAACAGGTTGTTGACGTTGAGCGAGACGGTCAGCGCATCGGTGATGCGGTAGTCGCCGAACAGGTTGACCTGGGTGTAGCCGGGCATCTTCAGCTGGTTGCTGTCCTGGGTGTAGGCCGAACTGGTGCCGATCGCGTTGACCCCGACCTGGTAGCGCTCGCCGCGGTAGCTCGGCGTCAGCTGCCAGACGAAGCGCGCCTGCCGACGCGGGGTGTTGCCGGCGTTGGCCGGGGTGATCTGGTCCTTGTCGATGGTGGCGTCGGTCCAGGTCAGGCCGCCGTTGAGGGTGAAGCCGCCGGTGCGGTATGCGGCTTCGAGTTCCAGGCCGTGCGCCTTGTAGGTGCGGTCGAAGAAGCGCTGGGTGGTGGCTTCATAGTTCTGCTCCTGGGTGCGCGCGGCGAAGGCAGTGGCGAACAGGCTCAGCCCGCCGCTGCGCCACTTCAGGCCGCCCTCGAGCTGCTTGACCACGTTCACCGCTTCGTTGGAGGACACCGAGCCGTCGTCGCGGACCACGCCGAACAGCAGGCGGTCGGCGTTGGCGCGGGCGCCGCGGCTGTAGCGCGCGAATGCGGCCAGGTCGTCGTTGAGCATGTAGTTGCCGCCGAACGAATACGACAGGTAGTTCCAGTCGTAGCGCACCGGCTTGGGGTTGGCGTAGTCGATGGTCGCCACGCGTTGCTCCGGCGCCTCGATCACGCCGTCGCCGTTCACGTCGACATTGCTGACCAGCATGCCGCCGGCGGTGTTGCCGCGCGCGCGGCCCATGTCGTAGCGCAGGCTGCCGTCCACGCTCAGCGGGCCCTGGTCCCAGCTCAGCGCCAGGTACGGCGCGTTGATGTCGTAACGCACGTCGTAGTGGCGGGTGTTGTCCAGCCCCCAGTACGGCACGCCGTAGGCGTACAGGCCGTCCTGCGAGCGCATGCTGCCGTCGGCGGCGACCACGTCCAGCAGCCGCGGGCGGTGGCCCAGCGACTGCACGTAGGAGTTCCAGGTCCAGTCCACGTCGATGGTCTGCCGCGAGGTGTACCAGCCGGCCTTGAGGTTGAGGTTGCCGCCGTCGCCGCTGCCGAAGTCGCGCGCCAGGCTGAGGTCGTTGACCGCGTTGCCCAGGTCGTTGAGGTGCACGTTGAACAGATGCGTACGCAGCGCCAGCCCGGTGTAGGCCTGGCCTGCGTTCGGGCCGTCGACGTAGCGCAGGCCGGCACCGGTGCCGCCGATGCTCGCCGCCAGCGCGCCGGCATCGGCGACTTGCGCCGGGAACGGCGAAACGAAGCGGCCGGAGGTATCGGCGATGCGGAACTTGTCGGTCAGGGTCCAGCCGCCGCCGATGTCGAACTGCGCCTCGGCGCCAAACGCGCGCGACAGCGGGTGCATGCCGTCGCTCAGTTCCACCCGCGAGGGTTTGTTGCCGCCATCGAGGGTGGCGCTGCTGCGGAAGTACGGGCTGTACAGCGTGCCGGTGCCGGGATCGAAACCGTCGATGCTGCCGAAGTGCGGCGACCCGTCGCGGCCGCTGACCCGGGTCGGCACCGGCAGGTAGCCGGCGGCGCGGTCGTTGAGGTACTTGGCGTAGACGCGCACGTAGCCGTTGTCGAACAGCCGGGTCAGGTTGGCCTTGAGCTGGCCGCCCTTGTCGGTGGTGTAGCCGGCGTCGCGCACGCCGTCGCCGCGGCGGTAGAAGCCGCCGACGTTGAACTGCCAGTGCTCGGCGAACGGTGCGCCGTAGTCGAAGTCCAGGCGGGTGTTGTCGTAGCCGCCCAGGCCGCGGGTGAGGCCGACGCTGCCGCCGGCGGTGTCGCCGGTCTTGCTGATGAAGTTGATGATGCCGCCGGGCGAGTTGCTGGCGAAGGTGGAGGCCGAACCGCCGCGGATCGCCTCGATGCGCTCAAGGCTGTAATCGGCGCGCAGGAAGATGTCGGCATTGCCGAAGGCGATGTCGCCGAACTCCAGCACCGGCAGCCCGTCTTCCTGCAACTGCAGGAACTTGGCGCCGCCGGAGGCGACCGGCAGGCCGCGCACGGCGATGTTGGCGTTGCCTTCGCCGCCGCTGGATTCGGAGCGGATGCCGGGGATGTTGCGGAAGATCTCGGCGGTGCTGCGCGGCGCCGACTGTTCGATCGCCTCGGCGCCGACCGTGCTCACCGAGACGCTGGACTTGAGCTTGCTCTTGGGCGTGGCGGTGCCGGTGACGAAGACCGAGTCCAGGCTGACCACGTCGCCCTGCGCCGCCGGGGCGTCGGCAGCGGCAGGCGTGGCCTGTTGCGCGAGCGCAGCCGGTGCGGACAGCGCCGCGGCGACGGCCAGGGCCAGGGTCTGCAGGCGGATCGAAGGGTGATGCATCGCTGTCTCTCCCGAAGCGAGTGGTGCAGTGGGTGGCGGCGCGTCGCTGCCGGAACGGGCAGGGCGCGGCGCGGTCGGTGGGTGCGGCGGCGTACAGATACGGCCGTCCGCAATCGATTGCAATTTGCAGTGCAGCAAATCCACCAATGGCGCTTACGCCAATCTTATCGCTGAGAGATCGAGGCATTCTGCATGGTGCGGCGCAGCGTTACAAACGATTGCAGGCGCGGCGACACTCCGCTCCGCCGCTGCGGCACGCCTCCCGCGTGCCCGACCCGCCCAGGCCGATGCCGATGCTCATGCGTTCCGATCGTCCCCTGCTTCCGCTCTCGCGCGTGCTGGCGCTCAACGCCGGTTTCTTCGGCGTGCAGTACAGCTTCGGGCTGCAGCAGAGCAACATGAGCCCGATCTACAACTACCTGGGCGCCGACCACGCCAACCTGCCCTACCTGTGGTTGGCCGGCCCCATCACCGGGCTGGTGCTGCAACCGGTGGTCGGCGTGCTCAGCGACCGCACCGTCACCCGCTGGGGCCGACGCATGCCGTACATGGTGGTGGGCGCGCTGGTGTGCAGTCTGTGCCTGCTGACCATGCCCTTCAGCGTGGCGCTGTGGATGGCGGTGGCGCTGCTGTGGATGCTGGATGCGGCCAACAATGTGGCGATGGAGCCGTACCGCGCGCTGGTCAGCGACGTGCTGGCGCCGCCGCAGCGGCCGCTGGGCTACCTGACCCAGAGCGCGTTCACCGGCCTCGGCCAGACCCTGGCCTACGTCACTCCGCCACTGCTGGTGTGGCTGGGCATGAACCAGGACGCGGCCAACGCCCACCACATTCCCTACGTCACCATCGCCGCGTTCGCGATTGGTGCGGGCTTCTCCGCCGCCTCGATCCTGCTCACCGCGCGCAGCGTGCGCGAGCCGATGCTGCCGGCGGCGGAGCTGCAGCGCTTGCGCAGCGCCGCGTCCGGGCCGCTGGCGACGTTGCGCGAGATCGTCGACGCGGTGCGGCAGATGCCGCCGACGATGCGGCAGATGGCGCCGGTGATGCTGTTCCAGTGGTATGCGATGTTCTGCTACTGGCAGTACATCGTGCTGTCGCTGTCGACCACGCTGTTCGGCACCACCGCGGCCGATTCGCATGGCTTCCGCGAGGCCGGCCTGGTCAACGGGCAGATCGGCGGCTTCTACAACTTCGTCGCCTTTCTGGCCGCGTTCGCGATGGTGCCGGTGGCGCGGCGGTTCGGCCCCAAGGCCACCCACGCCGCCTGCCTGGTCGCCGCCGGCATCGGCATGTGCGTGCTGCCGTCGATCCACGATCGCTGGCTGCTGCTGCTGCCGATGCTCGGCATCGGCCTGGCCTGGGCCAGCATGATGGGCAATCCCTACCTGATGCTGGCCAACAGCATCCCGCCCGAGCGCACCGGCGTGTACATGGGCCTGTTCAACCTGTTCATCGTGCTGCCGATGCTGATCCAGATCGTGACCCTGCCGCTGTACTACGACCGCCTGCTGCAGGGCGACCCGCGCAACGTGATTCGCCTGGCCGGCGCGCTGATGCTGGCGGCCGCGGTGGCGATGTTGTTGGTGAAGCGTCGGGAATGGGGAACCGCGAATGGGGAATCGGAAAAGCGCGGCGCGGCGCACTGAAGCGCCGCCGCAGCGGCGATCTACGATCTCGCACGGCGCGGTCCATCCCTTTGCACGAACGCCGCTGGCCTGGCGACGTGTCGCTCATGCCATGGACGCCACGCCGATCCGATTGCCACCGGCCTTCTTCGCGCGGTACATCGCCCCATCGGCGTGCACCAGCAGGCTGTGGGCGTCGTCGCCGTGATCGGGGTAGAACGCCACGCCGATGCTGGGCAACACGTGCAGGTGGTGGCCGTCCAGGTCGAACGCCTCGCCGAAGGCGGCCAGGATCCTGTTGGCCGTTCCCGTGGCATGGTCGGCCGAGTGGCAGCCTTCGATCAGCACCACGAATTCGTCCCCGCCCAGCCGGGCGACCGTGTCCGATGTGCGGACGCAGTCGAGCAGGCGCCCCGCCACGCGCTGCAGCAGCAGATCGCCGACCGCATGGCCGAGGGTGTCGTTCACGTCCTTGAAGCGATCCAGGTCGATGAACAACAGCGACAGCCGTCTGCGCGCGCGCCGGGCCTGCGCCAGGGCGGTCTCGAGCCGGTCCAGGAACAGCTGGCGATTGGGGAGCTGGGTCAGATGGTCGTACTGGGCCATGTGCTGCAGGCGTTCCAGCGTCTGCTTGCGCTCGACGGCGGCTGCCACCTGGGTGGACACGAACTGCAGCAGCGCCTGGTCCTTGTCGGTGTAGCGGGACTGTTCGGAGTAGCCGAGCAGCACCAGCAGGCCGAGAACGCCCTTCGGTGTCTGCAGCGGAACGCCCAGCCACGAATGGGGCTGCGGTGCGAGCGCGGACTGCTCCAGTCCACCTGATGCCGGCGTGATGGGGGCGTAGGGTGCGCGCAGGAGCGTGCAGCCGGTGCGGATCACCTCGGCGTGCAGCGGCGCCTCGGCCAGCAGCAGGCAGGGCGGTGCGGCATGGTGCTCATCGGCATGGTAGGGAAAGCGCAGCGTCTGCGACGACGCGTCGTACAGCGCCACGGAAAAATTGGTGGCAGGCAGCAGTTCGCCGATGATCTGGTGGATGCGGCTGCACAGCGACTCCAGCGTCTGCTCGGTGTGGGCCGCCTCCGAAATGCCGTAGAGCGCCGCCTGCAGCGCCTCGGTCGACTTGCGTTCGGTGATGTCGTGCGCCACGGCCAGGCGCATGCTGTAGTCGGCGACCCAGCGCGCGGTCCAGCGAATGTGCGCGATGCGCCCGTCCTTGCGGATGTAGCGGTTCTCGAAGTGGAGCTGCAGCGCGCCCTCGGTGATGCTGTCGGCCTGCGCGCGGGTGGCCGGCAGGTCGTCGGGATGCACCATGTCGAGCATGCGCTTGCCTGTCACCTCCTGCGGCGTATAGCCGAAGATGCGCTCGAAGGCGGGGCTGACGAACACGATGGTGCTGTCCGGTTCGACGATGCACACCGCATCGAGCAGCAGGTCCACGATGTTCAGGGGCGAAATGCGTTGCATGCGGCACGAGTCGTCGGAGCCTGGTGACCCATTGTGCCGCGATGCCGCGATTTGCGCTGGCATCGCGGGGGAGGGCGCCAGGAGGTGATGCAGCTGGGGTTCGGGTGCGCTGGAGGTGCGCTCCGCAGCAACCGGCACAGGTGCGCGTCCTTGCCGCGTTCTCGATGGCGCTATCCCCGCCTCAGGCCGATTCCCGCACGACCAGACTCACCGGCAGCTCCACCGATGCCACCGGCGTGCCGGCGATCAGGTTCAGCACGCCGTCCACCAGCAGGGTGGCGGCCTGGGCCAGGTCCTGGCGCACGGTGGTCAGCGGTGGCTGGCTGTAGGCAGCCAGGGGGATGTCGTCGAAGCCGACCAGGGCGATGTCCTGCGGCACGCGGTGGCCGGCTTCGATGAGGGCGCGGATCGCGCCCAGGGCGATCACGTCGGAGGCGGCAAACACCGCATCCGGCGGGTCGGTCTTCTTCAGCATCGCCCGGGTCAGGCGGTAGGCGTCCTCGCTGAGGAAGTGGCTGCGCGCGTGCAGCCGCGGGTCGAACGTCAGGCGGTGCGCGTCGAGCATGCGCCGGTAGCCGGCGAAGCGCGGCGCCACTTCCGGCAACTGCTCGTCGCCGAGGAAGGCGATGCGCCGGCGGCCATGTTCGATCAGGTGTGCGGTGGCCAGTTCGCCGCCGCGCAGGTTGTCGCTGCCCACGCTGGCATAGGCCTGGCCGTCGATGCGGCTGCCCCACACCAGCATCGGCAGGCCGCCGCGCGCGGCGGCGTCGAGCGAGGCGTGCTCGTGGCTCTGGCCGAGCATGATGACGCCGTCGGCGCGGCTGTTGCGTGCCAGGTCCTCGACCCAGTGGTCCTGGTGCTGGTCCAGCTTGGACAGCAGCATGCTGTAGCCGCGCGCGGTCAGCGCGTCGGCCAGCAGCGCCAGCATGGTCATCATGAACGGGTCCGACAGCGGCTGCTCGTGCGCGTGCATCAGCGGCACCGCCACGCAGACGATGTTGGAGCGCCGCGAACGCAGGCTGCGCGCGACCGGATCGACGCGGTAGCCGGCGTCGCGGGCCAACTGCTTGATATAGGCGCGGGTGCGTTCGGCGACCACCGGGTTGTCGGCCAGCGCACGCGACACCGTGGATTCGGAGACGCCGGCCATGCGCGCGATGTCGGCCATCTGCAGGCGCGCGGCGGGCGCGCCGGGTTCGGGTTTGTCGGACATGCGGAGCGGGCGCGACGGACGAAGCGGAACCGGCAGTGTATGCCAGGCGGGCGTCGCGGCGCTTTGCACGCCGCGGCTGCAGTGCCGCGGCGTGCCTGCCTGCCGAATCCGGCGGCTGCGCGCGGGCGCATCCGTCGCGGTCGAGCGCAGGTCCACGTCCCGCGTCTCCGCTGCATGCACGAGCAACCGTGGCGCCATGCGGGGCAGGCGAGGCGCTAGGCCATGTGCAGGCCGCCGTTGACCGCGTAGTCGGCGCCGGTGACGTAGGCGGCCTCGTCCGAGGCCAGCCAGGCGCACAGCGCCGCCACTTCCTCGGGCTTGCCGAGCCGGCGCAGCGGCACCGAACTGGCGAGACGATCGAGCACGTCCGGCGGGAAGCCGCTGATCGCCGCGCTGGCGATGTAGCCGGGCGACACCGTGTTGACGGTGACCCCGCGCGAGGCCACTTCCTGCGCCAGCGCGCGGCTGAAGCCCTGCATCGCCGCCTTGGCGGTGGCGTAGTTGATCTGCCCGATCTGGCCCTTCTGCGCGCTGACCGCGCCGATGTTGACGATACGGCCCCAGCCGCGCGCGGTCATGCCGTCCACCACCTGCTTGGTGATGTTGAACAGCGCGTGCAGGTTGCTGGCGATCACCGCCTGCCAGTCCTCGCGGCCCATCTGCCGGAACAGCATGTCGCGGCTGCCGCCGGCGTTGTTGACCAGCACGTCGATCTCGCCGACCTCGGCCTTGACCTTGGCGAACGCCGCCACCGTGGAATCCCAGTCGGTGGCGTTGCCCTCGGAGGCGATGAAGTCGAAGCCGAGCTCGCGCTGCTCGCGCAGCCACGCCGACTTGCGCGGCGAGTCCGGCCCGCACCCGGCAACCACGGTATGGCCGTTGCGCGCCAGCTTCTGGCAGATCGCGGTGCCGATGCTGCCCATGCCGCTGGTGACGTAGGCGATTCTGAGGGTCACGTTGAACTCCTTCGGAGTTGGGATTCGGGATTGGGGAGTCGGGATTGGATGGGCGCGCGGGCAGTGGCTGTTACGAATCCCCAATGCCCAATCCCCAATCCCGGGCGGCGCTCACTTCGCCAAAGGAAAGAGGCCGAATAGCAGCCCGCCGCCCATCAACACCAACGACACCAGCACCGCCCACTTCAGGGTGAAGCGCTGGTGGTCGGCGAAGTCGACCTTGGCCAGGCCGACCAGCAGGTAGGTGGAGGGCACCAGTGGGCTGAGCAGGTGCACCGGCTGCCCGGCCAGCGAGGCGCGGGCCATTTCCACCGGGGTGATGCCGTAGTGGCTGGCGGCGTCGGACAGGATCGGCAGCACGCCGAAGTAGAAGGCGTCGTTGGACATGAAGAAGGTGAAGGGCATGCTCGCCAGTGCGGTGATCACCGCCAGGTACGGCCCCCATGCGTCGGGGATCACCGCCAGGAAGCTGCGCGACATCGCCTCGACCATGCCGGTGTTGGAGAGGATGCCGGTGAACACGCCCGCGGCGAAGATCAGCGACACCACCGACAGCACGTTGCCGGCATGGTTGACCAGGCGGCGGCGCTGCTCGGCCAGGTTCGGGTAGTTGATCAGCAGCGCCAGGGCGAAGCCGATCATGAACAGCACCGGCATCGGCAGCACGCCGATCACCAGCGCCGCCATCAGCGCCAGGGTCAACGCCAGGTTCACCCACAGCAGCCGCGGCCGCTTGATGTCCTCGGCATCCTCCACGGTGGGCAGCGCCTCGCCGTCGTCGGCCACGCTGCCGTCCATCCAGGCATCGCCGGGCAGCGTCACCACGCCGAGGCGGCGGCGTTCCTTCATGCCCAGGTACCAGGCCAGCAGCAGGATGCCGACGATCGCCAGCGCCATCGCCGGCACCAGCGGCACGAACACGTCGGCCGGGTCCACGTGCAGGGCGGTGGCCGCGCGTGCGGTCGGGCCGCCCCACGGCGTCAGGTTCATCACGCCGCCGGCGAGGATGGTCACGCAGGTCATGTTCAGCGCGTTCATGCCCAGCCGCCGGTACAGCGGCAGCATCGCCGAGACGGTGATCATGTAGGTGGTGGAGCCGTCGCCGTCGAGCGAGATCAGCAGCGCCAGCACCGCGGTGCCGACGACGATCTTCATCGGGTCGCCCTTGACCAGGCGCAGGATGCGCCGCACCAGCGGATCGAACAGGCCGGCGTCGATCATCACCCCGAAGTACAGGATCGCGAACATCAGCATGACGCCGGTGGGCGCGATCTTCTTGATCCCCTCCAGCATCATCTCATTGATGCCGGTGCCGAAGCCGCCGGCCAGCGCGAACACGATCGGCACGATGATCAGCGCGACCAGCGGCGACAGCCGCTTGCTCATGATCAGGTACATGAAGGTAATGACCATTCCGAAACCGAGCGCGGTCAGCATGGAAGTTCCTTTTGATGAAAAGCCGGAACCCGGGACCGGGGACCCGGGACTCGGAGAACGAAGATCGGTAGAGCCTTGGCGGCAGCGCTGCGCTTTTCCGGGGCCCGGGTCCCCGGTCCCGGGTCCCGGCCTTCAGAAGTCATACTGAAAGCGCCCGGTGATCGCTCGCGTGTGGTCCAGCGTCACGCCGGCCAGATGGTCGCGGTTGCGGCTGTCGATCAGGTTGAGCATCAGCCGCAGGTTCGGCTTGAGGTACCAGTTGCCGGCCAGCGTCCACGAGGCGGTGGAGGCATCGAGCAGATCGGGCTGCCCGTCGCGGTGCTGCGCGCCCCACATGCGGTCGTAGCGCAGCGCCAGCTCGAAGGCGCCGTAGTTGTGATTGACCTGCCTGATGCGGGTGAAACGCCCGGTCTTGCTGTCGTAGCGGCGCGATTCGCCGGTGGCGAACCAACTGACGAAGCCATAGGCCGCCATCACGTCGGCGCGCTGCGCGCCGTCGTCGAACAACCCGCCGCTGAACTCGCCCTGCCACGACAGCGGCCCGCGCACCTGCGCGTATTCCAGCGACCACTTGTCCACGTCGGTGTCGCGGCCGTCGGCGAAGCGCGCCAGGGTGACGCGGCTGTCGTCGGACAGGTGCCCGGCCGGGCGCGGGCGGATGCTCAGCGCCGGCGCGCCGCCGGCACCGGGATGGTCGTAGTGCTCGTGCGCCAGCGACAGGCCCAGATGCAGCACGTCGCCGTCCCGCGCGCCCGGCGCCCAGGTGCCGCGGCCGCCGAACGCATGGCCGCGGACGTTGGAGACGTCGATGCTCTGCAGGCTGTAGACGCTGGCCGCCCAGGTGTAGTCGGTGCCCGCGGCCTGCCACGACACCGCCTTGCGGTACAGCGGCGCCAGCGTACTGGCCGCGCCGCTGCGCTCCAGGAACTGGCCGAAGTTGGAGCCGGTGCGGTCGTCGAGCGTGAAGTACTGCTTGAACTGGCCCACAGTGAGCGTGCCGGCATCGAATTTGCGGGTGATGTAGACGTCCTTGGCCTCGATGCCCTTTCCGTTGAAGTCGTCCTGCAGACCGGCGAAATCGCCTTCGACCTTGTAGCCGAAGCCGAAGACCTTGCCAGACACGTCCAGCCACAAGCGGCGGATCTCGGTGTCGTCGGGATTGGGCGTGCCGCGCCGGTCGTTGTCGAAGTGGGCGAAATCCCAGTGCAGCCGCCCGCCGAGTTCGGCGGTGACTGGGCCGTCGTCGTCGCCATCGGCGGCGCGCGCCAGCGCGGGCAAGGACAACAGGGCGCAGGCGCAAGCGCCGCACAGGCTCAATTTCTTCAGGTCCACGTACCCTCCCAGGTGCGCGCAGTGCGTCGATGAGTCGGTAGCCCGCAGCGGAACGCGCAGGCCAGCGTGGCTGCAGCCTAGTGCGGCGTAGCTGTCATCGACCTGTCGGTGCGGAGCCAACTGTTTCGGGCGCGCCCGGTCGCCCGCTGCCGGCGTGTCGGCCCCGGCGCGCTGGCGACGATGGCGGACGCTGCAGCGCGCGTCGTTGTGCAACCGGCGCAGCCTAGGTAGGTTATCGGCACTGGACTTTCGGCCAGCCGGAGACCGCGTTCCCTCGCGTCGCGGCATCTGCCTGGCCTCAATCGCGCGTCATCGGAGTCGCCATGCGTAGAGTGTTCGCGGGCCTGTCGGTCCTGCTTCTCGCGGTCGGAGCGTTCATGCTTTGGCAGCGGCCGCCTGCCGCCACGCGCTCGCAGCCAGGCACCGTCGCCTCTGCTGCCGCCGCTGAGGGCGAGGCGCGCGCCGCCGGCGCCAAGGCGCGCTCAGGGACGGACCTGCCTGGAGCCGAGGAAACCTCACCCGACACTACCGAAGCGTTCCCTGCACCGCAGGATCGCCCGCCGGCAGCGGCGGCGGAGATGGCGTTTCTCACCGGGAAGTCGATCGACGGCGACATGGCGATGCATGTCATCGGCGACAAGGACTTCGACCTGATCCTGCAAAAGGTGGCAAGCCAGGCCGAGTCCGACGGCATGGCCAAGTCAAGGACCTACAGGAGGAATTTCAGCGACTATCTGCGCGAGGCCGATCCCGGTTTCGCTCTCAAGGATGTCGCATGCGGAACCCATGTCTGCATGGCATCGGCCTCGAACGCGCATCTCAGCGATGCGCAATTCTCCACCGCAATCCAGGCCATGGCCGGCGCTGTCGATACGCCGATGTATTCCATCGTCATGCAGACGTTGCCGGATCCGGCCATGCCAGGCGCTTACCTGTACCGCCTCATCTTCACCACGGATCCGAGCATGGCTTCGATCAGCATGCAATCGCAGTGAACGCGCCGTCGGTGGGCGCAGCGGCGGTGGCCTTGATCTGCGATCTCGATGCTGCGCGTCTTCCCAACCTTGATCGCCGGCGGCCAACGCGAAGCAAGCGGGTTGCCATCCGCCGGCAGAATGGCATTTGCCGATCCCCAATCCCGGCTTTCCACAGCCGCACGACTGGTCATCCCGAATGCGCCTTTTATTAGTAGAAGACAACGCCGATCTCGCCGATGCGATCGTGCGGCGCATGCGCCGCAGCGGGCATGCGGTGGATTGGCAGCGCGATGGCTTGAGTGCGGCCGGGGTGCTGCGCTACCAGCGCTTCGATCTGGTGGTGCTGGACATCGGCCTGCCCGGGCTGGATGGGCTGCGCGTGCTGGCCGGGCTGCGCGAGCGTGGCGACACCACGCCGGTGCTGATGCTGACCGCGCGCGACGGCATCGAGGATCGGGTGCAGGCGCTGGACGTGGGCGCCGACGATTACCTGGGCAAGCCGTTCGACTTTCGCGAGTTCGAGGCGCGCTGCCGGGTGCTGCTGCGGCGCAATCGCGGTCAGGCCAGCGAGGTGGTGCAGCTCGGCGGTTTCGCCTTCGACAACGCCGCGCACAGCGTCAGCCTGGATGGCACGCCGATCGAATTGCCCAACCGCGAGTACCGGCTGCTGGAGATCCTGATCGGCCGGCTCGGCCAGGTGGTGGGCAAGGACGAGATCGGCAACGGCCTGTTCGGCTTCGACGACGAGGCCGGGCCGAACGCGATCGAACTGTACGTCGGGCGCTTGCGCAAGAAGCTGGCCGCCGCGCCGCTGCGCATCGTCACCGTGCGCGGCGTCGGCTACAAGCTGGAGGCGGCCGCGTCGCCGCCGGACCCGGCGGCAGCGGACGGCGATGGCTGAGGCCGCGCCGCCGGCGCCGTCGATCCGGCGCACGCTGCTGCGTTACCTGGGCGCGCTGTCGCTGCTCGGCGCGGTGGCGCTGTTCTTCGTCGCCCGCGACTACGGCCAGCGTGCCGCCAACCGCTCCTACGACCACCTGCTGGTGTCCTCGGCACTATCCATCGTCGACTCGGTGGCGCTGGCCGGCGGTCAGTGGCAGGTGGACCTGCCCTATGCCGCGCTGGACCTGCTGGCGATGGCGCCGGAGGACCGGGTGTTCTACCGCGTGTTCGATGCGCGCGGGCGCACCATCACCGGCTACGACGACCTGCCGGCGGCGCCGTCGCTGCCGCGCGCCAGCGCGCCGCCGCGGTTGTTCGATGCGGTCTACAGCGGCGAGCCGGTGCGCTTCGCGGTGGTGTCGCGGCGGGTGTCCTCGGCGGCGGCGCAGGACCAGGTGTGGGTGCAGGTGGGGCAGACCCGGCGCGCCCGCGAGGCGCTGGCGCAGGACGTGGTGCTGCACGCGCTGGTGGCGATCGCGCTGTTGTCGCTGCTGGCCTTGGCGCTGGTGTGGCTGGGCGTATCGCGTGCGCTGCGGCCGCTGCGGACGCTGGAGCGCGAACTGTCGCGGCGCGAACCGTCCGAACTGAAGCCGGTGGCCGCGACGGCGCCGCAGGAGATGCAGCAGATGGTGGCGGCGCTGAACCGCTTCATGGCGCGCCTGGCCGGCAGCAACGAGACCCTGCGTGCGTTCATGGCCGAGGCCGCGCACCAGATGCGCACGCCGCTGGCGGCACTGCGTGCGCAGGCGCAACTGGCGCTGGACGAGGACGACCCGCACGAGATGCGTCGCAGCCTGGAGGCGATCGAGCGCAATGCCACGCACATGAGCCGCCTGCTCAACCAGTTGCTCAGCGACGCCAGCGTGATCCACCGTTCCAACCTGCAGCGCTACGCCAGCGTGGACCTGGCCGAGGTGTTGCACCAGGCGCTGCACGAGGCCGTGCCGCAGGCCGCGCCGCGGCCACGCGTGCAACTGGCCGTGGCCAGCGAACCGGCGCTGGTGCGCGGCGATGCGCTGCTGTTGCGCGAGGCGATCAAGAATCTGATCGACAATGCCTGCAAGTACGGCGGCGATGGCGCGCTGCAGGTGGCGCTGACCTGCAGCGCGCGCGATTGCGTGGTGACCGTGGCCGACCATGGCCCGGGCATCGCCGCCGCCGAAGCCGAACGCGTGTTCGAACGTTTCGTGCGCGGCGAGGGTGCGGCCGCCGGCGGCGCTGGGCTGGGCCTGGCGATCGTCAAGCGCGTGGTCGAGGCCCATGGCGGGCGCATCGACCTGTCCAATCGCGTGGGCGGCGGCCTGATCGCCAGCCTGCACCTGCCGAGGTTGCATCCATGAGCCTGCCCGCGCTGCTGCGCGGTCTGCCGCTGTTGCTGACCATGCTGCTCGCCGGCAATGCCCTGGCCGCGCCCGGCGACGTGCGCCGCTTCCCGGCGCAGGGCACGGCCACCGCGCAACTGTGCATCCAGGGTTCGACCGACATCGAGGTGTTCGCCGCGGTGATCGGCGACTACCAGCGCCTGCATCCGCACACCGAAGTGGTGTACCAGGACGTGATCGCCGGCGATATCTACCGGCGCTACCTGCATCCAGGCCCTGGCCCGCGCTGCGCCGATCTGCTGATCAGCGCCAGCATGGATCTGCAGACCAAGCTGGTGAACGACGGCCACGCACTGGCGCACCGCTCGCCGCAGACCGAGGCGCTGCCGGCGTGGGCGCAGTGGCGGCACGAGGTCTTCGGCATCAGCTACGAGCCGGTGGCGATCGTCTACAACACGGCGCGGCTGCCGGCCGCGCAGGTGCCGCGCACCCGCCGCCGGCTGCTGGAACTGCTGCGCGCGCCGGGCTCGCCGTTGCGTGGGCGTATCGGCACCTACGACGTGGAGCGCAGCGGCGTGGGCTACCTGTTCGCGACCCAGGACAGCCAACTCGGCAGCATGGCCGGCGCGTTGCTGGCGGCGATGGGCGACAACCAGGTGGTGCTGGAAGAACGCACCGGCGTGCTGCTGGACAAGGTCGCGCGCGGCGACCTGCTGCTGGCCTACAACGTGCTGGGTTCGTACGCGCAGGCGCGCATCGATGCCGGCGCGCCGCTGGCGATCGTGCAGCCGGAGGACTACACCCTGGTCGCGCTGCGCACCGCGGTGATCCCACGCGACAGCCCACACGCGGCCGAGGCGCGTCGTTTCCTGGATTACCTGCTGTCGCCGCGCGGGCA
Source organism: Xanthomonas sp. LF06-19 (assembly GCF_034105425.1). Classification (NCBI taxonomy): domain Bacteria; kingdom Pseudomonadati; phylum Pseudomonadota; class Gammaproteobacteria; order Lysobacterales; family Lysobacteraceae; genus Xanthomonas; species Xanthomonas sp. LF06-19. Next base: position 429,742 of record NZ_JAXGGH010000003.1, on the reverse strand, counting down.
GCAGGGGCTGTCGCGCGAGGCGCGGCTGCAGCCGATTCTGCCGCAGCCGGGCGTGGCGGCGCAGGGCGGGCCGGCCGCTGCGTCGGCGTTCCGCCCGATCGCGCTCGGGCCCGGGTTGCTGGTGTACCTGGATGCGCTGAAGCGACGTCAGTTCCTGGACGCCTGGCGCAGCAGCATGCAGCAGGCGCCGCCGCGCTGAGCCGCCGCGCCGGCGTCGCTCAGCGCGCGAAGCGCGGCTGGCGCCCGGGCGAACACAGCACGCGTACGCTGTCGCCCAGTTCTTCCGGTGCGCCGCCGGCCAGCAGCGCGTGCAGACGCGGCCGGTCCGGCGCCGCGCCCGGCGCCAGTCCCACCCAGGCGTCCTTGCCGGCGCCCTTGGCGGCGTAGAGGCAGCGGTCGGCCAGGCCCACGCTCTGTTCCCAGTCGCCCAGCGCCGGCCACGCGGCGACGAACGGCCACGGGGCGAAGCCGATGGAGCAGGTCAGGGTCAGTTCGCGCTCGGTCAGCGCGAAGCGCTGCGTCGCCACCGCCGCACGCAGGCGTTCGGCCAGGTCGCTGGCGACGTCTTCGCGCGGCAGGCGGGTGACCAGCAGGAACTCCTCGCCGCCCCAGCGCACCAGCAGGTCGCGTTCGCCGCACAGTCCGCGCAGGCGATCGGCGCAGTGCACCAGCGCGGCGTCGCCGGCCTGGTGGCCGTAGTCGTCGTTGATGCGCTTGAAGTTGTCCACGTCGATCATGAAGAAGTACAGCGCATCGGCACTGCCGCCTTCGTCCAGCGCCGCCAGCAGGGCCGGGCATTCGCGCGCCAGCCAGTCCTGCAGCTCGCGGCGGTTGGCGACCTGGGTCAGCGGATCCAGGCGTGTGGCCGCCTGCAGGCGCGCATTGCTCTGCAGCAACTGCTGGTTGGCGCGTTCGAGCTGGCGGGTGCGCTCGGCCACGGTCAGGTTGAGCAGTTCCACCATGTCGCGCTCGCGGTTGACCGTGTGCCGCACCCGCTGCAGCGCCAGGCCGAGCAGCGCCAGGCCGAGCACGACGTAGCCGGCGTAGGCCAGCGGATGCCGCCACGGCGGCGGCAGCACCTGGATCTGCAGCCGCCGCGCGCCACCGAACTGGCCGTCGCGCCCGGCCGCTTCCACCACCAGCGTGTAGCGGTCCGGTGGCAGGTGGCTGACCGAGAAGTCGCTGTGCGCGGTCTGCGGGTATACCCAGCCCTTCTGCAGCCCGTCGACGCGGTAGCGCAGGCGCGCGGTGCCCGGGGCGGCGAAGTCGATCGCGGTCATGCCGATGGTGAACACGTTGTCGCGATGGTCCAGGGCAATGCGCTGCGCGTAGACCACGTCGCTCTCGGTCTGGTTCTCACTGCCGTCGCGGTCCTCGCCGGCATTGAGGATGCGCAGGTCGGTGAGTACTGCGCGCGCCTGCGGGCTACGCAGCGGCAGGCGCGTGGGATCGATCACGTCCACGCCCTGGGTGCCGCCGAAATACAGCAGGCCGTGCGCGTCGCGGTAGCCGCGGCCGCTGTTGTACTCCTGGTTCTGCAGGCCGTCGCGGCGGCCCAGGCTCTGCACGATGCGGGTGCGCGGATCCAGCACGCTCAGGCCGTTGTTGGTGCTGAGCCACAGCCGCCCCTGCGGATCCGGCAGGATCGTGTAGATGACGTTGCTGCTGAGCCCCTCGCGGTCGCTGTAGCGCAGCGCCACGTCGCGCTTGAGGTCGATGCGGTACAGCCCGCCGGAGAAGGTGCCCACCCACAGCACGCCGTCGTGTTCGTACAGCGACCACACCGACGGGTACAGGGTGCTGCCGCGCGGGCGGTAGGGCTCGGCGGGACGGCCGCTGCGCATGCGCCACACGCCGCAGTCGTTGCAGCCGATCCACAGCGTGTCTTCGCTGTCGCGGTAGACCCGGGTCAGGGTGTGCCCGCTCAGGGGTGCCCAGCGCGGATCGTTGCGCACGCGCCCATCGACCACGCGGGTCAGGCCGCGGCGGGTGGCCACCCATAGCGTGTCGCCTTCCAGCAGCAGATCGTTGACGTGCTCGTCGGCCAGCCCGCCCAGGCGCCGCACTGTGCCGTTGCGGTCCAGGCGCCACAGCCCCTGGCGCGTGCCCAGCCACCAGCCGTCGCGGTCGGCGGCGATGCTGCGGATCGCCTGGCTGGCCAGCCCGGGCACCAGCTGCCAGGCGGCACGGCTGCTGTCGCGCAGCAGCAGGCCCTGGTCGGTGCCGATCAGCATGCGCTCGCCGTCGCGCCAGATGCTGCGCACGCTGCTGCTGGGCCACGCATGGGTGTCGCTGACGCGCTCCTCGTCGTTGCGGATCACCGCCGACAACGGACGCACCCGGTACAGCCCGCCGGTGTAGGTGCCGATCCACCAGGTGCCGTCGGGCGCCTGGTAGAAACGGATGATGGCGCTGTTGGGCGGCATGTCGAAGCTCAGCCGCTGCGGCGCATGCTGCGCGCTGTCCAGTTGCGTCACCGTGGCATTGGTGGTGCCGACCAGCACGCGGCCGTCGTGCAGCCGGATCAGCGCGCTGAGGTCGCTGCCGCCGGTGGCCAACTGCGCTGGCGTCCAGTGCGCCAGCACCGCGCCCTGCGCATCGAGCTGGAACAGGCCGCCGCTCGCCGACGCCAGCCACAGCCCTTCCGGGCCGGACTGCAGGCCTACGCATTCGTCGATGCCGCGCGGTGCCGGCAGTTCCTCGCGCGCGTCGCGGCCCAGCCGCCAAAGCCGGCATTGCCGGTCCAGTGCCACCGGTTGCTTGCCGTCCGGCATCCAGGTCAGGCCCACCACCGGCGCATCGCCGCCCAGCGGGCGCGCCCGCTGCAGGTCGGCCTCGACCCGGTCCATGCCGCGTTCGGTGCCCAGCCATGCGCCGCCCTGCGGATCGATCAGGATCTGGGTGACGCGGTTGTGCGACAGGCCCTGCTTCGCGTCGAGACGGTGGTGTTGCCAGGTGGCCAACTCGATCACTTCCAGGCCGGCGTCGTTGGTGCCCAGCCACAGGCGGGTGCCGCGCGGCTCGAAGCCGATGCTGTCGATGCTGCTGCTGAGCAGGCTCTGCCGGCTGTCGCTGCCGAGTTCGCGCCGGTAGGCGCGGAACAGATGCCCGTCGAAGCGGTTCAGGCCTTCCTGCGTGCCGACCCACAGGAAGCCCTGGTCGTCGCTCTGCAGGGCGTTGATCGACAGCTGCGACAGGCCCTCGTCCAGGCCGAAGTGCTCCAGGCTGCTGGGCAGGTCGTCGTCGCTTGCGGTGGCGGCCGCGGACACGTCCGGCGCGAGCGCCAGGCACACGATGAGGCAGGACGCGGCCAGCGGCAGGCGGCCCAGCAGATTGGAGAACGAGACGATCACGCCGTGTTATCGGCCATGGTGGGGCCGGCCTTGAATGCGCGGCCGAGGACGCCTTGCTGCGCGCTGCGGAGCGCCAATGCGCGGCGTGGCGGTGTTGTGCGCGGCGTCCTGCACGAGTTTCTCCGCAGGCACCCGGCACGCCGGTCTCGGGCAACCCGCCGCCGCCCGATCGGGTCTCGCGCACTCGGCATCCAGCGGCCACGCACGTACACTGCGGGTCCTGCGCGTTGTCCGCGCCCACCCGACGCCGCGTTGCAGCGTCATGCCAGCCGCCTTCACGCCCATGGATGCCCCGACGATCCTGGTCGCCGACGACCACCCGCTGTTCCGCGCCGCCGTGCTGCACGCGTTGCGCCAGGCCTTGCCGCGCGCCCTGGTGGTGGAGGCGGCCAGCGCTGGCACCCTGGACGCCGCGCTGGCCGCGCAGGCCGATGCCGACCTGATCCTGCTGGACCTGGCCATGCCCGGCGCGCGCGGCTTCTCGGCCCTGCTGCACGTGCGCGGCGAGCGCCCGGACGTGCCGGTGGTGGTGATTTCCTCCAACGACCATCCGCGGGTGATCCGCCGCGCGCAGCAGTTCGGCGCGGCCGGCTTCATTCCCAAGTCCTCGCCGGCCGAGACCATCGGCATTGCGGTGGCGGCGGTGCTCGACGGCGGCACCTGGTTCCCACCGCTGACCGCGGCGCGGTCGGAGGCCGACGCGCAGTTGGCGGCGCGCCTGGCGCAACTGACCCCGCAGCAGTTCCGGGTGCTGCTGTGCCTGGCAGATGGTCTGCTCAACAAGCAGATCGCCTACGAACTGGGCCTGGCCGAGAACACCGTCAAGGTCCACGTGACCGCGATCCTGAAGAAGCTCGAATGCCACAGCCGCACCCAGGCCGCGGTGCTGGTGAAGGCGCTGGAGCCGGAAGGCGAGGCCTGAACCGGGCGCCGGCGGGGGGCGTTTTCTGCGGCGCCCGGATACGCGATGCTATGCGCCGATGCCCGCGCCCCCCGCGGGCGGAGACCACCGGACCATGCCCACCACGACCCTCCGCAACGAGCAGACCGCCCACTATCCGTTCCTGCAGGAGATGCTGGACGACGACTACTTCCCCCCGTCGCTGGTCGGCAAGGGACAGAAGATCCTGCTGCGGTTGTGCGAGGCGATCGAGGCGCAGGCACCGGCGGACCTGCCGGCGCTGTACCGGCTCACCCATGCCGCCACCGAAGAGTTCAACAAGCTGGCGTTGGAGTTCGAGGCCCACGACAGCGAGATCGAGACCGCCGCAAGCGAGAACATCGGCGTGGATTTCCTGCACATCGCCAAGGCCTATGGTTTCGAAGACGCCGACGTCGAGGAACTGATCGCGCCGCGCGAGTGGTAGAGGCATCGCTGCGCGCCCGTACCCTCACCCCAACCCCTCTCCCGTGGGGAGAGGGGCTAAGCGCTTCCCTTCTCCCTTCGGGAGAAGGTGCCCCGCAGGGGCGGATGAGGGTACGGCAGCCAAAGATCCACATTCCCCAAGCCTGATAAACCGCTCACACGCCTCACCCACGCCGCAGCAACATCTGCGTCATCAGTGCGCGCAGGGCTGGCGCGCGGACCGGTTTGGCCAGGAAGCCCCAGCCGCGTTCCTGCGCCAGGGTGCGCAGCGCCGGATCGGCTTCGGCGGTGACCAGGATCACCCGCGGCTCGGCCTGCCAGCGTGCGCACAGCTGCGCGAACAGGGTCGGGCCGTGGCAGTCGCCCATGCGCACGTCCAGCAATACCAGTTCCGGCGCCTGTGCCGGCTGCGCTGCGGCCAGCGCCTGGTCCGGGCCGGCGGCCAGTTCCACCTGGCAGGCCCAGCGCGTCAGCAGGGTCCGGCTGGCCTCGCAGACGCGCGGGTCGTCGTCGATGCACCAGACCCGGCAGCCATGCAGGATCGGGTCGTCGCCGTTGTCGCTGGCCATCGCCGCCGGCACCTGGCGTTGCGCCGCAGCGGCATCGCCCAGCGGCACGGTCACCGAGAACACGCTGCCGCGGCCCAACTGCGAGCGCAGGCCGATACGGTGGCCGAGCAGGCGGCCGATGCGCTCCACGATCGCCAGGCCGAGGCCGGCGCCGCGATCGTTGGCGACGCCGTCGCCAAGTCGGCGGAATTCTTCGAAGATCTCCTGTTGCAGGGCGTCGGGAATACCCGGTCCCTGATCGTGCACTTCGATGCGCAGCTGCGCACCGTCGCGCCGGCAACCCAGCAGCACCCGTCCGCGCGGGGTGTAGCGCACCGCGTTGGAGAGGAAGTTCTGCAGGATGCGCCGCAGCAGGGTCGCGTCGCTGCGCACGGTGGCGCGGGTCGGTACGTAGTCCAGGCGCAGCCCACGGCCTTCGGCGACGATGCCGAACTCGCGTGCCAGGGTCTGCAGCAGCGGGTCCAGCGCCAGGTCCTGCACCTGCGTCTTCAACGTGCCCGCTTCCAGTCGCGAGATGTCCAACAGGCTGTTGAGGATCGCGTCCTGCGCCGCCAGCGCGTTGTCGACATGGTCGGCGATCTGCCGCGCATCGGCCTCGTGCAACTTGCCGCGCAGCGCCGAGACGAACATGCGCGCGGCGTTGAGCGGCTGCAGCAGGTCGTGCACCGCCGAGGCCACGAAGCGGGTCTTGTAGCGGTTGGCGTTCTCGGCCTCGCGCTTGGCCTCGGCCAGGTCGTGGGTGCGCTCGGCGACGCGGTGCTCCAGCGCGTCGGCCAGCGAGCGCAGCTCGCGCGCGGCGTTCTTGTAGCTGGTGATGTCGGCGTAGCTGGTCACGAAGCCGCCGTCGGGCAGCGGATTGCCGCGGATCTCCAGCACCGTGCCGTCGTCCTTCTCGCTCTCGCGCATGTGCGGACGGCCGCTGCGCAGGTGGTCCAGGCGGCGCTGGATCGCCGCTTCCACCGGGCCGGGGCCGAGCAGGCCGCGGCGTGCGTTGTAGCGGAACACATCCTCGATCGGGCGCCCGACCCGGATCAGTTCCGGCGGGAAGCGGAAGATCTCCAGATAGCGTGAATTCCACGCCACCAGGCGCAGTTGCGCATCGATGATCACCACGCCCTGCGGCAGGTGCTCCAGGCTGCGGCTGAGGCCGGTGTCGGCCTGCTGCGCGGCCTGCACGATACCGTCCTGGGCGGTGCGCAGCTCCTGCGCATGCTGCTGCAGCAACGCCTCCAGTTCGCGCCGGCTGCGCTGGCGCAGCCGTGCCAGGCGCTGGCGCTGCTGGAACAGCAGACCCAGGAACGACAGCGCCAGCCAGATCCCGGCCGCGGCCAGCGCGGCGGCGCGGCCGGCCGCGCGGCTGCCGCCGACGTCGTGCAGCAAGTGCAGGCGCCAGCCGCCCTCCGGCAGCGCCATGCTCTGCCACAGCAGCGGCGCCGGCTGCGCCGGCATGTCGATGCGCATCACCTGGCCGCCGTCGTCCAGCGTCTCCAGCACCCGCCGTCGCGCCGGCAGCAGCGTCTGCTGCGCGTACTGGCGGGTGGCCAGCAATTCGTCGCGCTCGTGCGCGCTGAGCGGTTGCAACTGGCGATAGCGCCAGACGTCGCGGCTGGACAGGAACACCACGCCATGGCCGTCGCTGACCAGCACTACGTCGGGCACGCGCAGCCATTCGTGCTCCAGTGCAGCCAGTTCGATCTTGATCACGATCACCCCGAGCGGGCGCCCGCGTGCGTCGAGGATCGCCTGCGAGAGGAAGTAGCCGGGCACGCCGGTGGTCATGCCGATGCCGTAGAAGCGGCCCTTGCCCTGCGCCAATGCCTGCTTCACATACGGGCGGAAGCTGTAGTCGGCGCCGACGTTGCTGCTGGCCAGGCGCCAGTTGCTGGCGGCCAGGGCCACGCCGTTGGCGTCGATCAGGGTCAGGGTCGAGGAGCGGGTGACGTCGTTGGCGCGCTCCAGCTTCAGGTTCAACTGCTGCTGGGTGGCTGCGTCCAGCGGATGGGTCAGGGCGTCGCGCAGTTCCGGATCCAGCGCCAGCACCTGCGGCAGGGTACGGTAGCGGTCGATGCGCTGCTGCAGCGTCTGCGCATACAGCTCCAGCTGTTGCCGCAGTTGCACGCTCTCGGCGCGCAACGCGCGCTGTTCGGCGACGTGCTGCGCCGACAGCATCGCCAGCACCATGCCGCCGACGATGACGACCAGCAGCAGGATCAGGCGACGATGGCGCAGGAGCGAGGGCATGCGGAAGAACGCGGCGACCGGGACCGCATCAGCTTAGAGGGTGCGCTGCCGTTTGCGGCATGCGGCGGAGATGGCGGGCGTCGCGGACCGCAAACGAACCGAAACCGCCGGCAGGTGCAACGGCGATCGCATCAGGGAACGTCGCCGGTGTCGTCTTGCGGATGTGCCGCAAACACGCTGTGGGCGCCGAGGCCGCATCACCCAAGGGGCCTTGGCATCGCCGACGCCCCTCCTGCGGCTCGCTGCGCAGCCTTTGCGGCTGGCGCAGCGGGGTGCACGCCGGCCGATCGCCTCGGATCGGCCGACGTGCGCTGGCTCAGAACTGGACCTGGGCGCGGACGTCCAGCGAGTTCGGCTTGACGTGCACGCCGGCGCGTTCGGCATCGGCGCGCACGTAGTTGACCTGGAACTTGAAGTGGCTGGTCAGGTACCAGTTGGCGCCGAAGGTCCAGTCGTGCTGGCGGCCACCGAGCACCGTGCCGTCGTCCAGGTCCAGGCGGCTGTAGCGCGCCAGCAGCTCGACCGCGCCGTATGCGTTGGCCGGCTTGATGTTGCCGACGTTGCCGGCGCTGTACGGCCGCGATTCGCCGGTCAGCACGTAGCTGGCGAACACGTACTGGCCGTCGGCGGTGTAGTCGGGGCGGCCGTTGTCGCGGGTCACGTCGGCGCGCAGCGCCTCGCCCTGCATCGAGAACGGTCCCTTGATCCAGATCGCTTCCAGGCCGGTGCGGCGCACCTGGTCGACGTCGACCAGCGTGCCCGAATCGATCAGACGCACGTCGGTCAGGCCGGCTTCCGGACGCGCACGGAAGCGCGCGCGCGGGCTGAAGCTCACGTCCAGGCCGTTGTGGTAGCCGCGCGGATTCTCCTGCGAGTACGCCAGGCCCAGGTGCAGCACGTCGCCGTCGGCCTTGAACGGGGTCCACACGCCGCGCACCGCCTGGGTGGTGCCGGGGTTGTCGCCCTGCAGGTCCTTGCCGCCGTAGGCGCCGGCCTGCAGCAGGTATTGCGGACGCTCGAAGGTCCACTCCACGCCGGTACGGCGGCCCTGGTAGATGGCCTGCACCGGCAGCGCCACTTCCATGAAGCTGTCCGCGCGCGAGCTGGTCACGCCTTCCAGGCCCACCGGCACCTTGATGTAGCCCAGGCGCACCTTGCCGTAGTCGGCGCCGAACAGGGCCTTGGTCTCGAAGCGGAAGAACACGTCCAGCCACAGCTTGGACTGGAAGTCGAAGTACACCATCGCGTCGTACACGCCCTTCTTCTTCAGCGTCGCGCCGAACTCCTTGCGCCGGAACGCATTGTCGTCCTCCAGGCGACCGTCGTCGTTGGAGAAGTTGTTCCAGTCGTAGGCGTAGTTGCCGGTCACGGCCAGTTCGGTGCCGTCGTTGAAGGCGACCTTGGTCGGCCAGTCGTCGAAACCGTTGGCGGCGACGGCGGGAGCGGCGGCGGTCAGGCCCAGCGCAGCGAAGAGGAGAGTGTGGCGCATGATGGAGTCGTCTCGGTAAGGAATGAAGGCGCGGCAGTCCCCGGCCGGGCTGGTGGTGCCATGGATGGCGCGGGCAGTGCGGCGGTGGACCGCACGCGAACGGCGAGGCCGCTGCGATGCGGACACGATGCCGGACGCGATGCCCCCTGCATGCAATAGCGGACGCGCCCGGCCGTTCTTTACGGCGATGTTGCAGTCCTGCGGCGCCGTCTCCCCCTGAAGACGTGCGCTGCGATGGCGGCCACGCCGCCATCGGCCGCGAGGGGCGGCGTCTGCGTGCGGCGTTGCGTCAGCCCTTCCGTGAGCCTGCTGCGCCACTGTAACCGCGTCGACACGGCGCGGCGCCGGGCCTAGTACCAATAGGTTATCTGCTTAGACGCTGGCGACGCGTACAAAGGCAGCATTCCGCGACCCGCGTCGGGTGGGCGGACCGTCCCGGAGTGCCTTCGATGCATATCTCAACTTCCCCGGCCAGCCCTGCGCCGCGGCCGGTGCCGTTCTACCGGCATACCTACGTCCAGGTGCTGGTGGCCATCGTCATCGGTGCCGTGCTCGGCCATCTGGAGCCGCAGTTCGCCACGCAGCTCAAGCCGCTGGCCGATGCCTTCATCAAGCTGGTGAAGATGATCATCGCGCCGGTGATCTTCCTGACCATCGTCACCGGCATCGCCGGCATGACGCACCTGAAGACGGTGGGCCGGGTGTTCGGCAAGGCGATGGTGTACTTCCTGTTCTTCTCCACCCTGGCGCTGGTGGTGGGCATGATCGTCGCGCACGTGGTGCAGCCCGGCGCGGGCATGGACGTCAACCTGGCCACGCTGGACCAGAGCAAGGTCGCCAGCTACGTGCAGAAGTCGCACGACCTGACCCTGGTCGGCTTCCTGATGGACATCATCCCCAATTCGCTGATCGGTGCGTTCACCGGCGACCAGGTGGTCAACGGCAAGCTGGTCGGGACCAACGTGCTGCAGGTGCTGTTCGTCGCCGTGCTGTTCGGCGTGTCGCTGGCCATGGTCGGCGAGCGCGGCAAGCCGGTCCTGAACTTCCTGGAGGCGTTGATCGCGCCGGTGTTCAAGCTGGTGCACATCCTGATGAAGGCCGCGCCGATCGGCGCGCTGGGCGCGATCGCCTACACCATCGGCGAGCACGGCCTGCACTCGCTGGTGCAGTTGGCCTGGCTGGTCGGTTCGTTTTACGTCACCTCGCTGCTGTTCGTGGTGGTGATCCTCGGCGCCGTCGCCTATCTGTGCGGCTTCTCGATCTTCAAGCTGATCCGCTACCTCAAGACGGAACTGTTGCTGGTGCTGGGCACGTCCTCGTCCGAATCGGCGCTGCCGTCGCTGATGGAGAAGATGGAGCGCGCCGGGTGCGAGAAGTCGGTGGTCGGCCTGGTGGTGCCCACCGGTTACTCGTTCAACCTCGACGGCACCAACATCTACATGACGCTCGCGGCGCTGTTCATTGCGCAGGCCACCAACACCGAACTCACTCTGGGCCATCAGATCACGCTGCTGCTGGTGGCGATGCTCAGCTCCAAGGGCGCGGCCGGTGTGACCGGCGCCGGCTTCATCACCCTGGCGGCGACGCTGGCGGTGGTGCCGGAAGTGCCGGTCGCCGGCATGGCGTTGATCCTGGGCGTGGACCGCTTCATGAGCGAATGCCGCTCGCTGACCAACTTCATGGGCAATGCGGTGGCCACCGTGGTGGTCTCGCGCTGGGAGAATGCGCTGGATCGCGACCGCCTGCGCCTGGCGCTGGATGGCGAGGCCGTGCCGCTGCCGGCGGTGGCGGCCGAACCGCTCGCCACGCGCTGATCCCTTGCATCACACGACGCGCCGGCCTTGCCGGCGCGTTGCTTTTTTCCTGCCCCCAAGGCCGTGGCGACAGCCGCCAGACAGGACCGCTCCTGCGGCTGGGGGTAGAATTCCGGGCCTCCGCGCCTTTCGACAAAAGAAGCCCTCGATGTCAAACGACGATTTCAAACAGGCCGCCCTCGACTATCACCGCCAGCAGCCGCCGGGCAAGATCAAGGTCTCCGCGACCAAGCCCATGCTGACCCAGCGCGATCTCTCGCTGGCCTATTCGCCGGGCGTCGCCTTCGCCTGCGAGGCCATCGTCGCCGATCCGAAACAGGCCAGCGAACTGACCGCGCGCGGCAACCTGGTGGCGGTGATCAGCAATGGCACCGCGGTGCTGGGCCTGGGCAACATCGGCCCGCTGGCGTCCAAGCCGGTGATGGAAGGCAAGGGCGTGCTGTTCCAGAAGTTCGCCGGCATCGACGTGTTCGACATCGAGATCAACGAGAACGACCCGGACAAGCTGGTCGACATCATCGCCAGCCTCGAGCCGACCTTCGGCGGCATCAACCTGGAAGACATCAAGGCGCCGGAGTGCTTCATCGTCGAGCGCAAGCTGCGCGAGCGCATGAACATCCCGGTGTTCCACGACGATCAGCACGGCACCGCGATCATCGTCGGCGCGGCCGTGCTCAACGCGCTGGTGGTCACCGGCAAGAAGATCGAAGAGGTCAAGCTGGCCACCACCGGCATGGGCGCGGCCGGCATCTCCTGCGTCAACATGCTGGTCTCGCTGGGCCTGAAGCCGGAGAACATCCTGGCCCTGGACCGCGACGGCGTGATCCACACCGGCCGCACCGACCTGGATCCGGACAAGGCGCGCTACGCGCGCGACACCGACAAGCGCACCCTGGCCGAGATCGTCGAGGGCGCGGACATCTTCCTGGGCCTGTCGGCCGCCGGCATCCTCAAGCCGGAGATGGTGGCGACGATGGCGCCGCAGCCGGTGATCTTCGCCCTGGCCAATCCGAATCCGGAGATCACGCCGGAGGCAGCCAAGGCGGTGCGTCCGGACGCGATCATCGGCACCGGCCGTTCGGACTATCCGAACCAGATCAACAACGTGCTGTGCTTCCCCTACCTGTTCCGTGGCGCCATCGACGTCGGCGCCACCGGCATCAACGAGGAAATGAAGATCGCCTGCGTCAAGGCGATCGCGGCGATGGCGCGGCGCGAGGCCTCCGACCTCGGCGCGGCCTACGGCGGCGAGACGCCGAGCTTCGGCCCCGACTACCTGATTCCGCGGCCGCTGGATCCGCGCCTGCTGGTCGAGCTGTCCTCGGCGGTGGCGCAGGCGGCGATGGATTCGGGCGTGGCCACGCGGCCGATCGCCGACATGGCCGCCTACCGCGACAAGCTCAGCCAGTTCGTCTACCGCACCAGCCTGATGATGAAGCCGGTGTACGACCGCGCCCGCGCCGACAAGCAGCGCGTGGTCTATGCCGAGGGCGAAGAGGAAGTGGTGCTGCGCGCGGTGCAGAGCGTGATCGACGAGGGCCTGGCGTTCCCGATCCTGATCGGCCGCCCGGACGTGATCGAGGCGCGCATCCAGCGCCTGGGCCTGCGCATCACTGCCGGCGTGGATTTCGAGATCACCAACATCCACGACGATCCGCGCTTCAACGACTACTGGCAGTACTACCACGCGCTCACCGAGCGCCGCGGCGTCACCGTCACCGCGGCCAAGGAACTGATGCGCTCGCGGCCGACCCTGATCGCCGCGGTGATGGTCGCGCGCGGCGAAGCCGATGCGCTGCTCACCGGCGTGGTCGGCCGCTTCCACAAGAAGCTCGGCTATGCGCGCAGCGTGATTCCGCTGGAGCCGCGGGTCAGTTCGACCTCGGCGATGACCGGTGTGATCAACCAGCAGGGCGCGTTCTTCTTCGTCGACACCCACGTGCAGGAAGACCCGAGCGTGGAGCAGATCGTCGAAGCCACGCTGCAGGCCGCCTATCGCCTGAAGCTGTTCGGCATCGAGCCGAACATCGCATTGCTGTCGCACTCCAATTTCGGCAGCCACGATTCGCGCGACGCGCTGAAGATGCGCCAGGTGCGCGAGGCGCTGCTCAAGCGCAAGCCCGAGCTCAACATCGACGGCGAGATGCAGGGCGATACCGCGTGGGACGAGGCGCTGCGCAAGCAGATCATGCCCAACAGCACGCTGAAGGGCCGCGCCAACCTGTTCGTGCTGCCGAACCTGGAAGCGGCCAACATCGCCTACAACCTGGTGCGCGTGTTCACCGACGGTGTGGCGATCGGCCCGATCCTGATGGGCATTTCCAAGGCGGTGCACATCCTCACCACCAGCGCCACCTCACGCCGGGTGATGAACATGACCGCGATCGCCGCGGTCGACGCGCAGATCCGCAAGCAGCTCGAAGCGGAAAAATAAGCCGCCACGCGGCTTCCAGCCCGCACCGGCCCGCATGACTGCGGTGCCGGTGCGGCTGCATGTGCTCAAGCGGCGCTTCGGGCGTGCGCACACGGCACGGCTGGCAGCACGGCTGCCACCCTCATGTCTTCAGGAGATCCGCTCGCGCGCTGCGCGCGCCTCACGTGCAGTCGTGCGCGAGGCCGTGCCTGAGCGCGCGATGTCGCCGCAGACGGAATGAGTGGCAGGGGAGGCGGCCGCGGTTGCGCCAGAGGCGTGAGGGAGTGACGCTGCAGCGGCACGCGTGCCGCAACCGCTGCGTCGGATCGCGGCGAGATCAGCGAAGGGGCGTGGCTGGAAGCGGTTTCATATCGGGGCGACAGCGAGTGTCGCAGTGCGAGTCGCGTCTTCACGCGCAGCCGGCACCTGGGCTGCGCGGGGTCGAGCCGGGCACGGGGACGGCGCCAGTGGCGCCGCGCCGCGCTCAGGCCATGCGCTTGCCCACCGGCAACGGCAGGCTGTCGCTGTCGGTCTGGTTCAGCTTGGACGGCTTGCCGGTCAGCAGCACATACGCATCGACGCCGGTAAGTTCGGCGATCTTCAGCAAATGCCGGGCATTGGGGACCGAACGGTTGTTCTCCCAATGACCCAGGGTGCTATGCGCCACGCCCAGCAAGGCGGCAAGCTCGCGCAGTGTGAAACCGGCATTTCGCCGCGCCTGCATCAAACGCACACCTATATCCACGAGACACCTCAAAGCGGCATGTCGGCGCCGCGTGATGCCAGCATAGTGGTGCGTTGGTTCCGTATCAAGCGAACCGGAAAGGCGCGTGAAAGGACCGCCTGGGGCCGCCGCCGCGCACCGCGCCCGTGGCGGGACGGGCTGCTAGAATCGCCTGTCCCTTTTTGCCGTGTCCCCACCGCCATGAGCCATACCGCCACCGCGCCCGCCAATGCCCAGACGCGCTACGAGGTGCGCCGCGCCGACCTGCCGCTGAGCTGCCCGACCCCGGAAATGGCGCTGTGGAACTCGCATCCGCGGGTCTACCTGCCGATCGAGGACGAGCCGGGCCTGGAAGCCAAGTGCCCGTACTGCGGCGCGGTCTTCGTGCTGGTCGACTGATCCGGGTTCGATGCACCGCCTGACCGTGGTGCAGCTGCTGCCGGCGCTGGAGTCCGGCGGCGTCGAGCGGTCCACCCTGGAAATCGCCCAGGCCCTGGTCGAGGCCGGGCATCGCGCCGTGGTCGTGTCGGCCGGCGGCCGGCTGCTGCCGGCGCTGGCCGCCACCGGCGCCGAACACATCGCCCTGGACATCGGCCGCAAGTCCTTGCTGACCCTGCGCCACGTGCCGGCGCTGCGGCGCCTGTTCGCGCGCGAGAGCGCGGACGTCGTGCACGCGCGCTCGCGGCTGCCGGCCTGGCTGGGCTGGCGCGCGCTGCAGGGCATGCCGGCGGCGCAGCGTCCGCGCCTGGTCACCACCGTGCATGGGCTCAACTCGCCGAGCCGCTACAGCGCGGTGATGACCCGCGGCGAGCGGGTCATCTGCGTGTCCGAGACCGTGCGCGACTACGTGCTGCAGCACTATCCGCAGACCGATCCGGCGCGCCTGCGGGTGGTGCCGCGCGGTATCGATCCGGCGCAGTTCCCGCGCCGTCCCTGGCCCGATGCGCAGGCGCGGGCCTGGGCCGTCAGCCAGGCGCCGGCGTTGGCCGGGGATGGGCCGCTGCTGTTGCTGCCGGGGCGCGGCACCCGCCTGAAGGGCCACGCCGACGCGCTGCGTCTGCTGGCGGCGCTGCGCGGCAAGGGACGCGACGCGCGGCTGTGGCTGCCGGGCGCGCGCGAGGCCGGGCGCGAGGCCTACATCCGCGAACTGGAAGCCGAGGCGGCGACCCTCGGCGTGGCCGACGCGGTGGCGTTCACGTCGCCGACCGCGCGCATCGCCGACGCCTACGCCGCCAGCGACCTGGTGCTGCAGCTGTCGCGCAAGCCCGAGGCGTTCGGTCGCACCGTGGTCGAGGCGCTGGCGGTCGGGCGGCCGGTGCTGGGCTGGGCGCATGGCGGGGTCGGCGAATTGCTGGCGCAGCTGCAGCCCGCCGGCGCAGTGGCGACCTTCGACGCCGTGGCCCTGCTGGCGGCCGCGCGCGCACTGCTGGCACAACCGCCGGCGCCGCCGGCCACGCTTCCCTATACGCTGCAGGCGATGCAGCGCAGCACCCTGGCGATCTATGACGAACTCCGGCCCTGACGGTTCCCTGTCCGCTTCTGCCTTGCCCGAAGTCCGCGAACGCTGGGCGCCGGTGTGGGTGCTGGTGTTCGTCGCGCTGTGGCCGGCGCCCGGCCTGGCCGCCGGGGTGCTGGCGCTGGGCGCCCTGGTCACCCTGGCGCGCCTGCTGCACAGCCGCTTCCGCGGCGGCGCGCGCCTGCTCAGCGGCCCGGCCTGGGCGCTGACCACGCTGCTGTTCCTCACCTACTGGCTGCCGCAGCCGCTGTCGGCGCTGGGCGCGGTGGACGTGCCGCTGGCACTGCGCGAATCGGCGGTGGACCTGCGTTTCCTGCCGTTCCTGTGGCTGGTGGCGATGGCGGTGGCGACGCCGCGCGGTCGCCGCACCACCTTCAATGGCCTGGCGGTGATCGCCGCGATCTGGACCCTGGATGCGCTGGCGCAGGCGTTGTGCGGCACAAGCCCGCTGTTCTGGTCGCTGGACCAGCTGAAGTGGGCGATCAGCCACCATGGCCTGTGCACGCCGCAGGAGATCGCCCTGGCCGATCGCCTCAGCGGCGTGTTCGGCCCGTGCAACCTGAAGTTCGGCCAGGTGCTGGCCAGTGTGTCGCCGTTCCTGCTGTGGCTGGCCGCGCGCCGCGGCGGTGCCTGGGGCTGGCTGATCGCGGCAGGGGCGGTCGGCGTGGTGCTGGTGCTGGCGGGATCGCGCGCGTCGTGGATCACCTTCGCGGTGCTGCTGGTGCTGTCGGGCTGGCGCCTGCTCGGTGCGCGCAAGCTGCTGGCACTGGGCGTGGCCGCGCTGCTGGTGGCGGGGGTGCTGGGTGTGGTGTCGCCGCAGGTGCACGACCGCTTCGAGCGCACCGCGCGCGCGCTCAGCGGGCATCCGGCCGACCTCAACGCGGCACTGACCGGGCGTGCGCAGATCTGGAGCGCGGCCTGGTGCATGATCCGCCAGCACCCGATCAACGGCGTCGGCGTGCGCGGCTTCCGCGAGGCCTACGTCGGGTGCGATCCGGATCCGGGCCATGCCGGGGAATGGGGGCGCGAGCCGGCCTTCCATGCCCACCAGATCGTGCTCGAGGTGCTCGCCGAGACCGGCGTGATCGGCCTGCTGCTGTGGCTGGCCGGTGCCGCGCAGGCGTGGCGCGCCTGGCGCTACGCCTCGGCGCAGGCGCGCGAGCGGGCGCGTCCGGCGATGCAGGCGCTGCTGATCACGGTGTTCCCGTTCAACACCCACCTGGCGTTCTATTCGTCGTTCTGGGGCGGGCTGACCATGCTGCTGATCGGCCTGTACGCCGGCGCCCTGCTGGCGAACGTCACTGAACCGGGCGAGCGCGCCGACGCCGCGACGCCGGGGTGAGCGCTCAGCCGCGCTCGTAGAAGTCGCTGCGGCCGCCTGGCTGGCGCTTGAAGCGGCGGTGGATCCACAGATACTGCGCCGGTGCTTCGCGCACCATCGCCTCGATGGCGGCGTTGACCCGCGCGGTGTCGGCGACCATGTCCTCCGACGGGAAGTCCTGCAGCGGCGGCGCGATGCGCAGCACGTAGTCGGCGCCTTCGCGGCGGTGGAAGTACGGCACCACCGCGCAGCCGGTCAGCCGCGCCAGCTGGTGGGTGGCGGTGATGGTGGCCGCGGGCATGCCGAAGAACGGCACGAACACCGTGTCCTTGCCGCGCATGTCCTGGTCCGGCGCGTACCACAGGAAACCGCCGCGCTTGAGATGGCGCACGCTGCCGCGCAGGTCCTCGTTGGCGAACATCGCGGTGGCGTAGCGCAGACGGCCGCGCTTGACCGCCCATTCGAACACCGGATTGCGGTGGCGCCGGTACATGCCGGCCAGCGGCACGTACTGGCACAGCAGCCGGCCACAGATCTCCAGGGTCATGAAGTGGCCCGACACCAGCAGCACGCCGCGGCCCTGCGCCTGCAAGGCCTGCAGGTGTTCAAGGCCCTCGATGCGGGTGCGCCGGCGGATCGCGCCGATGCCGCCCCACCAGGCGCGGGCGAATTCGAACACGCCCACGCCCAGCGCATCGAAGCTGTCGCGCAGCAGGCGTTCGCGCCAGGCATCGCTCTGCTCCGGGAAGCACAGTGTCAGGTTCACCTCGGCGGCGTGGCGGCGGGTGCCGGCCAGGCGCAGCGCCAGCCAGCCGATGCCGCGACCCAGGGCGCGCTGCAACAGCCAGGGCAGGCGCGCGGCGATCACCGCCAGGCCGAGCAGCAGCCAGGTGGGCCAGTGGCGGGGCGAGCGTGGCGGCGGTGCGGCCTGGGTGGCGGACGCGGGCGGAGTGGGGGCGGCAGACATGCGCCAAGTTTAGCCGGGCGCGCGCACGACCGCGTCGGCGTGCGCTGCGGCGCGCGTGGCGATCGTCTGCCGCCGCCTGCTTGCAACCGGCTATGCTGTCCGGATGCGCAACGATTTCATCGAGCGGCTGCTGCGCGGCCTGTACTCGGCCGTGCTCTATCTGCTGCTGCCGGTCACCGTCTATCACCTGGTCTGGCGCGGTTTCCGCGTGCGCCAGTACTTCCAGCGCTGGGACGAGCGCTACGCCTCGTATTCGCAGGCGCGCGGGCGGCCGCGGGTGTGGCTGCATGCGGTCTCGGTGGGCGAGGTCAACGTCGCCGCGCCGGTGGTCAATGCGCTGCGCGCGCAGCGCCCGGACATCCGCTGGGTGATCACCACCATCACCCCGACCGGTTCGGAGCGGGTGCGCGCGCTGTGGGGCGACGCGCTCGATCATGTGTATCTGCCCTACGACGTGCCCGGCAGCGTCGGCCGTTTCCTGCAGCACTTCCGCCCCAGCCTGGCGCTGATCCTGGAAACCGAGCTGTGGCCGAACATGCTGTTCGGCTGCCGCGACCGCGGCATTCCCGTGTACGTGCTCAATGCGCGGCTGTCGGCGCGTTCGTTGCGCGGCTACCGGCTGCTGCGGCCGTTGATCGGGCGCGCGCTGCGCACCGTCACCTGCGTGGCGGCGCAGTCGCAGGAGGATGCCGAGCGCTTCGTCGCGCTGGGCGCGCGTGCCGAGCAGGTGCGCGCGTTGGGCAACCTGAAGTTCGACATCGCCGCGCCTGCGCACTTGCCGGAGGTCGTCGCCGCGTTCCGCGAGCGCGTGCCGGCGACGCGTCCCGTGTGGATCGCCGCCAGCACCCACGACGGCGAGGAAGCGGCGGTGATCGAGATGCACCGGCAGTTGCGCCGGCAGTGGCCGGACCTGCTGCTGCTGTGGGCGCCGCGGCATCCGGAGCGCTTCGCCAAGGTCGAGGCGCTGGCGCGCGACCAGGGCTGGCGCGTGGCCACGCGCCGCCAGCAGCAGTGGCCGGGCGCCGAGGATGCGGTGTTCGTGATCGATACGCTGGGCGAGCTGATGGGGTTCTATGCGTGTGCCCAGGTGGCTTTCGTCGGCGGCAGCCTGCAGCCGATCGGCGGGCACAACCTGCTGGAGCCGGCGGCGGTCGGCACGCCGTCGGTGACCGGCCCGCACCTGCATAATTTTTCCGAGATTTCGCGGCGCATGCGCGAAGCCGGGGCGGTGGCCATCTGCGAGGACGCCGGCGCCGTGTGCGCGGCGCTGCAGACCCTGCTGGGCGATGCCGAGGCGCGCACGCGCATGGCCGAGGCCGGCTGCGCGCTGGTCGCCAACGGCCGCGGCGCGCTGCAGCGGACCCTGCAGTTGATCGCGCCGCACCTGCCGCCGCTGGCGGGCGATGCGGGCGTGGAGGACTGACGCGTCGTAGAGGCGCGCGGGCATATCCGTCGCAGCGGGTATCGCCATGACGGGCTGTTCATGGGAAGTCCCGTCGCGGCTGAAGCCGCTCCTGCGCCTCCTGCGAATGACATGCGTCGTTACTCGAGATGCCCTGCAAGTCGCGACGCATGGCAATCGCCATCCCTCTCCTCCCATCGCGCAGCGCGTCGGGACTGAAGTCCCTCCCACAGGAGGCTGCCGCCATTCGCCCCACGCCTCCATAAACAAAAACGGCGGACCCGAAGGCCCGCCGTTTCGGCGGCAAGCGCGCGTGCGTGCGCTTACTGCGTGCTGTTGGCGGAGTTGAGCTTGGATTCGGCGCTCTGGGTCAGCAGCGCGTTGATCGACTGCACCTCGGCCACGTCCAGCGAGCCGAGCGCCTGGCTCAGCAGCAGACGGTTCTGCAGGAAGTTGTAGCGCGCCTGCGCGTAGGCCAGCTGCGCCTGGTACAGGGTGCGCTGGTTCTGCACCACGTCCAGCACGGTGCGGGTGCCCACTTCCAGGCCGACCTGCGAGGCATCGAACGCGGCCTGCGCCGAGACCACCGCCAGGCGCCGCGCCTCGATTTCGCTGATCCCGGCCACCACCGTCTGGTAGGCGTTGCGGGTGTTGCGGTCGAGCGCGCGCTTCTGCAGTTCGTAGGTGTCCTGAGCGATGTCGCGCTGCGCCAGCGCCTGGCGCACGCCGGACTGGGTGGCGCCGCCGGCGAAGATCGGGATGTTCAAGGTCAGGCCGATGGTGTTGCTGTCGGCGCGCGGGGTGCTGCCGCTGCCGGAGACGCTGTTGCCCCAGTTCGCATCGCGGCCGGCGCTGGCCGACAGGCTCAGCGTCGGCAGGTGCCCGGCGCGTGCCGCCGAGACGCTGGCCTCGGCCGCCTGCACCTGGTACTGATAGGACCGCAGCGACGGGTTCTTGTCCAGCGCCGAGGCGATCAGGCTGTCGATGTCGCCGCCGGTAGCCGGCAGCTGCGGACGGAAATCCTCCGGCAGGCCGCGCAGGTCGCGCACCGGCTGGCCGGTGATCTGGGTCAGCGCCTGGTACAGGTCCTGCAGCGAGTTGCGCGCATTGATCGTGTCGGCGCGGGCCTGGTCGTACTCGGCGCGGGCTTCGTGCACGTCGGTGATCGGCGCCAGGCCCACTTCCAGGCGCTTGTCGGCGTAGTCGAACTGCTTCTTGGCGGCGGCTTCGTTGGTCTCGGCGGCGACCAGCGATTCGATCGCCACCAGCACGTTGAAGTAGGCCGCCGAGGTGCGCACGATCAGGTCGTCGTTGGCCGAATCCAGGGTGTAGTCGGCGGCCAGGCTGCGCGCCTTCTGCGCGCGCAGGTTGGAGAACTGGGCGAAGTTGACCAGGGTCTGCTGGCCCTGCACGGCGTAGCTGCGGCTCTTGCCGGTGCCGGCCAGTTCGCCGCCGCCGCGCTCGACTTCGCTATGGTTGCGCTGCAGCGACGCGCTGCCGTTGATCTGCGGCAGCAGGGCGGCGCGCGCCTGCACTTCGCCTTCCTTGTCGTACAGCCGGGTCGATTCCGCGGAGGCCAACTGCGGGTCGCTGTTGCGGGCCATTTCGTAGACTTGCAGCAGGTCCGTGGCGTTGGCGGCCAACGGAAACAGCGCGGCGGCCAGCGCCAGGACGAGGGATCGGCGGATCATTGCGGCTTCCTTGATGGATCAGAATGTGAACTGGGGGACTGGCGCTGCGCCTCGCAGGTAGTACGCCAGGTCGGTTTCGAACAGCGATTCCGTGCGCGGCGCGCCCGCTTCGGCATGCACCAGCACCGCTTCCATGACCGGCGCGCGGCCGCGGATCGCGAACAGGCGGCCGCCGGGGCGCAGCCAGGCCAGGAACTGGGCCGGGATCTCGGTGACCGCGGCGGTGACGCAGACCACGTCGAAGCGGCGCTCGCTGTTCCAGGCGAAGGCGTCGGCGGTCTCGATGCGGACGTTGCTGCCCAGGCCGGCGGCGTCCAGGTTGGCGCGCGCAGCGGCGGCCAGGGCCGGCTCGATCTCCAGGCTGACCACTTCGCGGCCGAGCTCGCCCAGGCAGGCGCTGACGAAGCCGCTGCCGGTGCCGATCTCCAGCACGTCCTCGCCCGGCTGCAGGTCCAGGGCCTGGAGCATGCGGCCTTCGATGACCGGCTTCATCATGAACTGGCCGTGGCCCAGCGGAATCTCCAGGTCGGCGTAGGCCACGGCGCGGTGGGCTGGCGGCACGAAGGTCTCGCGCGGCAGCCGCGACAGCACGTCGAGCACGCGCAGGTCCAGCACGTCCCAGGGACGGACCTGCTGTTCCACCATCTTTTCGCGGGCTTGGGAGTAGTCGATCGTCATTTCGGGCATCCAACGCGGAGGGCCGGGCATTTTAGCCGGCACGGAGGCCGGGCGTATGCCGCAGCATCGCCGCCGGACGGTCCGGTGCGCAGTGCCGGAAGTCATCGGCCGTCGCGGACAGCCCCACGGCCGGGCTAGCGCGCCGCATAGGCACGCAGGAAGAAGTCGATGCTGGCCTCGACATGGGCGCGGATCCGCTCCTGGCTGGCGTCGCGGCACAGCCCGCACATCATCAGCGAGTACAGCTCGCCCTTGACCAGGCAGAAGAACTGCGAGGCGGCCAGGTCGAGGTCGGCGATGTCCAGCGCGCCGGCGGCGACGTGGGCCTGCAGCAGCTGCGCCAGGTGCTGCTGGGTGCGCTTGGGACCGGCATTCCAGAACATCTCGCGGACGTGGTCGTCGCCGGTGCCCGGGGTCAGCATCATGCGGTGGGTGGCCATCGCCGCCTCGCTGCTGATCATGGCGAAGAAGGCCTGGCCGATGTCCAGCAACTGGGTGCGCAGCGGTCCTTTCAGGGCGTGTCCGAACAGGTCGTCGGGCAGCAGCGCCTGGCATTGCGCGCGCACCGCCTCGGCGAACAGGGTTTCCTTGTCGCCGTAGTGGCTGTAGACGGTGAGCTTGGAGACGCCGGCGCGGGCGGCGATGCCGTCCATGCTGACCCCGCCGAAGCCCAGTTCGGTGAACATTTCCCGTGCCGCTTCCAGGATCGCGGCGCGTTTGCCCATGTCCTTGGGGCGACCGGGCCCGGCGGGACGCGAGGAGGATTTGGCGGAGGCGGCGGACGATTTGCTGACCATGGGTGGCAATACTAGACCAGTCGGTTCGATATTTATACTAGACCCGCTGGTTCATTATTGTGACGCTGCGTTCGGCGGGCGTGGCGGCCGGGCTGCGCAGTGCGCCGGCGGGCGCGGGCGGCAGGGCCACGGCGTCCAATGCTTTGCTTATGCGCGGATTACATTTGCCTAACATCGGGCTCATGGTCGCCTAATCGACTGCCCCGACGATGCCGCCATGGCCATCGTCCCCCTCTCCGCTGCTTCCGGTTTCCGCTTCGCCGATCCTGTGCTGGTCGATGCCCTGCATCCCGATCGCGCGCAGGTGGAAGCCTTCATCGCCCGGGTCTACCGCGAGCGCTACGGCGCGGTCCTGCGCGGCTTTCTTCCGCACCTGCTCGCCTACCACGGCGCCGACGGTCGCCTGCAGGCCGCGCTGGGACTGCGCTGCGCCAGCGAGGGTCCGCTGTTCGTCGAGCAGTACCTGGCGCAGCCGGCCGAGCTGGCGATCGCCGAGCGGATGCCGCGGCGGGTGGTGCGCACGGAGTTGGTGGAGGTGGGCAATTTCGCCGCCGAGCACGCCGGCGACGCGCGGGCGATGATCCGCGCGCTGACCTGCACCCTGCATGGCGCGGGCCTGCGCTGGGTGCTGTTCGTGGCGACCCGGCAACTGCGCAACGCCTTCGACCGCCTGCACCTGGCCACTGTGGAGCTGGGCGAGGCGCGCGGCCAGGACCTGCGCGACGATCCCAGCGACTGGGGCGACTACTACGCGGCGCAGCCGCGGCTGATGTTCGGCGACATCGCCGCCGGGCACGCCTTCCTGCAGCGCGAGGCGGAACCCCGCCACGGCGTGCTGCCCACGTTCCGCGCCTGCCTGGCGGGGGCGCCGTGAGCACGCCCGGCGTCGCCGACCTGCTGGCCGGCTTGCGCGGCGACGACGCGCGCGTGCTTTACGCCGATGGGGCGCTGCGCGAGCGCGATCTGCTCGAGCGCGCACAGCGCCTGGCCGATGCGCTGCAGGGGCATGGGGTGCATTGCGTCGCCAGCCGCCTGGACAATGGCCCCGAGTGGCTGCTGCTGGACCTGGCGATCCGCCTGAACGGCGGCGTGCACGTGCCGCTGCCGACCTTCTTCAGCCCGGCGCAGGTGCAGTACGCGCTGGCCAGCAGCGGTGCGCAGGGGCTGATCGCGGCGCCGGGTCCGGCCCTGGCCGGTCTCGACGGCGAGGCGTTGCGCCTGCCGGAGCCGGGCCTGGCGGGCCGGCGCCTGGTGCAGGCGCCGGTGGCCCTGCCCGCGGGCACCGGCTGCATCACCTACACCTCCGGCACCACCGGCCAGCCCAAGGGGGTGTGCCTGAGTGCCGAGGCGCTGCTGCAGGTGGCCGGCTCGCTGGCCGACGCGGCCTCGGCGCTGGCGCCGCGCCGGCACCTGTGCCTGATGCCGCTGTCGACGCTGCTGGAAAACGTCGGCGGCCTCTACGCGCCGCTGCTGTCCGGCGCGCAGATCGCGCTGCCGTCGCTGGCCGAGATCGGCTACAGCGGCGCTGCCGGCCTGGACATCCCGACCCTGATCGCCTGCCTGCACCGCTACCAGCCGCACAGCGTGATCCTGGTGCCGCAGTTGCTGCTGGGGCTGGTCATGGCCGCCGAGCGCGGCGTGCCGCTGCCCGCCTCGTTGCGCTACCTGGCGGTCGGCGGTGGCCGCGTCGGCCCGGGCCTGCTGCGCCGTGCGGCGGCGCTGCAGTTGCCGGTGTTCGAAGGCTACGGCCTGACCGAGTGCGCCTCGGTGGTGGCCTTGAACCGGCCCGAGGCGCAGCGCCTGGGCAGCGTCGGACGGCCGCTGCCGCATGCGCGGGTGCAGGTGGTCGATGGCGAACTGCAGGTCGAGGGCGTGCGCTGCCTGGGCTACCTGGGTGCGCCCGGCCCGGCACCGGGGCCGATCGCCACCGGCGACCTGGGCCATGTCGATGCCGACGGCTTCGTGCACATCACCGGCCGCCGCAAGCATGTGTTCATCACCGCGTTCGGCCGCAACGTCTCGCCGGAGTGGGTGGAAAGCGAACTGCTGCAGCATCCGCTGATCGCCCAGGCGGTGGTGTGCGGCGAGGCGCGTGCGCACAACCTGGCGGTGCTGTGGCCGCGCCGCGCTGGCGAAGACGACGCCGCGCTGCACGGCGCGCTGGCCGAGGTCAATGCCGGCCTGCCCGATTACGCCCGCGTCGCCGGCTTCGTGCGCGCCGCCGCGCCATTCAGCGCCGCCGACGGCCTGCTCACCGGCAACGGCCGCCCGCGCCGCGACGCCATCCTGCAGCGCTACGCCGACGCCGTGGCGCAGCGCTATGCCGAACTCGAACCCGATCCCGCCCCAGGAGCCTTCCAATGAGTTTCCATGCCCGGCTGCTCGCCGAGACCCAGGCCGAACGCGCCGACCTGATTGCCATCCCGATCATCCAGACTGCCCTGGCCGGGCAGATCGCCGGCGCCGACTACGTCGCCTTCCTTGGCCAGGCCTATCACCACGTGCGCCATACCGTGCCCCTGCTGATGGCCTGCGGCGCGCGCCTGCCGGCACGGCTGGAGTGGCTGCGCAGCGCGGTGGCCGAGTACATCGAGGAAGAACTGGGCCACCAGGAGTGGATCCTCGACGACCTGGCCGCCTGCGGCGCCGACCGCGCCGCCGCCGCCGCCTCGATGCCATCGGCGGCGACCGAACTGATGGTGGCCTACGCCTACGACACCATCGCCCGCGGCAATCCGGTCGGCTTCTTCGGCATGGTGCTGGTGCTGGAAGGCACCAGCGTGGCGCTGGCCACGCGCGCGGCCGAGAGCATCGAGACCTCGCTGGGCCTGCCGCGCAACGCCTTCAGCTACCTGCGCTCGCACGGCGACCTGGACATCGAGCATGCCGGCTTCTTCGAAGGCCTGATGGACCGGCTCGACGATGCCGACGACCAGCGCGCCGTGGTGCATGCGGCCAAGCGCTTCTACGGCCTGTACGGCGACATTTTCCGCAGCCTGCGCGCACAGCCGGCGCTGCCCATGGCGGAGGCCGCATGATGGATCTCAACGGACGCAGTGTGATTCTCACCGGCGCCAGCGGCGGCATCGGCGCCGCCCTGTGCGACGAACTGGTGGCCGCCGGTGCCTGCGTGCTGGCGGTCGGCCGCGACCCGGTGCGCCTGGCGCAGGTCGCCGGCCGGCATCCGCAGGGGCGGGTGCTGCCGCTGCCGCTGGACCTGTCCACGCCGGCCGGGCGCGCGCAGTTGCTCGCCGCCGCCGGGGCCTTGCCGATCCGTCCCTCGCTGCTGCTGATCGCGCATGCGCAGAGCGGCTTCGGCCTGTTCGCCGAGCAGTCCGAGCAGGATCTGCGGCAATTGCTCGACACCAACCTGATGGCGCCGATGTTGCTGGTGCGCGCGCTGCTGCCGTTGCTGCAGGCGCAGCCGCAGGCCACGGTGGTGGCGGTCGGCTCCACCTTCGGCAGCCTGGGCTTCCCCGGTTTCGCCGGCTACAGCGCCAGCAAGTTCGGCCTGCGCGGCCTGTTCGAGGCGCTGGCGCGCGAGTACGCCGACAGCCATGTGCGTTTCCAGTACCTGGCGCCGCGCGCCACCCGCACCGCGTTCAACACCGCGCAGGTGGATGCGATGAACCAGGAACTGAAGGTCGGCGCGGATACGCCCGAGCGGGTGGCGCGCGCGCTGCGCCAGGCGATCGAACGCGGCGATCGGCGCCTGCAGATCGGCTGGCCGGAAAAACTCTTCGCCCGCCTCAACGGCGCCTTGCCGGGGCTGGTGGACCGCAGTTTGAAAGCGCAGTTGCCCGTGGTGCGCCGGCATGCCGCGCGCGCTCCTTCCCGATTTGGAGATGCCCGATGAACGTCCGTCTGCGTGCGCTGTCGTTGTTACTTGCGCTGTCGCCGCTGGGGGCGGCCGTCGCCGCCGCGCCGATGACGCCGGCGGTGGTCGCGGTGCGCGACCAGTGGGCCCAGGTCGCCTACCAGACGCCGAAGCCGCAGCGCCTGCAGGCCTATGCCAGCCTGGCCGCGCAGGCGGCCGCCGCCCGCCAGGCGGCGCCGCGCGATCCGGCGGCGCTGATCTGGGAGGGCATCGTGCTGTCCAGCGAAGCCGGCGAGCGCGGCGGCCTCGGTGCGCTGGGCTTGGTCAAGCGCGCCCGCAGCGATTTCGAGCAGGCGCTGGCGCTGGACCCGGCCGCCCTGAACGGCGCCGGCTGCACCAGCCTGGGCGCGCTGTACTACCAGGTGCCGGGCTGGCCGGTGGGCTTCGGCGACGACGCCAAGGCGCGCGCGCTGCTGCAGCAGGGCCTGCAGTACGACCCGGACGGCATCGACGCCAATTACTTCTACGGCGATTTCCTGCGCGCGCAGAAGGACTGGAGCGGCGCCGCGGCGGCGCTGCGCAAGGCCCTGGCGGCGCCGCCGCGGCCCGGCCGCGAGGTGGCCGACCACGGCCGCCGCCAGCAGATCCAGGCGGCGCTGCACGAGGTCGAAACGCATCTTGCCAGCCGCTGAGCGGCCGCCCACACTGCGGTCATGCGCATCCTGCTGGTGGAAGACGATCTGTCGCTGGGAGAGGGCATCCGCACCGCCCTGCGCCGCGCCGCCTATTCGGTGGACTGGGTGCAGGACGGTGCCGCCGCGCTGGCCGCGATCGGCGATGGCGAGATCGACCTGGTGCTGCTGGACCTGGGGCTGCCGCGGATGGACGGGCTGGAGGTGATCCGGCGCACCCGCCAGCTCGGTGCCGACGTGCCGATCCTGGTGCTCAGCGCGCGTGAGCGGCCGGCCGACCGTGCGCTGGGCCTGGACGTGGGCGCCGACGATTACCTGGGCAAGCCCTTCGACACCACCGAACTGCTGGCGCGCACGCGTGCGCTGCTGCGGCGCAGCGCCGGCCGCGCCACGCCGCAGCTGGAGATCGGCGCGCTGCACCTGGACCCGGAGCGCCTGGCGGTGCGCTGGCGCGGCCGTGCGCTGGACCTGACCCGGCGCGAGTTCGCCCTGCTGTGGCTGCTGGCCGAGCGCCACGGCCGCGCCATCGCCCGCGATTCGATCCAGCAGCGGCTGTACGGCTGGGACGAGGATGTGGCCAGCAACGCGGTGGACGTGCACGTGCACCAGTTGCGGCGCAAGCTCGATCCGGCGCTGATCCGCACCGTGCGCGGGGTCGGCTACGCGCTCGACACCCAGGCCGCGACGGCGGCGCCATGAGTTCGATGCGGCGACGCTTGCTGGGCGGCCTGCTCGGCGTGGTGGTGCCGGTGTTCGCGCTGACCGCGCTGCTGAGCTACCGCGCCGGGCTGCAGGAGGCCGGCGAGATGTTCGATGCCAAGCTGGTGCAGTCCTCGCGCGTGTTGCTGAGCCTGGTCGACGAGCCGCTGGACGATCTGTCGCGGCTGGGCCCGGCCGGCGACGCCATCGTGATCCGCGGCTGGCATGGCCAGGCGCAGGGCGTGGGCGAGGCGCTGGCGTTCCGCACCGGGCACGCCTACGAAAGCAAACTCGCGTTCCAGGTGCGCGACCGCAATGGCCATCTGCTGCTGCGCTCGGACAGCGGGCCGACCCGGCAGCTGGCGCCGCTGCGCGCCGGCTTCGCCGACGTCACCCTGGATGGCGACCGCTGGCGCACCTTCAGCCTGCGCTCGCCGGGCGGGCGCTGGTTCCAGACCGGCGAACAGGCCGATATCCGCGAGGAACTGGCCGAGGACATCGCGCTGGGCACGGCCCTGCCGTTGCTGCTGGCCCTGCCGGTGCTGGTGGTGCTGGTGTGGCTGGTGGTGAGCTGGGCCAGCGGCGCCCTGAGCCGGGTCTCGCAGGCGATCGGCGAGCGCGACCCGCAGCGGCTGGAACCGCTGCCGCTGCAGGGCGTGCCGCGCGAGATCCTCGGCCTGGTCGCCGCGGTCAACGGACTGATGCGGCGCCTGCAGACCGCGCTGGAGCGCGAACGCCGCTTCATCGCCGATGCCGCGCACGAACTGCGTACTCCCATCGCCGCGCTGAAGGTGCACGCCGACAACCTGCGCCAGGCCCGCGACGCCGACGAGCGCAGCGAATCGCAGCGGCACCTGGACGCCAGCGTGCGCCGGGTGGAGCGACTGGTCGCACAGTTGCTGACCCTGAGCCGGGTCGAGCCGGGCGCTGCCGCCGCGGCGCTGTCGCCGCTGGCGCTGGACGCGCTGGTGGCGTTGCAGGTGGAGGAGGCGCGCGATCAGGCCGCGCGCCGCGGCCAGCACCTGCACCTGCGCCGCAACGACCCGGCACGGCTGCCGGCCAACGAGGCGGCGCTGTCGGCGCTGGTGCGCAACCTGATCGACAACGCGCTGCGCTATGCGCCGCCGCAGGGCCAGGTCGAGGTGGCGCTGTGCGCCGGCCGTGACGGTGTCTGCTTCAGCGTCGAGGATTCCGGCCCCGGCATCCCGGCCGAGGCGCGCGAGCGGGTGTTCGCGCGCTTCCACCGCGAGCTGGGCAGTGGCGTGGAAGGCAGCGGCCTGGGCCTGGCGATCGTGCGCGAGGTGGTGACCGCGCACGGCGGCGAGGTGACCCTGGACGCCTCGCCGACCCTGGGCGGCCTGCGCGTCTGCGTGACCCTGCCGCTGCCCCCGTGAGCCAGGCCTGGGCGTCAGGAACACCCTGACATCGGCGCCGAACAGGCGGTGATAGATTAGCCATCTGCCCACAGGGGGTACCCGCGCGCCGTTGCAGGTGTGATTCGGAAAGGGATGGAACAGGGGGATCGGCGTCACGATAGTCGCGACGGCGCGCACGCGCTGTGTCGCCGCCTGGGCGTGGTGATATGCCTGCTGCTGGCGCTGTGCTGCGCCAGTGCCGCCGCGCGCGCCGAACCGGCCGCTCCGCTGACCGAGCGCGCCGTGCTCGACCGTCCGGTGATCGCGCGCTGGACCATGGAAGAGGGGCTGCCGCACAACCTGGTGCACGCGCTGGCCCAGGACCGCGACGGCATGATCTGGGTGGGAACCTGGGAAGGCGTGGCCCGCTTCGACGGCCGCGCCTTCACCGTCTTCGATCGCCAGAACACCCCGGGCATGGAGTTGTCGGGCGTGTTCGCACTGCTCGCCGAAACCGATGGCGGCATGCTGGTCGGCACCGCCTACGACGGCGTGTTCCGCTACGCCGCCGGGCGCTGGGAGCATCTGGGCGATGCGCGCGCGCAGCGCCTGCGGGTCACCGCGATGCTGCGCGATGCCGACGGCGCGCTGTGGGTGGGCAGCGAGGACGGCCTGTTCCGGATCGAGGCCGACGGCCGCCTGGTCGATGTCGGCACCGCCGCGGGGCTGCGCCGGACCCGCATCGCTGCGCTGCTGCGCTACCGCGATGCGGTGCTGGTGGGCACCTCGCAGGGGCTGTTCCGCCTGACCGCGCACGACACGCAGGCGCAACGCTGGGGCACGGCGGCGATGCGCACCGCCTCGATCCGGCGGCTAACCCCCGACCGTCACGGCGGCCTGCTGGTGGCCAGCGACGAGGGCGTGTTCTGGCTCGGCGGCAACGGCGAGCTGCAATGGCTGCGGCGCGGCCAGCGCGTCGATGCCGCGCTGCAGGACCAGGACGGCCAGCTATGGATGAGCCTGTCCAGCGGGCAACTGTTGCGGCGCACCGCCAACGGCGCCAGCGACGAAGTCCTGTCGATCTCCGGCGTGGTCAGCCCCGCGTTGATCGAGGACCACGAGGGCCTGGTGTGGGCCGGCAGCACCGACGGGCTGTTCCGTGTCGCCAAGGGCGACGCCGGCGGCCTGACCCGCCAGGACGGGCTCGGCAGCGACTACGTGCGCGTGGTCGAGCAGAACGCCGATGGCACGATCTGGATCGGCCATGCCGCCGGCGTGGACCGCTGGGAGGGCGGCCGCATCCGCGCGGTACGGCTGAGCGAGCGGCCGGGCCGCGATCCATCGGTGCTGGCGCTGGCCGCTGCCCGCGACGGCGGCATGTGGGTGGGTACTTACGACCAGGGCGTGCTGCTGCTGTCGGCCGACGGCACGATCCGGCAACGCCTGGGCGTGGCCGCGGGCGTGCCGCGGACCATGGTGCGCGCGCTGCTGGCCGATGCCGACGGCGGCCTGTGGATCGGCGGCAACGAGGGGCTGCTGTACCGCAAGGGCGATCGCACGCGGGCCTACGGCAGCGCCGACGGCCTGCCCGGGCGACAGGTGCAGGCGCTGTACCGCGACCGCGCCGGCGTGCTGTGGATCGGCACCAATCAGGGCGTCGCCACGCTCGCGGGCAACGGCACGCTGCAGGCGCGGCCAAGCGGGCAGGGCTTCCCGGCGCAGAACGCCTTCGACTTCCTCGAAGATGCCGACGGCACCCTGTGGGTCGCCAGCGACCGTGGCCTGCTGCGGCTGCGCGGCGGGCAGTGGCGCATCTACGACCATAGCGTCGGTCTGCCGCGCGACAAGCTGTTCCGGCTGCTCGACGACGGCAACGGCAACCTGTGGGCGAACAGCAACCGCGGCGTGCTGCGCATCGCGCGTGCGCGGCTGGCGGAGCTGGACGCTGGCCAGCGCAGCACCCTGGCGGTGGACGTGGTCGACCGCAGCGACGGCATGCCCGGCGGGCAGGGCAACGGCAGCAGCGCACCGGCCGGCTGGCGCAGCCGCGACGGTGTGCTGCTGATCCCGACCTCGGCCGGGCTGGCGCTGATCGATCCGGCCCTGCCGAGCCGGCGCAACGTGCGTGCGCCGCCGCTGGTGATCTCGCATGTACAGGTGGATGGCGTGGCGCAGCCGCTGCGTGGCGAGTACCGCCTGCATGGCGGTGTCGCCCGGCTCGCGGTCGGCTATGCCGGGCTGAGCTTCCGCTCGCCGGACAAGGTGCGCTACCGCTACCGCCTGCAGGGATTCGACCGGCAGTGGGTCGATGCCGGCAGCAACGAGGAAGCCGTCTACACCAACCTGCCGTCGGGCAGCTATCGCCTGGACGTGCAGGCGATGACCAGTCCGCTGGACTGGTCGCGCAGCGAACGCATCGGCAGCGCCTCGCTGCAACTGCAACTGGTGCCGCCGTTCTGGGAGCGCTGGCCGTTCGTGGTGCTGGCGGCGCTGTGCGCGACCGGTCTGATCCTGTGGTGGTACCGCGGCCGCAGCCGTCGCTACCGGCGCCGCCAGCGCCGGCTCAACACCATCATCGCCGAGCGCACCCACGAGCTGAAGGCCAAGAACCTGGCGTTGAAGCTGGCCAATCTCGAACGCGAGGACCTGGTGCGCAAGCTCGCCTACCAGGCCGGGCACGATGCGCTGACCGGCCTGCCCAACCGGCGCACCGGCGATCCCTATCTCAACACGGCGCTGGAGCGGGCGCTGAGCGCGCGCACGCCGTTGTGCGTGGCGCTGCTGGACATCGACCACTTCAAGAAGATCAACGACGCCTACGGCCACGAGATCGGCGACGAGGTGCTGCGCCGGGTCGGCGAGGCGCTGCGCGACAGCCTCGGCGAGCAGGCGTTCGCCGCGCGCCATGGCGGCGAGGAATTCCTGCTGGTGCTGCCCGGCCTGGACCAGGAGGCGGCGCGCGCGCGCCTGGACGCGCTGCGCCTGCGCGTGGCCGACCTGGTGCTGTACGCCGACGACGGTCGCGCGGTGCGCTTCACCGCCAGCATCGGCTTCGCCTGCCTGTCGCCGGCCCTGCGCACCCGCCGCGACCTGCTGGTGAAGGCCGACAAGCACCTGTACCAGGCCAAGCGCGAAGGCCGCGATCGGGTGGTCGGCTAGGCCGCTGCCGCAACCCGGACGCAGCGCGTCGGTGGCGCGGCGACGAACGTTGCGTGGGAAGCGCGCGCAGGCGCCAGGCAGGCGCCGCGAAGAGCGTGGGGCGTGGCAGTGGGGCGTTGCGCACCGCCGCATCGCTGCGGCGGGCGGGAGACGGCCGGCGCGGGTGCGCCGCCGCGGATCAGGCCTGCAGGCGCTGCAGCACCGCTTGCGTGGCGGCTTCGGTGGAGATGCCCTGGCCGGGTGCGGCGAGATCGGCGGTGAACGCCTGCGCGTCGAGCGCGGCATCCACCGCCTGCTCGATCGCCGCCGCCTCGGCTTCCAGGCCCAGCGAGTGGCGCAGCAGCAGCGCCGCGCTGAGGATGGTCGCGTAGGGGTTGGCGATGCCCTTGCCGGCGATGTCCGGCGCCGACCCGTGGATCGGCTCGTACAGGCCGATGCGGCCGTCGCCCAGCGAGGCCGACGGCAGCAGGCCCAGCGAGCCGGCCAGCATCGAGGCTTCGTCGGTGAGGATGTCGCCGAACATGTTCTCGGTGACGATCACGTCGTACTCGCGCGGCTTGGCCAGCAGGTGCATGGCCATCGAATCGACCAACTGGTGTTCCAGGCGCACGTCCGGGAATTCCTCGCGGCCGATGCGTGCGGCGACGTCGCGCCACAGCCGCGAGGTTTCCAGCACGTTGGCCTTGTCCACCGAGACCACGTGGTTGCGGCGCTGCCGGGCCAGGCGGAACGCGCTGCGCAACACCCGTTCGATTTCCGCGACGGTGTAGCGGCACAGGTCGCTGGCGTCGCTGGCGCTGCGGGTCTTGTCGCCGAAGTAGATGCCGCCGGTCAGTTCGCGCACCACCACGATGTCCACGCCCTGCAGCAGGTGCGGCTTGATCGGCGAGGCGTCCAGCGCCGCCTTGTGCGGCTTGACCGGGCGCAGGTTGGCGAACAGGCCCAGGCCGCGGCGGATCGCCAGCAGGCCCTGTTCGGGGCGCACCTTGGCGTTGGGGTCGGACCACTTCGGTCCGCCGACCGCGCCCAGCAGCACCGCGTCGGCGCCCTGGCAGGCGGTCAGCGTCGCCGCCGGCAGCGGCTCGCTGTGGCGGTCGATGGCGATGCCGCCGATGTCGTGTTCGTGGAACTGGAAGTCGTGGCCGTGGCGTGCGGCGACGGCGCGCAGCACCGCGACCGCGGCGGCGGCGACTTCCGGACCGATGCCGTCGCCGGGCAGGACGACGATGTCAGCGTGCATGGGTGGCCTCGTAGCGTTCGATGTCGGGTTGGCGTAGCAACAGGTAACCCATCTCGTCCACGCCTTCGAGCAGGCAGGTCTGCGAGAACGCGTCGAGCGGGAAGCTGTAGACGCGGCCGTCGGGCGTGCGCAGTTCGCGCGCGGCCACGTCCACGGTCAGTTCGTCGTCCGGGCGCTGCATCAGCGTCTGCACGTCGTCCTCGGCCAGCACGATCGGCAGCAGGCCGTTCTTGAGGCTGTTGTTGCGGAAGATGTCGGCGATCTCGCTGCTGACGATGGCGCGCAGGCCCAGGTCGGTCAGCGCCCACGGCGCATGCTCGCGCGAGGAGCCGCAGCCGAAGTTGCGCCCGGCCAGCAGGATCTGGCGGCCGGCGTTGTGCGCTTGGTTGAAGGCGAACTCCGGGTTCGGCGTGCCGTCGGCCTGCCAGCGCCAGTCGTTGAAGGCGTGGCGGCCGAGGCCGGCGCGTTCGGTGGTGGACAGGAACCGCGCCGGGATGATCTGGTCGGTGTCGATGTTGGTCTGGCGCAGCACCACGCTGCGCGAGGTGAGGGTGGCGAAGCCGGCCATCACGGGGTCTCCTGGGAAGCGACGGAGTCGGGGGCGGGCGCCGCGGTGTCGGCCACCGGCGGCAGCGCCGCGGGCGGCACGTGCGGCGGCAGCAGCGGCTGGTGGCGGTGCGCGAAGGCGCGGGTGGTGGTGGCGACGAAGGTCAGCGTGGCCGCGAACGCGGCGATGTGCGGCGCCATCACGCGACCTCCGCGAACAGCGCGCGCGGATCGCTGACCTGGCCGTTCACCGCGGCCCAGGCCGCGGTCAGCGGCGAGGCCAGCAGGGTGCGCGAACCCGGGCCCTGGCGGCCCTCGAAATTGCGGTTGCTGGTGCTCACCGCCAGTTGCCCTGGCGCCACCAGGTCGCCGTTCATGGCGATACACATCGAGCAGCCGGATTCGCGCCATTCCGCACCGGCCGCGCGCACCACCTCGTGGATGCCCTCGGCCTCGGCCTGGCGCTTGACGATCTCCGAGCCCGGCACCACCAGCATGCGCACGTGCGGCGCCACCTTGCGGCCGCGCAGCACCTGCGCCACTTCGCGCATGTCGCTGAGCCGGCCGTTGGTGCAGGAACCGACGAACACCACGTCCACCGGCGTGCCGATCAGCGCGTGCCCGGCTTCCAGGTGCATGTAGTGCAGGCCCTTCTGCGCCGCCGGATCCTGCGCGGCCGGGATCGGCATGTCCACCGCGATCGCGGTGCCGGGGTGGGTGCCCCAGGTCAGGGTCGGGCGGATGTCGCGCGCGTCGATGCGCACTTCGGCGTCGAAGCGCGCGCCGGGATCGCTGCGCAGCTGCGACCAGCGCTGCACGGCGGCGTCGAAGTCGGCGCCCTTGGGGCCGCGCGGGGTGCTGGCGACCCAGTCGAAGGTGACCTGGTCCGGCGCGACCATGCCGGCGCGCGCGCCGGCCTCGATCGACATGTTGCACAGGGTCATGCGCTGCTCCATGTCCATCGCTTCGATGGTGGAGCCGCGGTATTCCAGCACGTGGCCGGTGCCGCCGTTGACCCCGATCACGCCGATGATGTGCAGGATCACGTCCTTGGCGCCCACGCCCGGCGCCAGCGGCCCGTCGACGGTGATCGCCATGGTCCTGGCCTTGCGCTGCAGCAGGCACTGGGTGGCCAGCACGTGGCCGACCTCGCTGGTGCCGATGCCGAACGCCAGCGCGCCGAATGCGCCGTGCGTGGAGGTGTGGCTGTCGCCGCAGACGATGGTCATGCCGGGCTGGGTGAAGCCCTGTTCCGGCGCGATCACGTGGACGATGCCGCGGTTGTCCGAGCCCATGTCGAACAGTTCGATGCCGTAGTCGGCGCAGTTCCGCGCGAGCATGTCCACCTGCGCCTCGGAGGCCGGGGTGTAGTACGGCAGCTTGCCGTCGGCGCCGCGCGGCAGGGTCGGCGTGGAATGGTCCATCGTCGCCTTGGTGCGGTCGGGCCGGCGCGGCGCCAGGCCGCGCGTCTTCAGTTCGGTGAAGGCCTGCGGCGAGGTCACTTCGTGGATCAGGTGCAGGTCGATGTACAGCACCGCCGGGGCGGCGGCGCTTTCGGGGACGACGACGTGCGCGTCCCACAGCTTGTCGTACAGGGTGCGGGGAGTGGCGGACATTGCGGAACTACCTGGCAGGAAAGCTGGGCGGGGAAGGGGAACGAAGGCGAGCGTGCACGAGGACGATGACCGCGCTGTGGCCGCTCAGGCCAGCGCGTCGGCCGCGGCCGGCGCGCCCTGGCGCTGGCGCAGCACGCGGTTGGCCACGTCCAGCCAGGCCAGCGCGCTGGCCTCGATGATGTCGCGGCTGGTGCCGGTGCCGTCGTACTCGACCTCGCCGTGGCGCACGCTGAGATTGGCCTCGCCGCGCGCGTCGGCGCCGATGCCGACGCTGTGTACCTGGTAGCTGTCCAGCACCAGCTGCACGCCGGTAGCGGCAGACAGTGCGGCGAACAGGGCGTCCACCGGGCCGTCGCCCTCGGCGCGCTCGCTGACCCGCTGGCCGTCCGGATCGGACAGCTCGACCTGCGCGCTGGCGCGCTGGCCGCGGTCGCTGACGGTCATCGACGACAGGCGGTAGCCCTGGCTTTCCGGCGCGTCCTGCATCATCGCCTGCAGGTCGGCGTCGTTGACCACGCGCTGCTGTTCGCACAGCGCCTTGAACGCGTCGAAGGCGATGTTCAGTTCGGCCTCGTCCAGCACGTAGCCGAGCGCACGCAGGCGCTGCTCGACCGCGGCGCGGCCGCTGTGGCGGCCCAGCACCATCTGCGAGGACTCCCAGCCCACGTCTTCCGGGCGCATGATCTCGTAGGTGCCGCGGTGGCGCAGCATGCCGTGCTGGTGGATGCCCGACTCGTGGGCGAAGGCGTTGCCGCCGACGATCGCCTTGTTGCGCTGCACCGGCATGCCGACCAGGCGCTGCAGCAACTGCGAGGTGGCGACGATGCGCGGGGTGTGGATCGCGGTGTCCAGTTCGTAGAATGCGTTGCGCACCTTCAGCGCCATCGCGATCTCTTCCAGCGCGCAGTTGCCGGCGCGCTCGCCGATGCCGTTGATGGCGCATTCCACCTGCCGCGCGCCGCCTTCCACCGCGGCCAGCGAGTTGGCCACGGCCAGGCCCAGGTCGTTGTGGCAGTGCGCGCTGAACACCACGCGGTCGGCGCCGGGGACGCTGGCGATGATCCGCGCGAACATGCCGCGGATCTCTTCCGGGGTGGTGAAGCCGACCGTGTCGGGCAGGTTGATGGTGGTGGCGCCGGCGGCGATTGCTACGCTGGCGACCTCGGCCAGGAAATCCTCCTCGGTGCGGGTGGCGTCCTCGGCCGAGAACTCCACGTCGTCCACGTACTGGCGCGCCAGCGCGACGTGCTTGCGCACCGACTCCAGCACCTGCTCGCGGGTCATGCGCAGCTTGTGCTCGCGGTGCAGCGGGCTGGTCGACAGGAACACGTGCAGGCGCGGATTGGCCGCCGCTTCCAGCGCCCGCGCCGAGGTCTCGATGTCGGCGGCCAGGCAGCGCGACAGCACCGCCAGGGTCGGGCCGCGCACTTCGCGGCCGATCAGCGCCATCGCCTCGCGGTCGGACTGCGAGCTGGCCGGGAAGCCGGTCTCGATGATGTCCACGCCCAGCTCGGCCAGGGCGCGCGCCATCACCAGCTTCTGCGGCGGGGTCATGCTGCAGCCGGGGGATTGCTCGCCGTCGCGCAGGGTGGTGTCGAAAATGCGGATGCGGGGGGTCTGGGAAGAAACGGAAGTGTTCACCAGATGGGTTCCTCTACGGCGGCGGTGGCTTGCGGATGGGGATGCGGGGACGCGGCGATGCGGGCAGGAGCGGGCGGGGCGGGACGTTGGCTACGAAGTCGCTCGGCGCTGCGGCGGCGCGGCTTGCGCGGCGGGCGCGGGCGCACCTCCGACAGCAGCGTCGCCAGCACGCCGGCGTCGATGTTGCCGCCGGACACCACCGCGCATTTGCGCTTGCCGGCGACGCGGCGCCCGGCCGCCAGGGCCAGCGCGCCGGCGCCCTCGGCGATGACGTGCTCCTCCAGCGCCAGGCGGACCAGCGTTTCGCGCAGTTCCGCCTCGCGCACGATCACCACGTCGTCGAGCAGGCTGGCGCACAGCCGGCGGGTGATGAACCCGGGGATTTTAACCTTGACGCCGTCGGCCAGGGTGGGCACCGGATCCACGGCGCGGACGTCGCCGCGGATCGCCCGCGCCATCGAGTCCACACCCTCGACCTGCGCGCCGACCACGCGCACGCCCTGCGAGCGCAGCGCCAGCGCCACGCCGGAGGCCAGGCCGCCGCCGCCGATCGGCACGATCACCACGTCCGGCGCGTGCGCGGCCAGCTCGATGCCGACCGTGCCCTGGCCGGCGATCACGTCCGGGTCGTCGAAGGCGGACAGGAAGCGGTAGCCGTTCTGCTCGGCCAGTTCGCGGGCGAAGGCGAAGGCCTCGTCGTAGCTGTTGCCGTGCTGGCGCACGGTGGCGCCCCAGTGCGCGACGCCGGCGATCTTGGTCTGCGGCGCGCCATGCGGCATCACCGTGATCGCCTGCACGCCCAGGCGGTGCGCGGCCCAGGCCACGCCCTGCGCGTGGTTGCCGGCGGAGGCGCAGATCACCGCGCGCTCGTCGCCGCGTTCCAGCCCGGCCAGCAGCGCATTGAGCGCGCCGCGGACCTTGTAGGAACCGGTGCGCTGCAGGTTTTCCAGTTTCAGCCAGACGCCGAAGCGCTCGGCGTAATGCACCGGCGTCGGCGGCAGATAGCGGCGCAGCCGCGCCTGCGCGGCCAATACGTCGGCCACGCTGACGGCGACGTGGCCTACGTCCGGCTCCTGCGGGGCGGGAATGTTAGACATGCGCTCGGGACCCGCGGCCCGGGACCCGGGACCCGGGAAAAGCGGGTTCCCGGAGAAGCGACCTCCATGGAAGAAGACACCTCCGCGCAGTCCTGGCTTTCGCGCGTCTCGCGCTGCGCCCGACGCCCGCGGCGACCGCCACCGGTCCCGAGTCCCGGGCCCCGGGTCCCGACCGCCTCATACCACCCCATCCAGCGCGGTCACGCGCACCGATTCGCAGTCGTACACCTTCTCCATCTGCAGGCGCAGGGTCTCGCCGGGGCGGTTGCCGTCCACCACCAGTTGCAGGTGCCAGCGGCCGGCGTCCTCGGCCACCGGTGCGCCGCTGATCGAGATCGGCGCGAAGCCGCGGCGTTCGGCCATGCCGATCGCGCGCAGCAGGGCGCCGTCGATCGGTTTCAGCACCAGGTCAAGCTGGTAACGCATGTGTCGTCTCCTGGCGCTGGGCAGCGGGATTGCTTTCCAGCATGGTGCTGTTGGCGGTATTCGGCGGCACCAGTGGCCACACGTTGGCGCGCGCGTCGATGGCCACGTGCAGCAGCGCCGGGCCCGGCTGCGCCAGCAGCTCGGCCAGCGCGTCGTCGACCTGGCCGCGCGCGGTGATGCGCTTGGCCGGGATGCCGAACACCTGCGCCAGCGCGGCGAAATCCGGGTTGTCGGACAGGTCGATCTCGCTGTAGCGCTCGGCGAAGAACAGTTCCTGCCACTGCCGCACCATGCCCAGCGAGCTGTTGTCCAGCAGCACGATCTTCACCGGCAGCTTGCAGCGGGCGATGGTGACCAGCTCCTGCACGTTCATCATGAAGCTGCCGTCGCCGCTGACCAGCACCACGGTGCGGTCGGGGCAGGCGAACTGCGCGCCCATCGCCGCCGGCAGGCCGAAGCCCATCGTGCCCAGCGCGCCGCTGGTCAGGTGGTTGCGCGGGTGGTTGAAGCGGCAGTGCTGGGCGACCCACATCTGGTGCTGGCCGACGTCGCAGGCGATCACGGTGTCGGCCGGGGCCAGTTCGCTCAGCCGCTTCAGCAGGCCGGGCGCATAGATGTCCTGCCCGGGCGCGTCGTAGCGCGCGCCGAACTTCTCGCGATGGCCGACGCAGCGGGCGTGCCAGGCCTCGCAGGTGCTGGTCGCCGCGGACAGCGCACGCAGCGCCTGCGCCACGTCGCCGGGCACGGCGATGTCGGCCTGGCGCAGCTTGGAGATCTCGCAGGCGTCGGCGTCCAGGTGGATGACCCGCGCGAACGGCGCGAACTCGGCCAGCTTGCCGGTGGCACGGTCGTCGAAGCGCGCGCCGACCACGATCAGCAGATCCGACTCCTGCACCGCCATGTTGGCGGCGCGGGTGCCGTGCATGCCGAGCATGCCCAGGTAATGCGGGTGCGCGTGCGGCAATGCGCCCAGGCCGCGCAGGGTCAGCACGGTGGGGATGCGGGTGGCGTCGACGAACGCGCGGAACGCGTCCACCGCATCGCCCAGGGCAATGCCGCCGCCGCCGTAGATCACCGGCTTCTCGGCGCCGGCGATCGCCGCCAGCGCCTCGGCCAGCACCGCGTCCTGCGGCGCCGGCGGGGTCGGCACCGCCGCCGGCACGTGCGCGGGCAGATGCGTGGCATCGGCCAGCTGCACGTCCTTGGGCAGGTCGATCAGCACCGGCCCCGGCCGCCCTTCGCGGGCGATGCGGAACGCGTCGCGCAGCACCTGCGGCAGGTCGTCCACGTGCCGCACCAGGAAGCTGTGCTTGACGATCGGCAGGGTTAGGCCGAACACGTCCAGCTCCTGGAACGCGTCGGTGCCCAGCAGCGGCGTGGCGACCTGCCCGGTCAGGCAGATCATCGGCACCGAGTCGAGCATCGCATCGGCGATGCCGGTGACCAGGTTGGATGCGCCCGGGCCGGATGTGGCGACGCACACGCCGACCCGTCCGCTGGCGCGGGCGTAGCCGTTGGCGGCCAGCGCCGCGCCCTGTTCGTGGCGGACCAGGATGTGCTTGAGCTGGCTGTCTACCAGCGCGTCGTAGAACGGCATGATGGTGCCGCCCGGATAGCCGAACAGCGTGTCCACGCCTTCGGCTTCCAGGGCCTGCGTCAGCCAGCGCGCGCCGTTGCGGGGCGTGCCGTGAGCGGAGGAGTTCATACGGTGGCGACCTTTCGGTGGAAGCGGGTGGGGGAGCCGCGGATTACGCGGCCTTGGTGCCGCCGGCGGCCGGTGCGGCAGCGGCGTCGCCGTTGAGCCACACCATCTTGGCGCGCAGCTGCTTGCCGA
This sequence comes from Xanthomonas sp. LF06-19, assembly GCF_034105425.1. NCBI lineage: Bacteria > Pseudomonadati > Pseudomonadota > Gammaproteobacteria > Lysobacterales > Lysobacteraceae > Xanthomonas > Xanthomonas sp. LF06-19. Next base: position 389,279 of record NZ_JAXGGH010000003.1, on the reverse strand, counting down.
CCGTTTCGATGGGGTGGTCCAGATCGGCCTGCTTGAACTTCTTGTAGTTCGGCAGGCCGGCGTCGTATTCGGCCACCCAGTTCTTGGTGAAGGTGCCGTTCTGGATGTCGGTCAGCACGTCGCGCATGCGCTCCTTGGTCGCCGCGTCGATCACCCGCGGGCCGCTGACGTAGTCGCCGTACTGCGCGGTCTCGGAGACGAACTCGAGCATGCGGGTGATGCCGCCTTCGTAGAACAGGTCGACGATCAGCTTCAGTTCGTGCAGCACTTCGTAGTAGGCGATTTCCGGCTGGTAGCCGGCTTCCACCAGCACTTCGAAGCCGGCCTGCACCAGCGACGAGGCGCCGCCGCACAGCACCGCCTGCTCGCCGAACAGATCGGTCTCGGTCTCTTCCTTGAAGGTGGTCTTGATCAGGTTGGCGCGCGCGCCGCCCAGGCCGGCGGCGTACTCCAGCGCGAATTGCTCGGCCTTGCCGCTCTTGTCCTGGTACACCGCCCAGATGCACGGCACGCCGCGGCCGATCTCGTACTCGCGCCGCACCAGCGCGCCCGGGCCCTTCGGCGCGACCAGCACCACGTCCAGGTCGGCGCGCGGCTTGATCATGTCGAAGTGCACGTTCAGGCCGTGCGCGAACAGCAGGCAGGCGCCCTGCTTCATGTTCGGCGCCAGCACTTCTTCGTACAGCTTCTTCTGCACCATGTCCGGGGTCAGCACCGCGACCAGGTCGGCGTCCTTGACCGCCTCGGCGGGGCTCTTCACCACGAAGCCGTCGGCCTGCGCCTTGGCTTCGGTCGGGCCGCCGGCACGCAGGCCGATGGTGACGTCAAAGCCGGACTCGCGCAGGTTCAGCGCGTGCGCGCGGCCCTGGCTGCCGTAACCGACGATGGCGATCTTGGTGGTGGGCTGGGCGGAACTGGTCATTGTGCGGATGTCCTTGAACGGTGTTGGAGTGGAGAGGGGTCTTGCATTCGTGGTCACTGAAACGAAAAACCCCGCGCCGTTGCCGGTGCGGGGTCTGATCGAATCCTGGCTGCTTGTCGCTTACACGCCGGTTCGTCCCGCACTTGTGGGCGAGGTAATAAGCACGAGTACGAGGAGCGACGCAGCAGCGTCCGCGCGCAACGCGGCGGGCTGGCGGGTCGACTTCGGGCGGGTGTGGCGCTGCAACATGCAGCGAGATAACCATGGGCTTTGCGCGACTGTCAACTGTGTTGCGGGCCTCCGCGGGCGAATGTGCCAAAAGCCGCGCCAGCACTGCATGGTTACGCATGAAACGGAGGTGGGGCAGGCGACGAATGGCGCCAATTGCGCGGAAATCCGGCCTTTGCGATGGCGCGATGTGAGCGCCTGCGCGGCGGCACCCGCCGCACTCGGGTACGGTGGGCGTCCCCTGTTCTCCGGAGAGCCGCGCATGTCCGTTTCGCTTCCTTCCCTGGCGCGCCTGGCGCTCGCGCTGGCACTGGCGACGTCGGTGCCGGCGCAGGCCGCCGACCGCATCACCGGCCAGCCGTTCGCCACGCGCTCGGAAGTGATCGCCCCGCACGCCATGGCCGCCACCTCGCAGCCGCTGGCCACGCAGATCGCACTGGAGACCATGCGTGAGGGCGGCTCGGCGGTGGATGCGGCGATCGCCGCCAATGCCGCGCTGGGGCTGATGGAGCCGACCGGCAACGGCGTCGGTGGCGACCTGTTCGCCATCGTCTGGGATCCGAAGACGCAGAAGCTGTACGGCTACAACGGCTCCGGCCGTTCGCCGAAGGCGCTGACCCTGGCCGAGTTCCAGCGCCGCGGGTTGAAGGAGATCCCGGCCACCGGTCCGCTGCCGGTCTCGGTGCCCGGTGCGGTCGACGGCTGGTTCGCGCTGCACGAACGTTTCGGGCGCAGGACGATGGCGCAGAACCTGGCGCCGGCGATCCGCTACGCCCGCGACGGCCATCCGGTGGCCGAGACCATCGCCTACTACTGGGATCGCTCGGTGCCGCGGCTGTCGCAGTACCCAGGCTTCAAGGAGCAGTTCACCATCGACGGCCACGCCCCGCGCAAGGGCGAGCTGTGGAAGAACCCGAACCTGGCCAACACCCTGCAGCAGATCGCCGACGGCGGCCGCGATGCGTTCTACAAGGGCCCGATCGCGCGCACCATCGATGCCTACTTCAAGGCCAACGGCGGCTTCCTGCGCTACGAGGATCTGGCCAGCCACCACGGCGAATGGGTCGAGCCGGTGTCCACCAACTACCGCGGCTACGACGTGTGGGAACTGCCGCCCAACAGCCAGGGCATCGCCGCGCTGCAGATGCTCAACATCCTGGAGGGCTACGACTTCTCCAAGATCCCGTTCGGCTCGGCCGAGCACGTGCACCTGTTCACCGAAGCGAAGAAGCTGGCTTTCGCCGATCGTGCGCGCTTCTACGCCGACCCGGCGTTCCAGCCGGCGCCGCTGGCGCGGCTGATCTCCAAGGACTACGCCGCGCAGCGGCGCGCGCTGATCTCGATGGACCGCGCGCTGAAGGAAGTGCAGCCGGGCACGCCGAAGCAGTTGGAAGAGGGCGACACCATCTACCTGACCGTCGCCGATGCCGACGGCATGATGGTGTCGCTGATCCAGTCCAACTACCGCGGCATGGGCAGCGGCATGGCGCCGCCGGGGCTGGGCTTCATCCTGCAGGACCGCGGCGAGATGTTCGTGCTGCAGAAGGACCATCCCAACGGCTACGCGCCGGGCAAGCGTCCGTTCCAGACCATCATCCCCGCGTTCGTGACCAAGGACGGCAAGCCGTGGCTGAGCTTCGGGGTGATGGGCGGGGCGATGCAGCCGCAGGGCCACGTGCAGATCCTGATGAACCTGATCGATTTCCACATGAACCTGCAGGAGGCCGGCGACGCGCCGCGGATCCAGCACGATGGCTCCACCGAGCCGACCGGGCAGGCCACGGCGATGCGCGACGGCGGCGAGCTGAACCTGGAAACCGGCTTCGCCTACGACACCATCCGCGAACTGATGCGCAAGGGCCATCGGGTGATCTTCGCCGACGGGCCATACGGCGGTTACCAGGCCATCGCGCGCGACCCGGACAGCGGCGTGTACTACGGCGCGTCGGAAAGCCGCAAGGACGGGCAGGCTGCCGGTTATTGAGGGATGCCGCGCGCGGCGGCGTTCATTCCTGTGCGCGGGGCGCCGCCGCGTCTGCCTCGTCCCGCGCCGCCTGTTCGCGCGCGATCCAGGCCTCGATCATGTGCCTGGCGCGTTGCGCCTGGCGGCGTTGGCGGTTGGACTCGGCATCGAGCACGCGGTACAGCGACACGATCACCAGCACCATCAGCAAGGCGAACGGCAGCGCCGCGATGGTGATCACGCCCTGCAGCGCATCCAGGCCGCCGGCCAGCAACAGCACCGCGGCGATCAGCGCCACCGCCACGCCCCACACCAGCTTGCGCGCCAGCGGCGGGTCGCCGGCCTCGTCGGTGGACATGCTGGCCAGCACCAGCACCGCCGAATCGGCGGAACTGACGAAGAAGATCATCAGCAGCAACAACGCCACGCTCGACAGCAGCAGCGACCCCGGCAGGCTGTCGAACAGGGTGAACAGCACCGTCTCGTAGCCGTTGTGCAGCGCCTGCAGCATGTCCACGTGGCCGAACAGCTGCGACCACAGCGCGGTGCCGCCGAACACCGAGAACCACAGGAAGCCGAGCAGGGTCGGCGCCAGCACCACGCCGACGACGAATTCGCGCACGCTGCGGCCGCGCGAGACGCGGGCGATGAACGCGCCGACGAACGGCGCCCAGGCGATCCACCAGGCCCAGTAGAAGATGGTCCAGTCGGCCACCCAGCGGTCGCCGGAGAACGGCGACATGCGCAGGCTCATCGTCACCAGTTGATTGAGGTAGGCGCCCAGCGTGGTGGTGAAGGTGTCGAAGATGAAGCCGGTGGGGCCGAGCACCAGCACCGCGGCCAGCAGCAGTGCCGCCAGCGCCAGGTTGATGTTGGACAGCCACTTGATGCCGCGTTCCACACCGGTGCTGGTGGACAGCATGTACAGCACGAAGGCCACGCCGATCACCGTCAACTGCAACGGCACCCCGGCGTGCACGCCGAACACGCGCTGCACGCCGGCGGCGATCTGGATGGTGCCGAAGCCCAGGGTGGTCGCCACGCCGACCGCGGTGGCCACCACCGCGGCGATGTTCACGCACTGCCCGATCCAGCCGCGGTGATGGCGGCCGATGACCGGCTGCAGGATGTCGCTGATCAGCCCGCGGCCGTTGCGGTTGTACTGGAACCAGGCCATCGCCAGGCCGATCAGCGCATACACCGCCCAGGGATGCAGGCCCCAGTGGAAGAAGGCGTAGCGCATCGACGCGCGTGCCGCCTGCATGCTCTCCGGCGCCAGCCCCTCCGGCGGTTTGAGGAAATGCGAGATCGGCTCGGCCGCACCCCAGAACACCAGGCCGATGCCCATGCCGGCGGCGAACAACATCGACAGCCAGCTCCCGCGCGAGAAATCCGGCTCGGCGTCTTCGCCGCCGATGCGCAGGTTGCCGAAGCGACCGAACGCCAGGTACAGCAGGAAGCTCAGGGTCAGGAACACGATCAGCAGGTACAGCCAGCCGGCACTGCGGATCACGTCCGTCAGCGCGGTCTGCACCACGTCATTGAAGGGGCCGGGGGCAACGCCGGCGATCAGGACCAGCAGCGCCACCAAGGCGATGGAAATGCGAAACACCATGGGGGCGTGTCTCCAGTCGTGGAACGGATGAGAGGCGCTACGGCCGTCAGACCGACCCACGGCAAACGGGCGGGGAGACGACGCAGCGGGTCTGCACCGGCGTCGCGTCGCGCCCATGGCGTGTGGCCTGCCGCATCGCAGTGCCGGTGCACTGCACGGTCGCGCCACATCGAACGTTTGGCGCCAAATCCAGGAGCGGTCGGGCGTTGCGATGGCCCCATGTTCGCGAAGACGACGTCATGGTCGTGTCGTCGGCAGGTCTGCCGATGCGCATCCCTTGCATGATGGTGATCCCGGTTGGAGCGTGTGTCGCTGCGAGGGCGCGGCAGGAGCCGATACCATGGCCGCAGCACTGAGGAAGACGCCGATGGCCTTGTTCTCACGCAGTCCCGATGCCGACGCCGCGCCCATTGCCGGTTTGCCGGATGCCCCGATCGCGCTGTTGCGGCTGGAGCCCGACGGTCGCGTGAGTGCCGCCAACCGTGCCGCCCTGGACCTGCTGGGCGTCTCGGCCGAAACGCTGCTCGGCGCCGCCAGCGAGGCGGTCTGGGGCTTGCCGCTGTCCGCCCTGGTCGACAGCGAAGGCAGTTGGCAGGCGCCGGGGGGCGATCCCGCGCGCCGCGTGCGCTACCAGCGCGACCGCGATCGTGGCGGTCAAGGCTGGCTGCTGTCGCTGCCGCATCCGGAAACCGCGGCACTGTTGCGCGACGTCGCGCTGCTCGCCGAGGGCCAGCCGCAGGGTGCGACCAGCCCGGCGCTGCAGGCGGTGGCGCAGCGGATCCAGGAGGGCGTGACGGCGCAGGCGCTGCTCGATCGGGTCGGCGAGCGGCTGACCGGCTGCGATCTGGATCTGGGGCTGCACACGCCGCTGTCGGCGCAGGAGGCCGAGGCGATGCCGGGGCGGCGCCTGTCGGCCGGTTTCGGCAACCTGGCCGAGGCGATCCGCCAGGCGGTGGCGCTATCGCTGCAGATCGCCGCCGACGTGCCGCACGTGGTCGCCGAGAACGACGAACTGGCGCGGCAATCGCAGACCCAGCTCGATGCGCTGCAGACGGTGCTCGCCACCACCCGGCAATTGCTGCAGAGCCTGCACGAGATGGATCGCGAACTGCGCGCGGTGATCGCGGTGGCGGCCAGCGCAGACGACAGCGCCCGCCAGGGTGTGGAGGCGGCGCGCATCCTCGGCCAGGCGATGCAGGAGGTGGCGCGGCGTTCGGCGCGCGCCAACCAGGTCATCGAGGTGATCGATGCGGTCGCGTTCCAGACCAACATCCTCTCGATCAACGCCAGCATCGAAGCAGTGCATGCCGGCCCGGCCGGGCGCGGTTTCGCGGTGGTCGCCACCGAAATCCGGCAACTCGCCGAACGCGCTGCCACCGCGGCACGCGACGTGCGCAGCATCATCGGCGAGACCGGCACCGCCCTGCAGGACAGTGCGGCCTCGGCGCAGCGCACCGAGCAGGTGCTGGGCGGCATCGGCGCGTTGCTCGGCCGCGCCAGTGCGGCGATGGAGGCGGTGGCCGGCCGCATCGCCACGCAGAGCGGAGAGATCGGCGGCATCGACCGTGCCATCGAGCACGTGGTCGGACTCAGCCGCAGCAATCTGCAGCACGCCGCGCAGGTGGTGCAGCGCAGCGCCGACCTGGCCGCGGGCAGCGACACCCTGCACGACTGCGTAAATCTGTTCCGGCTGCCCGCCGATCCGATGCGCCAGCCACGGCATGCGCGCGTGCGCGATCTGGCCCAGGCCGCTGCGGTCAGCGTCGGCCTGGCCTTGGAGGCAGCGCTGATGCGCGGGCGCATCGGCGAGGAGGCGCTGTTCTCCACCGAGTACGCGCCGATCCCCGGCATCGACCCGCCCAAGTACCGCACCGCGTTCGATGCGTTGTGCGACGAGCTGTTGCCGCCGCTGCAGGAGCCGCTGCTGGCCGCGCATCCGTGGATCGTGTTCGCGATCTGCGCGAACGTCGACGGCTACGTGCCGACCCACAATCTGCGCTTCAGCCAGCCGCTCAGTGGCGACCGCGCGCGCGACCTGGTCGGCAACCGCAGCAAGCGCATCTTCGCCGACCGGGTCGGCCGCAATGTCGGCCGCCACACCGAGCCCTATCTGCTGCAGGTGTATCGGCGCGATACCGGGCAGATCCTGTTCGACCTGTCGGTGCCGGTGCATGTCCGCGGGCGCCACTGGGGCGGCTTGCGCATGGCCTACATGCTGGACTGAGCCGGCGCGCGCGTTGGCAAAAAAAAGCCGCCGGCAGTGCCGGCGGCGATGAGAGAGAGCTCTGATTCTTGTGCGCGCAGGCTAGGCCGGCCACGTGGCCGCGGTTTGTCGCCGGCGCCGCCGCGTGTGGCGGTGCTGACACATGCGCGCGGCGGCTGTGCCGGCGTTCAGCCGCATCGGTTGGCGGCGAGCGGCGGAAACGGGTCTAATAGCCGCAGAAGCGGGGGTACCGCCGGCGCAGGCCGCGGTTGAGACAGTCCCTTCGAACCTGATCCGGTTGATACCGGCGTAGGGAAGCTTCGCAAGTCCGCTGCGGGCGCGTGCGCGTCCGGGGCAGGCCCGCGCCGCCGCTTCGTCCGAGATGCGAGTCCGCTCGCACCCGTCCCGCTTCCCCTGCGGGTCACTTGAACCAGGACGAACGCCGATGAACGCCGTACCCAATCCGCTGCAGCAGCAGACCGACACCTTGTCCGCGGCGGTGACCCGCCCGATCCCCGGTTCGCGCAAGATCTTCGTGCCGGGCTCGCGCGCCGATCTGCAGGTGCCGATGCGCGAGATCGCGCTGACCCGCACGCCCACCGTGTTCGGCGGCGAGGAAAATGCCCCGATCACCGTCTACGACACGTCCGGGCCGTACACCGACCCGCAGGCGCGGATCGATCTCGGCACCGGCCTGGCGCCGCTGCGCGCCGCCTGGATCGCCGAGCGCGGCGACAGCGTGGCGCTGGCCGGGCTCAGTTCGCAGTTCGGGCGCGCGCGCGAGGACGATGCGCGCCTGCAGGCGGTGCGCTTCCCGGCACGGCGTCTGCCGCGACGCGCCCGCGACGGCGCCAACGTCACCCAGATGCATTACGCACGGCGCGGCATCGTCACCCCGGAAATGGAGTTCGTGGCGATCCGCGAGAACCAGCGCCTGCAGGACCTGCGCGATGCGCAACTGCGCGCGCAGCATCCCGGCGAAGCGTTCGGCGCCGCCATCCCGCGGCAGATCACGCCCGAGTTCGTGCGCGACGAGATCGCCCGCGGCCGCGCCATCCTGCCGTGCAACATCAACCATCCGGAAAGCGAGCCGATGATCATCGGCCGCAACTTCCTGACCAAGATCAACGCCAACATCGGCAACAGCGCGGTCAGTTCCGGCATCGCCGAGGAAGTGGAGAAACTGGTGTGGGCGATCCGATGGGGCGGGGACACGGTGATGGACCTGTCCACCGGCAAGCACATCCACGAGACCCGCGAATGGATCGTGCGCAACTCGCCGGTGCCGATCGGCACCGTGCCGATCTACCAGGCGCTGGAGAAGGTGGATGGCCGCGCCGAGGAACTGACCTGGGAAATCTTCCGCGACACCCTGATCGAGCAGGCCGAACAGGGCGTGGACTACTTCACCATCCATGCCGGCGTGCTGCTGCGCTACGTCCCGCTGACCGCCAAGCGCGTCACCGGCATCGTCTCGCGCGGCGGCTCGATCCTGGCCAAGTGGTGCCTGGCGCATCATCGCGAGAACTTCCTCTACACCCACTTCGAGGACATCTGCGAGATCATGAAGGCCTACGACGTGGCCTTTTCGCTCGGCGACGGCTTGCGCCCGGGTTGCATCGCCGACGCCAACGACGCCGCCCAGTTCGGCGAACTGGAAACGCTGGGCGAACTGACCAGGCTCGCCTGGAAGCACGACGTGCAGACCATGATCGAGGGCCCCGGCCATGTGCCGATGCAATTGATCAAGGAGAACATGGACAAGCAACTGCGCGAGTGCGGCGAGGCGCCGTTCTACACGCTGGGGCCGCTGACCACCGACATCGCGCCCGGCTACGACCACATCACCTCGGCGATCGGCGCGGCGATGATCGGCTGGTTCGGCACCGCGATGCTGTGCTACGTCACGCCGAAGGAGCATCTGGGCCTGCCCAACCGCGCCGACGTGCGCGACGGCATCATGGCCTACAAGATCGCCGCGCACGCCGCGGACCTGGCCAAGGGCCACCCCGGCGCGCAGGTGCGCGACAACGCCTTGTCCAAGGCGCGCTTCGAGTTCCGCTGGGACGACCAGTTCCATCTCGGCCTGGATCCGGAGAAGGCGCGCGAGTTCCACGACGAGACCCTGCCCAAGGACGCGCACAAGCTGGCGCATTTCTGTTCGATGTGCGGACCGCACTTCTGTTCGATGAAGATCACTCAGGACGTGCGCGACTACGCCGCCGAGCACGGGGTCGACGCGGAAGCGGCGCTGCAGGCCGGCATGGCCGAAAAGTCGGCGCAGTTCCTGGCGGCTGGCGCGCAGGTGTACCGCGCCGAGTGAGCGCACGGCGGTCGGCGCCGCAGGGCGCCGCCGCCACTGCCGACATGAACCTGGCCGTGCGTGGGTGTGCGGCGTGCGCCGCGATCATGACGACGGCGTCATGATCGCGCGCGTCTATGATGCGCGCTGGTCGCCACAGGGAATGTCCCATGCTGCGCTATGCGTTCGCGCTGCGTCGCCATCCGTCCGCGCTGTTGCTCGCGGTGCAACTGCTGGGCGTGCTGCTGTATCCCTGGATGGAGGACACCGCGGCCGGGCGCGCGCTGTTCGGCGCCTTCGGCATCGTGGTGCTGGCGCTGGCGTTGTGGGTGGTCAACCGCGGACCCTCGGCGCTGTGGATCGCCTGTTGCCTGGCGCTGCCGTCGGTGGCGCTGTCGATCGCCGCGGCGCTGCTCGGCAATCCGGCGATGACCGCCTGGGCGCAATTGCTGGAAAGCCTGCTGTACTTCTATACCGCCGGCAGCCTGATCGCCTACATGCTGCAGGACCACGTGGTCACTCGCGACGAGCTCTATGCGGCCGGCGCCACCTTCACGCTGCTGGCCTGGGCCTTCGCGTTCGTCTTCGCGGTGTGCCAGCAATGGCTGCCGGGCAGCTTCACCGCGGCCGTGGACGCGGCCTCGCCGCGGACCTGGATGGAATTGCTGTATCTGAGCTTCAGCGTGCTCTCGGGCGTGGGCCTGAGCGATGTCGTGCCAGTGCAGCCGTTCGCCCGCGCGCTGGTGATGATCGAACAGTTCGCCGGCGTGATGTACATCGCCTTGGTGGTGTCGCGACTGATTGGGCTCAGCGTCACACGCCACATGAAGACGTGAACGTGGCGTAAAAAAAGCGCGCCCAGGGGCGCGCAGTCATGGAGCGATTATGTGAATTTCGTCGGCGGAGAGAGAGCCTGAATGCGTCGTCGCGGTTGGCGGCGGCGATGACTAGAGTAGAATTGAGTGACAAGCCGCGCTTGGCGGCATCCGCTGCCTCGTTTTGCCGAGTTTGCTCGTTGGCCTCTGTCACGGGGCCACGCGTGGTCGCGCAGCCGCCGCATTCGCGGCACCTCCCTCACGGCGTTCTTCGTTGTCCAACATGGTTTCCTCATCGTTCTCCACACCGACGCTTCCGCAACGGATGCAGGTGGGCGATTGCCTGGTGCTGCTGTCCTTGCGCGAGGTGCACGCCCCGCGCGCGCGCCGGCCGCAACGGCTCACGCCCAAGGCGATGGGTGTGCTGCGGGTGTTGCTGGCGCAACCGGGTCAGGTGGTGGAGCGCGAGGCGCTGTTGGCGCAGGTCTGGCCGGACACGCAACCGACCAACGATGTGGTGACGCAGGCCATCACCCAATTGCGCAAGGCGTTCGCGGCCGGCGTGCGCGGCGAGGCGCCGGTGTACATCGAGACCCTGGCCAAGACCGGCTACCGCCTGGTGGCACCGGTACAGGCCTTGCCGGATGTCGAGGCCGAGGCGGGCGCGGCGGCGGCTCCATCGCTGGACACGGACGCCGCCACGGAGACGGCTGCGGCGCGTGTTCCCGCCATCGCCCCTGCGGCGCGGCGGCGCGCGCCGTCATGGCTCGCCGCTGCCGCCGGTGCGGCGTCGATGCTGGTGCTGGCGCTGGCCTGCTGGTGGTGGTTCGCGCGCCCCGAGGCCGTGCCCGCCGACAGCGCCGAGCAGGAACGCGTGCTGGGCAGCCCCAAGCGGCCGTACCGGCTGATCACCGCCATGTCCGGGTTCAAGCTGGAGCCGGCGCTGTCTCCGGATGGCGCGCAGGTGGCCTATGCCGCACGCGCCACCGGCAGCGATGGCACCCAACTGCTCATCCAGCCGACCAGCGGTGCCGCCGGCAGTACGCCCCCGCGCTCGCTGGGCGTCCCGGCCCGCGGCGCCTCCGACCGCCTGCCCGCCTGGTCGCCCGACGGCGCGCACATCGCCTTCGCCCGACTCGGTGCCGACCGCCAGTGCCGGGTGATGCTGGTGCAGGCCGACGGGCGCACGCCCGCGCGCGAGGTCGCGCGCTGCGACGACAGCGAATTGCTCAGCTTCGACTGGACGCCGGATGGCCGCGGCCTGGTGTTCGGCAGCATGAACGGGCGTCAGCCGGCGCGCGGCATCCGCGTGCTGGATCTGGGCAGCGGGCGCTGGACGGCGCTGGATTATCCGGTCGCCGCCGGCGATTTCGATTACGCGCCGCGTTACTCGCCGGACGGCAAATGGATCGCCTTCGTGCGTAATCCGCAGATGGGCGGGCTGTGGCGGATGCCGGCGGCCGGCGGCACCGCCGAGCCGTTGACCCACGAATTCGCCGAGATCCGCGGCTGGGACTGGGCGCGCGACGGGCAGGGCATCGTGTTCGGGCGCCGCGTCGATGGCGAGACCCGGCTGTACCGGCTGGACACGCAGACCCGGCGCCTGCGCGACCTGGGCCTGAGCGATGCGCAGGCGCCGCGGCTGGCGCGCGACGGCGGCAGCCTGGCGTTCGTGCACCGGCGTCCGCAGTTCGCCGTGTACCGCATCCGGTCGGGAGCGGCGGATGTGCCGCGCGAGCGCCAGCGGCTGTTCGCGTCCACCGGCCGTGACGGCCAGCCGAGCATCGCGCCCGACGGGCGCCAACTCGCCTTCACCTCCGATCGCGACGGCAGCTACGCGCTGTGGTGGGGCGATGTGCGCCAGCCGACCTCGTTGCGGCTGATCGAGGGCGTGCGGCCGGAGACCCGGCAGCCGCTGGCGTGGTCGGCCGACAGCCAGGCGTTGCTGGTCAGCGGCCGCGATGCGCAGGGGCATTCGGCGATCTATGAGATCCGGCCGCAATCCGGCAGTGTGGCGGCCTTGCCGGTGCCGGCCGGCGAGCCGCTGCAGGCGTTGTACACCGCCGAACCCGGTCAACTGCTGGTCCTGCTGGGCGAGAACGGCCGCACCCGCCTGCAGTTGTACGACCGGCGCGCGGTGCCCTGGCGGCCCTTGGCGACCTTGCCGGATGTTTCCCAGGTCCGTGCCGATCCTGCCACTGGGGAGATCCTGTTCACCCGGCTCGCGCGCAGCGGCCTGTGGCGTGTCGATGCCAGCCTGGACCTGGCCAGCGTGCGTGTCGTGGACGACAGTCTGCCGTCGCTGTGGCGCTACCGCAGCTGGGCGCTGGGCCCCGAGGGTGCGGTGCATTACCTGTTCCAGACCGGCGAATGCGCCAGCCGCATGGCACGGATCGACGGTGGCCTCGCTGCAAGCGTGTGCCTGGACCGCGACCACTTCAGTGCGGTCAACGGCTTCAGCATCGATCCGCGCAGTGGCGACGCCTATGTGGCACTGGCGGTCGAGGATGGCAGCGAGATCGGCTTCATGCGCCTGCACGAGCAGCCGGAATGGTTCTCGACCATCTCGCACAACTGGCTGATCCGGAAGGAAAAATAGGCTTCGTAAGTTGTTCGTAAGGGCGTCGTGGCGATTTCGGACAACTATCGCCAAGACGTCCTGACCTGCCGCCACATTCGGCAAAGACTGCGCACCGGTTTACGTCAAGCAGGTGCTCGGATGCGGCAATCTTTCCTGGTCGATCATGGACAACAACTGGTGCTGGACGCCGACGACGCGCCGGCGGGTCCGGCCTGCCTGGGCGCGGCGCGCCTGGCCAGCGTGCAGGCCTCGGCGAATGCCTTCACGGTCTGGCTGCAGTTGCGTGGCAGCGCCTGGATCGAGGCCAAGGAGGGGCGTTTCGCCCTGCGCCGCGGCCAGTGGCTGGCCTTCGAACGCGACTCGCGGCCGATGCTGCAGACCGACCGCGACGGCCTGTGCATCGGTCTGAGCCTGGATGGCGAGGCGCTGAAGGCCTTGGGCCGGATGGCCGACGAGACCTTGTATGCGGGGCGCGGCGAGTTGTCGCTGCGCGAGACGCGGACCGCCTTGCGCCTGTGGCGACAGGCGGCGGCGCGGCCCGGCGATGCGTTGGCGATGCGGCCGGTGCTGCTGCATCTGGCCTCCATGCAGGGCGAGTTGTCGCGCCGCGTGCAGCGTTGTCCCGGGCGCTCGCGGATGCGCAAGCGCCAGGTGTTCGGGCGCATGCAGCGTGCGCGGCTGTATCTGGACGGCCATCGCGACCGCGTGGTGCGGATCAGCGAACTGGCCGAGCTGACCAACTTCTCCGGCTGGTACCTGTCCAAGACGTTCCAGAGCCTGTACGAGGAAAGCCCGCAGGCGTTGTCGGCGCGCCTGCGCCTGGAGCGCGCGGCGGACCTGTTGCGCGACACCACCATGATGATCGGCGAGGTGGCCGCCGCCAGCGGATTCGACAACTGCTGCAGCTTCGCGCGGGCGTTCCGCGCACGCTTCGGTGTCTCCGCCTCGCAATATCGCCATGGCAGCACCGTGCCGCCAGAATCGGCAAAGTCTGCAGGCGACAGCGGCAAAGCAGCCGCGCTCACCGGAACGTAACGTGCCGAGGGCGTCTTAACACGCCCCTAACGTTACCCTGGAGAGATTGATGAACCTTCGCACTCCCGCAGTGCGGCTGGGCTTGCTGCCCGCCAGCATCGCGATCGCGTTGACGCCGGCGATTGCCGGCGCGCAAGAAGCCGCCGCCTCGTCCACCACCACGCTGGACCGGATCGAAATCACCGGTTCGCGCATCCGTAGCGCCGACGTCGAAACCCAGCAGCCGATCCTGACCCTGGACCGCCAGGCGCTGGAGCGCCAGGGCTACACCTCGGTCGCCGACGTGCTGCAGAACCTGACCTCGGCCGGTTCCCCGGCGATCTCGCGCGCCGATGCGCTGGCCTCCGGCGAAAACGTCGGCGGCTACTACGTCGACCTGCGCAACCTCGGTGCCGCGCGCACCCTGGTGCTGCTGAACGGCAAGCGCCTGGGCGCGACCACCTCCGGCCTGCAGGACCTGAGCCAGGTCCCGATGGCGGCGATCGAGCGCATCGAAGTGCTGAAGGACGGCGCCTCGTCGATCTACGGCTCCGACGCCATTGCCGGCGTGGTCAACGTCATCACCCGCAAGCGCTTCGACGGCGCCGAAGTCTCGGCCGAGTTCGGCCAGTTCGGCGAAGGCGACGGCAAGACCTCGCAGTACTCCTTCACCATCGGCACCCAGGGCGAGCGCGGTGGCGTGGCGCTGACCGCCGAGTATTCCAAGCAGGATCCGGTGTTCGCCAAGAACCGTTGGTTCAGCCGCGACGGCAGCCGTGGCCCGAACTCGACGCCGAGCGGCTGGAGTCCGATCAGCCAGAACGGCAGCTGGTGCAACCCGCTGACCGTGGATTGCTCGGATCCGGAAGTCGCTGTGTGGCAGACGCTGAACCAGGGCGGCAACCCGAACAATCCGGCCGACTACCACCCGCTGACGGCGGCCGAGCGTGCCAACTCCAACCAGCAGATGATGGTGCAGACCGGCATCGAGCGTAAGTCGGTGTTCGCCAACGCCAACTACGACCTGACCGACTCCATCGTCTTCAACGCCGACATTCTCTACAACGAGCGCACCACCGATCAGCAGATCGCCGGCTATCCGTACCAGTCCGCCGCGTTCGGCACCCCGCTGGCCGCCGACAGCGCGTTCAACCCGATCGGCCAGGACATCGATTTCCGCCGCCGCCTGTGGGAAGTGCCGCGCACCACCGAGAGCAAGCTGAAGACCACGCGCTTCGCGCCGACCATCAGCGGCTCCTTCGAGTTCGCCGACAAGACCTGGGACTGGGACGTCGGTGCGCTGTGGAACCGCAACGAGAGCACCAAGACCGGTCACGGCGACATGAGCCTGATCGCCTCGCGCCAGGCGCTGGGTTCGTCCTTCATCAACGCCAATGGCGTCGCCCAGTGCGGTACCGCCGCCGCGCCGGTCCCGCTGAGCGCCTGCCGCCCGTGGAACCCGCTGCTGCCGTACGGCGTGGCTGGCCCGGGTTCGCTGGCCGATGCGGACACCCAGGCCTTCCTGTTCCCGTACTTCACCGATACCGGCCTGACCAAGACCACCAGCTACACCGCCAACCTGAGCGGCACGCTGGCGACGCTGCCGGCGGGCGACCTCGGCATCGCGGTCGGCTACGAGCACCGCAAGGAAGAAGGCCGCTTCTCGCCGGACGCCTTCGCGCAGTCGGGTGAGAGCACCGGCCTGGGCGCCAAGACCACCTCCGGCAACTACGATCTGGACGAGTTCTACCTCGAGTTGAACGTGCCGATCCTGGCCGACATGGCGTTCGCCAAGCAGCTGACCCTGAACCTGGCCAGCCGCTACTCCGACTACAGCAACTTCGGCGACACGGTGAACTCCAAGTTCGGCTTCACCTGGAAGCCGATCGACGAGTTGCTGGTCCGCGGCACCTACGCCGAGGGCTTCCGCGCCCCGACGATCAGCGATCTGTACGGCGGCCTGAACAGCAGCTTCGAGTCGTACATCGATCCGTGCGGCGTGGGTGCGCCGAACAGCGTCAACGGCAATGCGGCGTGCAGCGCGGCCGGCGTGCCGGTCGGCTACACCCAGCTGGGCCAGGGCTACGTGCCGTGTTCGACCCTTCCTTGCCAGACCCCGGACGAGTTCATCAGCGGCTCCAACCCGAACCTGCGTCCGGAGACCTCCACCAGCAAGACCGCCGGTCTGGTGTGGAGCCCGCGCTGGGTGCAGGGCCTGGACATCTCGCTGGATTGGTACCGCTACGAGATCAAGGACATGATCATCGCCGATAGCGTCGACCGCATCCTGCGCGACTGCTACGTGCTGGGCAATGCCGAGCGCTGCGCCGGCGTGACCCGCGCCGCCGACGGCCACATCTCGGCAATGACCTACGGTGTGGCCAACCTCGGCCAGATGGAGACCGAAGGCTACGATCTGGGCATCCGCTACCGTCTGCCGGAAATGGCGTTCGGCAAGATCATGATCGACTGGCAGACCAGCTACGTCAGCAAGTACGACGAAGCCGGCCAGAACGCCGCGGGCGACAACATCACCATCGGCAGTGTCGGTACTCCGGGCATCTTCCGCGTGCGTTCCAACCTGGGCGTGAACTGGACGATGGGCGACTTCGGTGTGAACTACACCCTGCGCTACTACTCCGGCATGAAGGAAAAGTGCATCTCGCGCGCCGCTGACTACTGCGATGCGCCGGACCACTTTGCCAATGGCGAAGCCGATCCGCTGCGTCACACCGGTGCCAACACCTTCCACGACCTGCAGGTCAACTGGAGGGCGCCGTGGGACGCGACGATCGCCATTGGTGCGAACAACGTGTTCGACCACCGCGGTCCGCTGATGTACTCGGCCCCGGACAGCAGCTTCGCCTACTACGGCGGCTTCGACATCGGTCGCTACGTGTACATGAAGTACACCCAGCGCTTCTGATCGAGCTGTTTGCGTGACACGAAGACGGGCCGCAAGGCCCGTCTTTTTTTGTGCCTGCGCGGCGTGTGTGACGTGGCGTGTCGGGCAGCGGACAGGTGGTTGGCGAGCTGGGGCGTGGCGCATGATGGCCGGTGCTTCCCGCTGCCAGTGGTCCGGCGACCGGTGGCGATGCGACGCAAAGCGACTTGGCATCGCGTGTCGGCGCCATGAACTCGCTGTGGCCGAACGCAGCCGCTCCTGCGACAGCGAGCTTCGCGTCGTGACGCGGTTCCTCTCGTGGCCACTGCGCGCTCGCGGGGAAGCGGCTCTCACCGTGACGCGGGATGGCGCAGGCGTTGCACCACTGCAGGGGCGCGCGGCGGACCGTCGTGCGGATTGGGCGGCTGGCGAGCCGCGATGGCGGCGCGAGAGGCGCCGAAAGACGTGTGCCAACGGCAGCGAGGACGCCGGCGAAGTGCAGAAGGCACCATCCGGCTCACGCGGCGGCAGGCCGCGCGCGCCACGGTCGGGCTCAGGCCGAGGTCAGCCCCATCAGGTTCTCGGCATGCTCGCGCCAGCTCGGCAGCTTGTTGAGCATGCCGGTCTTGGAGAGGTACTCCTCGTCGACCTCCGAGCCGCTGGCCAGCGCCATCGCCACGTGCACCGCGCCGGTGACCCAGAAGCTGCGGGTGCTGGAACGCTGCGGCTGGCGATGGAAGGCCACCGCCTCGATGATCGGCATCGGCAGGCCCCACAGGCCCAGCAGGTAGGCGCCGGCTTCGGCGTGGCCCGGCCGGGTGTCGTTGGCATCGGTGGGCGGCTCGCGCTCGTCGCGCACGCCCGGCAGCAGCAGGCCGATGTCGGCCAGCAGCGCCGCGGTCGAACCGAGTTCGACGCTGGAGGCCGGCAGCATCTTCGCGGCCAGCTTGGACGCCAGCAGCGAGCGCTGCTGCAGCGCGTTGCGCTCGGCGTTGGACAGCGCCTGCACCGAGAACACTTCGCTGGCCAGGACCAGATCACGCAGGGTGGCGGTGCCGAGCCGGGTCACCGCGGTGCGCAGGTCGGAAATGGTGCGGCCGTTGGAGAAGAACGCCGAATTGCACAGCTGCAGCACCTTGGCCGCGATCGCCGGGTCGGCCGAGACCAGCTTGGCCAGGTCGGCGGCGTTGCTGCCCTCGTCCTGCTCCAGCGCGTGCATCAGGCTCAGGTACAGATGCGGCGGCGAGGGCAGCTTCTCGATGCGGCCGATGCTGGAACGCAGGCGCGGGTTGCCCAGCAGTTCCTGCAGTTCCTCCAGGCTGGTGACCGCTTCCAGCAGCATTTCCGGGGACAGCGGCAGCGGCAGGAACCGGTGGGCCACGCCGATGATCCGCGCCGGCGGCGCGCGATTGCTCTGTTCGGCCTCGATCAGCGCGATGCGGATGGTTTCCGGGCTCAGCGTGCGGATCTGGCCGAGCAGGGTGGCGGTGGTCAGGTCCGGCAGCGTCGGCGCGGCGATCACCGCATCCAGGCGCACCGTGGCCGCCGCGGCGATCGCGGCATTGCCGTCGGCAACGCTCTGGACCTGCCAGTCGTCGCCAAGATCGCGAATGTATTCAGTGACTTCGGACGGAAGGCTGGCTTCGTCGCCGACGAACAGGATGCGCAAGAGACTGTCCCCTAAGAAGAGCCGGATCGCGGACGGACCGGGCTCGGTGATGCCATGGCGCAATGTACCGCAAACCCCGAAGGGCGGCGCCCCGGCAACGGCAAAACGTGAAACGGATCAGCCACGGCGGGGCGGCGGCGCCCCGCCGTGGCGGCGGCTCAGGCGCCGGCTTCGAAGCGGGTCACGGACTCGCGCAGGATGCGCTTGGCTTCCTCGGCGTTGCCCCAGCCGTCGAGCTTGACCCACTTGCCCTTCTCCAGGTCCTTGTAGTGCTCGAAGAAGTGGCCGATGCGCTCCATCCAGTGGCCGGACACCTGGGTGATGTCCTCGATGTGCGCATAGCCCTGGAACACCTTGGCCACCGGCACCGCCAGGATCTTCTCGTCGCTGCCGGCCTCGTCGCTCATCTTCAGCACGCCGACCGGGCGGCAGCGCACCACGCAGCCGGGCACCAGCGGCAGCGGCAGCACCACCAGCACGTCGGCCGGGTCGCCGTCGCCGCACAGGGTGTTGGGCACGTAGCCGTAGTTGCACGGGTAGCGCATCGGGGTGGAGAGGATGCGGTCGACGAAGATGGCGCCGCTGGCCTTGTCCACTTCGTACTTGACCGGCTCGGAATCCTTCGGGATTTCGATGACGACGTTGATTTCTTCCGGCAGGTTCTTGCCGGAGGTGACCAGTTCCAGACCCATGCGCTAGCTCCAGTGGAGTGGCTTCTAAAGAGGCAGGCATTCTAGTCGGTTGGCTGTTGCAATGCAGCGCACGGCGGTTCGGAGGATTCCTACAGCGGTTTCGGACTCCATACCGGCCCGCATGGGGCGCATTCCGATGGTGCCGGAATCGGGTGGCGGCGATCCTGTGGCCACTGTCCCCACCCAAGGAGCAAGACGATGAACGGAATCCGGCAATCGATGCTGCCGCTGCTGGCGGTGCTGGTCCTGGCCTGCGGCGGTGCGCAGGCGCAGCAGGCGCAACCGGCCTACGTGGATGCGATGGACTATCCCGCCCCGGGCGAGGGCTGGGAGGCGTTCTCCGACCTGGAGCAACGGTTGGCGCACGACTTCGACCAGCTCTGCGGCGACACCTTCTGCGAAGGCGACTACAGCGACTACCGGCCGCTGCGCTATCGCTGCTCGGTGCGCCAGCGCGACGGGGTGATCGGGGAGTGTATCTGGAGCTTCGGCGCCAGCGAGGCCAGTATCGATGCGGACACCGGCCGGGTCGTGGTCGATGCGCGGCTGTGGCACTGCCGGACCCCGCTGCAGCCGCAGACCCGGCTGCACGCGCTGTATGCGGCGCTGTCGGGCGAGCGGCCGCTGTTCGCGCCGCTGCCGCACAGCGAGCACAGCATCAACGACGGTCTGATCGACTGCCTGTAGCGGCAAAGGACGCGCAGCAGGCACCGGCATGTCGCCGATGCCCGCTGCGCGTGTGGCTACAGCAGCGGCACCAGCAGCAACGCCACGATGTTGATGATCTTGATCAGCGGATTGATCGCCGGGCCGGCGGTGTCCTTGTACGGGTCGCCGACGGTGTCGCCGGTGACCGCGGCCTTGTGCGCCTCGCTGCCCTTGCCGCCGAAATGGCCGTCCTCGATGTACTTCTTGGCGTTGTCCCAGGCGCCGCCGCCGGTGGTCATGGAGATGGCCACGAACAGCCCGGTGACGATGGTGCCGATCAGCAGGCCGCCGAGCGCGCGCGGGCCCAGCAACAGGCCGACCACGATCGGCACCGCCACCGGCAGCAACGAGGGCACGATCATTTCGCGGATCGCCGAGCGGGTCAGCATGTCCACCGCGCGGTCGTACTGCGGCTTGCCGGTGCCCTGCATGATGCCGGCGATCTCGCGGAACTGCCGCCGCACTTCCTCCACCACCGCACCGGCGGCGCGGCCCACCGCTTCCATCGCCATCGCGCCGAACAGGTAGGGAATCAGGCCGCCGATCAGCAGGCCGATGATCACCGTGTGGTCGGACAGGTCGAAGGCGAAGGTTTCGGTGGGGTGCGCGGCGCGCAGGTTGTGGGTGTAGTCGGCGAACAGCACCAGCGCCGCCAGCGCCGCCGAGCCGATCGCATAACCCTTGGTCACGGCCTTGGTGGTGTTGCCGACCGCGTCCAGCGGGTCGGTGACCGCGCGTACCTCCGGCGGCAGTTCCGCCATCTCGGCGATGCCGCCGGCGTTGTCGGTGATCGGACCGTACGCATCCAGCGCCACGATCATGCCGGCCATCGACAGCATCGCGGTGGCGGCGATGGCGATGCCGTACAGGCCCGACAGCGCGAACGCGCCCCAGATCGCGGCGCACACCGCGATCACCGGCAGCGCAGTGGACTTCATCGAGATGCCGAGGCCGGCGATGATGTTGGTGCCATGGCCGGTGGTCGAGGCCTGCGCCACGTGCTGCACCGGCTTGTACTGGGTGCCGGTGTAGTACTCGGTGATCCACACGATCAGCCCGGTCAGCGCCAGGCCGATCAGCGCGCAGCCGTAGAGCTTGCCGGCACCGGCGGCGGTGTCGCCCATCAGTTGCTGGGTCACCGGCCAGAACGCCAGCGCCGCCAGCACCGCCGAGACCACCACGCCCTTGTACAGCGCGCCCATGATCGAGCCGCCCGGGCGCACGCGCACGAAGAAGGTGCCGACGATCGAGGCGACGATCGACACCCCGCCCAGCACCAGCGGATACAGCACCGCGTTGCGTCCGGCCTCGGCGGCCATCAACCCGCCCAGCAGCATCGTCGCGATCACCGTGACCGCGTAGGTCTCGAACAGGTCGGCGGCCATGCCGGCGCAGTCGCCGACGTTGTCGCCGACGTTGTCGGCGATCACCGCCGGGTTGCGCGGGTCGTCCTCGGGAATGCCGGCCTCGACCTTGCCGACCAGGTCCGCGCCGACGTCGGCACCCTTGGTGAAGATGCCACCGCCCAGGCGCGCGAAGATCGAGATCAGCGAACTGCCGAAGGCCAGGCCGACCAGCGCATGCAGGCTGTCGCCCACGCTGTGTCCCAGCCATTGCAGCAGGCCGTAGTAGCCGGCCACGCCGATCAGGCCCAGCCCGACCACCAGCATCCCGGTGATCGCGCCGCCGCGGAACGCGACCGCCATCGCCGGCGCCAGCCCGCGCCGCGCCGCTTCGGCGGTACGCACGTTGGCGCGCACCGACAGGTTCATGCCGATGTAGCCGGCGACCCCGGACAGCACCGCGCCGATCGCGAAGCCGCCGGCGGTGTACCAGCTCAGGAACACCCCGACCAGCACCAGCAGGACCGCGCCGGCGATGGCGATGGTCAAGTACTGTCGGTTGAGGTAGGCGCGGGCGCCTTCCTGGATCGCATCGGCGATCTGCCGCATGCGTTCGTTGCCGGCGGGCTGCGCCAGGATCCAGCGCGTGGAGACGATGCCGTAGAGCACCGCCAGAGCCGCGCACGCCAGTGCCACGGTGACCGCATATCGTTCCAGCATGACCCCTCCCAAGGATGTGGATGGCGCCCAAGCGCTGGACATACCGGGGGATCACACCGTAGGAGCTGAAGCATGCAACGACTCCGCGGCCACAACGCGCGCCGCTGGTGCGTATCGCAATGTCATCTGGCCTGAACGTGGGCGAGTATGCGCCTGCCTCCGTGATGCCGCCAGCGACCAGGCAGGGCGTCTCACTTTTGGCGTGCGGTTCAGTCTGTGCGTGGCAGCGTGGCGCATCGCTTCCCAGGAGCCCTCCGATGCAATCGACGATTTCCCCAAGGCTGCGCGCACGCGCCTCGATCCTGGCCCTCGGCCTGTGTGCGCTGGCGCCGCTGGCCGCTGCAGCCGCCGACCCGACCCCGGAACTGCAGCGCCCGGCCAGCGCGCCGCAGGCGGTGGGCGTGGTGCATACCATCCGCCAGATCCCCGAGGCCTGCGTGCGCTTCGAGGGCGAGTACACCGGCGATGCGGCGCAGCCCTACCGCTTCTCCGCGGTGCGCAGCAGCCCGACCTGCCAGCCGCGCGCCAGGTTGGTCGAGTTCGACCAGGCCAAGCCCAGCGAGGCCACCGGTTGGAAGTTCAACGATCTGATCCGCGTGCCCAGCGCCGCCTGTCCGTCGCAGCAGGCGGTGGTGCGGGTGTGGCGCAAGCCGGTGGCGCTGAACACCGAGCGCGATGGTCAGGGCCAGTCGCGGATCTATCTGGAAGAGGCCAAGCAGCAGGCGGCCGCCGGCAAGGTCCCGCAGGTGCCGCAGTTCACCGCGCAGATGACGGTGGAAGGCAAGGCCTGCCGCTGAGCGGGAGGATTGCCGAGCCGCCTCGGCCGTCACGCCCTGCATCGCGCAGGCAGGGCGGCCGCGACCGGCGCTGCGTATGCGCCACGGTAACGTGGCTGTCGTGAGGCCGCACAGGCACGGCGCATGCGATCCCTCGATGCCTGCGTAAAGCAGGATCCAGGACAGGCTTGGCGGCTTTGCGCTTTGCGTTGCTGTCGCACTTCTTGACCGTCGCCGATCCGTCGCATGCGGCGCGCGGAGCCTCAGGTCGGCACGTTGCTGGTGTGCCGTCGCCGCCATTCGTCGGCGACGTCGCCCATGGTCTTGGCGACGCCATTCCTGATCCAGGCCATGAACGCCCGGTCGAACGCGAAGCCGTCGCCGCACATGGTCACGAGGAAGCGGCGCATGTTCTGCGTGTTGCGATAGTGCTCGTCCACCGGCGTCGCACGCGTGATGGGGTCGCTGTGCCAATCGAAGCGCACGTGGCCGCACGCGCTGCTTGGGTCTTCGTGCGTGTCGCGCATCCTGGTGGCTTCGTCTTCTCTCAAGCTGCAGGCAATCCGACATCCGTGGTGGATGCGCCAGGACCCCTGCAGCGTCCTGTCGCGTCCCCCGATCGGTCCGGCGCAGCGCCTGCAGAGGCTGGCGCCAACGGCGACATCCCGCGCGCTACGGCATGCACCGATGACGTCATGCCGATCGTGCGCCCGCGCTGTCAGCCCTCCCAGGCCGGCAGCTTCTTCTTCACCGCCACGTTCTTCAGCGCCACGTACTTGGGCAGGCCGTCCGTGCCGTAGGGCAGCGGCGCCTCGCCGCGGATCAGCGGCTGCAGGTAGCGGCGCGCCTTGTCGGTGATGCCGAAGCCGTCCTTGCGCAGGAAACCGGCGGGCATCTTCTTCTCGTGGTTGGCGACCTTGTGCAGTGGTGCCGCCTCGATCTTCCAGCGGTACGGCGCATCGCTGCTGCGCACGATCGCCGGCATCACCGCGTTCATGCCCTTCAGCGCGAACTGCACCGCGGCCTTGCCGACCGCCTGCGCCTGCTCCCAGTCGGTGCGCGAGGCGAGGTGGCGGGCCGAACGCTGCAGGTAGTCGGGCAGGGTCCAGTGCACCTTGTAGCCGAGTTCGGCCTTGACCTTGCCGGCCAGGTAGGACGCCACGCCGCCGAGCTGGCTGTGTCCGAACGCATCGGTGCCGCCGCCGGCATCGGCGACGAAGCGGCCGTCGGCGGTCTGGATGCCTTCGCTGGCCACCACCACGCACCAGCCGACCTTGTCCACCACCTTGCGCACCTGCGCCAGGAAGGCGGCCTCGTCGTAGGCGCGTTCGGGGAACAGGATGATCTGCGGCGCGTCGTCCGGCGATTGCGCGGCCAGTCCGGCCGCGGCGGCCAGCCAGCCGGCATGGCGGCCCATGGCCTCGTAGACAAATACCTTGGTCGAGGTCTCCGCCATCGCCGCCACGTCCAGCGCCGCCTCGCGCACCGACACCGCGGTGTACTTGGCCGCCGAGCCGAAGCCCGGGCAGGTGTCGGTGACCGCCAGGTCGTTGTCGATGGTCTTGGGCACGCCGATGCAGTGCAGCGGGTAGCCGAACGCCTGCGCCAGCTGCGACACCTTCCACGCGGTGTCGGCCGAATCGTTGCCGCCGTTGTAGAGGAAGTAGCGCACGTCGTGCGCCTGCAGTACCTGCAGCAGGCGCTCGTACTTGGCGCGGTCGGCTTCCAGCGACTTGAGCTTGTAGCGGCACGAGCCGAACGCGCCGCCGGGCGTATGGGCCAGCGCGGCGATCGCCGCCGCCGACTCCTTGGAGGTGTCGATCAGGTCCTCGCGCAGCGCGCCGAGGATGCCGTTGCGCGCGGCCAGCACCTTGACCTTGCGCGCCCGCGCTTCGCCGATGACGGCGGCGGCGCTGGCGTTGATGACGGCGGTGACGCCGCCGGACTGGGCGTACAGCAGGGTGCCTTGGGCCATGGTCGGGGTTCGCTCCTGGGGTGGGGACATTGCCGGGACATTGCCTGGATGCGGTAAGCTGGGGCTCTAGCGGTGCAGCGCAGGCGTGGCCCCCGAGTCTAACGCCGCCGGCCGCGCACGGTACTTTCCTCGAGGAGTCAGGTTGATGCGATTGGTTCTGTTGGGACCGCCCGGATCGGGCAAGGGCACGCAGGCGGCCCGCCTAAAGGACAAGCTGCAGATCCCGCACATTTCCACCGGCGATCTGCTGCGCGCCGAAGTCGCCGCCGGCACCCCGCTGGGCGTGCAGGCCAAGGAAGTGATGGCGCGCGGCGACCTGGTCTCCGACGACATCCTGCTCGGCATGCTCGAATCGCGCCTCGGCCGCGACGACGTGCGCAACGGCTTCATCCTCGACGGCTACCCGCGCAACCTGGCCCAGGCCGGCGCGCTGGACGAACTGCTGGCCAAGCTCGGCCAGCCGCTGGACGCGGTGGTGCAGCTGGACGTGGCCAACGAACTGCTGGTCGAGCGCATCGCCGGCCGCGCCAAGGCCGAAGGCCGCGAGGACGACAATCCCGAGTCGGTGCGCAAGCGCCTGCAGGTCTACACCGATTCGACCGCGCCGGTGATCGGCTTCTACGACAAGCGCGGCACGCTGGCGCGGGTCGATGGCGTCGGCTCGCTGGACGAGGTGCTCGCCCGCATCCTGGCGGCGATCGGCCGCTGAGGCGGCACGGCACGCCGGCGCCCGCCGCGGGTGCCGGTCGTGCAGACGGCGCCGTACCGGTGGCGGTGCGCCTCCCGTCACCACGCGCAACGCCCGCCCGTACGAGCGGTTTCCCGACACGCATACCCGGTAAGGCACGCCGCGGCTGAAACCGCTCCTGCGGCGGTAAAGCGACGTAAGGACATGTCCTGCTGCGCTGCGCACAGCGAGTGGCCACCGTGGGCGCGCATCCCGCCTGCCAATGGAGGGCAGGGATCGGGGAAAGAAGGTGCCAGCGAACGGGCTTGCTCAGAGCCCCACGACATGAGCTCCCTTGGGGATGGTCTCTTGGGGAGTAGAACCACAGGGTGTCGAGGCTGGCCCGTTCATTCTCGGCGTCGGCTCCCGACTTGCCTATCGGGGACTTTCCTCAGCGGATGTGGGGGATTCCCTACTTGACGGCGCCGCGCCACGATTGCCCCGGATCGGTCCCACGGCCTGCCTGCCACGGCCAACGGCCGCACCTGCGCCGGTTTGCGTGCGCCGGGGGATCGGCGACAATCGGGCCATGAGCAAGATCCATATTCTCGGCATCGCCGGTACGTTCATGGGCGGTGTCGCCGCGCTGGCGCGCGAACTCGGCCATGCGGTCGAAGGCAGCGACCAGGCGATCTACCCGCCGATGTCCACACAACTGGAACACCTGGGCATCGCGCTGAAGCAGGGCTACCTGCCCGAGCACATCGCCGCGGACTGCGACCAGGTGATCGTCGGCAACGCGCTGTCGCGCGGCAACGCGGCGGTGGAGGCGGTGCTCGACGCCGGGCGCGCCTACACCTCGGGTGCGCAATGGTTGAGCGAGCAGGTGCTGCCGGGACGCGACACCCTGGCGGTGGCCGGCACCCACGGCAAGACCACCACCACCAGCATCCTGACCTGGCTGCTGCAGGCGGCGGGGCGCGAACCGGGCTTCCTGATTGGCGGGGTGGCCGAGGATTTCGGCGTGTCCGCGCGGCTGGGGTTGCCGGTCGCCCAACCCTCATCCGGCGCTGCGCGCCAGTGTCTCCCGGGGGGAGAAGGGGAGCAGGGGGCCGAGCTGGCGGAGCGGCCGCTGTTCGTCGTCGAGGCCGATGAGTACGACACCGCGTTCTTCGACAAGCGCAGCAAGTTCGTGCACTACCGGCCGCTGGTGGCGATCCTCAACAACCTCGAGTACGACCACGCCGACATCTTCCCCGACGTCGCCGCGATCCAGCGCCAGTTCCACCATCTGGTGCGGACCGTGCCGCGCCGCGGCCGGCTGATCGTCAACGGCGAGGACGCGCACCTGCGCGAGGTGCTGGCGATGGGCTGCTGGACCCCGGTCGAGCGCTTCGGCTTCGATCCCGGCTTCGACTGGAGCGCGCGCCTGATCGCCGCCGACGGCAGCCGCTTCGCGGTGCTGCACCAGGGCCGCGAACTGGGCGAGGTGGAATGGCCGCTGCTCGGCCGCCACAACGTGATGAACGCGCTGGCCGCGCTGGCCGCCGCCCATGCGGTGGGCGTGGCGCCGGCGCAGGTGATGCCGGCGCTGGCGCGCTTCCGCAGCGTCAAGCGGCGCCTGGAAGTGCTCGGCCAGGCGCAGGGCATCACCGTGTACGACGACTTCGCCCACCATCCCACCGCCATCCGCACCACGCTCGAAGGCCTGCGCGCCAAGGTCGGCGCCGCGCGCATCGTGGTGGCGATGGAGCCGCGCAGCAATTCGATGCGGCTGGGCGCGCATGCCGAGGCGCTGGCGCCGTCGCTGGAGGCCGCCGACGCGGTGGTGTTCCTGCAGCGGCCGGAACTGGCCTGGGACGCGGGCAAGGTGATCGCCGCGGTGCGCGGCGATGCCTGCGCGGCGGCCGACGTGGATGCCCTGCTGGCCGCGCTGCAGGCGCAGGCGCGCGCCGGCGACCATGTGGTGTTCATGTCCAACGGCGGCTTCGACGGCGCACCGCGCCGCTTCCTGGCCGCGCTGCAATGAGCGCTGCCGGGCACGGCGGAGCCGGCGCGTGAGTCCGCAGCGGAGCACGCTGCCGCTGTTCCCGCTGCACGCGGTGCTGCTGCCCGGCGCCTCGATCAAGCTGCGGGTGTTCGAGCGCCGCTACCTGGATCTGGTCCGCGAATGCGGGCGTACCGACAGCGGCTTCGGCGTCTGCCTGATCCTGGACGGCAGCGAGACCGGCGCCCCGGCGGTGCCGGCGGCGTTCGGCACCGAGGCGCGCATCGTCGATTTCGATGTCGGCGCCGATGGCGTGCTGGTGCTGAGCCTGCGCGGCGCGCGGCGCTTCCATGTGCTGCGCAGCCGGGTCCGCGACAACGGCCTGGTGGTCGGCGACGTGGAATGGCGCGAGGCCGATGGCGACGACGAGCTGCGTCCGCAGCATGCGCTGTTGGCGACCGTGCTCGACAGCATCCTCGACCAGGCCGCCGCGGTGTATCCGCTGGCCGGCCCGCGCCAACTCGACCAGGCCGCCTGGGTCGGCTGGCGCATGGCCGAACTGCTGCCGCTGGACGAGCGCCAGCGCCTGTCGCTGCTGCAGGAAGACGACCCGCACGCGCGGCTGGACCAGTTGCTGGCCTGGATTCCCTGAGCGAGGCAGACGAGGGCGGTGTCGCCGTCCTGGCCTGACGTGGAGCGCGGCGGCCGGCATCCGTGCGGCGCTGCGCCATCATCGCCACGATCGCCGCGCGTTGTTCTCGATGGGTCATGCCACAGGCGGGCCACGTGCGCGCCGCAGCCGGCATTCAGCGCGCCGCTAGCAGGCGCGGGCCACGCTTGGCAGCGATCGGCGGCCGCGCCCGGCCGCCGGCAACGGCATCCCGCCCTGGCGGCCTGACGTCCTATCCACGCACGATCGAGGACTTCGTATGAGGCGTTCCTTCCTGCTGTTGTTGCTGTCCGCCGGCGGCGGTCCGAGCCTGCCCGCCATCGCCGCCGAGACGGTCCCCGCGCCCGCAGCCGCAGCCGGCCAGGCCGACTGCCCGCGCGGTTCCATCGCCCTGGTCACCGGCAATGCCGATCAGGTGTCGCCCAAGACCTGCCTGGCGCCGTCGATGAAGCCGTTCGCGCTGCAGCGCGGGCAACTGTTCGCGGTCACCCTCTCCGAAAACGGGTCGACCGGCAGCGCCTGGGCCTTGCGCAGCTTGCCCGCGCCGCTGGCGCTGCTCGACATCGAGCATGCACCCGGCACGGCCTGCGCCACCGGTCGCATGGGTTGCCCCAGCACTGTTACCTACACCTTCAAGGCCACCGATCACGGCAGCGGCGCGATCGAACTCGTCTACTCGCGGCATTGGGAGGGCCGTGCCACCGACTCGCGTTCGATCCGGGTCGAGGTGAAGTAGCCGCCATCGCCCGCCGCCGGCGCCTGCAGAGCAGCGCAGCGCCGGTGTGGCACCGATCGGTTCGAGAGGGGTTGAGGCGTAACGCCGCCGCCGCTCAGGGCGACGGCGGCGCTTCGCCTTCGCTGCGTACCAGCAGCACCGGGATTTCGCTGCGGCGGTGCATGTCCTTGCGCGTGGGCAGCGCGTGCAGCGCCTCGGTCACGGCGTTGAGCGCCGGATCTGCGCCGCGCAGCGGTCGCCACAGGCCGATCAGGTTGAAGTGGCGCTCGTAGCGCAGGCTCTGCGCGCTGCCCAGCCACAGCGGCACGTTGCCCGGCTGCAGGCGCGCCGGCGCCGGCCACAGGCGCAGCGCGTACAGCTCGTCCGGATTCGGACCGGGGCGCAGCATCAGCAGCGATTCGACCCGCGTGTCCAGCGTCGCCGGCAGCACCGGCACCTGCGCCGGCGTGGCCTTGTAGTCGAGCAACTGCAGCGCCTGCTGCCAGCCGGCCTGCGGCTGCACGCGCCAGCCTGCCGCTTCGAGCTGGCGCTGCAGCGGCGCCAGCGGCCCGGCCACCTGGATGTCCAACGGCCAGCGTTGGTCGTCGTCGAACTCGTTGCGCCGCGACGGCAGGGTGCGCCAGTCGTGCTGCCACCAGGCCGCGTCCGCCAGTTGCGTGACCTGCGGCGGCGGCGGTTCGAACTTGGCCAGCTTGCGTTCCAGCTGGCGCGGCGCGTACCACAGCGCGGCGATCGCGAAGCCGCCGTAGAACAGCCAGGCCAGCGGCTTCATCCAGAACCCGCGGTTGAAGCGGCGGCGGTAGGCGATGCCCAGCACCAGCAGCCAGAAGATGCCGAACAGCATGCCGCCGACCACGTCGCTGAGCCAGTGCGCGCCCAGGTACAGGCGGGCGAAGCCGATCAGGGTCACCACCGCGCCAGACAGCAGGTACGGCCACACCCGCGAGCGCCCGGGCAACTCGCGCGCGATCAGCACCGCGAAGAAGCCGAAGCTGATGGTGGCCATGGTCACCGCCACCGAAGGGAAGCCGAAACCGCTGCTGGCCGCCGGCGGCCGTACCACGTGCACGGTGGTGCCGAGCAGCTTGGTCAGGGCCAGGCCGAACGCCAGCGCCGCCAGCCAGTGCGCCGCGGCCATCCAGCGTCGGCGCCAGGCCAGGTAGAGCAGGCCCAGCGCGGTCGGCGGCAGCAGCACCTGCCAGTCGCCGA
Source organism: Xanthomonas sp. LF06-19 (assembly GCF_034105425.1). NCBI lineage: Bacteria > Pseudomonadati > Pseudomonadota > Gammaproteobacteria > Lysobacterales > Lysobacteraceae > Xanthomonas > Xanthomonas sp. LF06-19. The sequence continues at coordinate 359,600 of NZ_JAXGGH010000003.1, read as the reverse complement.
GCGAGGCCAGTGCGGTCATCGGATAGTCGGCCAGCGGGTTGCGCAGGGCCAGCATCAGGTCGTGCACGGCCAGGTCCAGGCGCAGCGGCTCGCCGTGCGCCACCACCACCATCAGCAGCGCGAACCAGCCCCAGCCCAGCGCCAGCAGCATCACCGCCAGCATCGCCAGCGGCACCGATTCGCGGCGCTGCGGGTCGAACACCGCGATCGAGTAGCGGCCCAGCACCGGGTGCCGGCGCGACCAGTCCAGGCCACGCGCCAGCAGTGCGTCCATGTGCCCGGCCGACCAGCGGTAGCCGTACAGCACGATGGCCCACACCAGGCCTAGCGCCAGCGCCAGCAGGCCCAGCACCAGGAACAGGCGCCCGGCGACCGCGGCCACCGCGTCGTAGGCCTGGCCCAGCAGCCAGCCCGGTCCCAGGAACAGCAGCGACCAGGTCACCGCGGCCACGCTGCTTGGGAGCAGATAGCGCCGCAGCGGCATCTTCATCATGCCCGCCACTGCCGGCACGAACGGACGGATGGCACCGACATAGCGCGCCACCAGGATGCTCTTGAAGGCATTGCGGCGGAACATCGCCTCGCCGCGGTCGAGCAACTGCGGATAGCGCTTGAACGGCCAGTAGTTGCGCAGCTGATGGCCCCAGCGATAGCCGACCCAGTAGCTGAGCGCATCGCCGATCAGCGCGCCGAGCGCGGCGCTGACCACCGCGTACGGGCCGGAGATCTGGCCCAGGCCGATCAGCACGCCGATCGCGAACAGCAGCGGCAGCGCCGGCACCAGGGTGCCGAGGATGATGACCGCATCGCAGAACGCGATGGCGAAGATGACCGCGCCGGCCAGGATGGGGTGTGCTGCGATCCACTCCAGCGTGGCATCGGTCCATGAGGCATTCATCGGGCAAGTATAGAGGGAGCACGATGACGGTCCGTTAGCGCCGGGGTGCCGTGTCGGGCGACCGGCCTTGCGCAACCGGGCCGCCCGGCAGACCTGGTCCGCCGTCGGGCGCGTCGTTGTCGCCGTCCCGTGCCGGGGATGGCAGCGCCGCCGCGCCGGGGCCGGTGCGTGACGCCGTCGCTTCGCAGGGCGGCGGCGTCACGCACGCGCGGCGTGCGCTGGCGCCTGGCACGACGCCCAGGTGAGCAGCACCGGACCAGGTGCCTGCCTGGAGTGACGGGCGACCGTGCAGACCCGTCAAACCGCGTCGCACGCTCTACACTGGCCGGATGCCTGCCCCCGCTTCCCGCACCGTCCAGATCCTCAAGGCCGACAGCTTCGGCCGCATCCTGCTGCTGGGCGAGGGCGAGGCGCGCTTCGTCCGCCGCGACCTCACCGCCTCGCCGTGGTGGCTGCGGCTGCCCGCATGGTGGCTGGCGCGGCGCGAGGCGCTCGCCTTGCGGCAGCTGAACGGCATGGCGGCGACGCCGCAGCTGCGCGGCTGGGACGGCACCTTCCTGGATCGCAGTTATCTGGACGGCGCGGCGATGTACCAGCGGCCGCCGCGCGGCGACCTGGCCTATTTCCGCGCTGCGCGGCGCCTGCTGCAGCAGGTGCACCGGCGCGGGGTGGCGCACAACGACCTGGCCAAGGAGGCCAACTGGCTGGTGCTGGCCGACGGCAGCCCGGCGCTGATCGACTTCCAGCTGGCCGTGCGCGGCGCGCCGCGTTCGCGCTGGATGCGCCTGCTGGCGCGTGAAGACCTGCGCCATCTGCTCAAGCACAAGCGCATGTACTGCGCGCACGCGCTGACCCCGGTCGAGCGGCGCCTGCTCAAGCGCCATTCCTGGGTGCGCGAACTGTGGTTCGCCAGCGGCAAGCCGGTGTACCGCTTCGTCACCCGGCGCCTGCTCAAGTGGGAAGACAACGAGGGGCAGGGGCCGAAGCCCTGAGGGGCCGGGATTGGGGAATGGAGAATGGGGAATGGAAAAAACGGAATCCGCGTGCGTCTGGTCTGACGGGCACGCGGCGATAAGGCGCTAAGCTTTTCCCATTCCCGATTCTCTATTCCCCATTCCCACTCAAATGACCCTGAAAGGCAAAACCCTCCTAATCACCGGCGCCTCGCGCGGCATCGGGCTGGCGATCGCGCTGCGGGCGGCGCGCGATGGCGCCAATGTGGCGATCGCGGCGAAATCGGCGGTGCCCAATCCCAAGCTGCCCGGCACCATCCACACCGCCGCGGCGGCGGTGGAGGCGGCCGGTGGGCGCGCGCTGGCGCTGAAGTGCGACATCCGCGAGGAGGAGCAGGTGCGTGCGACGGTGGCGGCGACGGTGGAGGCCTTCGGCGGCATCGACATCCTGGTCAACAACGCCAGCGCGATCTGGCTGCGCGGTGTGCTGGAGACGCCGATGAAGCGCTTCGACCTGATGCAGCAGGTCAACGCGCGCGGCAGTTTCCTGTGCGCGCAGGCCTGCCTGCCGCACCTGCTGCGCAGCGCCAACCCGCACATCCTGACCCTGGCGCCGCCGCCGTCGCTGGACCCGAAGTGGTGGGCGCCGCATACCGGCTACACGCTGGCGAAGATGGGCATGAGCTTCGTCACCCTCGGCCTGGCCGGCGAGTTCGGCCCGCAGGGCGTTGCCGTCAATGCGCTGTGGCCGCGCACGTTGATCGCCACCGAGGCGCTGAACATGATCCCTGGCGTCGAGGCCGGCAACGGCCGCCGCCCGGAGATCATGGCCGACGCCGCGCACGCCGTGCTGACCCGGCCGGCGGCCGGTTTCTATGGCCAGTTCCTGATCGACGACGCGGTGCTGGCCGAGGCGGGCGTGCACGACCTGTCCGGCTACGCGCTGGATCCGTCGCAGCCGATGCTGCCGGATCTGTTCCTAGACTGAGACCCGGCGTGGCCGTGGTGCCGGGTGTGCCGCGGCCGCGCGTTGCGGGCGTTGCGGGCGTTGCGGGCGTTGCGAGGCCATGATCGCTACGCGCGGCGACGCGTTGCAAAAACGCTCTGTTCCATCCGATCGCGTTCGCTGCCGCGATGACCACGCGCGGCGCGGCTATGCTGCCCGGGTCTTGATGCCACCGCCGCCCATGCCCGCTCCAGTCGCCGTCGCCCTGCCGCGTCTTCCCGAGTCCCGCCACGCCATCCACGCCGATCTCAGCGACAACGAGCGGCACATGCTCGATCGCCTGCGCCTGGCCGGCACCGCCACCCGCGCCGATCTCAGCCGCAGCACCGGGCTGACCGTGCAGTCGGCGGTGCGCCTGGTCGACGCGCTGGCCGAGCGCGGCCTAGTCGCGATCGGTGCCTCGCTGGCGCACGCGGGCCGCGGCAAGCCGGGCGCGGGCATCGCGCTCAATCCCGGCTACGGCCATACCGTCGGCTATGCGATCGCGACGGATGCGCTGTCGCTGGCATTGCTGGATTTCAGCGGGCAGATCCGCGGCACCGCCGAACATGCGCTGCGCTCGACCGAGCCGGCCGCACTGCTGGCGCAACTGCGCGAGGCCGATGCGGCGCTGACCGCGGCGGCCGGCGCCGGGCTGGGTCCGCGCCTGGGCGCGGGGGTGGCGATGACCGGCTTCTTCGTCGAGGACGGTGTGCACATGAATCCGCCCGAGCCGCTGCGCGCGCTGGGCGAGCTGTCGATCGGCGACTGGCTGGCCGAGGCGCTGGGCCTGCCGGTGTGGGTGGACAACGACGGCACGGTGGCGGCGGCGGGCGAGAGCCTGCTCGGCATCGGCCGCCAATACCGCGACTTCGCCTATCTGCACTTCAATTACGGCCTGGGCGGTGGCGTGGTGATCGACGGCACCTGCCTGCGCGGCGCGCACGGCAACGCCGGCGAATTCGCCGGCATGCTGCCGCAGCAGGGGCTGGAGCGCGGCACGCTGGAACTGTTGCGGCAACTGCTGGCCGAGGACGGCATCGCGCTGCCCGACATCCGCGCGCTGCTGGCCGCCTACGATCCGGCGTGGCCCGCGATCGAGCGCTGGATCGCGCGGGTGGCGCCGGGCCTGTCGCTGATCGTGTCGGCGATCGTGGCGATCTTCGATCCGCAGGCGGTGGTGTTCGGCGGGCGCATGCCGCGCGAGCTGGCGACGCGGCTGATTCCGCACGTGCGCATCGACAACCAGCCGCGCCGCGGCCAGGCGCGGCCGTTGCCGCGGCTGCTGCCGGCCGCCGCCACCGCCGATGCCAGCGCGGTGGGCGCGGCGGCGCTGCCGTTGAAGGCCTGCTATTTCCGCTGAACCGGTCCCGCTGCGGCGTCGCCATGCCTGCACGCCGCCGGCGCTACCCTATGCGCCCTTTCCGCGCGCCATTGCGGTACGGCGCGCGTCCCATCCCCCACCCTCGGAGTTGTCACGATGAAATACCTGCACGCCATGATCCGCGTCCACGACCTGGAGAAGACCAGCACGTTCTTCACCGAAGGTCTGGGCCTGCACGAAACCCGCCGCATCGAGAACGAAGCCGGCAAGTTCACCCTGGTGTATTTCGGCGCGCCGGAGAACCCGGAAGCCGAGGTCGAACTGACCTACAACTGGGGCTCGGACGAGGACTACGGCAGCGCCCGCAACTTCGGCCACCTGGCCTTCGAGGTCGACGACATCTACGCCCTCTGCGCGCACCTGCAGTCGCTCGGCGTGACCATCAACCGTCCGCCTCGCGACGGGCGCATGGCCTTCGTGCGCAGCCCGGACCTGATCTCGATCGAGCTGCTGCAGAAGGGCGAGGCGCTGGCGCCGGCCGAGCCGTGGGCGTCGATGCCGAACACGGGCGTCTGGTAAGGGCTCAGGGCACCGTCTCGGGCAACGCCTGGCCGCAGCCCCGGCAATAGCCGGCGTTGCGGTCGTGGCCGTGCAGGCCGCAGTGCGCGCAGGTGCGCCGATCCGGCGCGCGGCTGCGGTCGGCATCGCGCAGGCTGTTGGCCAGTTCCGCGGTGTAGATGCCGGTGGGCACGGCGATGATGCTGTAGCCGATCAGGATCAGCACCGAGGTGATGGCGCGGCCCAGCGGGGTGAGCGGGGCGATGTCGCCGAAGCCGACCGTGGCCATCGTCACCACCGCCCAGTACATCGCGGTGGGGATGCTGGTGAAGCCGTTGGCCGGGCCTTCGACCACGTACATCAACGCGCCGAAGATCACTACCAGTGTGATCACCGTGAACAGGAACACGAACACCTTGCGCCGGCTGCGCCACAACGCATCGACCAGCAGGCTGCTTTCCTCGACGTAGCGGGTCAGCTTGAGGATGCGGAACAGCCGCAGCACCCGCAGCACGCGCACCACCAGTAGCGTCTGCGCGCCGGGCAGCAGAAACGAGATGTAGGTGGGCAGGATCGACAACAGGTCGATCACGCCCCAGAAGCTCAGCGCATAGCGCAGCGGCCGCTGCACCGTGGCCAGGCGCAAGGCGTACTCGGCGGTGAACAGCACGGTGAAGCCCCACTCCAGCACGTACAGCGCGCCGGCGTAACGGCTGTGCAGCGCCGGCACGCTGTCGACCAGGATCACCGCGACGCTGGCCAGGATCGCCGCGACCAGCAACAGGTCGAAGTTGCGCGAAGGCGTGGTGTCGTGCCGATAGATGATGTCGAACCAGCGGCGCCGCCAGCCGTGCTCGGTCGCCGGGGCGAGCGGGGAATCGAGGAAAAATCGCATGCGCCCATGCTACCCGAGCCGCCTTGCGGTCGCGGGCGCGCGCGCCGCGGCAGGCGGCGTCCTGATCGGATGCGACGCGGCTGCTGGAGAGCCCCCTGTGGGAGGGGCTTCCGCCCCGACGCCGTAGCGCTGACGCGTCGGGACTGAAATCCCTCCCACATGTCGAGCAACGGCGTGGTGGGGTTGCTGCGGCACGCGCGCGGGCGGCGGCGGTGTGGCACAGCAGCCTGCCGCCCCGTCGGTCCAGGCGGCGGCCGGCAGTCCCCGGCCGTGCGCTGCCGGCGGTCTTATAATCGGCGTTTTCCCCGCAGGACTGCCTCGATGACCGCTTCTTCCGCCGCGGAGCTGATCGCCCTCGGCCAACGCTACGCGCTGCCGATCTACCGTCCGCGCCAACTGGTGCTGGAGCGCGGCCAGGGCGCGCGGGTGTGGGACAGCGAGGGGCGCGACTACATCGACCTGTCCGCCGGCATCGCCGTGTGCGGGCTCGGCCACAACGATCCGGACCTGCAGGCGGCGCTCCTCGAACAGGCCGGCAAGCTGTGGCACACCAGCAACGTGTTCTACAGCGAGCCGCCGCTGCGCCTGGTCGAGGAACTGGTGGTGGCCTCGCGCTTCGCGGAGAAGGCCTACCTGTGCAATTCCGGCGCCGAGGCCAACGAGGCGGCGATCAAGCTGGTGCGCAAGTGGGCCACCGCCCAGGGCCGTCCGCCGCAGCGGCGGGTGATCGTCACCTTCCGCGGCAGCTTCCATGGCCGCACCCTGGCCGCGGTGACCGCCACCGCGCAGCCCAAGTACCAGGAAGGCTACGAGCCGCTGCCCGGCGGTTTCCGCTACGTCGACTTCAACGACATCGTGCAGCTGGAAACGGCGATGGCCGCCGGCGACGTGGCCGCGGTGATGCTGGAGCCGGTGCAGGGCGAGGGCGGGGTGATGCCGGCGGCGCCGGGCTTCCTGGCGCAGGTGCGGGCCCTGTGCGACCACCACGGCGCGCTGCTGGTGCTGGACGAGATCCAGTGCGGCATGGGCCGCACCGGTACCCTGTTCGCGCACTGGCAGGACCAGGTCGTCCCCGACATCGTGACCCTGGCCAAGGCGCTGGGCGGCGGCTTCCCGATCGGCGCGCTGCTGGCCGGGCCGAAGGTCGCCGAGACCATGCAGTTCGGCGCGCACGGCACCACCTTCGGCGGCAACCCGCTGGCCGCGGCGGTGGCGCGGGTGGCGCTGCGCAAGCTGGCCTCGACGGCGATCGCCGCCAACGTGTCGCGGCAATCGGCGGCGCTGCGTGCCGGCCTGGCGGCGCTCAACGACGAGTTCGCGTTGTTCTCGCAGGTTCGCGGCCGCGGGCTGATGCTGGGTGCGGTGCTGGCGCCGGCGCATGCCGGACAGGCCGGCGCCATCCTCGACCACGCCGCCGCGCACGGTTTGCTGACCCTGCAGGCGGGCCCGGACGTGCTGCGCTTCGTGCCTGCGCTCAACCTCACCGATGCCGAACTGGGCGAAGGCCTGGCGCGGTTGCGCAGCGCGCTGCGCGCCTACCTCGCCGCGCGCTGAGTCGGCGACTCAGCCCAGGCCGTGCCGCGCCAGCGCGCGGCGCAGGGCGCGCGCGCCGCTGGCGGTTTCCGCGGCCATGCCGATCGCGCGGGCGCCGCGCACGTTGACGAACAGGTCGTCGATGAACAGCGCCTGCCGCGGGGCGACATCGAAGTGCGCCAGCGCGTGCCGATATACCGTTGCCTCCGGCTTGCGCCCGCCCAGGCGGCCGCTGCACAGCACGCGCCCGTGCAGCAGCGGGAACAGCGCGGGCACGATCTGCGGCATCGCCTGCGCCATCAGCGCACCGTTGTTGGTCAGCACGCCGATGGCCACGCGCTCGGCCAGTGCCAGCACCTGCGCGACCACACCGGCGTCGGCGCGGCTGGCCGCCACCCGCGCGGCGATCCACGCATCCGCGTCCACGGCGGCGCCCAGGCCCGCGCTCAATCGCTGCAGGTAGGCGGCGGTGTCGAGTTCGCCGCCGTCGTAGGCGGTCTCCAATCCGGAACCGAACAGGACCTCGCGCACCTGTGCGGCCTCGCAGCGGCAGTGCGCGGCCAGCGCGGCGATGCGGTCGGCACGCGTGTAGCGCGCCAGCACGCCGTCGAAATCGAGCAGCAGCAACGCCGGCCGCGCGCGGGTCATTGCGGACATGAGGAGACCTGGGTGAGTGGCGGCTGGCGTGGCGCGGGAGCAGCGAAGCTCACGCCGCTCTGCGGGGTCGCCGCCGCGTGCCGCCGCGCGTGCCGATGATGCAATGCGCCATCGCTTGTCGTTGACAAGCCATCGCGGGCCGGCGGACAGTCGGGGCACGCCGCCACGCGCGCGACCTGCCGTGGCGCAGTGTTGTCTTTCTTGCCGAGGAACCCGCCTTGAACACCAAGCTTCCATCCCTGCTGCTCGTCCTTGCCGGCCTCGCGTTCGCGCCTGCCGCCTGGGCCAAGACCTGCGCGGTGACCATCACCGGCACCGACCAGATGTCCTACGACCAGACCCAGATCAAGGTCGCGGCCGATTGCACCGAGGTGGCGGTGACGCTCAAGCACAGCGGCAAGCTCGCCGCCGCGGTGATGGGCCACAACTGGGTGCTGACCAAGACCCCGGATTTCCAGGCGGTGGCCAATGCCGGCACCAGTTCCAGCCTGGCCGACAACTACCTGCCCAAGAACGATCCGCGGATCATCGCCCACACCAAGGTGATCGGCGCCGGGCAGTCGGACACGGTCAAGTTCTCCACCGCCAAGCTCAGCAAGGGCGGGGACTACACCTTCTTCTGCTCGTTCCCGGGACACTGGGCGGTGATGAAGGGCAAGTTCGTGTTCGGCTGATCCAGCGCAGCGGCGCGGCGCCGGCCATCGGCGCCGCGCGTTGTCGTCATGCCAGGGTCGTGGCACCGGCATCTCAGCCGGCGGCGACCACCGCGAACGCCTCGCGCGCCGCGGCCAGGGTGGCCTCCAGCACGTCCTGGTCGTGCGCACTGGAGACGAAGCCGGCCTCGTAGGCCGACGGTGCCAGGAACACACCGCGCTCCAGCATCGCGTGGAAGAAGCGGTTGAACGCGGCGGTGTCGCAGGCAGTGGCCTGCGCATAGGTCTCCACCTTCTCGGTGGTGAAGAACAGCCCGAACATCGCGCCGACCTGGTTGGTGGTGACCGCCACGCCGGCCGCCGCCGCAGCGGCTTCCAGGCCGGCGCACAGCTGCGCGGTGGCCGCGTCCAGGCGCTGGTGGAAGCCCGGTTCCTGGATCAGTTCCAGCATCGCCAGCCCGGCGGCCATCGCCACCGGATTGCCGCTGAGCGTGCCGGCCTGGTAGATCGGCCCGGACGGCGCCACCTGCCGCATCAGGTCGGCGCGCCCGCCATAGGCGCCCACCGGCATGCCGCCACCGATGATCTTGCCGAAGGTGGTCAGGTCCGGCGTGACTCCGTAGTGCGCCTGCGCGCCGCCCAGGGCGACGCGGAACCCGGTCATCACCTCGTCGAAGATCAGCAGCGCGCCGTGCTGCGTGCACAGGTCGCGCAGGTGCTGCAGATAGCCCGGACGCGGCGGGATGCAGTTGGCGTTGCCGACCACGGGCTCGATGATGACCGCGGCGATCTCGTGGCCGATCTCCTCGAACAGCGCAGTGGCGCCCTCGGCGTCGTTGTAGGCCAGGGTGGCGGTGAGTTCGCTCAGGCCGGCCGGCACGCCCGGCGAGGTCGGCACGCCCAGGGTCAGCATGCCGCTGCCGGCCTTGACCAGGAACGAATCGCCGTGGCCGTGGTAGCAGCCTTCGAACTTGACGATGCGGTTGCGCCCGGTGGCGCCGCGCGCCAGGCGCACCGCCGACAGCGTGGCTTCGGTGCCGGAGTTGACCATGCGCACCATCTCGCAGGACGGCACCAGCCGGGTGATGGTCTGCGCCATCGTCACCTCGGCCGGGCATGGCGCGCCGAACGACAGCCCATCGCCGATCGCACGCTGCACCGCCTCACGCACCGCCGGATGGTTGTGCCCGGCGATCATCGGCCCCCACGAGCCCACGTAGTCGATGTAGTGGTTGCCGTCGACGTCGTACAGGTACGGGCCATCGGCGCGCTGCACGAAGAACGGCTCGCCGCCCACCGACTTGAAGGCGCGCACCGGCGAATTGACGCCGCCGGGAATCAGCGACTGCGCTTGGGCGAACAGGGCGTGCGAGCGGGAATGGGTCATGAGCGGAAATCCTTGGCGATGCTGGCCAGGCCGACCGGCCGGGCGCGGAGCGAGGCCGTCTATTGTCGCGGCTGCCGCCGGTGTACGCCATGTCGTCGATCCTGCCGCAGCCGGCGCCACGCCGTGGATTTGCTTCAAGCCCCTCTCCCACCGGGAGAGGGGTTGGGGTGAGGGGCCGGCGCGCAGCGACGCGCGATGTTTTGGGTGCACGAGGCTGCGCCCGTACCCTCAGCCGCCCCTGCGGGGCACCTTCCCCCGAAAAGGGGGCCATGGTCCCGGAGGGAGAAGGAAGAGGCCAAAGCCCCTCTCCCATCGGGAGAGGGGTTGGGGTGAGGGTCCGGCGCGCAGCGACGCGCGATGTTTGGGTGCATGAGGCTGCGCACGTACCCTCATCCGCTCCTGCGGGGCACCTTCCCCCGAAAAGGGGGCCATGGTCCCGGAGGAAGAAGGAAGAGGCCAAAGCCCCTCTCCCACCGGGAGAGGGGTTGGGGTGAGGGTCCGGCGCGGAGCGACGCGCGATGTTTGGGTGTACGAGGCTGCGCTCGCACCCTCATCCGCCCCTTCGGGGCACCTTCTCCCACAGGGATAAGGAACAACGCTAGCCCCTCTCCCGTCGAGAGAGGGGTTGGGGTGAGGGTCCGGCGCGGAGCGACGCGCGGTGTTTGGGTGCATGAGGCTGCGCTCGTACCCTCATCCGCCCCTTCGGGGCACCTTCTCCCGCAGGGAGAAGGAACAGCGTTAAGCCCCTCTCCCACAGGGAGAGGGGTTGGGGTGAAGCGCTTGCCTCAGTCGAAACAGGCGCGGTACGCGGCCAGTGCCGCGCGCGGATCGGGCGCATCGAACACGCCGCTGATCACCGCCAGCAGATCGGCGCCGGCCGCCACCAGCGGCCGCGCGTTGTCCGGCGTGAGGCCGCCGATCGCCACGCGCGGCAGGCCCAGCGCTGCCGCACCGCGCAGCAGGTCGGGCGTGGCGCGGCGCGTGGTGACCTTGCTGCGGGTGGGGAAGAAGGCGCCGAAGGCGACATAGCTGGCGCCAGCCGCCGCGGCGTTGCGGGCCAGGGTCAGATCGTCGTAACAGGAGGCGCCGATCAATGCCTGCGGCCCGAGCGCGGCGCGCGCGGCGGCCAGATCGCCGTCGTCCTCGCCCAGGTGCACGCCGGCCGCGCCCACCGCCTGCGCCAGCGCGACGTCGTCGTTGACGATCAGCGGCACGCCGGCCTGTGCGCACAGCGTTTGCAGCGCCGCGGCCTGCTCGCGCCGTTGCGCCGCGTCGGCGCGCTTGTTGCGGTATTGCAGCCAGGTCACGCCCTGGTCCAGCAGCGGCGCCACCCGTGCCAGCAGATGCGCGCCGTCGGCCTCGTCGGGGGTGATCAGGTACACGCCGCGCGGCGCCGGGGATGCGTTCATGGCCAAGCCTTCCGATGCGTCGGCGGCGATGGGACAATGCCGTTCCGACTGTGACCTGCGATTATCCAATGAGCGACGCCAGCGCCACCACCTATCGCACCTGGATGTGCGTCGTCTGCGGGTTCATCTACAACGAGGCCGACGGCCTGCCGGAAGAAGGCATCGCCCCCGGCACCCGCTGGGACGACGTGCCCGACACCTGGACCTGCCCGGACTGCGGCGTGACCAAGGACGATTTCGAGATGGTGGAGATGGATTGACGGCTGGGATTGGAGAATGGGGAATCGGGAGTGGGACAGCGACTCCCGTGCCTTGTAGGCTTCACGCGGCGGCCAGTTTCAGGGCTGGCAGGCAGACATCGCGAGGCCGGGTTGTCGGATCGCAAGGCCGATACTCGGGAGAGCCGCATGTCCGCCGACGTTCGATGATCGATTCGGTCGGTTATCCATGACGGCTTGATCAGGTCAGCAACCTCTGAGCCTCAGGGCATGCGCTTTTCCCATTCCCGATTCCCCTCTCCCCATTCCCAGCGTCAATGCATCCGCTGCGCGCGCGCGCTCAGTTCCACCAGGCGCTCGCGGATCGGCAAGGCGTCGGAGGCTTCGGGGTTCAATTGCAGATAGCGGCCCAAGTCGCGGCGCGCGCCGGGGACGTAATCCATCTGCAGGTAGGCCATGCCGCGGTCGCGCAGGGCTTCGGGCTGGTCCGGCATCAGCTTGAGCACGCGGTCGGCGCTGCGTGCGGCGCGGTCCCACTCGTCGCGTTCGGCGTATAGGCCATGCAGGTTGCGCAGGACCCGGGCGAGGATCGCGCGGTGCGGCGCCGGGTCCAGGATCTGCAGCAGCGCGCGGTCGTCCGGGCTTTCGCCGCCCATGTGCGGCCGCGCGCGCTCGCGCAGTTCCTCCACCGCCAGCGGACGCCCGCCGTTGAACGGGTCCATCACCAGCAGGCCGTCGTCCACCGGCAGGCGCACCAGGAAATGCCCCGGGAAGGACACGCCGTCGAGCGGGATGTCCAGGCGCCGCGCCACGTCCATCTGCACCAGCGCCAGCGAGATCGGGTTGCCCAGGCGCCGCTCGAACACCTGGTTCATGTAGCTGTTGCGCGGGTCGTAATACTCGTCGTGGTTGCCGCTATAGCCCAGTTCTTCGAACAGGTGGCGATTGATCGCCGCCATCTTCAGCGGCCACTGCTCGATCATCGCCACCTCGTGCCGCAGGTGGTCGGCATGACTCTGCGCCAGGGTGTCGTAATGGGTGGCGTCCAGCTCCGGATACTCGTCGCGGGCGATCAGCAGGGCGGTCGCCAGCAGCGGCAGGGCATCGTCATCTAGTGCGGCCAGGGTATTCCAGCTCGGCAATGTCAATGGGGCGGCCATGGCCCAAGACTGGCGGCAAAGCCGGGTCCGATCAAGTCCGGCCGTTCCCGACAGCGGTGTCGGGTTCAGCGCCGTGGTCGCGGGGCCTTTTCCCGACGCCGCCGGCACCGTTGACGGATCAGTGGCCCTGCGGAATTCCCGGGCCGAAACGCAGTTCGGTGCCGTCCTGCAGCTTCAACTGCTCGGCCTGGCCGGCGTTGAGTTCGAGCACGTAGCGCGCCGGCGCGTTGCTCGGGTAGGGCGGGCAGGCGTCGCCGGCCGAGCACGGCGGCACGTCGCGCTGCTGCGCCACCAGCTTGCGCTGGTTGTCGAAGTACAGGATGTCCAGCGGGATCTTGGTGTTCTTCATCCAGTACGCCTGCGGTTCCTCGCGGTCGTGGATGAACAGCATGCCGTGGTCGGCTTCCATCTGGTCGCGGAACATCAGCCCGCGCGCGCGCGTCGCATCGTTCTGCGCCAGTTCCACTTCGTAGCGATGTCCGCCCAGTTCCACCCAATGGTCGCCACCGGCGCTGGCGCAACCGCTGAGGGCAAGCAGGAGAAGGACGCAGAGCGCGCGGAAGAGGGACATGGGCGGACCAGGGCAGGGAGGACAGCGCGCACCTTGTTGCATGGTGCGTGTGGCGTCAAGAGCGGGGATTGGGGATTCGGGATTGGGGATTCGCAAGAGCCAGGATTCTCGCTTTTACGAATCCCCAATCACGAATCCCCAATCCCGCGCGCGCGCCAGCGCGCGTCAAAAGACGCGCGGCGGCTCGCCACCGACGATCACCACGTCGGCCGGGCGGCGTGCGAACAGGCCGACGCAGACCACGCCCGGGATCTGGTTCAGTTCGCGCTCCAGCGCCACCGGGTCGGTGATCGACAGGTGGTGCACGTCCAGCACCACGTTGCCGTTGTCGGTGATCACGCCGTCGCGCCAGACCGGCTGGCCGCCGGTGCGCGCCAGGATCTCGCGGGCGACCAGGCTGCGCGCCATCGGGATCACTTCGATCGGCAGCGGGAACGCGCCCAGGGTCTGCACCTGCTTGCTCGGGTCGATGATGCAGATGAAGCGCTCGCTGGCCTCGGCGATGATCTTCTCGCGGGTCAGCGCGGCGCCGCCGCCCTTGATCAGACACTTGTTCGGATCGCACTCGTCGGCACCGTCCACGTACAGCGACAGGTTGCCGGTGTGGTTCAGCTCCAGCACCTCGATGCCGTGCTGGCGCAGGCGCGCGGTGCTCTGCTCGGAACTGGACACCGCGCCCTTGATGCGGTGGCCGATGCGGCCGAGCGCGTCGATGAAATAGGCGACGGTGGAACCGGTGCCGACGCCGACGATCATCCCGTCCTGGACGTAGTCGATGGCTTTCTCGGCGGCAAGACGCTTGGCTTCTGACATTTGGAGAGCTCGGGAGTGGGGATTCGGGATTGGGGATTCGTGAAAAGCGGGTCGGCGGATGGGGCCGGGCGAATCCCCAATCCCCACTCCCGAATCCCGGCTATTCGAGCGAAAGCAGCAGCTTCCACTGCGCGGCGCTGACCGGGAACACCGACAGGCGGTTGCCGCGGGCGACCAGCGGGAAGCCCTCGCCCAGCGCATCGGCGTGCTGCTTGATCTCGTCCAGGGCGATGGTGCGCGCCAGCTTGCGTTCGAACGCCACGTCCACCAGGTACCAGCGCGGCTGCTCCTGGGTGGCCTTGGGGTCGTGGTAGTCGGAGGACGGGTCGAACTGGGTGGCGTCGGGATAGGCCTGGCTGGCCACGCGCGCCACGCCGACGATGCCCGGCACCTTGCAGTTGGAGTGGTAGAACAGGATGCCGTCGCCGACCTTCATGCCGTCGCGCATGAAGTTGCGCGCCTGGTAGTTGCGCACGCCGTTCCAGGGTTCGGTGCCGACCCGCTGCAGGTCGTCGATCGAGAAGGCGTCCGGTTCGGACTTCATCAGCCAATAGCGGGTGCGTGCGGTCATGCGGGGGAATCGGGCGCGGTCGACAGGGTGAGGGATTCGGTGCAGACCGCGTCCAGCGCCACGTCCCAGGCCGCCAGCGGCAAAGCCGCGACCTGTTGCGCGTCGAAGGCGGCCCCGACCAGCCAGGGCGGCGGAGCCTGCCGCTGGCGGAAAGCGAAGCTGCGATCATACCAGCCGCCTCCCATGCCCAGGCGGCCGCCGGCAGTGTCGAAGCCGACCAGTGGCGTCACCACCAGCGCCATCTGCGCCGGCGCCAGGGTCGTGGTCGGGTCGACGTCGGGCTCGGGAATGCCGTAGCGGTTGGCGCGCAGCGGTTGCCCGGGGCGCCACGGCGCGAAGCGCAGGGTGTCGCCGCTGAGCATAGGCAGGCAGTACTGCACCGCCTCCGGCAGCGACAGTTGCCAGCGGTGCAGGGCGATCTCCCCGTCCATCGCCCAGTAGCCGCCGACATGGCCGTGCTGCGGCGCGAACGGCAGGTCCAGCAGTCGCTGTGCCAAGGCATCGGCGGCGGCCAGGCGCACGGGCGCGGTGAGCGCGCGGCGGCGCGCGCGCAGGTCCTGGCGCAGGGAGTCGCGGTCGTCGGCGGTCATCTGGCAGCGGTGGCGAGAGAGGGCGCTATTGTCGGCGTCGGCGCGCGCACTGACCAGCAGGCGCGCGCCGCTGCCGCGATCACGCGTAGAGCGCCACCGTCTGCCGGCCCCACAGCACCAGCCGCCCGGCGCTGTCCCAGATCTGCATGTCCTGCAGCGAGTAGCCGTCCTCGGCATGCAGGCTGGCCGAGCGCAGCAGGAACCAGTCGCCGGCGCTGGCCGGCTGCGGGAAGTCCAGGGTCCAGGTCATCGAGCTGACCGGTGCGGGTGCGGTGAAGCAGGTCATCGCGGCCGGCGGCAGGCAGTCGCCCAGCGCGACCAGAGCCACGCTTGGGTCCACGCCGGCGGCGTCGCGATGGCGCGCCCAGACCAGCAACTCCGGATCGGCCGCGGCGGACAGCGGCAGCGCGCCGCCGGCCAGGCGCATGTCGAAGTTGGCGACGAAGGCCGGCGTCGCCGCGCTGTCGGCGATCGGCGTCGCTTCGTCGGGACCGACCACCGCCGGCCGTGCCGGCAGGAAGTCGTGGGCGATGCGGCTGGCGCGCGGCTGCGCGAACAGCAAGGCCGCGCGCAGGGCGACCTGCCCGTCGGCCAGACAATCGACGCCCACGGAGGTGGCGGACTTGCCCTGGCGCAGCACCTGCGCATCGAAGCGCAGGCTGCCGTCGGCCGGACCGACGAAGCCGATGTGCGCCGACTTCAGCGGCGGCAACGCGGACGGCGCCGTGCGCAGCGCGGCCTGCAGCGCCAGCGCCGCGGACAGGCCGCCGAAGGCGGTGCGGCCTTGTCTCCAACTGGCGGGGACGTCGAATCCCGCGGCGGGGTCGAAGCGGTCGAGGATCTGGGCGAGCGTCGGCAATCCGGGATCTCCGTGATGGGGAGACCAGTATCCCGGGTTTCGGTCGGTGCGAGAACGCGTGGCACCTGCAATGCGCCGGCGGCGACGGCGTGGTGAAGGCGCACGTTGGGGACGCACAAAAGGAAACGGCGCCTTGCGGCGCCGCTCCCTGGAAAAATTGCATTCTCCGCCGTGACGATGCGTGCGAAACGACCTTGAACCCGGGGTTCAAGTGGGATGGCTGGAGAATCATCGGGCTTCCCGCTACGAGGCGGACCTGCACTCCCGATTCCGTCGCCACCCCGTGGTCGTCATTAAGGGACAAGGCGAATGTTTGCACACGCTGTCGTTCACAGCAGAGAACGCAAGTGGAGTATAGCGCCGTGATCGCGCTTGGCTAGTCCGTTCGTCGGTCGTTCGGTACGTTGCAATTCACGTTGATGATCGCAGCGCCACGTGCGGATCAGCGCGTCGTATCGACCACGCTGTCCAGGCGCCGATTGAGATCGGCGAGTGTGCGCGCCATCTCGCGTTCGTGCTTGACCTGTTCGTCGCGCAGTTGCTGCAACTCGTGCGCCAAGTTCAGTGCCGCGAGGACGGCGACGCGGTCCACCGCGGCCATGCGGTTGCTGCCGCGCACCTCGCGCATCTTCGCGTCGAGCAGGCGTGCGGCGGCGAGCAGGCCGTCGCGTTCTTCGGCCTCGACGCCGACGGTGTATTCGCGGTCGAGGATGCGGACGCTGACCGGCTCGCTCACGTGTGCTGCTCCAGGGACTTCAGCCGGGCGATCATCGCTTCCACGCGCGAACGCGCCTGTTCGTTCTTGGTCAGCAACTGCGAGCGCTCGCCGATCAGGTGTTCCTGCTGCTGGCGCAGGCTGCGGTTCTCGTCGGACAGGCGCTGGCAGCGCTCGACCAGCGTTTCCACGCGTGCGGCAAGGGCGCGAAGCTCGGCGAGGGCGTCAGGGCTGTCCATGGCGCTCACGATAGGCATGCGCCCGAGGGGCGGTCAAGACGCCGCGCGGCGGCGCCATGGCCGGCGCTCAGGCAGGCAGCCGCAGCGGTTGCTGCAGCAGGCGCAGGCAGGCGTCCGGCTCCAGCGCCGGCGCCACCAGGTGGCCCTGGATCTCGTCGCAGCCGTGCGCGCGCAGGAACGCCAGCTGCCCGGCGTCCTCGACGCCCTCGGCCACCACCTTCAGCGCCAGCGAGTGGCCCATCGCGATGATGGTGCTGGTGATCGCCTCGTCGTCCGGGTCGCGGGTGAGGTCGCCGATGAATTCCTGGTCGATCTTCAGGGTGTTGATCGGCAGCCGCTTCAGATAGGCCAGCGACGAATAGCCGGTGCCGAAGTCGTCGATGGCCAGGGTCAGCCCCAGCTCGCGGCAGGCGCGCAGCAGCGCGGCGTTCTTGCCGACCTGCGACATCACCACGCTCTCGGTCAGTTCCAGTTCGATGTTGGCCGCCGGCACGCCGGTTTCGGCGAGGATCCCGGCCATCAGTTCCGGCAGGTTGCCGCGCTCGAGCTGGATCGCCGAGACGTTCACCGACATGCACAGATCGGTCAGCCCCATCCGCCGCCAGTCGCGCAACGCGCCGCAGGCCTGGCGCAGCACCCACTCGCCGATCTCCAGGATCAACCCGGTCTCCTCGGCCAGCGGGATGAACTGGCTGGGCGAGACCGGCCCGAAATCGGCGCTGTGCCAGCGCAGCAGCGCTTCCACGCCGACCACCCGCTGCGTGCGCAGCGAGTAGCGCGGTTGGTAGACCAGCTTCAGTTCCTGATCCAGCGGGATCTTGCGCAGCGTGCTGGCCAGGGTGGCGCGGTGACGGGTGGCCTCGTCCATGCGCGCCGAGTACACCTGCGCGTTGCGGCGCCCGGCGGCCTTGGCCTGGTACATCGCGGTATCGGCGTGCTTGAGCAACTCGCTCGGCAGCAGCGCGTGCTGCGGGAACAGGGAGATGCCGATGGAGGTGGAGACCGCGACCTCGCGGCGTTCGTCCAGCCGCAGCGGCGCCTCGAACGCGGCCAGCACGCGGGCGGCCACCGCCTCGGCCTCGCCCTGGCTGACGATGTCCTCGACCACCACGGTGAATTCGTCGCCGGCCAGGCGCGCCACCGTGTGCTGCGGTCCCACCGCCTGCTGCAGGCGTTCGGCCACTGCGCGCAGCACGCGATCGCCGACCGCGTGGCCGAGCGAATCGTTGATGTCCTTGAAGCGGTCCAGATCCAGGAACAGCACCGCGACCGAGCCGGCCTGGCGCCGCGCCCGCACGATCGCCCGCGCCAGGCGTTCGGACAGCAGCGCACGGTTGGGCAGGCTGGTCAGCGTGTCGTAGTTGGCCAGATAGCGCAGTTCCTGCTCGGCGCGCTTCTGCTCGGTGATGTCTTCCAGTACCACCACCTGGAAGCTCTGGCGGCCGTCGGCGTCGACCACGGTATTGCGGCGCAGGTGGCAGAGGATCTCCTGGCCGTCCTTGCGCCGCTTCCAGGCCTCGCCGCGCCAGTGCCGGCCGTGGTCGGCCACCGGGGCCGCCGGCGTTTCCGGCGCGTGGTCGATCAGCGCCATCGGCTGGCCTAGTACCTCGCGCTCGCTGTAGCCGGTGATGCGGGTGAAGGCCGGGTTGACCGAGATGAAGCGGCGGTCCTCGTCGAGCACGGCGACCGCCTCGCCCATGCTGCGCAGCACTTCGGCGGCGATGCGCCGTTCCAGGTCGGCCTGGCGGTGCGAGGTGATGTCGCGTGCGGTGCCGGCGAGGCGGCGCGGCGCGCCGCTGGCGTCGTAGTCGACCACGCGGCCGCGCACCCGCGCCCAGTGCCAGACCCCGTCGCCGGCCAGGTCCACCCGGTACTCGGCGGTGTAGATCGCGGTCAGGCCCTGCAGGTGTTCCTGCAGCACCTGCCGCGCCTGCTGCACGTCGTCGGGATGGATTCGCAGCGGCTCGTTCTCGCGGATCACCAGGCCGATGTCCTGCGCGTGCGGCGTGGCCTCGTCGGCGCGCATCAGCCGCAACCTGCGCTGTTGCAGGTCGTAATCCCAGAAGTGTTCGCCCGAGGCCCACAGCGCCAGCTTCAGGTGCTGGTCGCGCTGTTGCAGTTGCGCGTGCCGTTGCAGTTGCTCGCGCAGGCGCCGACGCGAACGCAGCGCGAACAGCGCCGCCACCCCGCCGGCCGCCAGCGCGGCGAGCGCGACCAGCGGCCATGCGGTCAGCAAGGTCTCGCCGAACAAGGCGAGGCCGGTTCTTTCCGCAGCTCCTGCAGCAACGTGCTCCAATGGCATGGCGGAAAGTGACTTCTGTCAAAGAACGGGTGGTGGAGTGTAGGCGCGTGCCGGAAGCCACCACAAGCGGCGGCGCACACGCGGTTGCTACACTGCGCAGTCCCGATTCCGCCGCAGGCCTCGACAGGCCCGCGGCCAGCGCCCGACAGGCTTGCTCCATGACCGAACTTCCCACTGCCGACCAGATCGCCGATGCCAGCCGGACGCTTGGCCTGGCTGCGTCGGCAGCCGAACTGCACGGCGGCCTGTGCGGCTGGCTGGCCGGCGGCGGCGCCGAATTGCCGGCATGGCCGGCGGCCGTGCTCGCCGACGCCAGCCTCGCCGCGCCGCGCCCCGGCGATGCGCTGGACCGCCTGCGCGAGGCCACGACTGCGCAACTGAACGACCGCGATTTCGGCTTCGACCTGGTGCTGGCCGATGCCGGCGCGCCGCTGCCCGAGCGCGCCGACGCGCTGTTCGACTGGTGCCGCGGCTTCCTCGGCGGCTTCGGCCTGGCCGCAGGGGCTGCGCCGCCACTGTCCGAGGAAGGGCAGGAGGCGCTGCAGGACGTGGCGCGCCTGGCCCAGGCCAGCGCCGACGATTTCGACAGCGGCGACGAGGACGAGGACGCGCTGGCCGAGATCGAGGAGTTCGTGCGCGTGGCGGTGCTGCTGCTGCACAGCGACTGCGTGCTCGGCCCGCGCCACCGGCAGCGCCTGAACTGATGAAGCGCCTCACCGGGATTTCCTCCGGCGAGTACGTGCGCCGGCGCCGTCATTTGATGGACATGGCCGGCGAGCAGGCCATCCTGGTGCTGCCCAGCGCACCGGAGCGGGTGCGCAGCCACGACACGCACTACCCGTACCGGCAGGATTCGGACTTCTGGTATCTGTGCGGGTTCGCCGAGCCGGACGCGGTGCTGGTGCTGGTGCCCGGTCGCCGCCATGGCGAGGCGCTGTTGTTCTGTCGCGAACGCGACCCCGAGCGCGAAGCCTGGGACGGCCCGCGGGCGGGCCAGGAAGGCGCTGTCGAGCGCTATGGCATGGACGATGCCTATCCGATCGACGACCTCGACGAGATCCTGCCCGGGCTGCTGGAAGGCCGCTCGCGGGTGTATTACCACTTCGGCCGCGACGTCGATTTCGACCTGAAGCTGATCGGCTGGGTCAAGCGCGTGCGCGAGCAGGTGCGGCACGGCGCGCAGCCGCCGCACGAATTCCTGGAGCTCGGCCATCTGCTGCACGAGCAGCGCCTGTTCAAGTCGCGCGACGAGATCGCGCTGATGCAGGTGGCCGCCGACCTCAGCGTGGCCGGGCACCGCGCGGCGATGCGGCTGGCGCGGCCGGGCGTGCACGAATACCAACTGCAGGCCGAGATCGAGCGCGAATTCCGCGCCGGTGACGCCTGGCCGGCCTACGGCAGCATCGTCGGCAGCGGCCACAACGCCTGCGTGCTGCATTACCGCGCCAACGCCGCGCGCCTGCGCGACGGCGACCTGGTGCTGGTCGATGCGGGCGCCGAATACCGCGGTTATGCCGCCGACATCACCCGCACCTTCCCGGCCAACGGCCGCTTCAGCGCCGAACAACGCGCGCTGCACGACCTGGTCGGTGCCGCGCATGCTGCCGCGCTGGCGCAGGCGCGCCCGGGCGTGGCCTACGAGGCCGGACACCTGGCCGCGGTGCAGACCCTGACCGAAGGCCTGCTGCGGCTGGGCCTGCTCAAGGGCAGCGTCGAGCAGAACCTGGCCAGCGGCGACTACCGGCGCTTCTACCGGCACAAGACCGGGCACTGGCTGGGCCTGGACGTGCACGATGTCGGCGACTACCGGCTGGCCGGCGAATCGCGCCTGCTCGAGCCGGGCATGGTGTTCACCATCGAACCCGGCCTGTACGTGTCGCCGGACGACAAGGACGTCGACCCGAAGTGGCGGGGCATCGGCATCCGCACCGAGGACGACGTGCTGATCACCGACGACGGCCATCGCGTGCTCACCGATGCCCTGGCGCGCAGCGCCGAGGAGATCGAGGCGTGGATGGCTGGGAATGGGGAATAGGGAAACGGGAATGGGAAAAGCGGTCGCCGCGCGCGGAAAGGTCAGCTAGCAGACCTGGCGCGTTTGCCGTTGCGAATCCCCAATCCCGATTCCCCAATCCCGGCGGCGGCCGTCAGGCCGCCGCGGCAGACTGACGCCGCCCCCTTGCGTGCCTGCGGCCGGTTGCGCACAGTGACAGGCTGAACAAGGGGGATTCATGAAGATGTGGATGCGATGCCTGCTGGTGGCAGGACTGTGCGTGGCCGTCGCAGCGCAGGCGCGCGCGCAGCAGGCGGCCACGCCGGCGGCGCCAGCCGATGCTGCGCCCGCGGCGACGCAGGCGCCTGTGCCTGCTGCGGTGCCCACGCTGGCGCTGGACGATCTAGAGACGTTGCTGTCGCTGCGCGCTGCGCCGGAGGCCCGCGCGCAGATGCTGGCGCAGGTCGTCGCGCTGGCGGGTAAGGGCGATGGCGCCTCGGCGTACGTGTTGGGCGTGCTCTACCGCAATGGCGAGGCGCATCCGGCGCATCTGGTGCCGCGCGATCTGGACACGGCCCGCTACTGGCTGGAGCGCTGCCTGGGCATGCCGCGCTGCCCGCTGCTCGCGTTGGCGTCGCTGGCCGAGCTGGAGTTGTCCGCCGGCAATGCCAAGCCGGCGCTGCAATGGGCGCAGGGCTGGGTGGCGCTGGATCGCGAGTTCACCACGCGGGCGCGCGAGATCGAAGGCCGCCGTGTGCGGCCCAGTCAGCGCAATCGCGATACCGCCTACCATGCCTACCTCCTGGAGCGCTGCTATGCGGCGATGCCGAGCGGCGACCGCGACGCGATCGGCCTGGCCTGGTTCAACGCGTTCCGCGTGCAGTGGGGCCGTGTCCTGGACCGGATGCTGTTCGCGCAGCTCGATGCGCTGCAGGCGCAGGATGGCGAGGAGGCTGGCGGGCTGACTGCGCGTGCCGAGAATCAACGGCGCAAGACCGTGCTGGACAGCCCGATG
Organism: Xanthomonas sp. LF06-19; assembly: GCF_034105425.1. NCBI lineage: Bacteria > Pseudomonadati > Pseudomonadota > Gammaproteobacteria > Lysobacterales > Lysobacteraceae > Xanthomonas > Xanthomonas sp. LF06-19. The sequence goes on along the minus strand of NZ_JAXGGH010000003.1, from coordinate 337,302 downwards.
GACCTGCCGGTCACGCCGGCGTTGAGCCTGTTCCTGATGCGCGGCGATCCGCAGGGCGGACGCCCCGAGTCCGCCCTGGTGCTGGAGGCGCTGCCTTCGCCGAACGCGGCACGTGGACTCGAAGCGCTGGCACGCGATTTCAAGACCGCGCCGTATCCGGCCGCCGCCGGGCAGCGCCGCTACGACCTGATCCCGATGAGCTTCAATCGCGGCCCGTACGCGCTGACCGGCAAGTGACCGTGGCGGCGGCCATCAGGCCGCCGCAAACACCGGCCGCGTCAGGTTCTCGGGTGCGTCCTCGGTGCACGCCACTTCGTCCTCGATGCGGATGCCGCCGTAGGGCTTGAACTGCGCCACCCGCGCCCAGTCGACGCTGCCGCCATGGCCGGCCTGCTTGAGGTCGTCGAGCAGCATGTCGATGAAGTACAGGCCCGGCTCGATCGTCACCACCATGCCAGGTTCCAGGGTGCGGGTCATGCGCAGGTAGGGATGGCCGTCGGGGCGTTCGATGCGGCCGCCGCGGTCGCTGGCGGCGAAACCGGCGACGTCGTGCACCTGCAGGCCGATCGGGTGGCCCAGGCCGTGCGGGAAGAATGCGGCGCTGACGCCGGTGGCCACCGCGGTTTCCGGCGACACGGTGAGCACGCCGGCGTCCTTCAGCACGCCCATCAACGCCAGGTGCGCGTCCAGGTGCAGTTGCCGGTAGTCGACGCCGGCGCGCACGTGCTGGCCCATGCGCTGCTGCGCGGCGTCCACCGCGTCGATCAGCGCCTGGAACTCGCTGTCGCGATCGGCGGCGTAGGTGCGGGTGATGTCGCTGGCGTAGCCGTGTGCCGAGGCGCCGGCGTCGATCAGGAAGCTGCGCAGCGGCGTCGGCGCCTGCCGCTGCAGTTCGGTGTAGTGCAGCACGGCGCCGTGTTCGTTCAATGCCACGATGTTGCCGTACGGCAGTTCGTTCGCGTCCTGGCCGACCGCGGCGCAGTAGGCCATGTGGATCTCGAACTCGCTGCGGCCGTCGCGGAACGCGGCCTCGGCGGCGCGATGGCCGCGCACCGCCGAGTGCTGCGCCTGGCGCATCAGTGCCAGCTCGTACGGCGTCTTGTAGGCGCGGTGGTATTCCAGGTAGTCCAGCACCGCCGGCGGGTTGTTCGGCACGTAGGCGCGCAGCGCGCTCTGCGGCTCGCCGAGGATCGCGCTGCGCGCGGCATCCGGCAGCAGCGCCAGCGCTTCGTCCGGGGTGCGGATCAGATGGATGTCGCAGTGCTCCACCCACCAGCCGCTGGGCGCATCCGGCACCACGTGCCAGTAGTCGCGCGGCTGGTGGAAGATCACCTGCGGGCGGCGCCCCGGCGTGTACACCAGCCAACTGTGCGGCACCCGCGTCAGCGGCAGCCAGGCCTTGAACTGCGGGTTCACCGCGAACGGATAGTCGCGATCGTCGAACACCTGGTAGTGCAGGGTGCCGCTCGGGACCACCAGGTGGTCGAAGCCACCGCGCGCCAGCGCTTCGTCGGCGCGTCGGGTCAGGGTGCGCAGGTGGTCGGGATACAGGGCGCTTGGATCGTGCTGGGGCATGGCGGCGGACTCGTTCGGCGATGCGGAAACGGGGGCGCCAAGTGTGCCGGAAACGGTGCAGGCGTGTGGACGCGCACGGACGGCCTATGCATGGCATGCGATGCCGAAGCTACGCCGGCGATGCGGGGCTTTGTCGATCTGCCGGAGACTCTTTGCGGCCGATCGCGCAACGGTCGCGGATGGCCGCCGCAGGAGCGGCTTCGGCCGCGACCGAGGCGTTCCCGGGAATGCCGGTCGCGGCTGATCCGGTCACAGGGATCAGTAGCCGCACCTGCGAGGTTGATGCCGCTAGCCGCCGGTCGCAGCGTTGATCCACTGCCGCAGCAGGTCGCGATGCGCGGGGGAAATGGTCAGGAAGCGGAAGCCGGCCCAGGCCTGGCCCGGTGCGTGCGAGGGTTCGCTCCACAACAGGTGCGCGCCGATATCGATCTGCACGTCGCGGTCGGCGTGCGGTATCGCGAAGCGCAACTGGTACAGCGCGTCCTCGTGCAGCGGTGCCGAGGCGAGCAGCAGCATGCCGTGTTCGGAGACGTTGCCGAGGCGGCCGACCACGGCGTCTTCCATCAGGTCCAGCACCGGCACCATGTCCGGAACCTGGAGGCGCGGCGATCGGCGAGCGTCTGCGCTCATGCGCCCTCCATGGCGTCGTCGGCGGCTGGAACGCCGGCCAGGGTGCGCAGCGCGCGCACCGCGGCCTGCCAGGCGCGGTCGATCAGGCGGGCGCGGTCCTCGCTGACGATGCGCGCCTGTGCCTGCGCCAGCAGCCGCGCCAATCCGTCGAGCGTGTGTTCGGCGGCCTTCTGCCCGCGCTGGTTGACGAACAACGCACGCTCGGTGATCGGGCTGTACCAGGACAGGCGTTGCCGCTTCAGGTCGCCTTGTTGGTTGACGACGAATTCGAACCAGGTGCCGAACGGCAGCGTGCGCAACCGCGCATACGCGGCCTGTTCGGCCTCGTTGCGCGGCGGCAGCGAGGGGCGCTCGCCGTCCTCGCCCTGCTCGCCGAGGCGGGTGCGCGCCTTCAGCCGCACGCTGAGTTCGGTGCGCGAGGTGGTGGCGTCGGTGCCGCCGGGCGTGGACAGGCGACGAGCGATGGCCTCGGCTTCCTGCTGGTGGTAGCCCACCTGCAGCAGCGCCTGGCCCACGCGCTCGGCCAGGGCGGCATCGGAGGCGCCCTCGCTGCGGCAGGTGACCTCGGCGATGCGCTCGGCCAGGCCGATGCGCTCGCGCCAGGTCTCCGAGTCCTCGCCCTGACGCAGCAGGGTCAGCACCAGCACGTCGGACCAGGCCTGCTGCAGCAGGGTCTGCACGAAACCCGGCGGTTGCCGGGCGCTGCACAGCGCCTCCAGGGTGGCGGTCGCGGTCTGCTTGGCCAGCTCCAGCCGTTCCTTGCCGCGCGCGGCCTCGACGTGCCGGCGCTCGGCGATCTCGGCCTTGTGCGCCAGGCTGCGCTGCTGCGCCTGGATCTCCTGGTGGGCCTGCTCGAAGACGGTCTCGTCGCCTTCGTACTCCTCGATCACGCGGTCCACGGCCTGGTTGAGCTTGAGCAGCAGCGTCGGATCGCTGTCCTCTTCGCCCAGCCAGGTGGCGCCGGATTCGGCGACGGCATTGAGCAGTTCCCGCGCCGGGTGCCGGCTGCGCGCGAAGAACGCCGGATCCTGCAGCGCGGCGCGCACCAGCGGCACCTGCAGGCGTTCCAGCAGCGCCGCGGCCGGCGCGTCGGGGCGTACCTCGCGCTCGATCTCGCCGTACAGCAGGCCGAGCAGGTCGAAGGTGTCGGCCTGCTGCGCTGCCAGGGTCGCCTGCGCGCCGTGGGTGGCGCGCAGCGCCTGCAACAAGGCGGTCTGCACGTCGCGCAGGTGGCGGCGTCCGCGCAGCCCGCCCAGGGTGCTGTGGGCCGGCGGTTGCGCCTGCAGTTCGCCCAGGGCCTCCAACAGGCTGGCGGTCGGCACCGGGGCCGCACCGGCGGCGCTCGCCGGCCGCGCCGGGAGCGCGGCGGCACCGGCGGTCTCAGTCGTGGGCGCCGCCGCGGCGGGCACGGCCTTGGCGCGCGCCGCGGTCAGCAACTGGCGCAGGGTGGCCAGGTCCGGGCCGTTGGCGGCCGATTCCGCGGCGCCGGCTGCCGCGCCCGCTGGCGGCAGCGGTGCCGTCGCGGCCGGCCCCGGCGGCACGCCCATGGCGGGTGCGGCTTGACCAGGAGCGCTGGCGTTCCCGCGGGGGCCGCTGCCGGCAGCGGGCGGCGCCGCGGCGCCGGGCATGCGCGCCGCGCGCCGCGTGCCCGGGTCGACATTGGTGCTGCGCGCCACGTAGGGCAGATAGATCAGGCCGGGCAGCACCCCGGCGTGGGTCAGCAGGACATTGGCCCGTTCCACCATCTCGCCGTAGCGCGCCAGCACCTGCCGTTCGAAGGCGCGATACAGCGCCAATTGCGTGTCCAGGCCAAGGCCCAACGCTTCGCCGGCGGTGCGCAGCAGCCGGCACAGCGCGTGCGGTCCCAGCGGCAGTTGCTCGATCTCGAAGGCGGGCCGCGCCGCCAGCACGCCGAAGCGCTGGCCGAGCAACTGCAGCGGGATATTGCAGCGGATCGCCTCGCGGCGGGCGATCTCGTGCAGCACGATGTCGCGGTCGATATCCACATCGGCGACCAGGGTCAGCATCTGCCCGGCACCTGCCTTGGCTACTCGCGGCGCAGCGGCCGTTGCCAAGGGGCTGCGGATTCCGGCCAGCCCGGCTTCCAGCTGCGCCTGGTAGAACGGCGCCAGGCGCCCGCGCTGCGCGCGCACGCGTTGCGCCTCCTGGAACAGGTCCTGTTGCACCTGGCCATTGCGGGCGCGCCCGGCCTGCTCGAGCAGGTCCTGCTCCAGCTCGTTCAGGGTCGCCTGCAGCGGCAGTTCCAGGGCCTGCCACAGCAGGCTGTTCAAGGCCTGCAGGATGTCGCGCACGCGCGCCGGCAGGGCGGCGCTGGCAAGCGTCGCTGGCGGGGCCGACATGGTCGCAGACAGGGGCATCCTGTGATCGCCGTTATACTTTTCTGCGCGGTATGTAGCACGATCCGCCGCCGCAACCAAGGCGGGCGGCGCGGCTCAGGGCAGGAACAGGGCGATCACGTCGTTGGTGAACCGCCGTCCCAGCTCGGTCGGGACGGCGTGGCCGGCGTCCACCCGCAACCAGTCGCGGGCCTGCGCGGTGGCCAGGGCCGAGGCGATCGCCTGCAGCGGCAGGCCGGTGCGGGCGCTGAAGTCGCGCAGCGCGAAGCCGTCGTTGAGGCGCAGGGCGTTGAGCATGTACTCGAACGGGCGCCGCTCCGGCGCGATCCACTCGTCGCCGCCGATCGCCGACGGCGTCCCCGCCGCGTCCAGGAACGCCTGCGGATGCTTGTGCTTCCAGCGCCGCAGGATGTTCTGTTCGGCGCCGGAACTGATCTTGCCGTGCGCGCCGGCACCGATGCCGAGATAGTCGCCGAAGGTCCAGTAGTTGAGGTTGTGCGCGCAGCGGTAACCGGCGCGGGCGTAGGCGCTGACTTCGTACTGTGCGAAGCCGGCCTCGGCCAGCAGCGCCTGGCAGCGCTCCTGCATGTCCCAGGCGTCGTCGTCCTCGGGCATGCCCTGCGGCGGCCGCGCGGCGAACACGGTGTTCGGCTCCAGGGTGAGCTGGTAGTGGCTCATGTGGGTCGGCTGCAGCGCCAGCGCCCGCGCGATGTCGCGCTCGGCCTCGGCCAGGGTCTGTTGCGGCAGCGCGTACATCAGGTCCAGGTTGAAATTGATATAGCCGGCGTCCTGCGCCAGCTTCACCGCACGCTCGGCCTCGGCGCCGTCGTGGATGCGGCCCAGCCGCTGCAGGGCAGCGTCGTCGAAGCTCTGGATGCCGAAGCTGAGGCGATTGACCCCGGCCGCCAGGTAGCGATCGAAGCGGCCATGCTCGGCGGTGCCGGGGTTGGTCTCCAGGGTGATCTCCAGGCCGGGCGCGAAGCGCAGCCGGGCGCTGGCCGCCTGCAGGAAACGATCGATCGCCTCGGGCGGGAACAGGCTGGGCGTGCCGCCGCCGAAGAACACGCTGTTGACCACGCGGCCCCAGACCAGCGGCAGGTCCTGGTCCAGGTCGCGGATCAGCGCATCCACGTAGGCGTCGAACGGCAGCGCGCCCTTGGCCGCGTGCGAATTGAAATCGCAGTACGGGCATTTGCGCACGCACCAGGGCAGGTGCACGTAGAGCGACAGCGGTGGCGGCACCAGCGTCGGGGTGTCGGCGTGCGCGGACGGATCCGGGCAGGCGGTGCCGGGCGGATGCTGGCAATGGTCGTGGGCGTGCGGCATGGCGGGCGGGAATCTGGAAACGGAGATGCGGGCGGTGCGGGCGCCGGAGGGTTCAGGGCTTGGCGCAGCGGCGCAGGGCAGTCTGCGCGCGCCGCGGTGTCCTGACTGGCCCGGTGCCTGCGCGCGGTGCGGTCACTCGGCGGGATGCGCCGCAAGATGGTCCGCCAGGCGCTGCTTGAGCTGTTGCAGGGCGAGGGCGCGGTGGCTGATGCGGTTCTTCAGCGCCAGCGGCATCTCGGCGGCGGTCTGGCCGTGGTCCGGATCCAGGAACACCGGGTCGTAGCCATGCCCGCCGGTGCCGGCACGCGCATGCGCGATGCGGCCGCGCCAGCGGCCTTCCACCAGCAGCGGCTGCGGATCCTCGGCATGCCGCAGCAGCACCAGCACGCAGTAGAAATGCGCGCCGCGCTGCGCATCGGGGACATCGCGCAGCGCGTCCAGCAGCTTGTCGATGTTGGCCTGCGCATTGCCGTGTTCGCCGGCGTAGCGCGCCGAGTACAACCCCGGCGCGCCGTGCAGTGCGTCCACGCAGATGCCGGAGTCGTCGGCCAGCGCCGGCAGGCCGGTGACGCGGGCGGCGTGGCGCGCCTTGAGCAGCGCGTTCTCGACGAAGGTCAGGCCGGTCTCGTCGGCATCGCTGACGCCGAGCGTGGATTGCGCGATCAACTCGACCCCCACGTCGTCGAGCAAGGCGTTCAGTTCTTCGAGCTTGCCGGCGTTGCTGCTGGCCAGGACCAGTTTCATGCGATGGGCTCCAGCAGATCCCAGGTGTTGCCGTACAGATCGCGGAACACCGCGACAGTGGCGTAGGGTTCGTGGCGAGGGGCTTCCAGGAATTCCACACCGGCGGCCAGCATCGCCGCATGGTCGCGCTGGAAGTCGTCGGTGTGCAGGAAGAAGCCGACGCGGCCGCCGGTCTGGTCGCCGATGCGGCTGCGCTGCGCGTCGTCGCTGGCGCGCGCCAGCAGCAGCGCCGCGCCGCGCGCATCGCCGGGCCCGACCACGACCCAGCGCTTGTGGCCCTGGTCCACGTCCTCCAGCACCTGGAAGCCCAGCTTGCCGGTGTACCAGGCGATGGCCTCGTCGTAGTCGGCCACTACCAGGGTGACCAGGGCCAGGTGCCGGTTCATTGCGCCAGAGCGGCGCGCTGTGCCGCCAGCAGTTCGCCGATGCCGCGCTCGGCCAGGCCGAGCAGCGCGTCCAGTTCGTCGCGGCGGAAGGCGTGGCCCTCGGCGGTGCCCTGCAGCTCGATGAAGCCGCCGCCATCGTTCATCACCACGTTCATGTCGGTATCGCAGTCGCTGTCCTCGGCGTAGTCCAGGTCCAGCACCGGCACGCCGCGGTAGACGCCGACCGAGACCGCGGCGACCGCGCCCAGCACCACCGGCTTCTTCAGGTCGCCGCGCTTCTGCAGCCAGTTCACCGCATCCACCAGGGCCACGTAGGCGCCGGTGATGGCGGCGGTGCGGGTACCGCCGTCCGCCTGCAGCACGTCGCAGTCCAGGGTGATGGTGCGCTCGCCCAGCGCCGTGCGGTCGACGCAGGCGCGCAGCGCGCGGCCGATCAGACGCTGGATCTCCAGCGTGCGTCCGCCCTGCTTGCCGCGCGCGGCTTCGCGATCGGAACGCGAGTGGGTGGCGCGCGGCAGCATGCCGTATTCGGCGGTGACCCAGCCTTCGCCCTTGCCGCGCAAAAAGCCCGGCACGCGGTTCTCGACGCTGGCGTTGCACAGCACGCGGGTGTCGCCGAAGCTGACCAGGACCGAACCTTCGGCATGGCGGGTGAAGGCGCGTTCGATGCGGACCGGGCGCAACTGATCGGCCGTGCGGCCGCTGGGACGGGAGAAGGACATGCAGGGGTTCCGGGAAGGGCGGGGCCGTGCGCGGCCTGTGACCGCGTCGGTGAGGCAGGAAAGGGCGCTAGGTTAACATTCGCCCCCTGTCCGCACCGGAACACCGCATGATCCGCAGCATGACCGCCTATGCCGGCGCCGAGCGCATCACTCCCTGGGGCACGCTGGGATGCGAGCTGCGCTCGGTCAACCACCGTTTCCTGGAAGTCGGCGTCCGCCTGCCGGAAGAACTGCGCGCGCTGGAGCCGCAACTGCGCGAGCGCGTGGCCGCGCGGATCAGTCGCGGCAAGCTCGACCTGATGCTGCGCCTGCGCGCGCCGGAGGCAGCGCAGACCCTGGCGGTGAACGAGGCCCTGGTCGAGCAACTGGGTGTGCTTGCGCAACGGCTGGGAGTGCGTTTCCCGCAGATGCAGGTGCAGTTCGTCGACCTGCTGCAGCTGCCCGGCGTGCTGCAGGGGCAGACGGCCGATCCGGCGGCGCTGCAGGCGCAGGCGCTGGAATTGCTGGACGAGGTGCTGGCCGAGTTCGTCGCCGCGCGCGAGCGCGAGGGCGGCAAGCTGGCCGCGGCCATCGTCGAGCGCGTCGATGCGGTGGAACGCATCGCCGGCGAGGTGCGCACGCTGATCCCGGCCATCCGCGACGGCCAGCGCGCCAAGCTGGCGGCGCGCCTGGCCGACCTGCCGCATCCGGTCGATCCCGGCCGTGCCGAGCAGGAACTGGTGCTGTGGCTGCAGAAGCTCGATGTGGACGAGGAACTGGACCGGCTCGGCAGCCACATCAAGGAACTGCGCCGCGTCCTGCGCCAGCCGGAACCGGCCGGCCGGCGCCTGGACTTCCTGCTGCAGGAGTTCAACCGCGAGGCCAACACCCTGGGCTCGAAGTCGGTGGACAGCCGCACCTCCAACGCCGCGGTGGAGCTGAAGGTGCTGATCGACCAGATCCGCGAGCAGGTGCAGAACCTCGAGTAGCCGGGAATGGGCGATCGGGAATGGGGAATCGTCAAAGCGGGTACGATTCACCCCCAGCCCGGCTCGGCGCTGTTCCCATTCCCCATTCCCGACTCCCCATTCCCAAGAACATGCGCGGCACTCTCTACATCGTGGCGGCCCCTTCCGGCGCCGGCAAGAGCAGCATCGTCAACGCCACCTTGGCGCGCGATCCGCAGATCGCGCTGTCGATCTCGTTCACCTCGCGCGCGCCGCGGCCGGGCGAACGCCATGCGGAGCACTACCATTTCGTCTCCGCCGACGAGTTCCAGCGGATGATCGATGCCGGCGACTTCTTCGAGTACGCCCGCGTGCACGGCGACTGGAAAGGCACCGCGCGGCAGTCGGTGGAGCCGCAGCTGGCCGCCGGCCACGACGTGCTGCTGGAGATCGACTGGCAGGGCGCGCGCCAGGTGCGGGCCAAGGTGCCGGATGCGGTCAGCGTGTTCATCCTGCCGCCGTCGCGCGAGGCCCTGGAACAGCGCATGCGCAAGCGCGGCCAGGACAGCGAGGCGGTGATCGCGCAGCGGCTGGCCGCCGCGCGCGAGGAGATGTCGCACTACGCCGACTTCGACTACGTGATCGTCAACGAGCATTTCGACACCGCGGTGGACGAGATGTGCGCGATCTTCGTCGCCAGCCGCCTGCGCCGGCCGCAGCAGCAGCAGCGCCATGCCGCGTTGATCGACACCCTCCTGCAGGAACAGCCAACTGGCTGATTCCAAAGGGAACTGAATGGGGTGGGGTTGATCTCGGGCGGCTGCCGCCCTACAATCCCCGCCCTTTCCCTCATTCGAACGCGTGGCCGCCGCCGGCCCGCCGGGAGCCCGCATGGCCCGCATCACCGTAGAAGATTGCCTGGAAGTCGTTAACAACCGTTTCGAACTGGTCATGATGGCGTCCAAGCGCGCCCGCCAGCTCGCCAACGGCGTGCAGGCTACCCTCGACAACACCGAGTCCGCCGACAAGCCGACCGTGCTGGCGCTGCGCGAGATCGCTGCGCGCAAGATCGACAACGCGCTGATCGACGAGGTCGAGAAGGCCGAGCGCGAGCGCGCCGAGCGCGAAGCCCTGGAATGGGCCGCGGCCGAAGTGGTGGCCGACGAGGACATGTCCAAGAACGACGACTGATCGCGTCCCGCGTCGCGATCGTCCTGCGAACAGCCCGCATCCGCGGGCTGTTTCGTTTTGCGGGTTTGCCGTCCACGCGCCGCTGGCATAGTCTTTCCGCATGAACCCAGGCCCTTCTGCCCAGGTCGCCCACGCCGCGCCATCGTCGGCCGACGAGGCGGTCCCCGACTACGTCCTGCAGCTCGAACGCAGCGCCAGCTATCTGCCGCCCGAGCAGATCCCGCTGCTGCGCCGCGCCTGGGAGGTCGGTGCGGCCGCGCACGCGGGGCAGACCCGCAAGTCCGGCGAGCCCTACATCACCCATCCGGTGGCGGTGGCCGGGGTGCTGGCCGAACTGGGCCTGGACGTGGAGGCACTGATCGCCGCGATCCTGCACGACACCATCGAAGACACGCCGCTGACCCGCGCCGAGCTGGCCGCCGAGTTCGGCGAGGCGGTGGCGGAACTGGTCGACGGCGTCACCAAGCTGGACAAGCTCAAGTTCCGCGACCGTCAGGAAGCGGCCGCCGAGAGCTTCCGCAAGATGCTGCTGGCGATGTCGCGCGACCTGCGCGTGATCATGATCAAGCTCGCCGACCGCCTGCACAACATGCGCACGCTGGGCGCGCAGAGCGCCGAGGCGCGCAGCCGCATCGCCCGCGAGACCCTGGAGATCTACGCGCCGATCGCCCAGCGCCTGGGCATGAGCCTGATGAAGTCCGAGCTGCAGAACCTCGGCTTCCGCGCGCTGCATCCGTGGCGGCACGCGATCATCGAAAAACACATCCGCAGCCAGCCGGTGGTGCGCCGCGAGTCGATGGCGCAGGTGGAAGTGCAGTTGTCGCAGCGTCTGGCCAAGGAAGGACTGGAGCACCGGCTGGTGAGCCGGATCAAGACGCCGTGGAGCATCTACAACAAGATGCGCGACGAGAACAAATCCTTCGACCAGGTGATGGATGTGTTCGGCTTCCGTCTGGTGGTGCGCGGCGTGCCCGACTGCTACCACGCCCTCGGCGCGGTGCACGCCACCTTCAAGCCGCTGGACGCGCGCTTCCGCGACTTCATCGCCATTCCCAAGGCCAACGGCTACCAGTCGCTGCACACGGTGCTGTTCGGGCCCTACGGCTCGCCGATCGAGGTGCAGATCCGCACCGAGGAAATGGACCTGATCGCCGAACGCGGCGTCGCCGCGCATTGGACCTACAAGTTCGGCGGCGATTCGCCTAACAGCGCGCAGAGCCGCGCGCATGCGTGGATCGTCGAACTGATCGAATCGCAGCGCGCCGCCGGCTCGTCGCTGGAGTTCCTGGACAACGTCAAGGTCGACCTGTTCCCGGACGAGGTCTACCTGTTCACGCCCAAGGGCAAGATCCTGGCGCTGCCGCGCAATTCCACCGCGCTGGACTTCGCCTATGCGGTGCACACCGACGTCGGCAACCGCGCGGTGGCCTCGCGCGTGGACAAGAAGCTGGTGCCGCTGCGCACCAAGCTGGTCAGCGGACAGACGGTGGAAGTGATCACCGCGCGCTCGGCCACGCCCAAGCCGCAGTGGCTGGAGTTCGTGGTCAGCAGCAAGGCGCGCACCGCGATCCGCCACCAGCTCAAGCAGCTCGAACACGAGGACGCGGTGCAGCTCGGTCATCGCATGCTCGATCGCGCACTGGAGGCGATGGACAGCTCGCTGGAGCGGCTGCCCAAGGGGCGCCTGGATTCGTTCCTCAGCGAGCACCGCTACCCGCGCCTGGAGGCGTTGCTGGCCGACGTGGCGCTGGGCAACTGGATGCCCAACCAGGCCGCGCAGGCGCTGATGGCGTATGCCGAACTGCGCGGCGGCGGGCATTCCAAGCACTCGCAGGAAAAGATCCTGATCAACGGCACCGAGCGCGGCGTGGTCAGCTTCGCCAATTGCTGCCAGCCGATTCCCGGCGACGAGATCATGGGCTACCACACCGCCGGCAAGGGCATCGTGGTGCATCGCCTGGACTGTCCGAACCTGGCCGAACTGCGCAAGTCGCCCGAGCGCTGGGTGCCGATCGGCTGGGATACCAGCGTCATCGGCGACTACGACACCGCGCTGGTGGTGGACGTGGAGAACCGCACCGGCGTGCTGGCGCAGCTGGCCGCGGCGATCGCGCAGAGCCAGTCCAACATCGAGCGCGTCGACTACCTGGACCGCGACTTCAACGCCGCGGTGCTGCGCTTCAACATCCAGGTGCGCGACCGTAACCACCTGGCCGAAGTGATGCGCCGGCTGCGGCGCTTGAATGCGGTGCAGAGCGTGCGCCGCCAGTAGGCGGTGCTGGGCGGAATGGGTCGGGAGTTCTTGTGGGAGGGACTTCAGTCCCGACGCGTGATGGTGTCAGGCGGCTTTCTGCTTCACTCGTCGTGGCTGAAGCCGCTCCCACAAGGAATGGACTGGGGCTTCGTGCCAGTGCACGTGATCGGGCATCGTCCGCGCCGCCTGCCAACGCGGCTGCATGACGGTCGACGCCTGCGAAAGAACGCTTGGTCGCGATCCTGTCACGGTCATGCTCCCCAATCCCCAATCCCCAATCCCCAGCCGCGCACGCCAGCTAAACTAGGCGGACATTCTTCCAACGGAGTCGCCATGTCCCGCCAGATCATCCATACCGACCGTGCACCGGCCGCGATCGGCCCGTATTCGCAGGCCGTGCGCGCCGGCAACACTGTTTACTTCTCCGGGCAGATCCCGCTGGATCCGGCCACCGGCGAGATCGTCGCCGGCGACATCGCCGCGCAGGCGCGCCGCGCGTTCGACAACCTGCAGGCGGTGGCCGAGGCGGCCGGCGGCTCGCTGGACCGCATCGTGCGCCTGGGGCTGTACCTCACCGATCTGGCGCAGTTCGCGCAGGTCAATGCGGTGATGCAGGACTACTTCCAGGCGCCGTTCCCCGCGCGCTCCACCATCGAAGTCTCGGCGCTGCCCAAGGGCGCGGGCTTCGAAGTGGACGCGGTGATGGTGCTGGACTGATCCCCCGCCGTGCCGCGCGTGCAGGTTCCGGCGCCGGCGCTGTCGGCGGCAGGCGAGGCGCCGCTGACCACGCTGCCCGGCGTCGGTCCCAAGCTGGCGGAGAAATTCGCCGCGCGCGGCCTGTCCACCCTGCAGGACCTGTGGTTGCACCTGCCGCTGCGCTATGAGGACCGCACCCGCCTGACCACGGTGGCGGCGCTGCAGCCGGGCGTGCCCGCCCAGATCGAGGGGCGGGTGCAGGCGGTGGATCGCGGCTTCCGCTACCGGCCGATGCTGCGCGTGGCGGTCGCCGACGAGTCGCGCGGCACCCTGGTGCTGCGCTTCTTCCAGTTCCGTGGCGCGCAGGCGGCGCAGTTCGCGGTCGGCGCGCGCTTGCGCGCCTTCGGCACGCCCAAGCCGGGCCAGCACGGGCTGGAGTTCGTGCATCCCAGCTACCAGATCCTCGGCGAGGGCGACGATGCGGCGCTGGGCGATCGCCTGGATCCGGTGTACCCGGCGGTGGAGGGCGTCGGTCCGGCGACCGTGCGCCGGTTGATCGGCCAGGCGCTGGATCGGCTGCCGGAGGAGGCGACACTGGAACTGCTGCCGGCGTCGCTGCTGGCCGAACTCGGCCTGCCGTCGCTGCGCAGTGCGTTGCTGGTCGCGCACCGGCCGCCGCCGCAGGCCGACCTGGCCGCGCTCGCCGCCGGCCTGCATCCGGCGCAGCAGCGCCTGGCGCTGGAGGAACTGCTCGCGCATCACCTGAGCCTGCGCCGCCAGCGCATCGCCATGCAGTGCCAGCCGGCGCCGTCGCTGCGCGGCCGCGGGCTGCTGGCCAAGCGCCTGCAGCAGTCGCTGCCGTTCCAACTGACCGGTGCGCAGCAGCGTGTGTTCGCGCAGATCCGCGCCGACCTGGAGCGGCCGGCGCCGATGCTGCGGCTGGTGCAGGGCGACGTCGGCAGCGGCAAGACCGTGGTCGCCGCGCTGGCGGCGATGCTGGCGGTGGACAAGCGCAAGCAGGCGGCGCTGGCCGCGCCCACGGAACTGCTCGCCGAACAGCATCTGGCCAACCTGCGCGGTTGGCTGGAGCCGCTGGGCGTGCGCGTGGCCTGGCTGGCCGGCAAGGTCACCGGCAAGGCGCGCAGCGCGACCCTGGCGCAGATCGCCTCGGGCGAGGCGCAGGTGGTGGTCGGCACGCACGCGCTGATGCAGGAGGCGGTGCGCTTCCACGACCTGGCCCTGGCCATCGTCGACGAGCAGCACCGCTTCGGCGTGCACCAGCGCCTGGCGTTGCGCGACAAGGGCGCTTCCGGCGCGGGCGTGCCGCATCAACTGGTGATGACCGCCACGCCGATCCCGCGCACCCTGGCGATGGCCGCCTATGCCGATCTGGACGTCTCCTCGATCGACGAACTGCCGCCGGGGCGCACCCCGGTGCAGACCATCGTGCTCAACGCCGAGCGCCGTCCCGAGCTGGTGCAGCGCATCCGCGTGGCCTGCGCCGAAGGTCGCCAGGCCTACTGGGTCTGCACCCTGATCGAAGAGGCCGAGGACAACGAGAAATCCGCGCAGGGTGGCGGTGCCGGCAACCGGCTCGAGGCCAGCGCCGCGCAGGCCACCTTCGAAGCGTTGTCGGCGCAGTTGCCGGAACTGCGCGTGGGCCTGGTCCACGGACGCATGAAGCCGGCGGAGAAGCAGGCGGCGATGCGCGCGTTCAAGCAGGGCGAGATCGACCTGCTGGTCGCCACCACGGTCATCGAGGTCGGCGTGGACGTGCCCAACGCCTCGCTGATGATCATCGAGAATGCCGAACGCCTGGGCCTGGCGCAGCTGCACCAGTTGCGCGGGCGGGTCGGGCGCGGCGCGGCGGCGTCGAGCTGCGTGCTGATGTACCAGGCGCCGCTGTCGGCGATGGCGCGGCAGCGCCTGGAAACCATGCGCCAGACCAACGACGGCTTCGTCATCGCCGAGAAGGATCTGGAACTGCGCGGTCCCGGCGAACTGCTCGGCACCCGCCAGACCGGCCTGGCCGCGTTCCGCGTGGCCGACCTGGCCCGCGACGCCGGCCTGCTGCCGCGCGTGCACGCGCTGGCCGACCGGCTGCTGGAGGAAGCGCCGGTCCTGGCCGACCGCATCGTCGCGCGCTGGGTCGGTGGGGCGGTGCGGTTCGCCGGGGCGTGAGAGGCTGGGATTCGGCATTGGGGATGACCAGCCATTCGGCTGTTGAAAGCGGGGATTCGTAAAAAGCGGCCGCCCCTACGACAAACAGCGGTGGCGTTGCTTTTGCGAATCCCTGCTTTCAACAGCCGAATGGCTGGTCATCCCGACTCCCCAATCCCGTCTTCTTCCCATGCCTGCGCCGCAGTGCCAGACTCGGCGGCCGAATGGACGAGCGAAGCGACGCATGAGCGACAAGATTCCCCTGTTGATCGATACCGACCCCGGCGTGGACGACGCGCTGGCGCTGCTGATGGCGTTCGCCGATCCGCGCCACGAGGTGGTCGGGCTGACCATCGCCGCCGGCAACGTCGGGCTGCGCCACACCGTGCGCAATGCGCTGAAGCTGTGCGAAGTGGCCGGGCGCGAGGATGTGCCGGTGTTCGCCGGCTGCGCCGATCCGCTGCTGCACCCGTCGGTGGACGCCGGGCACGTGCACGGTCAGGACGGTTTCGGCGACGTCGACCTGCCGCCGGCCGCGCGCGGCGCCGAGGCCGAGCATGCCGCGCTGGCGATCCTGCGCCTGTCGCACCAGTACGCCGGGCGCCTGCTGCTGGTCGCGCTGGGGCCGCTGACCAACATCGCGCTGGCGCTGAAGCTGGACCCGACCCTGCCGCAGCGCGTCGGCCGCTTCCTGGTGATGGGCGGGGCGATCACCTGCCACGGCAACATCACCCCGGCCGCCGAGTTCAACATCGCCTTCGACCCGGAAGCCGCGCACATCGTGTTCAAGGCGTTCCCGCACATCGAAGTGGCGGATTGGGAGGCGACCGTTGCGCACGGCCTGCCGCACCGCGAGGTCGAGCAGTGGCTGGCGGTGGATGCGCCCAAGGCGCGCTTCTACGAACTGATCTCGCGCAAGACCCGGCTGTGGTCGGAAGACGCCCGCGGCGAGCACTGGTATGCCGCCGACGCGCTGGCGATGGCCTGGGCGCTGCAGCCCGACGGCGCCCAGGAGGTGCAGTCGCGGCCGATGCAGATCGAGCTGTCCGGGGTGCACACCCGCGGCGCCACCCTGGTCGACTGGAACCGCCAGCTGGGCCTGCCGGACAACGCGACCATGCTCATCCGCTACGACCACGCCCGCTTCCTGGGCCTGGCCCGCGCGGCGGTCGGCGCCGGCTGAGCCTGGCGGTCCCGCCCGGTTCCGGGCGGGACCCCAGTGGTAGAACAGCCGCGAGCCGTCACCTCACTTGCCATCACGTAAACGTTGCGTGCAGGGCGGCAGGGCTGTTATAGTTTCCCTCTTGTCCAGCAGCCACCTACGGTGCGAGCCCATGAAGGCCGACATCCATCCCCAGTACCGCGACGTCGTGTTCCACGATGTCACCTCCGATTTCAAGATCCTGACCCGTTCGACCATGTCCTCGAAAGAGACGGTCAAGTGGGAGGACGGCGAAGAGTATCCGCTGATCAAGGTCGAAATCTCCTCGGCTTCGCACCCGTTCTACACGGGCAAGCACAAGGTCATCGACACCAGCGGCCGCATCGACAAGTTCCAGAAGCGCTACGCGCGCTGATCGGAACCGTCGAACGGATGTAAAGCGACGGCCGCTTGCGCGGCCGTTCTGCTATCTGCTTTCCTCTCCCGGCGTTGACGCGCCGGTGTCATCCTTCCGTGAAAGTGCGGCGAGGATGCAACGCTGTGTCGCTTTCCTGCCGCCATCGTGCAACGTGGGTGGTGAGCGACGACGCAAATGCTGCTGTGCGATAATGGCGCGATCCGTGGCGATTGCCGTGGACTTCCTTCACGCGTCTGTTCGCAACGTAATCGGACAGGCGCCTTCCATCGAGGAGCGCACACTGTGTCCGATCTTGATCAGGTCACGTTGAACGCCGGCGACAAGTCGGTCGTTCTTCCGGTACTCAAGCCCACCCTGGGCAACGATTGCGTCGACATCTCCAAGTTGACCAAGGAGACCGGTCTCTTCACCTACGACTCGGGCTTCACCGCGACCGCCAGCTGCAAGTCGGCGATCACCTACATCGACGGCGACAACGGCGTGCTGCTGTATCGCGGCTACCCGATCGAGCAGTTGGCCGAGAAGTCCAACTTCCTCGAAGTGGCCTATCTGCTGATGAACGGCGAGCTGCCCACCGCCGACGAATTCAAGAAGTTCGACCACGAAGTGACGCATCACACGATGATGCACGAGTCGCTGAAGAACTTCCTCGGCGGCTTCCGCCACGACGCGCACCCGATGGCGATGCTGGCCGGTAGCGTGGCCTCGCTGTCGGCGTTCTACCACGACACCCTCGACCTCAACGATCCGGAGCAGCGCCGCCTGGCCGCGATCCGTCTGATCGCCAAGGTGCCGACCATCGCCGCCGCCGCCTACCGCTACTCCATCGGTTGGCCGATCCGTTACCCGCGCAACAACCTCGGCTACGTCGAGCGCTTCCTGCACATGATGTTCGAGGTGCCGAGCGAGCAACTGCAGATGAATCCGGTCGTGGCCAAGGCCCTGGACCTGCTGTTCATCCTGCACGCCGACCACGAGCAGAACGCCTCGACCTCGACCGTGCGTCTGGTCGGTTCCACCGGCGCCAACCCGTACGCCTCGGTCGCCGCCGGCATCACCGCGCTGTGGGGCCCGGCGCATGGCGGCGCCAACGAAGCCGTGCTGAAGATGCTGGAAGAGATCGGCACCGCCGACAATGTCGAGAGCGCCGTGGCCAAGGCCAAGGACAAGAACTCGAGCTTCCGCCTGATGGGCTTCGGCCACCGCGTGTACAAGAACTTCGACCCGCGCGCGAAGATCATCCGCGAGATGACCCACAAGGTGCTGGGCGAGCTGGGCGTCAACGACCCGCTGCTGGAAGTGGCGCTGAAGCTGGAAGAGGCCGCGCTGAAGGACGACTACTTCGTGCAGCGCAAGCTGTACCCGAACGTCGACTTCTACTCGGGCATCATCTACAAGGCGCTGAACATTCCGGTGGAGATGTTCACCGTGATGTTCGCCATTGCCCGTACCGCCGGCTGGGTCTCGCATTGGCTGGAGCAGCAGGTCGACCCGGAAATGAAGATCGGCCGTCCGCGCCAGATCTACACCGGCTACGACAAGCGCGACTACACCAGCGCCGACAAGCGCTGATCGATCGCCGTAAAGGCTGTCCGGAACGCCCCGCCTCGCGGGGCGTTTTTCGTTTGTGGCGGGGGCCGAAGCGGGGAGGACGATTGGTAGTAGCCTGTCGCGCCACTGCAGGCCGCGACACGGGGCGCCAGCCAGCTGTGCGGCGCCCGCGGCATCCTGACGCGGTGGTCCGCTCAGCCGGACTGGTAGTCGGCGATGTCCTGCTCGGTCAGCAGTTGCCGCAGTTGCGGCATCGAGGCGCGCCGCATCGGCTTTTCGTCCACCTGCGACAGCGGCGCCTGGCGCAGCGCGTCGTAGGGCAGCACGGTCAGGTCGAAGGTCAGCTCCTCGGCGGTGAACAGCCACACCGGGAAGTCCTCGCTGCGCTCGCGGTCCAGGCGCAGGCGGCGGCTGCGCAGTTCGGCCGGGATCCGGTGTTCTTCGAGAAAACGTGCCACCGCCTCGGTGTCGTCGCTGTGCAGGTGCAGTTGCACCGGACTGTTGGCGTCGGCGGTACCGTCGTGCACCGGTCCGGCCAGGCGTGGCGCGAAGGCGTGCAGGAAGTCCATCGCGCGCAGCGCCGCCTCGCGGCGCCGGCGCAGTTCGCCGGCATGGTCGGGGCCGGCGAACAGCCGCTGGTATTCGCGCAGGGCGTCCTCGATCTCGCTGTTGCGCGGCAGCGAGGCGTCGTCGTGGATGCCGAGCCGGTCGGCGGCCTTGAGTTTGGCCTGGTGGAAATCGCGGATGCCGCCTTCGGCCATCAGCCGGGCGGCTTCGTGCGCCAGCCGGCGGCGGCGTTCGTGCGTGCGGGTCCGGGCGTGTTGCCGAGCGTGGTGCATGGTGCGCCTCCCCTCAAAGCCTGCCCCGACTGTACCGCAGCCTTGCGAAATTCGGGTGTAGCAGCCCTCCCTGCCTGAGGCGGCGTCCGCCGGGCGAGGCACGCCCGGCGGGAGCTGCCCCGGCGAGCGTCGGGGCGGGGGAACGCGACGCGATCAGAAGATGTCGAATGCCGCGTCGTCGGTCTTCTGGTCCTGCAGGCTTTCGTCGAACTGCTGGATGCGGTCCATGTCCTCGGTCTTGACCCATTCCGTGGCGCCGTTGAGGCTGACCTGGACCATACCGCCCGGCGGATCGTTGCGGGCGATCGGCTGATCCTTCAGCGCGACCCGCATGTAGTCGATCCAGATCGGCAGCGCCGCCTTGCCGCCGTATTCGCGGTAGCCGAGCGAGCGGTAGTCGTCGCGACCGACCCACACCGTGGTCACGTACGGGCCGCCGAAGCCGGAGAACCAGGCGTCGCGATGGTCGTTGGTCGAGCCGGTCTTGCCGCCCACGTCCTCGCGGCCGAGCACCTTGGCCGCGGTGCCGGTGCCGCGCTGGACCACGTCGCGCATCATCGACACCAATTGATAGGCGGTGCGCTCGTCGATCGCGCGCGGCGCCACCTTGGCTTCGGGGTCGGCGGGCTTCTCGGCTGCAGCCGCCGTGGCCGCGGGCTCTGCCGGCTTGGCCGCCGGCGGCGGCGTGGCCGCGCCGAAGTTGAAGCCGTCCACCACCTGGCTGACCGGCGCGGCGTTGCCGCCGACGCTGCCGCAGCTGCGGCAGGCGGTCAGCGGATGCTCCTGGAACAGGACATTGCCGTCGCGGTCGGTGACCTTGTCGATGATCCAGGTGTTGACCAGCGAGCCGCCGTTGGCGAACACGGTGTACCCGCGCGCCACCGACAGCGGGGTCAGCGAGGCGGTGCCCAGCGACATCGACAGGTTCGGCGGCAACTCGGCTTCCTGGAAGCCGAACTGGCTGATGTACTTGCGCGCGAAGTCCACGCCGATGGCGTCTAGCAGGCGCACCGAGACCAGGTTGCGCGACTGCACCAGCGCCTCGCGCAGGCGCATCGGGCCGCGGAAGCCGCCGCCGTCGTTCTGCGGCGACCAGGTCTTGCCGCGGCGGTCGCGGAACACCACCGGTGCGTCGAGCACGATCGAGGCCGGGTTGAAGCCCTTCTCGAACGAGGCCGCGTACAGGAACGGCTTGAAGCTGGAGCCGGGCTGGCGGCGCGCCTGGGTGGCGCGGTTGAACTTGTTGCCGGCATAGCTGAAGCCGCCGACCATGGCGCGCAGCGCGCCGTTGTTGGCGTCCAGCGACACCAGCGCGGCCTGGCCGCGCGGGATCTGGGTGATCTCCCATTCGCCCGGCTTGTCGCCTTCCTGGATGCGCACCAGGTCGCCGCGCTTGAGCAGGGTGGCGGGGCTGCGCCCGGTCCAGCGGCTGGCGGCCACCGGCAGCACCAGCTCGGTCTTGTTGGCGAGCACCACGGTGGCGCTGCCGTCGCTGCCGGTGCCGGCGACGATGCTGGGCAGCATCCCGCCCTGCGCGTATACGCCGCTCAGATGGCTGGCCAGCGCCGCCGCATCGGCAGTGGCGGGGACGTCGAAGTGCTTCTCGACGCCATGCCAGCCATGGCGACGATCGTAGACGACCAGGCCCTGGCGCACCGCATGGTTGGCGGCGGCCTGCAGGGTCGCATCGATGCTGGTGTAGACGTGGTAGCCCTTGTCCAGCACGTCGCCGCCGAAGCGCGCGATCATCTCCTGGCGCACCAGCTCGGCCACGTAGGGGGCCTCGACCTCGACCGGGCGCTCGTGCGGCGCGGCGTGCATCGGCACCGCCT
Source organism: Xanthomonas sp. LF06-19 (assembly GCF_034105425.1). NCBI lineage: Bacteria > Pseudomonadati > Pseudomonadota > Gammaproteobacteria > Lysobacterales > Lysobacteraceae > Xanthomonas > Xanthomonas sp. LF06-19. The sequence continues at coordinate 316,533 of NZ_JAXGGH010000003.1, read as the reverse complement.
TGGCCGCCTCGGCCTCGGCCGGGGTGATGAAGCCCAGCGCGGCCATGCGGCTGAGCACATAGTTGTCGCGGCGCTGCTTGGCGCGCTCGGGGTTGCTGATCGGGTTGCCGCTGGAGGGGAACTTGGGGATGCCGGCCAGCGAGGCCATCTCGTCCAGGCTCAGCTCGTTGAGCTTCTTGCCGTAGTAGTACTCGGCGGCGGCGGCGACGCCGTAGGCGCGGTTGCCGAAGAAGCTCTTGTTGAGATACAGCTCGAAGATCTCGTCCTTGGTCAGTTCGGCCTCGATCTTGCGCGCCAGAAGGATCTCCGCCAGCTTGCGGGTATAGCTGTATTCCGAGCTCAGGAAGAACTGGCGGGCCACCTGCTGGGTGATGGTGGAGCCGCCCGGCACGCGCTTGTCGTTGGTGGTGGCCAGCAGCCACACCGCGCGGGCGATGCCCTTGTAGTCGACCCCGCCATGCTCGTAGAACCGGGCGTCCTCGGTGGCCAGGAAGGCCTGCTTCAGCCGCTCCGGCACGTCCTTCATGGTGATGGGGTAGCGCCGGGTCTCGCCGAACAGCGCCATCAGCTTGCCGTCGCTGGAGTAGACGTACATCGGCTCCTGCAGTTCGACCTTGCGCAGGGTCTGCACGTCCGGGAGCTTGGAGGAGACGACGTAGTACAGCCCGCCTGCCACGGCGGCGCCGACCAGGCCAAGGAGGACGAACAAGACCAGCGCCCAGCGCAGCCAACGACGAAAACGGGGCATCGCGAGAGATTCCGATTGCAGATTTCTTGGGCGCAGAGTATAGAGTACGCCGGGGAACGGCTGGGGCCGGTTCCGGGGATGCGACGGGTTTGCTGCCGCAGGTCATGCCGTGACACGGATCGCGACATGCAACCGGGCGGTTGCCAATTGCAAAAAATTTGTTATTAATGCGCTGGCGCAACATTGGCGTCCAAGTGCCCGCCGGCAGGGGAAAATCCGTGGGGCTTATCCCAAAGAGTCAGCAGCCGCTGATCGGCATCGACATCAGCTCGACCGCGGTCAAGCTGCTGCAGCTTTCGCGTAACGGCAACCGGTTCCGGGTCGAGCATTACGCCGTCGAACCCTTGCCGCCCAATGCCGTGGTCGAAAAGAACATCGTCGAGGTCGAGGCGGTGGGCGAGGCGATCCGCCGCGCCGTGACCCGGTCCGGTACCCGCGCCAAGCATGCCGCGGCCGCCGTGGCCGGTTCGGCGGTGATCACCAAGGTGATCCCGATGCCGGCCGAGCTGGACGAGAGCGAGCTGGAAGCCCAGGTCGAGCTGGAAGCGGTGAACTACATCCCGTACCCGATCGACGAAGTGAACCTGGATTTCGAGGTGCTGGGCGTCATCCCCAACAACCCCGAGATGGTGCAGGTACTGCTGGCCGCCTCGCGCTCGGAGAACGTGGAACTGCGCCAGTCGGCCCTGGAGCTGGGCGGGCTGGTGGCCAAGGTGATGGACGTGGAGGCCTTCGCGGTCGAGAACGCCTTCGCGCTGGTGGCCAGCGAGCTGCCGGTGGCCGCCGACGGCATCGTCGCCCTGGTTGACATCGGCGCCACCATGACCACCCTCAATGTCCTGCGTGGCGGGCGCAGCCTGTACAGCCGCGAGCAGGTGTTCGGCGGCAAGCAGCTGACCGACGAAGTGATGCGCCGCTACGGCCTGACCTACGAGGAAGCCGGCATGGCCAAGCGCCAGGGCGGGCTGCCGGAAAGCTACGAGGTCGAGGTGCTGGAGCCGTTCAAGGAAGCCACGGTGCAGCAGATCAGCCGCCTGCTGCAGTTCTTCTATGCCGGCAGCGAATTCAACCGCGTCGACCATATCGTGCTGGCCGGCGGCTGCGCCGCCCTGGCCGGATTGCCGGAGATGGTGGAGGAGCAACTGGGCGTGGCCACGGTGGTCGCCAACCCGTTGGCGCAGATGACCCTGGGGCCGAAGGTGCAGGCGCATGCGCTGGCCCAGGACGCGCCGGCGCTGATGATCGCCACCGGCCTGGCGCTGAGGAGCTTCGACTGATGGCGAAGATCAATCTGCTGCCCTGGCGGGCGGAACGGCGCAAGCAGCGCGAACGCGAGTTCTATTCGATGCTTGGCCTGGCCGCGTTCGCCGGGGTGCTGCTGGCGGGACTGATCTGGTTCTACTACGACCTGCAGATCAGCGGCCAGAACGAACGCAACGCGTATCTGCAGGCCGAGATCGAGAAGGTCCAGGCGCAGAACAAGGAAATCGACACCCTCGACGAGAAGAAGCGCCGCCTGCTGGCGCGCAAGCAGGTGATCGAGGAACTGCAGGCCAAGCGTTCGCAGATGGTGCACCTGTTCGACTCGCTGGTGCGGACCATTCCCGACGGCGTGGTGCTGACCTCGGTGAAGCAGGAAGGCGACATGCTGACCCTGGAGGGCCGCTCGCAGTCCAACGCGCGGGTCAGTACCTACATGCGCAACCTCGAGGGCTCGGGCTGGATGACCAATCCGGAGCTGACGGTGATCGAGGCCAAGGCCCAGGAGAAGGAAGCCAAGGGTCCGATCGTCGATACCAAGGCGCTGCCGTACGTGTTCACGCTGCGGGTCAAGCTGCCGGTGCCGGGCGAGAGCACCGATCCGGCCGCCGCCGGGACGGCACCTGCGGGTTCCGCTGCGCCCGGAACACCTGGCGCAGCGCCCGCGGGCGGCGCGCCTGGCACGCCGCCTGCGCAGGCTCCGGGCGCTCCTGCGCCTGCACCTGCCGCGGGCAGCCCTGCCGCACCGGCGCCGGCCACCGCGCCGGCACCCGCCGCCACGCCAGCGAAACAGGGACCGGCGTCATGAGCAAGAAATTCAACATCAAAGAGCTGGATTTCAACAACATCGGCAATTGGCCACAGCAGGCCAAGATCGTGTTCTGCGTGCTGGTGACCCTGTTCATCCTAACCCTGTCCTGGTTCCTGCTGATCAGCAGCAAGAGCGACGAGTTGCAGGCGCTGGAGCAGAAGGAAACCGAACTGCGCGCCTCCTTCGAGAAGGAGCAGAGCCGTGCGGTGAACCTGCAGCCGCTGAAGCAGCAACTGGTGCAGATGGAGCAGGTGCTGCAGCAGATGCTGCGGCAGCTGCCGAGCAAGACCGAGATGCCCGATCTGATCATCGACATCTCGCAGACCGCGCTGTCCAGCGGCCTGACCAACGAGTTGTTCCAGCCGGGCCCGGAGTCGCCGAAGGAGTTCTACGCGGAGAAGCCGATCGCCCTGCGCATGGTCGGCAGCTACCACCAGTTCGGCGCCTTCGTCAGTGGCGTGGCCTCGCTGCCGCGGGTGGTGATCCTGACCATGCACGACATCAACCTGAAGCCGCGCGACAAGAGCAACGGCATCACCGCGCGCGGCGAGCTGGAGCTGTCCGGTACGGTCAAGACCTATCGCTACCTGGACGACAAGGAAATGGCCGACCAGGAACAGGCCGCGGCGGCCGCGAAGAAGGCCGGCAAGCAAGGCGGTGGCGCATGAGCCGGCAGCATCGGGTGGTCAGGATTCTCGTTGCGGGCGCGCTGGCGCTGGTGCTTGGCGCTTGCGGCCGCACCATCACCAGCACGCCGGGCGATGCGCCGAATCTGGAGAACTGGGTGAAGGAAGTGCGCGCGCGACCGGCGCAGCCGCTGGAGCCGTTGCCGGTGATGCAGCAGTTCGAAACCTTCGAGTATGCGGCGCAGGGCCTGCGCGATCCGTTCAGCGATGCCTGGGCCAGTCCCGACGGCAGCAGCGGCCTGCGCCCGGATCCGAACCGCCGCAAGGAACCGCTGGAACAGTTCCCGCTGGACAGCCTCAACATGGTCGGCACGCTGGGCAGCGGCGCGGGCCAGGTGGCGCTGGTGATGGCGCCGGACAAGGTGACCTACCGCGTGCGTCCGGGCGTGTACATGGGGCAGAGCGATGGCCGCGTGACCGGGGTGCACGAGGATCGCATCGATTTGATTGAACTGGTGCCGGATGGCGCCGGCGGCTGGCTGGAACGTCCCGCCTCCGTCGCGCTGGACGATCAATGATTGATTATGGGGATAGCACGATGACTTTTTCCAAAGCCCTGAGCCTGCGCCCCATCCGGCGCCACGCGACGATGCGGCTATGCGCGTTGGGGTTGGCGGCACTGCTCGGGAACGCGGTCGTCGCCAGCGCGGCACCGGCCGCCGCGCCTGCTGTCGTGCCTGCCGCATCCGCGACGGCGCCGGCCAAGCTCACGGTGTCGAAGATCGACTTCAAGCGCGGCGACGGCGGTGCGGGGCGGCTGATCCTGTCCTTCAACGGCACCGGCGCCAGCCCGGACCTGCGCACCCAGGGCAACAGCGTGGTGGTCGATGTCGGCAACGCCACGCTGCCGCCGGAGTTGCAGCGCCCGCTCAACGTCACCGACTTCGCCACGCCGGTGCAGCGCATCGATGCCAAGCCCTATGCGGGCGGCGCCGAGCTGGTGCTGAACACCAATGGCGCGTTCGAATCGCTGGCCTACCAGTCCGGCAACGAGTACGTGGTCGAGATCACCCCGCGCGCAGCCGCGCCGGCGGTGGGCGCGGTCACCGCGACCACGGTCAGCCAGGCCGCCGCGCAGGTGGCGGCCCGCGGCTACAGCGGCAAGCCGGTGACCTTCAACTTCCAGGACGTGCCGGTGCGCACGGTGCTGCAGTTGATCGCCGAGGAGTCCAATCTCAATATCGTCGCCTCCGATACCGTGCAGGGCAGCGTCACCCTGCGCCTGGTCAATGTGCCGTGGGACCAGGCACTGGACATCGTGCTGCGCGCCAAGGGTCTGGACAAGCGCCGCGACGGCAAGGTGATCTGGGTCGCGCCGCAGCAGGAACTGGCCAAGTTCGAGCAGGACAAGGAAGACGCGCGCATAGCGATCGAGAACCGCGAGGACCTGATTACCGACTACGTGCAGATCAACTATCACAGCGCCACGGCGATCTTCAAGGCGCTGACCGAGGCCAAGGGCATCGGCGGCAGCGGTGGTGGTGGCGGCGGAAGTGGTGGTGGCAGCGGCAACAGCCAGAACGACAATGGCTTCCTGTCGCCGCGCGGGCGCCTCGTCGCCGACGAGCGCACCAACACGCTGATGATCAGCGACATCCCGAAGAAGGTCGCGCAGATGCGCGAGCTGATCAACGTGATCGACCGCCCGGTCGACCAGGTGCTGATCGAGGGCCGCATCGTCATCGCCACCGATACCTTCGCACGCGATCTGGGTGCCAAGTTCGGTGTCGGCGCGACGCGCACCTATGGGGACAATGTCGCTACGGTCGGAAGCAACGCGGCTGGCGGCGGCGTCAATACGCGTGGTCTCAACGTCGATCTGAGCGGTCCGACCTTCACCAGCGCGCAGACCCTGCCCAGTCTTGCCTACACCCTGCTCGGCAAGAACTTCAATCTGGATCTGCAGCTGTCGGCATTGCAGGAAGAAGGGCGGGGCGAAGTCATTTCCAATCCGCGCATCGTGACCTCCAACCAGCGCGAGGCCGTGATTCGGCAAGGTAAGGAAATCGGCTATGTCACCATTACCGGTGGAACCGCCGGAACTGCGGCGACGCCCAACGTACAGTTCAAGGAAGTGCTGCTGGAGCTGAAGGTCACCCCGACAATCACCGACGATAATCGTGTGTTCTTGAACATGAACGTCAAGAAGGACGAAGTCGAACGCTACGTGGTCTTGCAGAACTACGGCACCGTACCGGAAATCAACCGCCGCGAGATCAATACCGCGGTGCTGGTCGACGATGGGCAGACGGTGGTGATCGGCGGTGTCTACGAGTTCAACGACCGCAGCAGCATCTCCAAGGTGCCGTTCCTGGGCGACGTGCCGTTCCTGGGCAATCTGTTCAAGAAGCGTGGCCGCAACAAGACCAAGGCCGAATTGCTGATTTTCGTGACCCCGAAGGTGATGCACGTGGCCAAGCGTCCGCCGGCCTAAATGCCGCGGGCAAGGCGGGAAACCTTCGACGGGAGAGGCGCAAGCCTCTCCCGTCGGCGTTTATGCCCATCAATGAGGAAATCCTGAATTCGCAGCACGCGGCGTCCGCCGTGCGCGGAACCATTTTCACCGGCGATCGGTCAGACTGCACAAATGAACACTCCATCCCCGACCCTCGATTCCCCGCCGGCCGCGCCCGAGCAGCAGCGCCTGCACGCCGCGTTCGTCGCCCTGCGCGACGGCCTGTCCCAGACCATCGTCGGCCAGTCGGCGCTGGTGGAGCGCCTGCTGATCGCGCTGCTCGCCGATGGCCATCTGCTGGTCGAAGGCGCGCCCGGCCTGGCCAAGACCACCGCGATCCGCGCCCTGGCCTCGCGCCTGGAAGCGGATTTCGCCCGCGTCCAGTTCACCCCCGACCTGCTCCCGGCCGACCTTACCGGCACCGAGGTGTGGCGCCCGCAGGAGAGTCGCTTCGAGTTCCTGCCTGGGCCGATCTTCCATCCGATCCTGCTCGCCGACGAAATCAACCGTGCGCCGGCCAAGGTTCAATCGGCCCTGCTCGAGGCGATGGGCGAGCGCCAGGTCACCGTCGGCCGGCACACCTATGCGCTGCCGAAGCTGTTCCTGGTGATGGCGACGCAGAATCCGATCGAGCAGGAAGGCACCTTCCCGCTGCCGGAGGCGCAGTTGGACCGCTTTCTGATGCATGTGCGGATCGGCTATCCGGAGGCGGCTGCGGAAGCGGAGATCCTGCGCCTGGCGCGCGAGCGCGCCCGCGAGACGCTGGAGGCCGGCGAGGCGCCGCCGCCGCGCATGCCGCTGGAAGACGTGTTCGCGGCGCGCCGCGCGGTGCTGGCGCTGCACATGGCACCGCCGCTGGAGCGCTATCTGATCGAACTGGTGCTGGCCTCGCGCGATGCCAGCGGCTACGACGCCGCATTGGCGCGGCGCATCGCCTGGGGAGCGAGTCCGCGCGGTTCGATCGCATTGGAGCGGTGCGCCCGCGCCCGCGCCTGGCTGGCCGGACGCGACTTCGTCACGCCCGACGACGTGCGCGCGGTCGCCGCCGATGTACTGCGCCACCGCGTGCTGCCCAGCTACGAAGCGACCGCCGAAGGCTGGGACGGCGATCGTCTGGTCGCCGCCCTGCTGGACAAGGTGCCGCCGCCGTGACCGGACGCCGCCAGGTACGGCTGTTGCCCGCCGCCCGCCTCCGCGCGGAGTAACGACGATGGCACCGCAGCCGACTGCGCCGGGCATGCCGCAGGCCGCCGCGCCGGCCGAGGCGGGGATCCGTCCCAGCCTGGCCGAGCTGGTCGCCCTGCGCGCCGCCGTCGCACGCATGCCGCCGCCGCGCCGAGGCCGCCATGGCCTCAGTGGCGCCGCCCCGTCGCCGATGCGCGGGCGCGGCATGGAGTACGCCGAGTCGCGCGAGTACGTGGCCGGCGACGACGTGCGGCACATCGACTGGCGGCTCACTGCGCGCAGCGGCCGCACCCACACCAAATTGTTCCAGGCCGAGCGCGAACGGCTCAGTCTGATCGTCGCCGACACCGCGCCGTCGCTGTACTTCGGCACGCGCGTGCGCTTCAAGTCGGTGCAGGCGGCGCGTGCCGGGGCGGTGGCAGCGTGGGCGGCGCAGCGCCAGGGCGATCGCCTGGCCGCCTTGCGCGGCAGCCGCAGCGAAGCGCCGGTGCCGCCCGCCGCCGGGCCGCGCGGCGTGCTGCGCGTGCTCGATGCGCTGGCGCGCTGGTATGCGCAGCCGCCGCAGGACGATGCCGGCCTGAGCATGGCGCTGGATCACGCGGCCAAGCTGCTGCGCCCGGGATCGCGCCTGACCGTGCTGGCCGATCCGGCCAGTGCGCAGGCCGTGCCCGCCGCGCGCTGGGCCGGGCTGGCGCTGCACAACGAAGTGGAGTTGCTGCTGCTCGCCGATCCGCTGGAAGTGCATCCGCCACGTGCCGCCCTGCCGTTCTGGGCAAGCGGCCGCCGCGTGGAGGTGGATCTGCTGGCGAGCACCGCGCAACAGCGCTGGCGTGCGCAATTCGTGCAGCCTTTGGAAACCCTGGCGGCGGAACTGCCGGGCCGCGGCGTGCAGGTGCGGGTGTTGCTGAGCGACGCACCCAGCGAGTCGTGGTTGCTGCCGGTGCAACGGGGGGCGTCGGCATGAGCCCGCAGCAATTGCCCCTGCGCGATGTGCATCTGCCGCCGGCACCGGCTTGGTGGCCGCCCGCACCGGGCTGGTGGATGCTGGCGGCAGTGCTGCTGCTGACGCTCGGCGTGGCACTGTTGGTATGGATGCGCCGGCGCCGGCGCGAGCAGCGCTGGCAGCGTCAGTTCGATGCGGCGACGCGTACGGGCGAACCGCCGGCGCAGGTGGCCGCGGTCTCGGAGCTGCTCCGGCGCGCGGCACAACGTCGCGATCCGGCCGCTGCGGCGCTGCAGGGCGAAGACTGGTTGCGGTTCCTTGATGGCGGCGACAAACACCAGGCGTTCTCCGCCGGCCCCGGCCGCGTGTTGCTCGACGGTGGCTACCGCCCCAGCCTCGACCCGGCGCAGGTGCAGACATTGCTGCCGCTGGCGCGGCGCCGGTTCCTGGCGCTGATGGCGGCGGCGCGGCGTGGAGGACGGCGATGAGCCTGCTGTCGTCGTCGTGGCAGAGCCTCAGCGACCTGCTGGCCGGCTTCGCCTGGCCGTGGATGTGGCTGGCGATGCCGCTGCCCCTGCTGGCCAATCTGCTGCTGCCGGCACGGCGCGGCAATGCGCCGGCCTTGCGCGTGCCCTATGGCGAGCGCCTGCAGGCCGTGGCCGCCGCGCCGGCACGCGGCGGGCTGTGGCGCGCCAGCGTGTGGCTGGCGTGGCTGGCCTGGTTCTGCCTGTGCGCGGCGGCGGCGCGGCCGCTGCAACTGGGCGAACCCATCGCGCCACCGCAGCAGGCGCGGCAGCTGATGCTGGCGGTGGATCTGTCCGGCAGCATGAGCGAGCCCGACATGACCCTGGGAGGGCGCGTGGTCGATCGTCTGACCGCGGCCAAGGCGGTGCTGGCCGACTTTCTCGATCGCCGCGATGGCGACCGCATCGGCCTGCTGGTGTTCGGCCAGCAGGCGTATGCGCTGACTCCGTTGACTGCGGATCTGGCCACGGTGCGCGACCAGTTGCGCGACAGCGTGGTCGGCCTGGCCGGGCGCGAGACCGCGCTGGGCGACGCGATCGCGCTGGCGGTCAAGCGCCTGCGCGAGCAGAAGCAGGGCGAGCGGGTGCTGATCGTGCTCACCGACGGCGTCAACACCGCCGGCGTGCTCGACCCGCTGAAGGCCGCCGAACTGGCCAAGGCCGAACACGTGCGCGTGTACACCATCGCCTTCGGTGGCGATGGCGGCATGTCGCTGTTCGGTCTGCCGATCCCCGGCAGCGGCGGCGACGACCAGGTCGACGAGGACACGCTGCGCAAGATCGCGCAGGACACCGGTGGGCGCTTCTTCCGCGCCCGTGATACCGCCGAGCTGGCGTCGATCTACGCCGAACTGGACCGGCTCGAGCCGGTGCGTTCGGCCGGTCCTGCGGTGCGGCCGCGGATCGAGCGCTACGCCTGGCCGCTGGCGGCGGCGCTGGCGCTGGCGTTGCTGTCCTTCATCTGGCCCTGGAGGCGGCAATGACCCGCGCGATGGAGTTCCTCCAGGCATTGCACCTGTTGCGCCCCGAATGGCTGTGGGCGCTGCTGTTGCTGCCGTTGCTCGGCTGGAGCTGGTGGCGCCGACGGCGGCGCCATGACATCTGGCGGCGCACGGTGGACCCGCATCTGTTGCCGCATCTGCTCGCGCGTGGCGATGCCAAGGGCAGTGCTGGCCTGTTGCTGGGCGCGCTGGGCTATGCGCTGGCGGTGCTGGCGCTGGCTGGACCGAGCTGGCGCCAGGAACAGCAGCCGCTGTGGCAGGCGCGCACGCCGTTGGTGATCGCGCTGGACCTGTCCGCGCAGATCGACGCGCGCGACCTGCCGCCGTCGCGGCTGCTGCAGGCGCGGGCCAAGCTGGCGCGGCTGCTGCACGAACGCGCCGGCGGCGAAGTGGCGCTGGTGGCCTACGCTGGCGAGCCGTACACGGTGGCGCCGCTGACCGACGATGCGGCGAACGTGGGCCTGTTCCTCGACGCGCTGTCGCCGCAGGTGATGCCGGTGGCGGGGCAGCGCACCGACCTGGCGATCGATTGGGCGGCGCAGTTGCTGCGCCAGGCCGGCTTCTCCCGCGGCGACATCCTGGTGCTCAGCGACCAGGCCGACGCGCAGGCGCAGCAGGCCGCGGCGCGCGCGGCCAGGCAGGGCTATCACGTGTCCGCGCTGGGGCTGGGCACGGCGCAGGGCGCCGCCTACCGCGACGACCAGGGCCGGCTGTCGCACGCGCAACTGGATGCGGGGGCGCTGCGCGCGCTGGCGGAAGCGGGCGCGGGCCGCTACGCGGCGTTGACGCCAGACGATACGGATCTGCGCGCGCTGGGCGTGCTGCGGCCGCAGGAAGCGGACGCCACGGCGGCCGACGAAAGCCATGGCCGCGTGTGGCTCGATCAAGGCTATTGGTTGCTGCCGCCGCTGATGCTGCTGGCCTTGCTCGCGTTCCGCCGTCGCGGTGGCGCCGCGGTGCTGTTGCTGGTGTTGGCGCCGCTGGCGATGCCGCTACCGGTGCATGCGCAGGCTCAGGCGCCAGCGCCAGCACAGACGCCGACACTCGGTCCTGTCGCAGGCGGGTGGTGGGAACGTGCCGACCAGGTCCGCCAGCAACGGCTCGATGCAGGCGTGCAGGCCTACCGCAAGGGCGATTTCGCCGCCGCGCAACAGCAGTTCGAAGGCATCGACAGCGACGCCGGCTGGTACAACCTCGGCAATGCGCTGGCACGGCAGGGCCGTTACGACGAGGCGATCGACGCCTACGACAAGGCGCTGAAACTGCATCCGCAGATGGCCGATGCGATCGCCAACCGCGCCGCGGTGGAGGCCGCGCGCAAGCGCCAGTCGTCGCAGGACTCCAAGTCCGGCCAGCAGGGCAAGGACGGCAAGCAGCAGAAGAGCGGGCAGTCGCAGAACGGCCAGCAACAGAACGGTCAACAGCAAAACGGTCAACAGCAGGCGGGTCAGCAGCAGAACGGCGCCCAGCAGAACCCGCAGCAGAAGAACCAGCAGCAAAACGGCCAGCAGCGCGACGGCCAGCAGGGACGCGATGGCGCCAAGGACGCGCGGCAGGCGCCGCCGAAGCCGGGCGATGCACAGGCGCAACAGCAGGCCGATGCGGCGCAGCGCCAGCAGATGCAGCAGGCGATGGCACAGCAGGGCGGCACCGACAAACAGGCCGCCGAGCGCGCCGCTGCCGCCGCGAACGAGACGCCGCAGCAACGCGAGCAGCGTCAGGCGGTCGAGGCGTGGCTACGGCGGGTGCCGGACGATCCGGGCAATCTGCTGCGCGCCAAATTCAGGCTGGAACACGAACGCAGGCAGCGGGAACAAGAACCATGATCCACTTCAAGCGACTCGGCCAGGGGGCCCGCGCCTGCGCGGTGCTGATGGTGTTGGCCGCGCTGCTGCTGGCGCTGCCGGCGGCTGCCGCCACGCGCGCGTGGCTGGATCGCGACAACGTCGGCGCCGGCGAGGGCGTGACCCTCAACATCGAGACCGACCAGGCGGCGGCCACGCCGGACTACGCGCCGCTGCGCGCGGATTTCGCGCTCAGCAACGAGGTCAAGAGCCGGCAGATGCAGATCGTCAACGGCGCGGTCTCGTCGAAGTCCTTGTTCGGGGTGATGCTGACGCCGCGCAGCACCGGCACGCTGGAGATTCCGTCGCTGCAGGTCGGCAACGAACGCACCGCGCCCTTGCGGCTGGAGGTGGCCGCGGCCAGCGCCGCGGTGCCGGCCACCGCCAATGCCGACGTGCCCGCGCAGGTGGGCAACGCCGACGTATTCGTGCAGACCGTCGTCGACGACGCGCGGCCCTACGTGCAGCAGAGCGTGGGCGTGGTGGTGCGGCTGTATCTCGGCGTGCCGCTGAGCTCGGGCGAACTGGACCTGGACGCGCCGGCCGGCGCGTCGCTGCAGCGCGTCGGCGACGACATCCAGAACCGCCGTCAGATGGACGGGCGCATGTACACGGTGGTCGAGCGGCACTACCTGCTGGTGCCCGAGCGCAGCGGCTCGCTGCTGTTGCCGGGCGCGCGCTTCAGCGGCCGCGGCCCCACCGGCTTCTTCGACGACTACTTCGGCCGCGGCGGCGAACTCAATGCGCGCGGTACCGCGCAGACCCTGCAGGTGCGCGCGCAGCCGGCCAATGCGCCGCAGCCGTGGCTGCCGCTGCACGAACTGCGCCTGCGCTACACCGCCACGCCGCAGCGTGCCAAGGCCGGCGAGGCTGCCGACATCGTGGTCGAGGCCACGGCACGCGGCGCGACCCAGGCGCAGTTCCCCGAACTGCCCACGCCCAGTGTCGATGGCGCGCAGGTGTTCGCCGAGCCGCCGCAGGTGCAGGAACGCTTCGTCGATGGCGGGCCGCAGGTGACCGTCACCCGTCGCTACTCGATCGTGCCGCAGGCGGCCGGCCCGTTGCTGGTGCGCGGCGTGCGCATGCCGTGGTGGGACGTGGGCGCCGGCGCCGCGCGCGAGGCCAGCCTGCCGGACCTGACCCTGCAGGTGCAGCCCGGACAGGGCGTGCCCGCGCCGGCCCCCGCCCCGGTCACCCCCGCGGCGCCGACGCTGAGCGTGGTTCCCGCTGACACCGCGGTGGCGCCGACGCATACCCTGCGCGGGTGGCTCGCGTCGTCGCCGCTGTGGATGGCGCTTGCCGCGGGCTTCGCGGTGCTGTGGCTGGCGACCCTGGTCTGGGCCTGGCGCCGCTTGCGCCGTGCACGCGGCGTTGCAGCGCTGCCGGGCTCGGCAGCCAACGCTGCGCCGGGTGCGACATCGGCACCCGCGACGGCGCGCGCCGCATTGCCGGAATTGCGCAAGGCCCTGGACAGCGGCGGTCTGGACGAGGTCGCGGCGATCCTGTGCGCGCAGGCCGGCGTCGCCGACCTGGATACGGTGGTGCAGCGTCTGGACGATCCGGCGCAGCGCGATGCGGTGCTGCGCATGCAGCACGCACGCTGGGGCGGTGGCGGCGATGTGACCGGTGCGCGCGCCGCGTTGCGTCAGGCGTTCTGGGCCGGACCGCGCTGGCGCGCTACGTCGCGCAAGCAAGACAAGGACGAGCTGCCGCCGCTGTATCCGCGCGACGCCTGAATCCATCGTTGTGCCTTCTGCGAGCACTTGCAGCGATGCAGTGTGACGAAAACGTCGTGGTGTGATCGCTGTCGTGCCTGGTCCAGTGAAGCGCGATAGATTTGGTGGCGCTGCCGGAAGCAGCGCCACTTAGGAGGATCGCAACATGAAAAGGGTTTTCACATTGGCTGTATTGACTGCCTGCTGTTTAGGTGCCGCGCCGTCGGAGGTAAGGGCCGCCAACTCTTCGATCGGTCCCCTGGCAACGTGCGGAGGAATTAGCAGCCAAGTGTTCGCAGGTGGGTACGTTGTCAATCGCACATGTGATGGTTCGAACATAAGCGGCTTCGGGACGACGCTGGACGACGCCGTAAGCAATGTTAATGAGTTCTCGAAGTTGCTGGATCAAGGATTGAGTTGTTCATACGGGAGTTTTCAGGCCACTCCAGGTGCATTCAATACCAACTTCAACTGTTCCCTGAAAAATGCCGGTGGAGGGCTCGGGAGATCGGGGCAGATTACTGGTATCGGTACCACGGCAACCGACGCTGGGAATAACGTGCTGGACTTTGCGAAGTTGTATGCGGCCTCATCGGGCTACCAATGTTCGTCCGCGCAAATCCAGCTGTTGAATGGTGGGTTCATTACCGATTTCTCGTGTGCTTACCCGAATACGGGTGGTGGGTTGGGAAGGTCGGATACGATCAGTGGCATTGGATCTACTTCAACGGAAGCGGCCCAAAATGCCAGGGGCTTCGCCGAGTTGGCGGCATCAGTCAAGCGCGTATGCCGCACGACATCTGGTTCGATCCGCCTCAATGGCGTCATCTTTGAGGTCACTTTCACCTGCTCAAATACGGGGCGGGCGGTCGTGGGCTATGGAAGTACGCTGACCTCGGCAGGTAGGGATGCATTGATGCAGGCACAGTCCCAGTAAGGCCTCGATAACGTGAATGATGCGAATGGCGTGACCCAGCTTCGCGCCATTCGCGTCTTCAGTGAGCGTGGGGAGCCGCTTCGCAACTACCTGCGTTTGTGTGCGAGCGCAGCTGTGGCTGGCGGAGCGTGGTTGCTAAGCCTGTTGTCGCGACGGCGCCGATAGAAGGCGGCCTTGCCATGCAATCGCACTAGGCCCGTTTGTTCGATGCTTGCTCATGGTTTGTTAAGCTGGGAGTTCCTCCTTGCAAGGCGCACACCATGACCCATACCCCCGTGAAGGCCGAAACCGGCATGCCGTTGCATTGGAAAATGGCGATCGGCTTCGTCCTGGGGCTGGTGCTGGGGCTGGTGGTGCACATGAGCGTAGGCGGCGATGCGGCCTGGGTGCAGGCGCTGACCAAGTACCTCACCACGCCGTTCTCCAAGCTGTTCCTCAACCTGATCTTCATGCTGATCGTGCCGCTGCTGTTCTCGGCGCTGGTGATGGGCATTTCGGAGATGGGCGACATCCGCGCGCTCGGCCGGATCGGCTGGAAGACGCTGGGCTACACGGTGGTGCTGTCGGGTGTGGCGGTGCTGCTGGGTCTGGTGCTGGTGAACGTGCTCAAGCCGGGCATCGGCGTGGATCGCGAGCTGGCGCAGCAACTGCTGCAGCAGAACGTGGAGCGCACCGCGCAGATCGTCGACCAGAGCAAGCACCAGCCGCACGGCATGGACATGCTGCTGTCGATCGTGCCCGACAACGTGGTCGAAGCCGCGTCCAGCAATGGCGCGATCCTGTCGCTGATGTTCTTCGCGGTGATGTTCGGCGTGGGCATGGTGCTCAGCGAAGACGCCAAGGTGGCGACGCTGCGCCGCGGCATCGAGGGCGTGTTCGAGATCTCGATGACCCTGATCGGGCTGGTGATCCGCCTGGCGCCGTATGCGGTGGCCTGCTTCATGTTCAACCTGGCGGCATTGTTCGGCTTCGAGCTGCTGGTGCGGCTGGGCGCCTACGTGGGCGTGGTGGTGCTGGCGCTGGGCCTGCACATGGTGGTGAGTTACGGCGTGGCGGTGCGCCTGGCCGGGCGCTCGCCGCTGTGGTTCTTCCGCGCCACCCGCGAGGCGACGGTGATGGCGTTTTCCACCGCGTCCAGCAACGCCACCCTGCCGACCGCGCTGCGCGTGGCCGACCAGATGGGGCTGCCGCACAAGGTCTCGCGTTTCGTGCTCACCGTCGGCGCCACCGCCAACCAGAACGGCACCGCGCTGTTCGAGGGCGTGACGGTGATCTTCCTGGCCCAGTTCTTCGGCGTGGAGCTGAGCATCGCGCAGCAGTGCATGGTGATGCTGGTCTGTATTCTCGGCGGCATCGGCACCGCGGGCGTCCCGTCCGGCTCGCTGCCGGTGGTGGCGCTGATCTGCGCGATGGTCGGGGTGGACCCGGTCGGCATCGGCATGATCCTGGGCGTCAACCATTTCCTGGACATGTGCCGTACCGCGCTGAACGTGACCGGCGACCTGGCCCTGACCACAATGGTGGCCAAGGGGGAGGATGGCGGGGATTCGGGAGTCGGGATTCGGGATTGATGAAGGTGGCAGCGTCGCGGCCTGAACCGGCCGCGCGTGAGAGCGGCCTCAGCCGCGATGGGCCTTGCGGTGAACGCCAGTCGCGGCTGAAGCCGCTCCTGCGCCATCTCAGGCGTCCAGCCGGTGACGCTACCAATCCCCAATCCCCAATCCCCGCCTGTGGGACAATAGTGGGCCCGACGCCACGCGCCCGCTTCCGACAGATCCCTCATGACGACGCCTACCCGCCGCGAACTCGCCAACGCGATCCGTTTCCTTGCCGCCGACGCGGTCGAGGCCGCCAATTCCGGCCATCCCGGCATGCCGATGGGCATGGCCGACATCGCCGAAGTGCTGTGGAACGACTTCCTCAGCCACAACCCGAACAACCCGCACTGGTTCAACCGCGACCGCTTCGTGCTGTCCAATGGCCATGGTTCGATGCTGCAGTACGCGCTGCTGCACCTGTCCGGCTACGACCTGCCGATCGAGGAGCTCAAGCGCTTTCGTCAGCTGCACAGCAAGACCGCCGGCCACCCGGAGCGCAGCGAGACCCCCGGGGTGGAGACCACCACCGGTCCGCTCGGCCAAGGCTTCGCCAACGCGGTCGGTTTCGCACTGGCCGAAAAGCTGCTGGCGCAGCGCTACAACCGCCCCGAGCACCAGATCGTCGACCACCGTACCTGGGTGTTCATGGGCGACGGCTGCATGATGGAAGGCGTGTCCCACGAAGCCGCGTCGCTGGCCGGCACCTGGGGCCTGGGCAAGCTGGTGGCGTTCTGGGACAACAACCATATCTCCATCGACGGCAACACCGCCGGCTGGTTCAGCGACAACACCCCCGCCCGGTTCGAGGCCTATCACTGGCACGTGATCCGCGATGTCGACGGCCAGGATGCCGATGCGGTCAAGGCCGCGATCGAGGCGGCGATCGCCGAGAGCGAGAAGCCGACCCTGATCTGCTGCCGCACCACCATCGGCTTCGGTGCGCCGACCAAGGCCGGCAAGGAATCCTCGCATGGCGCCGCGCTGGGCAAGGAAGAGCTGGAAGGCGCGCGCAAGGCGCTGAACTGGCCGTACGCGCCGTTCGAGATCCCGCAGGCGATCTACGACGGCTGGCGCGCCGGTGGTGCCGGCACGCTGCGCCAGGCCGAGTGGGAGCAGGCCTTCGACAAGTACGCCAAGCAGTACCCGGCCGAAGCCGCGGAACTGACCCGCCGCTCGCATGGCGAGCTGCCGGAAGACTTCCTCGCCCAGGCCGACGCTTACATCGCCAAGCAGGCCGCCGAAGGCCAGACCATCGCCTCGCGCAAGGCCTCGCAGATGGCGATCGAGGCGTTCGCGCCGCTGCTGCCGGAACTGGTCGGCGGGTCGGCCGACCTGGCGCATTCCAACCTGACCCTGTGGAAGGCCAGCAAGTCGGTCGCTAGCGACGACCCGAACGCCAACTACGTGTACTACGGCGTGCGCGAGTTCGGCATGACCGCCATCGCCAACGGTCTGGCGCTGCATGGCGGCTTCATTCCGTTCGACGCCACCTTCCTGGTGTTCAGCGACTATGCGCGCAACGGCGTGCGCATGAGCGCGCTGATCCCGGCGCATGCGATCCACGTCTACACCCACGACTCGATCGGCCTGGGCGAGGACGGCCCGACCCATCAGCCGGTGGAGCATCTGGCGTCGCTGCGCTACATCCCCAACAACGACGTGTGGCGCCCCTGCGACACGGTGGAGTCGGCGGTGAGCTGGAAGGCCGCGATCACCCGCAAGGACGGCCCGAGCTGCCTGGTGTTCAGCCGCCAGAACCTGCCGTTCCAGGCTCGCACTGAGGCGCAGATCAAGCTGATCGAGCGCGGCGGTTACGTGCTGGCCGATGCCGAGGGCGGCACGCCCGACGTGATCCTGATCGGCACCGGTTCGGAGGTGGGCCTGGCGGTGGAAGCCAAGCAGGCGCTGGATGCCGCGGGCCTGAAGACCCGCGTGGTGTCGATGCCCTGCACCGACGTGTTCGATCGCCAGGACGCCGCCTACCGCGAGTCGGTGCTGCCGTCGGCGGTGCGCAAGCGCGTGGCGGTGGAAGCCGGGGTCACCGCGTTCTGGCGCGCCTACGTGGGCCTGGATGGCGCCGTGGTCGGCATCGACAGCTTCGGCGCCTCGGCGCCGGCGAACGTGCTGTACAAGCACTTCCAGATCACCGCCGAGCACGTGGTGGCGGCGGCGAAGGCGCTGTAAGCC
This sequence comes from Xanthomonas sp. LF06-19, assembly GCF_034105425.1. Classification (NCBI taxonomy): domain Bacteria; kingdom Pseudomonadati; phylum Pseudomonadota; class Gammaproteobacteria; order Lysobacterales; family Lysobacteraceae; genus Xanthomonas; species Xanthomonas sp. LF06-19. The sequence continues at coordinate 298,639 of NZ_JAXGGH010000003.1, read as the reverse complement.
GAGAGCCACGATGGTGACGAAAAAGGCCGGCGCATGCCGGCCTTTTTCTTGCCTGGATGGCGTGTGCCGTATGAGAGAACGCGCATCTCGGAGGAGCGGCTTCAGCCGCGACCGAGGTTCCGTGTAACGCCATTCGCGGCTGATCCCCGAAAAGGGGACAAGAGCCGCTCCTACAACGACGGTGTCGGCGTCACGTGCATTGGCGATGCGATCAACCGCGCTTGCGCGGCTTGCTGCGGGATGTCGTCGGTTTGCCTGCGGCGCTGCCGGGGTGCTGCGGCTTCGCCAGTGCGCCGCCGTCGTGCAGTTGCTGCAGCCAGGACAGTGCATCGACGTAGGACAGGAAGTGCTGCAGGTAGCCGGGCGAGAGCGTGCGCATCAGCGCCAATGCGCGATGCACCAGCACGCCGGAGTTGAGCGGGCCGGCGTCGGCGGGGGCCGGTTGCAGCGACTGCCGCAATTGGCTGCGGCTGCGCAGTTCTGTCCACAGCCGGCGCGCGTCTTCGACCGCGGGCAGTTGCGGTGCGGTGAGTCGCGCCGCTGCGGTGGGCAAGGGCGATGGTGCGGGGAGTTCCGTGTCGATGGCATCGGTCGCCGTGGAGGCTTCGCCGTTGGCCTCCAGGTTGGCGCCGTGGTCGTTGCCGGCGCGGATCGCAACGGCCGCGTGGCGGGACTGCGCCAGCAAGGCGCCGAGCGGGCCGGGTTGCATCGCCCGCACTGCGGCCTCGGCATCGCCAGCGCTTTGCGGTGCCGCGGCCAGCGCCGCGGCGTACGCGTCGAGCAACGCGGACAGCTTCTGCTCCAGCAGTTCCCGCGCCTTGCCCTGCTGCGCCTCGGTGCGGCGCGCCAGCGCTTCGAGGAAGCGGAAGCGCAGCGGGTCCAGCCGCTCGGCATGCTCAGCACGCCAGGCGGCGAGGCGATCGGTGGCGGCGATCCGATCAGGGCGCATGCGGTGACGCGGCACTCTTGCGCATGCGCGGCAGCGGCGCCATCTCCACGCGGCGGTTGCTGGCGCGCCCGGCCTCGTCGCTGTTCGGCGCCACCGGTTGCTGCGCGCCGAAGGCGGCGGCGAAGACCGCATCGGCCGGTACGCCGGCCTCGATCAGCGCGCGGGTCACGGTCAACGCGCGTTCGGCCGACAGTTCCCAGTTGTCGGCGAACTGGCGATTGCTCTCGCGTACCTGGCGATCGTCGGTGAAGCCGCTGACCATCAGGATCTCGTCGCGCGCCTTGAGGTAGCCGGCCAGCGGCGCGGCCAGGCTCTTCAGCAGGTCGCGGCCTTCCGGCTGCAATTGGTCGGAGTTCAGCGCGAACAGCACGTTGCCGCGGATACCGATGCGGCCGTCGACCAGGGTCACCCGGCCGGCTGCCAGCGGTGCCGCCAGCGCCTGTTCCAGGGTCTTGCGCTGCTGCGCTTCAAGCTGGCGCTGGCGCATCTCCGCATCCAGCTTATTCGACAGCTGCAGTTGCACGCCGATCACCCCGATCAGGATCAGCACGAAGGCGCCGAGCAGTACCGACATCAGGTCGCCGAACACCGCCCAGACCGGCGCGCCGCTGTCGGCGTCCAGTTCCAGTTCGTCGCTCATGGTGCGTCGGCCTGGTCGGGCGCCTGGCGCGCGGCGAGCTGGCGCAGCTCCTCGGTGATCTGCTGCTGCGAGAGCATGCTCAGGTCGATCACCTCACGCGCCTGCGCCACGTAGTAGGCCAGTTGTTCGTCGCTGCGCGCCAGCGACTTGTCCAGCACCTGCTCGATGCCCTGCAGGCGTTCCAGCAGGGCGGCGTTGGATTCGCCGAAGGCCTGCACCGCGCCGGAGAACGCGTCGCCCAGGCTGGCTACCTCGGTGGCGCCGGCGACGACCTGCGCGGCAGCGTCGTCGAGCTTGCCGGTCTGCGCGTCGATCTGCTCAGTGAAGCGGCTGCCGACGCGCTCCAGCAGATCGGCCGACGTCGCGACCAGGGCGTCCACCGCGCTGCGCTGTTCGGTGGACGCGTGGTTGACCGCCTCCAGCAGGGTCTGCAGCGTGGCCAGCAGGCGATTGCGCTCGTCGAGCATGGCAGTGTCGCGGACCATGCTGTCGGAAAGCTTCTGGCGCAATTCCGCGACCACGTCGGCCGCGGCCTTCGGCGCTTCCGAGGCCACCTGCACCAGCCGTTCGATCTCGGCGATGGTGTCGCGCGCCTGCGCCTGGCTCTGTTCCGACATGGCCGCGGCGGTCTCCTGCAGGGTGCTGCAGATATCCTGCTGGCGCTGTGCGATGCGCTCGCCATGGTGCTCCCACTGTCCGCCGAGGGTCGCGGCCATGCTGGCGAAGCTGTCGGTCCAGGCACGCAGACGCGCCTGGTCGCGCGCTTCCAGTGCCTCCTGCAGGTCGGCATGGGCCTGCTGCAGCGTTTCGGCGAGGGCGGCGGCGCGCTGTTCCAGGCTGGCCGCGGCGGTGTCCAACGCTTGCGCGTTGCGCGTGGCCAGGGCCTCGTTGACCTCGCGTTGCTGCGCCAGCGCCGCGCTCCATGCCTGTTGCACGGCCTCGACGGTGGCGTCCAGGCGGGTCGCCACGGTCTCCAGCGCCTGCGTCGTGTGCGTGGCGAGGGTGTCGTTGATCGCGCGCTGCTGTGCCATCGCAGCGTCCCAGCCCTGCTGTGCGGCCTCGGCGGTGGCGTCCAGGCGCGTCGCCACGGTGTCCAGTGCCTGCGCGTTGCGTGCGACCAGTGCCGCGTTGGCCTCGCGCTGCTGTTCCAGTGCCGTGCTCCAGGCTTGCTGGGCAGCTTCGGCGGTGGCATCCAGGCGGCTGGCCACTGCGTCCAGTGCCTGTGCCTGGCGCGCGGCGAGGCCGTCGTTCGCTTCGCGTTGCTGCGCCATCGCCTCGGTCCAAGCCTGCCTGGCGTCGTCGCTGGCGGCTTGCAGGCGTGCCGCTGTCGCTTCGACCAGCGTGGTGGCACGTTGCTCCAGACCGTCGCCGGCGCGTTGCAGCGCGCCGCCCAGTTCCTGCAGCAGCGCGCCATTGACGCGTTGCTGCTCGGCCAGCGCGCTGTCCCAGCGCTGCGTGGCCTGCTCGGCGGCCTGGGCGAAGCCGCTGGCCAGGCCGTCCAGTTGCCGCTGCACCGCCTGGCCGACGCTGTCCTGCAGCGCGGCGGTCTCGCGCGCCACGCCGTCGAGCGTGCGTTGCACCACCGGTTCCAGCGCGTCGCCGAACGCCCGCGCATGCGCGGCCACGCCGGCCTGCAGGGCGTGTTCGACCGCGCCGGCCAGGCGCGTGTAGGCGGCCTCGGTGCGGCTGTGGAAGGCGTCCTGGCTGCTGGCCAGGCGTTCGCCGCTGACCGCGCTGTGCTGTTCCAGCGCCGCCATCATCGTCTGCATGCGCTCGATCAGGCCGGGCATCAGCGTGGCCTGGGTCTGCAGCAGCTTGAAGGCCTCGTTGCGCTGGTAGGCCAGCGAATGCGTGCGCAGCGCGGTCGCGGCGTGCAGGTCCAGGTGCTGCACCGCCTGCAGGCGCTCGCGCCGGCACAGCGCGGCGAGCAGGCCGAGCATCGCCGAGGCGGCGACGCCGGCGATGGAGGTGCCGAAGGCGAAGCCCAGGCCCTTCAGCGGCGCCGCCAGCGAGGCGCGGATGGCATTCAGATCGGTGGCGCTGTCCAGTGCCAGGCCGGTGCCGCGCAGGGTGGCCATCATGCCCAGGAAGGTGCCGAGCATGCCCAGCAGCACCAGCAGGCCGACCAGGTACGGGGTCAGCGCCGGCACCGGCAGGGCCGCGCGCTCGCCTTCGATGCGCAGGCGCACCGCGTTGCGCAGGCTCGGGTGCAGCCGTTGCAGCCAGCCGCCCAGGTCGTCGCGCGCGGACTCGGCCTCGATCAGCGCGGTCTGCAACGTCGCCGTGGCTTGGCGATAGCGGTACAGCTCGGCGATGCCGGCCAGGTAGCACAGGCCGATCAGCGCGGCGAAGCTGGCGCCCAGCGGGTTGGAGCCGAGATAGCCGACGCCGATCCAGCAGACCACGGCGAGGCCGGCAAGGAACAGGACGGAATGGAGCAGGGTCTTGGGCATGAGGGTCGAATCAACGGCTGCGAAGCGCGGCGAGCAGCGCTTCGATGGGATGGAAACGGACGTCCAGCTCGGCGCGCAACACGCTGTGCAGGTCCTGGCGGAACAGGTCCAGCCAGGCCGTGTCGGCAGGCGCCGGCGGAACGTCGGTGAGGGATGGATCGGGGGCGGGCGCGGCGGCCGCGCGCAGGCGCTGGAAATGCGCTTCCAGCAGGTTGGGCACCGTCGCCAGCAGGGTCTGCTCGCGCGGGCTCAGGGTCAGTTCCATCACCGCATCGACCTCGGCCAGCCGCGCCATCTCCGGCGAGAGCGGGACCAGGGCATCGCGCAGCAGGCCGCGCAGGCGCCCGGTCGCGGTCAGCATCGCGCGCTGCAGCGCCTGGTAGCGCTGGCGGAACGGCGCGTAGTCGATCGGTGCGTCGGGGTCGTGCTGGCGCTTGCCCACGGGCTTGCCGGTTTCCTTGGCGATGTCCAGGGCGATGCTCTCTTCCAGTGCAGCGCGCACGCGGCCGCATTCGGCCTCCAGGGCCGACGGTTCCGGCGCCTCGGGGGCGTCCTCGGCAGGCTCGGGCAGTTTGCCGTCCAGCGCCCGCGACACCGCCACCGCGCGGTTCCAGTCGATCCATTGGCCGAGCCGGTCGGCCAGCGCAGGGCTGGACGCGGGCATCGACGCATCGCTCAGGCGCGCCAGCAGGCGAATGAAGGCCGGGCCCGGGACGGGCGCCCGTGGAGGGGCTTTCGCCATGTGAGTGGTCAAAAACCCGCAATTTTACACGCGAATGACATCGGCTGCCCGGAGGCGGCCGATGCCGACCCGCAAGGGGACGCCAGCGACCTCAGCGCGCCTGGCGTTCGGTGCGAATGCGTTGCCTCATTTGCACTGCGGCTTGTTCATCTTGATGTCTTTCAGATCGGCAGCGGTATACGGCGCCGCGGGGCGGTTCGGGTCGTTCTGCATGTTCTGGTAGAGATTGGCCAGTGCCTGCAGATGGCCGTCTTCGCCGCTGCCGAAACGCTGCTGTTCCGAAGCCTTGGCGCCATACAGGCCATTGCACAGCAGGGCTTTCCTGAAGATCTTCAGTACTTCAACGCGCGCATAGTAGGTCTGCAGGCGCTGTGCGGCGTCTTGCGGTTGGTGATTGATCTTCGCGTAGTTGCTGTTGCAACGCGGACCGAGGTCCGTCGGATAGGCAGCGGCGATGCCCGCGCAACTGGCGACGGTGGCGGGCGGAGCGGCCAGCGCAGCAAAGGGCAGGAGTGTCGACAGCACGAGCAGAAGAGCGCGGAACGATGGGCGCATGTTCATCGAAGGGAATCCTTGGTCGCAATGGGATGGATGGTTGGCTTGCGCGCCATGCAGACATGGTCGTCGCGCAGCCACTGTCGCTGCGTGCCGATATGTGCGGGATCGGGAAATGTCCCTAGATGCCCGGGCCTTCAGCCCGAGGAAGCGCGATGCAGCTTGCGGAGGATTGCCGCACCCCTCGATGCTTCGGCGCCAGGAGTGGCTTCTGAGGGCGGGTCGCGGCGCTGGTGCATCCTGCCCAGTGCCTAGCGTGCAGTTTGCACGCAAGGCACTCGCCGCAGCGGCGGAGGCAGGGCAGCGTCAGTAGGTATAGCTCAGCGTGAGCATGTACACGCGCCCGGTTTCCACGTAGGCGCCGTCGGCACCGGGGTCGTAGGCCATGTAGCGGGTGGACTTGCCCTGGGTCTCGTAGAACGTGGCCGAATTCAGCAGGTTCTTGGCAGCGATGCCGACGTCGATGCCGTGCGGCAGGTGGTAGGTGGCGGTGAAGTCCAGCGACTTGACCGGCTGCAGGTAGTAGTTGAGCCGGTCGCTGGTCAGGCCGAGCAGTTGCAGGCCGGTGTAGTTGTAGCTCAGGTCGGCGCGCAGGCGGCTGTCGTCGTAGAACAGGTCCAGGTTGTAGATGCGCTCGGGCGCACGCGGCAGCCAGGTCTTTTCGGGCTGGTCGGCGCGCTTGCTGTCGGCGGAACTGTGTTGCAGGGTCAGGTTGGCGGCGATACCGAAGTTGCTCCAGAACCCAGGCAGATCCTGCAGGCGCTTGCTGCCGGCCAGTTCCACGCCGTACAGCGTCGCGGTGCCGCCGTTCTGCGGCATGGTCACCGGCACGCCGTCCTCGAAGGTGGTGCCGGTCGGGACCAGGCCGCCGAGCGTGTTGTCGTTGCTGGTCGCCGACTGCGAGGTGTAGATGAAGCCGGTGATGCGCTTGTAGTAGGTCGAGGCGCTGAGCACGCCGCCGTTGCGGTCGTAGAACTCCGCGGACAGGTCGGCGTTGTCGGCCTTGCTCGGCTGCAGGTCGGGATTGGGTTTGGAGATGCCGATGACCTTCTGGGTGGGGTCGACCGTGTACACGGTCTCGCCGGAGATCAGCCCGAACGCCGGGCGGCTGAAGCTGCGCCGCAGCGAGGCGCGGTAGACGGTCAGCTCGTCCGGGCGGTAGTTGAGGCTGATGCCCGGCAATACTTCGCCATAGGTGCGGCCGCTGCCGACGAAACGGCCGTTGATGCCGTCGCCGTTCGATTGCCAGGCATCGGCGGAGTAGCGGGTCAGTTCGTAGCGCACCCCGGGCAGCACGGTGACCGCGCCGACATGCAGCGTGGCCATCGCGTAGCCGGCGTAGATCGCCTCGGTACTGGAGGTGGTGTTGGCGTTGTAGTCGTTGGCGGTGTAGACGCCAGCCCCGTTGGGATCGTTGACGTACTTGTACGGCAACGCCTGCGCGCGCACCCAGTCGCGGTCGAGGATCTTGAACGGGCCGGCGTAATGGCCATCGAAGGCCGCATAGGTGAGGCGGCCGGGCAGGGCGCTCAGCGGCGGGCCGCCGGCGTTGGGGAACACGTAGTTGCTGCCGCCGAAATACGGGCCGTTGTAGACGAAATTGCCGTCCTTGTGGAAGAACGGATGATCGTAGGAGCCGCGGTCGGCGTGGTCGAGCGACAGGCCGGTCTTGACCTCGTCGAGCACGTCGCCGTCCACGCGGTAGCTGATGTCGGCATGCGCGCTGGCGCGGTTGTCGTGGCTGCCGGCATCGTGGCCCTGGGTCTTCCAGAACAGCGCCGAATCCAGGCTGTAGAAGAAATTCTTCAGGGCCGGCGAGCTCGGGCCGATGCTCGGATAGGTCGGGTCGCTCAGGTCGAACGCGAAGCTGCCAGGGGTGAAGCCGTACAGGCTTGCGGCGACGTAGTCCGGACGGCTGCGCGTGCCGCGTCCGAAGGAACTGCCGTAATCGAAGCGCAGACGATCCAGCGTGGTCTGCCCGCCCAGTTGCAGCGTGGCCAGGGTTTCCTTGATGTCGTGGGTGTTGAAGTAGCCGCCACGCACCGCGGTCGGCTGACTGTTGACGGTTTCCAGGCGTGCGCTGGATTGGTCCTGCTGGCCGATGACGTTGTAGCTGCCGTAGATGGCGCGCGCGAAAAGGGTGGTGTGCTCGCCCTGCCAGTCGAAGGCGAGGTTGCCGCCGTAGCGCTCGATCTGGCTGGTGTAGACGCTGTACTTGTAGCGGGCGCTGAGCAGCGGGCCGACATCGCGCAGATCCACTGCCTTGGCCTGCGCCGGATCCGCCGGGAAGTACGCGCTGTTGGGCGCCGGCGCCTGCGCCATGTTGTTGTTCTTGCCGTAGTAGGCCGAGGCATAGACGCCGAACGCGTGGTCGTCGCCGAACTTCCAGGCCAGCTCCTGTTGCACCGTGCCGCCGGTGTGCTTGCCGCCGAGGTCGGAAGCGAGCGCGTTGAATTCGCCTTGCGTGGTGGTCTTGCCGTAGAAGTCGCCGTCGAAGTCGAACGCGCTGGGCGTGCGCATGTCGATCGCGCCGCCGATCGCGTCGCCCGGCAGGTCCGGGGTCGGCGACTTGGAGACCTTGACCGACTGGATGCCGAACGGCGCGAGCATGTTCAGCGAGATCGCACGCGTGGACGAATCGGTCTCGGGCATGCCGAAGCCGTTGAGACGGTAGCTGTTGTAGCTGGCATCCAGGCCGCGGATGCTGACGTAGGCATTTTCGCCGGTGGTGGCCTGGCCCAGGTGCATGTCGCTGTAGGCCGACAGGCCGGGCAGGTGCGCGACCACGTCGGCGATGCCGGCCGAGGGAATCGCGTCGATCTGCTGCTTGCTCATCACGCTGTTGACGCCGTTGGACAGGCGCTGTTCGTCCAGCGAACCCGGAGCGGTGGCCTGCGTGGCCTGGACGTTCACCGAATCCAGGGTGGTGGTGCGCGCGCTGGCGTCAGCGGGGTCGTTGGCGCGGGCGGTTGGCGAGAGCGCAAGCGCGAGGGCGATGGCACAGCACAGGGGGCAGGGGCGATGGAACGGGAGCATGGGGGTGGCTCGTTGGGGGGAAACAGCGGTTGCGATCCGAAGTCCGGACACGCCGATGCCGGCGCGCGGATCGCCCAGGCCTTCCATTGCGTACGTGTGGGGCGTGGCCGCGACGTCGCGCGGCCAATGGCGTTCAGTGGCGCAGGTCGACGCCGTGGCAGTCGGCCTGCGGACGCTGCGGATTGCAGCGGGCGACGGCGTCGCCGGGGAAGCGCACCACGTAGCCGGAGGCGGCAGGCTCGTGATCGGGAAAGTCGGTGCTGAGCAGTTGCGCGCCGCTGGCGAGCATGGCGTCGCGTCGCGCAGTGTCGTTGCGCAGGGCTTCCTTGAGGTCCGCGTCGGTGCGGGTGCGCACCAGGTAGCCGGCCTTCACCAGCGTCGCGATCTCGTCGGCGCTGCCGTCGTTGCGTTCGACGAAGGCGGCGTCGTCTGTGCCGGGATCGGCATTGGTGAAGCACACGCGGCCGCGCAAGGACGGATGGCCGGCCAGGTAGGCCGGGCCGATCGAACGCTGGTCGAGCAGGAACACCACCTTGCCGCGCGCCGCGGAGAGCGCAGGCCAGCCCTGCGCGAGCACGGCGGCGTTGAGCGTGGCCGCGCTGCCGCGTACCTGGTCGGGGCTGATGTAGTCGTTCGCGGCGAACACCGAGCGCAGTTCGGCGTCCAGCGCGTCCAGCGCCTTGCCGTCGAACGGCTCCGGCTGCACCGTGGGAAAGGCCGCCGGCACGGTGGATTGCTTGGTTTCCAGCAGGATGAAGATCGGCAGATGCCCGGGGTGCCGTTGCGACCACGCCCGGACCTCTCGCAGGCAGGCCAGCAGCGGCTGGCAGGTGCTGCGCTGGTCGAGGTCCTGGATGTGCATGACCTTGAAGCCCGGCCGCTGCATCACGCCCGGCGCGGCGGTCGGCGGAGCCGACGGCAGCCCGGCCTTGGCGAGCTGGTCGATCATCGCTGGGTGCGCGTAGCGTCCGCCCTTGGCGTCGGCGTAGATGTCCAGTTCGATCTGGCGCACGCCGTCGTCCAGTTGCTGCGTCAATGGCGGATGCCGGTAGTCCAGCACCGCGAACGTCGCTGGATCCAGGCGTTTCCACAGCGCCGCTTCGCTGGGCGCGAAGCCGGCGTGGTAGCTGTTGTGGCTGCCGATGTACTGCAGGTCGCTAAGCCTGGGTGCGGCGCACAGCGCAGATGGCAACAGCGCCAACACCGCCAGCAGGGCGCGCAGCGCAGCTGGCGCGTTGCGGAGTTTCGACGACATCGGGACAGAACGTTGGGGGAGCATCGTGGCCACGCTTGGTAACGATATCTCGACAGCATCCCGAGTGGAGTTGACGCGGGTGTTGCCAAATCGTGTCATGGTCCGCGCTGTGCCACGATCGTGTGCGGTGTCCTATGCACGCATGACCGTCGTCACGTTGTCGCGGCTGGTTTGGACAAGCACCGCCGGCGATGCGCTTTTGCCGCAACTCAGTGCGAAGTGTTGTCGTTGTTGCGAGAGCGACTTGGCCGCGACCGGCATTCCCGATCGCGCGCGTTGCGGCTGTAGGCCCAGGTCACGTCGAGCTGCTTCTACACGTAAACCCTGCGTCGCCGGGTGGCTCCCTGCCATTGCTGTGCGTGCGTCATTGCGGCGTGCGCGTGCGCTGCAGGGCGAATGCCAGCAACGTCGCGTCCAGCCGTTCGCCGAGGCTGCGCGGCGCGTCCAGCCCCATGCGCTGCATGCAGGCGGCATCCGCCGCGGGACGCGCCAGCACCGCGCTGGCCACCGTCTTCAGCTTGGCGCCGGTGCTGGCAGTGTGCTGCTGAAGCCAGGACAGGGCGCGCAGCAGGCGCTGCTCGACCTCGGTGAAATCGCTGCCCAGCGGATAGTCGGGCAGGGTGCCGTCGCGGCGGAACGGCGCCAGCGCGTCGCGCACGCGCGCAGCCTGATTGCGTTGCCAGTGCGTGGGTGCTGCGAAGTCGGCGGCCAGCTTGCCGTTGGCCTTCGCCGTCTCCAGCAACGCAAGTTGCGCCTGCACGTCGGCGATCCCGACCATCGCCGCGATGCAGTCCTCGTCGGTCAGACCGCGCAGGTCGGCGATACCGTACTCGTTGACGTAGAGGTCGCGCAGGTGCCGCGGGATGGTGGTGTGGCCGTAGTTCCAGCGCACGTTCGACTGCGTTGCGCCGGCATCGCTGCGGACGGCGCGGAACATCAGCACGCTGCGCGCGTCGTCCAGCGCGTGCGCCATGGACACGAAGTTGTACTGGCCGCCGACGCCGGACACCACGCGGCCATCGTCCAATGCATCGGACACCGCCGCGCCTAGCGCGGTGGCCATCATGCACGAGTTGAAGAAGCGCGCCTCGCGCCGCTGTACCCGGCGCAGCGCCTCGCCGCCGTAGAGCTGGTTGATCTCGCTGATGCGGCGCATGCCGATCGCCGCGCGCGCCTGCGGATCCATGTCGCGCAGCCAGGCGTAGAACTCCGGCGAACCCAGGTAGAACGCGCCTTGCAGGTATTCGCCCTCGCGCTCCAGACGCTGCAGGTCCTGCGCATCGGCAGTGCCGTCGGCCACGCGCTGCAGCAGCGGCGCGTCGTCGAGCACCTTGCGCCGGATTACCCCGCACTGGACCAGTTGCCGGAAGCCCTCGTTGAGCATCTCGCTGCAGCCGAACAGGCCGACCGCGAACGGCTCCAGGCCGCCGCATTCGCGTACCGCCGGATGCCGCTCCAGTTCCGGATCCAGCGCCGCCAGCACCTGCCGGTAGCGCGCGTTGTCGGTATGCCGCAGCACCAGCGCATGGCACAGCGCATCGGCCAGGGTGCCGATGCCGATCTGCAGGGTGCCGCCGTCGCGCACCAGCGTGCTGGCGTACAGGCCGATGGCGTAATCGGCGTCGGCGACCGGCTGCCGCGGCAGCCCGAACAGGCGCGGATACGGCCCCGGCGGCGTCACCACCACGTCGAAGAAGCTCGGCTCCACCGCCGCGCAGCCGCCGATCCACGGCAACTGCGGATCGACTTCGGCCACCAGCAGCGGCCGCGGCAGGCCGCGCCGCTGCACCGCGGCCAGGGTGTCCTGGGTGATGTCGTTGTTGCACGAGAACGACAGCCGGGTGCCGTCGGGTTCGCGCGCCACCTTCTGCACGATCAGGTTCGGCGCGCGCTGCGCCACCGCGTCGGCGGCATGCGTGTAGTTGAGGCTGGTGTAGCTGCGCTGCGCCTGGGTCGAGCGCAGCAGCGCGCCGGACTGCATGTAGAACTCTTCGACCTGGATGTGCGCCGGCAGCGCATCGCGCTGCATCGCCTGCACGTAACGCAGGCGCGGGAAGTCCTCGCCGAAGTGGCGCTGCACGAACGGCCGCGCGAAACGGCCCTGCAGCCCGCCGCCGGGCGCCGGCGGATTGAGCGAGAGTGCGGTGTAGATCTGCAGCGGCCGCGTCGGATCGTGTTCGATGCGCTCGTACAGCGCGTTGAGCAGGCGATGCGGCTTGCCCAGGCCCAGCGGTGCGCCCACGCGCAGCGGGCCGGCGATGCGCTGCAGGATCAGGTCGGCAGCGGCGTCGAGGTCGTCGAGGTGATCGGTCATCGGCATAGCTTAGAGGGTGCGCCGGCGATTGCGTGGATCGTGGTGCGCGCGCGATGCGCGGGGTGCCGCGGCGTACGCGATTGGCAGCGACGACCCCCGGGCGTGGTGGCATGCCGATCACCAGGACATCCGACGCTGCGCAAAAAAGCGCTTGACATGCGTTTTGTTTACGCGCGTAATCAATAAAAATTTACGGGCGTAAACGCAATGTCGATCAGCGACGCGGAAGCCGTGGTCATGGAGGTGCTGTGGGAGCGGCACCCGCTCAGCGCCGAAGAGGTGTTCGCCGCCTTGTCCGGGCATGGCGGCTGGGCCGAACCCACGGTCAAGACCCTGCTCAACCGCTTGCTCAACAAGGGCGCGATCCGCGCCGACAAACAAGGCCGCCGCTATCTGTACACGCCCCTGCTGCAGCGCGCGCAGTGGGTGCAGCAACAGAGCGAAGGCCTGCTCGACCGCCTGTTCGGCGGCCGTATCGCGCCGTTGGTGGCGCACTTCAGCGAACGCGGCAAGCTCAGCGATGCCGATATCGCCGAACTCAAACGACTGATCCAGGAGCTGGACGATGAGCATTGACGGGATCGTGAGGGACCTCGAGAGTACCGCGCTGGTCGTCAGCGTGGCCATCGCGGCGGTGCTGGCATTGCGCGTGCCGATGCGGCGCGCGTTCGGCGCCGGCATCGCCTACGCGCTATGGATCGCGGTGCCATTGGCGCTGCTGGCGGCACTGTTGCCGAGCGGTTGGCGTCCAGCGTTGCCGGCGGGCTTGGCGCTGGACATGCCGGCGGTGCTGGTCGGCGTGACACGGGCGCAGATGTCGGTAGGCGACGGCGTGTCGGCGAGCGGACAGGCCACGGTCTGGTTGTTGTCGTTGTGGCTGGCGGGTGCGCTGGCCTCGGCGGCCGTGCTGTGGCGGCAGCAGCGCCGCTACCGGCGCAGCCTGGGTCGCTTGCAGCCTGGCGAGGATGGCGTGCTGGTCGCCGAGCATGCGCTGCATGGGCCGCTGGTGCTGGGCGCGTGGCGGCCGCAGGTGGTGGTGCCGATGGACTTCGCCGCGCGCTATCCGCCGCCGCAGGCGCAACTGGTGCTGGCGCACGAACGCATGCATATCGCCCGCGGCGACACCCGCAGCAATCTGCTGCTCGCCGTGCTGCGCTGCGTGTACTGGTTCAATCCGCTGCTGCACTGGGCGGCCACGCGCTTCCGCCTGGATCAGGAACTGGCTTGCGATGCCGCGGTGCTGGTTCGCCATCCCGGCACGCGCCGGCATTACGCCGAGGCGATGCTGCAGACCCAGTTGGACGCGCTTGCCTTGCCGGTGGGGTGCCATTGGCAGGCGGGCAGCGTTCTGTGCCAGCGCATTGCCTTGCTGCGGCGCCCGGCGGTGCGTGGTTGGCGGCGTCGTCTGGGCCTCGCGGCGGTGACGCTGGCCGCGTTGAGCGGGAGTGCGGTGGTCTTGGCGCTGCCAACCGCTGCGCCGGTCGGCGGGATGGCGCGCGACTTGGTGGCGAGCGAGATGGAGAGTGCGCCCGCGCCGCAGCGCGGAGCTGCCAACGCGCGGGCGACGCGGCCGGCCAAGATGATCGACCTGACCCCGCCGAAGTATCCAGAGGAGGCAGTGCGTGCTGGCATCTCAGGGAAGGTGATGCTGCTGGTCGAACTTGACGCACACGGGAGGCCGAGCGATGTGCGCGTGCTCGACCATGGCAGCGGTAGTGCGGTATTGGATGCGGCGGCGGTGTCCGCCGCCTGGAAGTGGCGCTTCTCTCCGGCGACCGAACACGGCCGGCCGGTGCCCAGCCGCATGAAGATACCGGTGGCGTTCGACGTGGAAATGGATCCCGTGGCGGCACCGGCGGGCGTCGCCGAGGCTGCGGACTACCGTTGGTACCGCCTGGACGAGGGCGCCGGCGATGCGGTGGCGAGCCTGTGCGACAAGACGTTCGCGGGTACCAGCGGCGCCGCGCCGCTGTGCGGCATGGCGCGGACCGTGCGATGAGTGCGCACTTGCGGGCCGGCATGCTGCTGGCTCTGGTCCTTTCCGGCTGCGCCAGCCACGTGCCGAAAGACGCGCCGCAACCGACCCAGCGCATCGACTCGGTGGATCAGCGCATGCTGGAAACAGGATTCGGCGCGGCGCCCGGTGCGGCGGCGGTGCAGTCGTATCGGATGCAGCCGCAGGAAGTGTTCCGCATGCCGCAACCGCTGCAGGCGCCGACGCCGCAGTTGCCGAGCGAGTCGCCGCGCCGCACGCTGGCCCCGACCGCGGTCTGCGTGCGGGTGATCCTGTCCGCGCAAGGCACGGTGGAGCGCAGCGCCCTGTTGAACGATCGCCCGGACTGCAGCGCGGGTGCGCAGCCGGAGATGGCCGATCTGCTGCAGGTGGTGCAGGAGACGGTCGCGCAGTGGCGCTTCGTGCCGGCGGCGATCTGTACCTATGCCGATCCGGTGCAGCGGCCGGCGCAGGAGGGACGCTGCGACGATGCGCAGTCGGTGCAGGAGGTGCCGGTGACGCTGGCCTACGCGTTCACCTTCGAGGTCCGACAGGGCAAGGCCAGCGTGCAGTCGGGGCGCGTCGGCGGCGCGCGCTGAGCGCCGCGATCGCCGCGTGCGGTCTGCCTTGCCCGTTGCCGGGAACTACAGCATCTCCGGCTTGAACAGGCGCCGCCGCGAGATCTCCGCGCCTGACAGCATGAAGCGGCCGTCGCCCCGGTAGTGCAGGGTGCGCGGCCGCTTGGGCGAGGCGGCGACGTGCGCCTTGACCACCTCCCATACGAACAGGCCATGTTTGCCGATCTGGCTGCCGTCGTGCAGGCGGCATTCGAAGCTGGCGTAGCACTCGGCGATCAGCGGCGCCGCCACGTGCGTGGCGGGCACCGCGGTGAGGCCGAAGTGCGCGAACTTGTCCAGGTCCGCACCACTGGTATTGCCGATGCCGACCACAGTGTCGACCAGGTCGGCGGTGGGAAGGTTGATCACGCATTGCTTGCTGCGCCGGAGCAGCGCGAAGCTGTGGTTGGCGCTGGAGATGCAGCAGGCGAGCAGCGAGGGCGAGAACTCCAGCACCATGTGCCAGCCCAGGGTCATCACGTCGCGCTGCTGCTTCCAGGCCGAACTGACCAGCACCACCGGGCCCGGCTCGAGGAAGCGGCGCACGTCCTGCGTGGGGAAGTCGAGCTTGCGGTAGCGGCGCATGCGCAGTCTGCCGTGGCGGGGCCTTCAGTCTCGCCGGCCCGGGTGAACGCGACGTCTGCGTCAGTCCAGCCGATGCACCGCGTCGGCGATGCGCGCTACTTCCTCGGCCTGGTGGCTGACGTAGAGCATCGGCAGGCGCACGTCGTCGCGCACGCGCTGCAGGTAGGGGATCAGTTCGCTGCGGCGGTCGGCGTCCAGCGCCGACAGCGGTTCGTCGAACAGCAGCAGCGACGGCTGCGACAGCAGTGCGCGGCCGATCGCCACGCGTTGCGCTTCGCCGCCGGAGAGCGTGTCGGGGCGCCGCCCGAGCAGGGCGCCGATACCGAGCAGGTCGACCACCGCATCCAGTGCGAAGCGCGCCGGCCGGCCGCGGCCGTGGCGGCCATAGCCGAGGTTGCGGCGCACGTCCATGTGCGGGAACAGGCGCGCGTCCTGGAACACGTAGCCGATGCCGCGGCGATGCGCCGGCAGGTCGATGCCGGCAGCGCTGTCGTACAGCACCCGGCCATCGATGGCGATGCGCCCGCTGCGCGGCGGCAGCACGCCGGCGATGGCGTTGAGCAGGCTGGTCTTGCCCGCACCGGACGGACCGACCAGCGCGACCACGCGCGCCTGTTCCTCGATGCGCACGTGGCGGGCGAAACGGCCGCGCTGCAACTGCAGGTCGATGCTCAGCATCGGTGCAGGCTCCGAGTGCAT
This sequence comes from Xanthomonas sp. LF06-19, assembly GCF_034105425.1. NCBI lineage: Bacteria > Pseudomonadati > Pseudomonadota > Gammaproteobacteria > Lysobacterales > Lysobacteraceae > Xanthomonas > Xanthomonas sp. LF06-19. Next base: position 282,801 of record NZ_JAXGGH010000003.1, on the reverse strand, counting down.
GCGCGGCTCATGCATCCGCCTCCGCGCCGCGCTGGCGCCGGACCAGCCATTCGGAGGCCAGCAAGGCGCCCAGCGAGATCGCCAGCGCCACCGCCGCCAGCCGCCAGATGCCGGCTTCGGCGCCGGGCACCTGCAGCAGGCTGTAGATCGCCGAGGCCAGGGTCTGGGTCTGTCCGGGGATATTGGAGACGAAGGTGATGGTGGCGCCGAACTCGCCCAGCGCCTTGGCGAAGCCGAGTACGCCGCCGGCGACCACGCCGGGCCATGCCAGGGGCAGGGTGATGGTGAAGAACACCCGCCATGGGCCGGCGCCCAGCGTGGCGGCCGCCGCTTCCAGGCGACGGTCGGTGGACTCCACTGCCAGGCGGATCGCCCGCACCATCAGCGGAAAGCCCATCACCGCGCTGGCCAGCGCCGCGCCGGTCCAGCGGAACGCGAACTGCACGCCCAGGTGCTCGAACAGCCAGCCGCCGATCGGCCCCTGCAGGCCGAACAGTTGTAGCAGCGCGTAGCCGGTGACGATCGGCGGCATCACCAGCGGCAGGTGCAGCAGCGCGTCCAGCAACGATTTGCCGAAGAAGCGGCGCCGCGCCAGCAACCAGCCGCAGGCCACGGCGAACGGCAGGCTGGCCAGCGCCGCGACCAGCGCGACCTTGACGCTCAGCGCGATCGCGGTCAGTTCCTGCGCGGTGAAATCGAACAACGCCAGGCCTCAACGGGCGAGCGAGAAACCGTGGCGACGGAAGATCGCCTGTGCCGGTGGCGTGCCCAGCCAGCGCACGAACTCGGCGGCGGCCTTGGCTTGCGGGCTCGCACGCAGCGGCGCCACCGGATACACGATCGGCGCGTGGCTGTCGGCGGGGAAGGTCGCCACCACCCGCACCTTGGGCTCGGCCTGGGCGTCGGACCCGTAGACGATGCCCAGCGGCGCTTCGCCGCGCGCCACCAGCATCAGCGCGCTGCGCACGCTCTCGCTCTCGGCCAGGCGCGGCTGCACGCTGTCCCACTGACCCAGCGCCTGCAGTGCGGCGCGCGCGTACTTGCCGGCCGGCACACTGGCGGTCTGGCCGACCGCCAGGCGCCCCTGCGCGCCGAGCGCGGCGAGCAGCGCGCCGGGTTTGCGCAGGTCGACCTGGGCCTTGCTGGCGGCCGGCGCCACCAGCACCAGGGTGTTGCCGAGCAGGTCGCGGCGCAGTGCCGGATCGATCAACTTGCGCTGCTGCAGGTAGTCCATCCACTCCTGGTCGGCGGAGACGAACACGTCCGCCGGCGCGCCCTGTTCCACCTGCCGGGCCAGCGTGGAGCTGGCGGCGTAGGACACCTGCACGGGGGTGCCGCTGGCGCGCTGGTAGGCGCTGGCGGCCTCGTCCAGCGATTCCTTGAGGCTGGCGGCGGCGAACACGGTCAGCGGCGTCTGCGCCGAGACCGGCGCGATCGCGGTGGCGACGATCAAGGTGCACAGGCACAGCAGGCGGCGCAGCGGTCGGGTCATGGGTCACTCCAGCGGCGGGCAGGTAGGCGATGCGGCAGGGCGCGGCGGCGCGCGCGTACGGTCGCGCAGCGCTGTCGCAACTCCGCATCCTAGCGCGCCGGCGGCGCGCTGCCTGCTCACGCCGCCGGCGGCGCCAGGTCGTCGGTGCGGCCGGCCTGGATGTTGGCGCGCACCGACGGCTGCATCAGCCGCGGCTCGGCCAGCGTCGCATCGCGCGCCTGGCGCAAGGCCACGAAGGCCGCTTCGTCGATGCCATCGCGCACATGGATGTTGCTGCGGCGCTGTTCGCCGATGCTGGTCTGGCAGGCCACCGCGCGGCCGCCGGCGCCATAGTCGTGGCACACGAACACGCGCGTCGCCTCCGGCAGCGCGTACAGCCGCTGGATCGAACGGTACAGCGTGGCCGCGTCGCCGCCGGGGAAATCGCAGCGCGCGGTGCCGCTGTCGGGCATGAACAGCGAATCGCCCGGGAACAGCGCATCGCCGATCAGGTAGGCGACGCTGTCGCCGGTGTGGCCTGGCACGGCGATCACCTGCGCCTGCACATCACCGATCGCGAAGCGCTCGCCATCGGCGAGCAGGTGATCGAAGCCGCAGCGCGCCTGCGCGTCCGCGTCCAGGCCGAACTGCGGCGCGAAACGGGCGCGCACCTCGCGGATGCCGTCGCCGATCGCCAGCGTCGCCTGCGGCCATCGCTGCTTGAACCACTGCGCGGCGGAGACATGATCGGCGTGGGCGTGGGTCTCGAGGATCCAGCGCAGGTGCAGTCCGCGCGCGTCCAGGCACGCGGCCAACGCCTGCGCCGGCGCGTCGTCCAGTGCGCCGGTCTGCGGGTCGTAGCCCACCACCGGGTCGATCACCGCGGCGTCGTGGCCATCCTCGACCACGTAGCTCCAGGTGCCGGAACCAGCATGGTGGAAGGCGTGGACGTGCGGATGCTGGCTCATCGATCGCTCCGGGTGGCGGCAGGTGGCGCGGCGCTGCAGTAGATGCCGTGCAACACCTCGAGGATGCGCTGCACCGGGCCGGGCACCAGCGAATAATAGATGGTCTGACCCTCGCGGCGGGTCTGCACCAGTCCATCCTCGCGCAGCAGCGCCAGGTGTTGCGACAGCGCCGACTGGCTCAGCGCCACGCGCGCGTTGAGTTCGCCGACCGAGTGTTCGCGCTCGGTGAGCAGGCACAACAGCAGCAGTCGTTTCTCGTTGCCGAGCCGCTTCAGCAGGCGCGCGGCGTCGCCGGCGTGCGCGCCGACGGCGGCGGCATCCGGCGCGTACGCGATGGGGCGCAACATCTAGTCGAAATCGACCGGGCCACCGGACGCGGCCCAGCCGAGGAAACCGCCGGTCAGCGAACGTACCGCGGTGTAACCGAGGTGCTGCAGGCTCAGCGCCGCAAGGGTGGAACGGCCGCCGCTGGCGCAGTACAGCAGGATCGGCTGATCGCGCCGGGTCAGCGCCTGATCGGCATCGAGGCGGAACTCGAGGATGCCGCGCGGAATGTTGATGGCGTTGGGCAGATGGCCCATGGCGAACTCGCCGGGTTCGCGCACGTCGATGATCCATTCGCCGGGCAGCGGCTTGGCGGCGGCATCGGTGTGGACAGGGGTTTCGTGGATCTGCGCGCGCGCGCGATCGACCAGGGCGTGGGCGGAGGAGCCGGGCATGGAAGCGCTCGAAGGGAAATGGTGCGGTGCATCATATCAGCCGACGCTAATATGCGCGCAGCCGCATGCATGGCCCGGACAGCGCCGCGTCACGTTCGGCCTGCGCTAGGTGCGTGTGACGCAGTCGCTGTGTCGACATGGCGTTGCTGGCGCGGGCGTAGAGTCGGCGGAGTCACTGGAATGGAGTACACGATGCCCATCGGCGATCCGATCCGCGTCACCCTGGAGCAGGACACGGACTTCGCGTTCCGCATTCGCTTCGACGAAACCGCGCTGGAGCCCTGGCTGAGCGACGAAACCGCGCCACTAGGCCAGGAGCGCGGCCCCAATCCCACGCGCATCCTGCTGGCCGGCATCGCCAATTGCCTGGCCGCCAGCCTGCTGTTCGCGATGCGCAAGTACAAGAACGATCCGGCCGGGGTGGTCGCGCACATCACCGCCACGCCGATGCGCAATCCGGAAGGGTTCTGGCGCATTCCGCAGGCGTCGGTGGAACTGCAACTGCCCGGCGCCAACCAGGACTATGCGCAGCTGGAACGGATCCTGGCGCAGTTCGAGCAGTTCTGCGTGGTCACCCAGAGCGTGCGCCAGGGCATCGACGTGCAGGTCACGGTCAAGGATGCGCAAGGCACCGTGCTGCTGGGCGACAAGAGCATCGAGGCCGGCGCATGACCACGCCGCTGCATGTCGCCTGCCCGCACTGCGCCGCGCTCAACCGGGTGCCGGAGGCGAAACTGGCGGACGCGCCGCAATGCGGACGCTGCCATCGCGGCTTGTTCGACGCCACACCGGTCACACTGACCGCCGAGACGTTTGCCGCGCACGCCGAGCGCAGCGAGCTGCCGTTGCTGGTGGACGTGTGGGCGCCGTGGTGCGGCCCGTGCCGGACCATGGCCCCGCACTTCGCGGCCGCGGCCGCGCAGCTCGAGCCGCGGCTGCGCCTGGGCAAGCTGGACAGCGACGCGCAGCCGGCGTTGGCCCGGCGCTTCGGCATCCGCAGCATCCCGACGCTGCTCCTGCTGCGCCAGGGCCGCGAGCTCGGCCGACACAGCGGCGCCATCGGCACCGCCGAGATCGTGCGCTGGACGCTTGCACAGTTGAATTCTGCGTAACGCTCTCGTAGCAGCGGCTTCAGCCGCGATGGGTTTGCCCAGGCAAGCCCATCGCGGCTGAAGCCGCTCCTATACGGTGCGCCGGGCTTACTTGCCCAGCGCTGCGTTCAACGTGGCCGCCAGATCCGCACCGGCCTGGCGCAGTTGCGCCTCGGCGACCGGGCGCCAGGTCGTCACGTAATCGGCCGGCAGCGTGGCGCCGGGCGGATAGAAGCCCGGACGCAGCATGATCCTGCAGGAGGCCTCGGCCCACGCCGCGGCCGGTGGCGGCAGCGCGCTGCCCGCCGGCGAGGGCGCCGGCAACGGCTGCTTTTCCAGCTCGGCCAGGTAGGCCTGCTCGTCCAGCCCGCGGCTGCGCAGCAGGCCGCTGTCCCACAGCGAATGCAGATTGCTGCCCTTGCCCTCGAACTGGATCTGCACGGTGTTGGCGCCCTTGTCGCGGGCGTAGCCGGCATGCAGCGGCTGCTGCACGTCGCCGGCGAAATGCACGACGAACTTCAGCGCCTGCGCGCGCGCGGCCTGCGGCTGGCTGCGGTCGGCGAGGATCGCGGCCTGGCGGCGCAGTGCCTCGACCGCGCAGTTGCCGTCCGGACAGTCGCGGGTCTGCTCGTAGTGGCAGTCGTTCTCGGCCAGGTTGACGTAGTGCCAGCGCGCGCTGCGCTTGCCCAAGTCGGGATCGTGTTCGCGGAGCTGGTCGGCCCAGTTGGCGACGCCGGCCAGGGTCGGGTCGGGTTCGCCCTGCAGCAGAGTGCGGACCTGCGCGCGGGCTTGCGGGGTGAGCTGGGTGTCGGCGAGATCGGCGACCAGGCGGTGACCCAGCGGGCCCCAGGCGAAGGCGGCGGACGGTGCGGCGGCGAGGGCCGCGGCGAGCGCGGTGCAAACGAAGGGAGAGATTTTCATGCGCCGATTCTAGCCGGCGCCGACGACGCGGCCATGACGCGCGTCAGGTCTGTTGCGTTGCCGCTCAGCACGGCGGACGCCGGTGCCAGACGGCGTCGCCGACCGCGCCGAGCCGCGTCCGAGGACACGACCCGGCTGCAGGCTCAGAAATACATCAGGTACGCGACGCCGTAGGTGACCGGATCGAGCTTGGCCTTGCCGAGCGTGCTGCCGTCCACTTTCACGTCGCTGCGCATGCCGGTCCAGCGCGCATCCACGCGGATCGCGCTGCGTTCGCCGACCGCGAAATCCACGCCGGCATGCAGCGCCGGGCCAATGCTGTCCTTGAACTTCACGTCGTTGGACGCGAACGCGCCCTTGCCGTCGCTGCCGAGGAAGGCAGTGTAGTTGAGGCCGGCGCCGACGAACGGGGAGATGTCGCCGTTGCCGTTGAAGTGGTACTGCAGCGAGATGGTCGGCGACAGCATCCAGGCGCTGCCGATGTCGCCGCCGCGGTCCACGCCGATCTTCTGCTGGCCGACCAGGCCCTGGATCTCCACGCCCAAGTTGCCGCGGAAGAAGTATTCGTAGGTGAACGACACGGCCGGCGCGACGTCGGCGTCGAAGCGCTGATCGCTGCCGCGCAGCGTGCCGTTGGACGACCCCGGCACCATGCCGTGCAGGCCGTAGCTGGTGGTGAAGTGGCCGGCCGACTGCGCCGCGGCGGGCAGGGCGATGCTGGCGAGGGCGGCGACGGCAAGGCGACGGAACAGGCGTGGCGGCATGGGAGACCCCGGTGGACGACGAGTGGGCGGATGCGAACCCCGTGTCGGCCCGGCGGGCACCGATCCACATCCGTGTGGCGCGTAGTCTGCCAGAGAAGCGGGGCGGACGCGCTGCGCTCCGGCGAGGCCGTGTGTGCGGCCCGCGCGTCGATCCGGTACGGCCATGCTCCGGAATGGCGCCGCTGCCGCGAGCGGCGCCGATCCTGTTGCCGCCGGCGCCGCAGGTCGCAGCGGCGCCGGCGCCCGTCTCAGAACTTCATCACGTAGGCCAGGCCGTACACCAGCGGATCGATGTGCGCGGTGCCCAGGTCGCTGCCGTTGACCTTGACCTTGCTGTCAATGTCGATCCAGCGCATGTCCACGCGCAGCGCCGACTTGTCGGTGAGCGCGATGTCCACGCCGGCATGCGCGGCCAGGCCCCAGGAGTCGTCCAGCTTGAGCTTGCTGCCGGCCAGCGCGCCGGTGGTCTTCTCGCTGAAGAAGGTGGTGTAGTTGAGGCCGGCGCCGACGAACGGCGAGACCTTGCCGGCGCTGTTGAAGTGGTACTGCAGCGACACGACCGGCGGCAGGTGCTTGGTGCTGCCGACCTTGCCCACGCCCTTGACGCTGATGTCGTGCTCGAACGGCAGCGCAGCCAGCACTTCCACGCCCAGGTTCTGGTGCACGAAGTACTCGAAGGTCACCGTCGGCCGGATGTTGCTGTCGATGCGCAGCGGCAGGGTGCCGCCGGCGAGCGTGCCGTTGTCGGACTTCGGGTTGACCTGGTGGGCGCCGATGCCGATGGTCCAGTCGCCTTGCGACTGCGCCAGCGCCGGCAGGGCGCACAGGGTCAGGGCGGCGGCCAGGCCGGCGAGCAGGAGGGGGGAGGTGGTGCGCATGGTGGAGTCTCGGTTGGGTGTGGACGCAGTGTCCGGCGCGCCGCCCCATGCCGCCTTGATCCTGATCAAACCGGCGTGTCCGGCGTGGCGCGGCCGGCCTGCTAGAATGGGATTTCCCCTTCCATCCGCCGCGCCAGGCGCGGCCGCAGGAGCTACTGAAATGGCAATCAAGGTCGGCATCAACGGTTTCGGTCGCATCGGGCGCAACGTGCTGCGCTCGGCGGTGCAGAATTTCGGCAGCGACATCGAGATCGTCGCCATCAACGACCTGCTCGAGCCGGATTATCTGGCTTACATGCTGCAGTACGACTCCGTGCACGGCCGCTTCCAGGCGGAGGTGTCGGTCGACGGCAATCATCTGCTGGTCAACGGCAAGAAGATCCGCCTGACTCAGGAACGCGATCCGGCGGCGCTGAAGTGGGGCGAGGTCGGCGTGGACGTGGTGATCGAGTCCACCGGCCTGTTCCTGACCAAGGAAACCGCGCAGAAGCACCTGGACGCCGGCGCCAAGAAGGTGATCCTGTCGGCGCCGTCGAAGGACGACACGCCGATGTTCGTGTATGGCGTCAACGACAGCACCTACGCCGGCCAGGCCATCGTCTCCAACGCCAGCTGCACCACCAACTGCCTGGCGCCGCTGGCCAAGGTGATCAACGACAAGTGGGGCATCAAGCGCGGCCTGATGACCACCGTGCACGCGGCCACCGCCACCCAGAAGACCGTGGACGGCCCGAGCAACAAGGATTGGCGCGGCGGCCGCGGCATCCTGGAGAACATCATTCCGTCCAGCACCGGTGCGGCCAAGGCGGTCGGCGTGGTGATCCCGGAGTTGAACAAGAAGCTCACCGGCATGAGCTTCCGCGTGCCGACCTCGGACGTGTCGGTGGTCGACCTGACCGTGGAACTGGAAAAGCCGGCCACCTACGCCGAGATCTGCGCCGAGGTGAAGGCGCAGAGCGAAGGCGCGCTGAAGGGCATCCTCGGCTACACCGAGGACAAGGTGGTGGCCACCGATTTCCGCGGCGACGCGCGCACCTCGATCTTCGATGCCGATGCCGGCATCGCCCTGGACGGCACCTTCGTCAAGCTGGTGTCCTGGTACGACAACGAGTGGGGCTACTCCAACAAGTGCCTGGAAATGGTCAAGGTGGTGGCGAAGTAAGCCGCCTGGCGTCGTCCACAAAGAAAGCGCCTTGCGGCGCTTTTTTTGTGTCTGTCCTATCGCCGTTGTGAACCGGCTGCCGTTGGCGCTGCGCTTACTCGGCTTCGATGCGCATGTCCTCTCCGCTACCGGTCACTTTGACCCGGCTGCCGACCGCCAGCCCGGACACCTCGGCACTGGGCTTGGAGACCACCACTTGCGTCTTGTTGTCGAAGCGGACTTTAACCATATAGTGCGCCGCCGGGCCATTGCCGGCGATCTTGGCGCCGACGGTCTTGCCTGCGGCTTCGCCGGCGCCAGCGGCCACTGCCGTTGCGCCGACGTTGGCATTGCTGGCTTTCAAACCCAAAATGCTGCCAGCCATGCCGCCGAGCTTGGACGCGACATCCGTGATCTTCTTAGTGCGCTCAGGCACGTCCGTATTCTTGTTCTCGATCGGCTCCAGCGCCACGATCTCGCCGTGCCGTACTTCTGAGGCCATCGCGGATGCGGCCATCGCCAGTAGTGTCAATGCGATAGCCGACCAAGCGAAGCGGACGAGCGGTTTCTTTGCGGTCATTGATCTGCCCCTGTAGGTATGATGAAGCGCTGGCTTACCTGCGCTGTGCTTACTTGCTTTTCTTTGGCCGGCCCCAGCTTCGGAAGTAAGGATCGCACTTGCTGCCGGCGAAGTCGTAGCGGGTGATGATGCCCTCGGCATTTGCGATGAAGGTGACTTCGCAGTGATGTTCGGCCGGCACATACACCTGCTGGCTGTGCTCGTTCTGTTCGAAGATCGGTGTGGGCGCCATGCCCCCGCCGCCCGGGGTCATGCCGACGACTGCGCCCTGCGTGGTCCAGTAGTCGGTGCGGTAGTGCGCATCGACACCGAAGTTGTATGTATAGGCGGTTTCGTGAGTCTCGGGGTTTTCAGAGGTGTACAGGCCACGGTCTACCGGCCACTGCATCATCAATTCGCCGGCGTCGTGACCGACCCAGCTGCGGGCGATATCTTCGGGTTTGCCGAACATGTCGGCAGAAGAGAGTGGCGACACGCCTAATAACGCAAAAGCGCACAGCAAGCGCATAACGCAGGAGCGACGAAACCTGTGCATTGCGGTACATCCTTGCTCTAGTGGTGCTGGATCCATGGACGAGCGTATCGAGCGCGATTGCGCGATTTCTATCACGCTCAGGTGACGCCGACAAGCGCCCTTGGATGCTTCCTTGGCTGACCTTCCAATAATATTTCCTACAGCGCCTGCAGGATCAGCGAGTGCCAGCCGGTGCGGTAGGTTTCGTAGCCGGGAGAGGCGGCGTGCGCGATGCAGTGCGGCCGGCCGTCGAGATCGATCAGCACGGCGCCGCGCGGCTGCTTGAACAAGGCGTCGCGGCCGTCGAAGTCGATCCGGTCCTGCAGCATGCGCCCGGCCGAGTCGGCCAGCACCCGGCCCTGCGCATCGACGATGCAGACGCGGCTGCGGCCCCATTCGGATTCGGACAGCGGCGTGCGCTGCACGATCGTCTGCGCCAGCGCGTCCCAGCGGAACACGATGCCCAGCACGCCCAGCACGCGGCCATCGACGCGACCGCCGTCGCGCACCGTGCATGCGTACACCAGCACGCGCTCGCCGTCGGCCAGCGCACTGGCATGCACGTCCTGAAAGCCGAATTCCTCGCCGCTGCGCGTGCGCATCGCGTGTTCGAACCATGGCTGCGCGGAGACGTCGCTGCCGACCGAGCCGAACTGCCGCGGCCGGCCGTTGGCGCGGATGCGGCCATCGCTTCCGGCCAGGATCAGGTCGAAGTAGACCGTGTACGAATCCAGGATCTGGCCCATGCGCCGCGAGGCGTAGGCCAGCGCCTCGGCATCGCTGTCGGCACGCGACGCGGCGACCACCGCCGCGTCGGTGGCCCACCAGCGCACGTCGCAACTGCGCTCGTAGAGGTTGCGGTCGATCAGGTCGATGTTGCTCAGGGCCAGCTCGCTGAGCCGCGTGCGACGCACGTCGTCCTGCAGGCGGCCCAGTGTCTGCCGCATCTCCGCGCTGGTGCGCGCGGCGACCTTGTCCAGGTCCTGGGTGGCCTCGGCCACGCGTCGCGACAGCCCGTCCATTTCCTGCGCGATCACGCTGAAGCCGCGTCCGGCGGCGCCGATCCGCGCCGACTCGATGCGCGCGTTCATGGAGATCATGTGGGTGGTGCGGTTGATCGCATCGATCCCCTGCAGCGAGCGGCGCAACTGGCCGAGCAACTGGTCGGACAAGCCGACGACGGCGCGAATATGGTCATCGATCCCCGCGTCGGCGGGGTGGGCGGGTAGGTTCATTCATGCTGCCGGTGGGGTGGGAGAAAACAGCAGACGGACGACGCGATAAGGGGTGTAGCGGCCGCCGGTGCACGGGACTTGAGGGCGGTGTGAAGACCGTTTGTCGGAACGCCGGGCCTTGCGCTGACTGGGCTGCGGCCCCGTCCGTGGGCCGATGTCGGCGCCGAACTCGTCTACCATCTGCGCCAGGTCCGGCGCCGCCGGGCTCCCGGTGCGCGCCACGGGCGCCGCACCACCGCCTTTGGAGATGTGAGACGAATGGACAAGTTGGTCGTGCTGGTGGTGTTTGCGGCGCTGGTGGTGCTGGCGCTGCCACTGCTGTCGATCGTGGCCTTGGTCGGGCAGTCGCGCCTGCGCCAGCGGCTCGCCGCACTGGAGGCGCAGGTGGCGCGGATGGCCGCCGCCACGCCTGCCGCCGCAACGGATCGCGCCGATTCCGCGGCCGCTGTCGCAGAGGGCCAGGCCGCCGTCGCCGAGTCCGAGGTCGAGGCGGAGGACATGCCGTTCGCTGCAGGCCTCGACCTTCCGCGTCCAGACCCGTTCGCCGAGCGCGCCGCGGCGCCGCCGCCGCTGCCGCCGCCCTTGCCGGTGCCTCCCAGGGGCGAGGATTTCGCGACGCTGGCCGCCGCGGTCGAACGCGCCGAGCAGCAGCAAGCCCAGGCGCGTACCGCCGCGACGGCCCAGCCCGCCGCGCCGCGTGGGCCGGATCCGATCGAACGGCTGTTGGGCGGGATCAAACGCTGGTTCACCGAGGGCAATGTCCCGGTCAAGATCGGCATGCTGGTGCTGCTGGCCGGCGTCGCCGCGCTGCTGAAGTACGCCGGCGACCAGGGCTGGCTGCGCATGCCGATCGAGCTGCGTTACGCCGGCATCGCCGCCGCGTCGCTGGCCGGCCTGGCCTTCGGTTGGCGCCAACGCACGCGCAAGCGCAGCTTTGCGCTGGCGCTGCAGGGCGGGGCGATCGGTGTGCTGCTGCTGACCGTGTTCGCCGCCTTCAAGCTGTCCGGGCTGATCCCCGCCGGCGCGGCGCTGGCGCTGAGCGTCGCCCTGGTCGCGGGCATGTGCGTGCTGGCGGTGGCGCAGGAATCGCGCACGCTGGCGGTGCTGGGCACGCTGGCTGGCTTCCTCGCGCCGCTATGGCTGTCCACCGGCAGCGGCAACCACGTCGCGTTGTTCTCCTACTACGCGCTGCTCAATGCGGCGGTGTTCGCGATCGCCTGGTACCGGCCGTGGCGGGTGCTGAACCTGCTCGGGTTCGGCTTCACCTTCGGCATCGGCACGCTGTGGGGCGTGTTGCAGTACCGGCCCGAGAAGTTCGCCAGCACCGAGCCGTTCCTGCTGCTGTTCTTCGCCTTCTATCTGGTGATCCCGATTCTGTACGCGCGGCGCCAGGCAGCGCGCAGCACGCTGATCGACGGCAGCCTGGTGTTCGGCACGCCGCTGATCGCGTTTTCGCTGCAGGCGGGGCTGCTGCGCGGCGACGGCCTGCCGTTGGCGCTGTGTGCGCTGGGACTGGCGGCGATCTATGCCCTGCTGGCGGCGGCGCTGATCCGGCGCGCGAGCTTCGCGGTGCTGGGGCAGGCGTATGCGGTGCTGGCGGTGGGGTTCGCCACGTTGGCGGTGCCGCTGGCGCTGTCCGCGCGCGCGACCGCCAGCGTGTTCGCACTGGAGGGTGCGGCGTTGGCGTGGCTGGGCCTGCGCCAGCGGCGCTGGCTGCCGCAGTTCAGCGGCGCCGGCCTGCAACTGGCGGCGTCGTTCGGTTTCCTGGTGGGCGTGGAGGACATCGCCCAGGACACCCAGGCGGTGGCCAACGCCACCTTCATGAGTGGGCTGCTGCTGGCGCTGGCCGGCTTCGCCAGCGCCTGGTGCTACCGCCGTGGGCGGGCCGCCGTGCCGGCCCTGGGCTACTACGTGTGGGGGCTGTTCTGGTGGTGCGGGATCGGCGTCACCGAGATCGTGCGATTCGTCGACGCCGACGCGCGTGCCGACGTGCTGCTCGCCTGGGTCGCGGTCAGCGGCTGGCTCGCCGCCGAGGCGCAGCGGCGCTGGCCGGCACTGGCGCTGGCCGCGACCACGCTGGGTGGCCTGGCCCTGGCCTTGCCGCTGGCGGTCTGGCAGGCCGATGTGCACGGGCAGCCGTTCGCCGGGCATGGCGCCTGGGCCTGGGCGCTGTTCGCGGTGCTCGGCGTGCGCAGCCTGCTGTGCCTGCGCGACAGCGGTGGCGGCGTCGCGCGTGCGGCGCAGTTCGTGTGGTGGCTGGTGTGGCCCAGCGTGGTCGGGCTGCTGTGCACCTGGATCGCGCTGCACAGCGAGCTCGCCGCCGGCTGGCGCTGGATGCTGTTGCTGGCGCCCTGGTTGCTGGCGACGGCGCTGTCGCTGTGGCGCTGGAACTGGCTGGCGGCTCCGCTGGGTGCGGCATTCGCGCCGTGCCGCAGCGCGCTGCAGAGCACCTACTTCGGTCTGCTGGCGGTGGCCTGGCTGTACAGCCTGAGCCTGCCCGGCAGCAGCGCGCCGCTGCCCTGGGTGCCGGTGCTCAATCCGCTGGAACTGACCCAGCTGGCGCTGCTGGTCCTGGGCGTGCGCTGGACCCGCACCGCGGAGCTGCCGGCGCTGCTGCGGCCCTGGCGCACCCAGCTGTTGGCCGGTGCCGGCTTCCTGTGGATCACCAGCGTCACCCTGCATGCGGTGCATTACTGGGCGGCGGTGTCGTGGCCCGGCGTGCTCGGCAATGGCGTGGCGCAGACCAGCCTGACCGTGGTCTGGAGCGTGCTGGGCGTGCTTGGCTGGGTGCTGGGCTCGCGGCGCGGCCAGCGCGGCCTGTGGCTGGCCGGCGCGGTATTGATGGCGGTGGTGCTGGGCAAGCTGCTGCTGGTGGACCGCGGCAACCTCGGCAACGTCGCCGGCATCGCCTCGTTCATCGCGTACGGGTTGTTGTGTACGGTGGTCGGCTATCTGGCGCCGGCGCCGCCGCGCGCTGCCGAACCGGCCGAGGAGGCCACCCCATGATCCGACGTGCGCTGTTTCCGTTGTTGCTGGCCGGGTTGCCGCTGTGCGCGTTCGCCGCCAGCCAGCGCGACGATTACGCCCAGCAGTGGCCGCTGACCCTGCAGGACGCCGATGCCGGCGCCTATCGCGTGCAGCTCGACGATGCGGTCTACCGCAGCGCGCAGCGCGCCTCGCTGGGCGACGTGGAGGTGTTCAACGCGGCGGGCGACCCGCTGCCGGCGGCCCTGTTCGCCGCCGAACAGGCCGAGACGGCGCCGCGCCGGCAGCCGTTGCCGTGGTTTCCGCTGCCGGCGGCGCCCGACGGGCGGACCCCGGATCTGGAGCTGATCGCCGAGCGCGACAGCGACGGCAGTGTGCGCCGCATCCAGACCCGCGTGGCCGGCGCTGGCTCCGACGCGGGCGCTGCCGGCTGGCTGGTCGATGCCAGTGCGCTGCATGCGCCGCTGCGCGCACTGTCGCTGCAATGGGCCGCCGCTGCGCAGCCACAGCAGGCGCGCTACCGTGTCGAGGGCAGCGACGATCTGCGCGACTGGGAGGTGCTGGTGGCCGATGCGACCCTGGTCGACCTCAGCAACCAGGGGCACCGGCTGCAGCAACTGCGCATCCCCATCGGCCGCGAAGTGCGCTATCTGCGCCTGCTGCCGCTGGCCGGTGCCGGCGCGCCGCCGCTGACCGGGGTGGAGGCCGAACTGGCACCGACGCCGGTCGTCGCCGATTGGCATTGGCAACAACTGGACGCGGCGAGCACCGATCCCGCGCAGCACGGCTATGCCTTCGTGTCGCCGGGGCGCTACCCGGTGACGCGCGTCGACATCGCCTTGCCCGGCAACAACGCCATCGAATGGCGCGTGCAGAGCCGCGACAGCGCCGAGGCGCCGTGGCAGGACCGCGCCGGTCCATGGCTGGCCTACCAGGTGGGCGGCGGCAGCCGCTCGCCGCCGCAGGCGCTGACCGCGCCGGTGCGCGACCGCTACTGGCGGTTGCTGGCGGCGCAGGACCCGGGCCGCCAGCGGCCGGCGCTGCGCCTGGGCTACCAGCCGGAGACGCTGGTGTTCCTCGCGCAGGGCGCGCCGCCTTATGCGCTGGCCGCCGGCAGTGCGCGCACCCAGCGTGCGCAGGCGCCGCTGGCCGCGGCGTTGCAGGCCTTGCACACCCAGCGTGGGCCGCAATGGGCGCCGGCCACTGCCAGCCTCGGCGCGGCGCAGCCACTGGCCGGTGCCGCGGCGCTGCAGGCGCCACCGCCGCCGCGCGACTGGAAGACCTGGCTGCTGTGGGCGCTGCTGGTCGGCGGTGCGCTGCTGGTGGTCGGTTTCGCGCTCAGCCTGCTGCGCAAACCCGGCGCCGGCGAGGGCACGGGCTGATCGATCCCGCGGCGGCGGCGCGCACGCCGCGCCGCGCGCGCGGGGCAGCGCACCGTCACCCACCGATTTGCCGCTGTGCGGCCGACGCCGGACAATGGTGGTTTCGCCGCTGCGCGGCGATCGGCCGAACGGCGTGCACCCGACGTTCCGATGCCGACGCCGATACTGCACCGATGGCGCGGTTTTCCCTTTGCAACCCCACGAAAGCGAGCAATCACATGTCCATCCTGCGAATGACCGATCTCGACCTGTCCGGCAAGCGCGTGCTGATCCGGCAAGATCTGAATGTGCCGATCGACAATGGCCTGATCACCTCCGAGCAGCGCATCCTGGCCTCGGTGCCGACGCTCAAGCACGCGCTGGAACAGGGCGCGGCGGTGATGGTGACCTCGCATCTGGGCCGGCCCAAGGAAGGCGTGTGGACCCAGGAGGATTCGCTGGAGCCGGTGGCCATCCGCCTGGCTGCGCTGCTCGGCGTCGACGTGCCGCTGATCCGCGACTGGGTCGATGGCGTGGACGTGCAGCCCGGGCAGATCGTGCTGCTGGAGAACTGCCGCATGAACGTCGGCGAGGGCAAGGACGACGAGGCCCTGGCGAAGAAGTATGCGGCGCTGTGCGACGTGTTCGTGATGGACGCGTTCGGTACCGCGCACCGTGCGCAGGCGTCCACCCATGGCGTGATCAGGTTCGCCCCGGTCGCCGCCGGCGGCCCGCTGCTGATGGCGGAGCTGGATGCGCTGGCCAAGGCGCTGGAGCAACCGGCCAAGCCGCTGCTGGCGATCGTCGCCGGCAGCAAGGTCTCGACCAAGCTGGAGTTGCTGTCCAACCTGGTGGACAAGGTCGATCAGCTGATCGTCGGCGGCGGCATCGCCAACACCTTCATCGCCGCGGCCGGGCATGCGGTCGGCAAGTCGTTGTGCGAGCCGGACCTGCTCGACACCGCGCGCAAGATCGTGGCCGACGCCAATGCGCGCGGCGCGGCGATCCCGCTGCCCAGCGACGTGGTGGTGGCCAAGCAGTTCATGCCCGACGCCGAGGCCACGGTAAAGGCGGTCACCGATGTCGCCGACGACGACCTGATCCTGGACATCGGGCCGCAGACCGCCGCGCACTACGCCGAGCTGATCGCCAAGGCCGGCACCGTGGTCTGGAACGGCCCGGTCGGCGTGTTCGAGTTCGACGCCTTCGGCAAGGGCACCGAGACCCTGGCGCGGGCGATCGCCGCCTCGTCGGCGTTCTCCATCGCCGGCGGCGGCGACACCCTGGCCGCGGTCGACAAGTACGGCATCGCCGAGCAGGTCAGCTACATCTCCACCGGCGGCGGCGCGTTCCTGGAGTTCCTGGAAGGCAAGACCCTGCCGGCGGTGGCCGCACTGCAGGCGCGCGGCGAGTGAGCGCCGCCGACGTCCTGTTCTTCGACTTGGACGGCACCCTGGTCGATTCGGAGGCCGGCATCGTCGGCAGCCTGCGTCATGCCTTCGCCGAACTGGGCCAGCCGCTGCCGACCCCGGCGCAGTTGCGCGCCTGGATCGGCCCGCCGCTGCGCGACAGCTTCCAGCAGCACTTCGGCGGCGATGCGGCGTTGGTGGAGCAGGCCTTGACGCTGTACCGCAGCCGCTACGGCAGCCACGGCTGGCGCGAGCACACGGTGTTTCCGGACATCGGCGCGGCGGTGGAAGCGGTGGCTGCGGCCGGTCACCGCTTGGCGGTGGTGACCTCGAAGAACGAACGTTTCGCGCGGCGCATCGTCGAGCAGTTGCCGTTCGGCGCTCGCTTCGAGGAGATCGTCGGTGCCAGCGACGATGGCGCGCGGCGGGCCAAGCCGGACCTGATCGCCGAGGCGCTGCGCCGGCTCTCTGTCGTGCCGGCGCAGTGCCGCATGATCGGCGACCGGCGCATGGACATCGACGGCGCGCGCCATCACGGCATGCGCAGCATCGGCGTGCTGTGGGGCTTCGGCGATGCCGAGGAACTGCGCCAGGCCGGCGCCGATGTGCTGGCGCAGTCGCCGGCGCAGTTGCCGGCGCTCGTCGCGGCCTGAATGGGCACGTGCGCCGGTGCGTCCGGCGCACAGGGCGCTGGCTGCGCATGCTGCGTCGCCTGGCGTGAGCCTGCCCGCGCGGTGTCTGCGGGCCGGCGGCTGTTGGCGTGGCATGACCACATACTGTCCCGCATTGTCCGCTCGCTATGCCGGGCCGCGCGTGCGTCTATGCCGAAATGCCATGCTGTGTGATGGGCGCGTGTGCTAGCTTTGAGCGCTTTTTCCAAGGATGCCATCATGATCGAACGCCAGCGCCGCACCAAGATTCTCGCCACCCTCGGTCCGGCCACCGACCCGCCCGGCGTGCTCGAGGATCTGTTCCGCGCCGGCGTCAACGTGGTGCGGTTGAACTTCAGCCACGGCGATCCGTCCGGCCAGGCCAAGCGCGCCGCCGAAGTGCGCGCCGCCGCGGCCCGCGTCGGCGCCGAGATCGGCATCCTCGCCGACCTGCCCGGTCCGAAGATCCGCATCGAGCGCTTCGCCCAGGGCAAGGTCTCGCTCAAGCTCGGCGACCGCTTCGACCTCATCGCCGACCCCAATGCCGCGCCGGGCGACGCCAGCCAGGTCGGCGTCAGCTACCTGGGCCTGCCGCAGGACGTGGCCCCGGGCGACGTGCTGCTGCTGGACGATGGCCTGATGCAGCTGAAGGTGGTCGAGGTGCAGGGCGAGCGCATCGTCACCAGCGTGCTCAACGATGGCGTGCTGTCCGACCGCAAGGGACTCAACAAGCAGGGTGGCGGCCTGTCGCTGGGCGCACTGACCGAGCGCGACAAGGAACTGATCGGCATCGTCGCCAAGATCGGCGTGGACTTCATCGCGGTGTCGTTCTGCCGCAACGCCGAGGACATGAACGAGGCGCGGCGCATCGCCCGCGCGCACGGCTGCGACGCGGCGCTGGTGTCCAAGATCGAGCGCACCGAGGCGATCGAGAACCTGAGCGAGATCGTCGAGGCCTCGGACGTGGTGATGGTCGCGCGCGGCGACCTGGGCGTGGAGATCGGCGACGCCGAGCTGCCGGGCCTGCAGAAGAAGATCATCAAGGAATCGCTGGCGCAGAACAAAGTGGTGATCACCGCCACGCAGATGCTGCAGTCGATGGTGGAAAGCCCGATCCCGACCCGCGCCGAAGTGCTGGACGTGGCCAACTCGGTGATCGACGGCACCGACGCGGTGATGCTGTCGGCCGAGAGCGCCGCCGGCGCCTATCCGATCCGCGCGGTCGAGGCGATGGCGCGCATCTGCCTGGGCGCCGAGCGCCAGTTCGAGACCGAGACCGACTTCGGCATGGCCCCGCGCAACCTCGAGCGCGCCGACCAGGCCATCGCCATGGCCACGATGTTCCTGTCCCAGCATGTGGGCGTGCGCGCGATCGTGGCGATGACCGAATCCGGCGGCACCCCGCGTTACCTGTCGCGCTTCCGCGCCAAGGCGCCGATCTTCGCGGTGACCCGCCACGACGGCGCGCGCCGGCACATGGCGATGATGCGCGACGTGTTCCCGATCAACTTCGACAGTCGCGGCCTGACCCCGCGCGAGGCCGCGCGCGGCGCGATCCGCGTGCTGGTCGAAGCCGGCCTGCTGGCGCCGGGCGACCGCGTGGTGTTCACCAGCGGCGAGCACATGGAAACCCACGGCGCGACCAACACCCTGCGCCTGCTCGAGGTCGGCCCGGACGGCCGTGCCAGCGGCCTGGGCGAACTCTGAAGGACGCGGCGCGGCGGCTCCGGCCGCCGCGCCGTCGGCAATACCTGTTCGATCGCGCATGGAACGGCGCGGCGCCCTCCCGTTCCCTGATCGTGCGACACCCCCATGACGTCCCCAAGCGCGCACGCCGAACTCGGGCTGGACCTGCCCGAGCGCCCCGGCACGCATTGCCTTGAACACCTGATCCAGGCCTCGGCCACGCGCGAGCTGGTGGTCACCGAGGATATCCGCGACCGCCGCGGCATCCTGCTCGTCGCCAAGGGCCAGCGCATCAACGCCGGCCTGCGCGAGCGCCTGATCGCGCGGCGCCTGCTGCGTCCGCTGGAATCCTCGCTGGCGTTCTGCGAGGAACTGCGCCCGAGCGAAGTGCAGCTGGCCGCGCAGCGCGAACTGGACGAACACCCGCACCTGCGGCAGTTGCTGGGCGAGCAGGCGCAGCCGGTGATGGCCATGCTGGCCCGCGCCCGCACGCTGGGCGCGCCGGGCACCTTGCTGACCACCCTCGGCCAGACCCGGCCGGCCGCGTTCTCGCACGCGGTGCGGGTGGCGATGCTGGTGTCCTGGCTGGCGGCGCTGCTGTCGCGCTCGGATGCGGCGATGCGCGAGGCCGCGGAAGTCGGCCTGCTGCACGATCTCGGCGAGATGTACGTGGATCCGGTGGTGCTGGAGATTCCCGAGGCGCAGCAGGACTTCGCGCAGTGGCGCATGCGCTGCGTGCACCCGGTGATCAGCGCCGCGCTGCTGGGCGAATCCGGCGTGTACTCGGCGCAGCAGGCCGCGGCCGCACGCGAGCACCACGAACGCATCGACGGCTCCGGCTATCCGGTCGGCGCGTCGGCGCTGTCGCCGCTGGGCCGGTTGATCTCCTGTGCCGAAGCGCTGGATGGGTTGTTCGAACGCGAGCAGGGCCATGCGCAGGCGCTGGCGCGGATGCGCATCGCGCTGCGCGTGGTGCCCGGACAGTTCCCGCGCGACGTGGTCGACCTGCTGACCGAGCGCCTGCGCGACTGCGCGCTGGAACAGGCGCCGGCGCACGATCCGCAGCACCTGCGCGAGGTGGTGGCGGCCTTGCTCGACGGCCTGGAGCGGGCGCGCGACGAGGCGTTGCGGCTGCAGCGCGGCGGCGACCTGCGCGAGGACGAGCGCGCGGCCTTGCAGCATCTGCTGCTGTTGATCGTGGGCTACATCATGGCCATCCACGATTCCGGCGCCGGCAAGATGGTCGAGCAACTGCCGTGGCTGATCGCCGCGCCGGAAGCGGCCGAGGAAGTCGATCGCGTCTGCTGCGAACTGCGCTGGCAGCTGCCGGGGCTGCGCCACCACGCCGCGTTGCTGGCGCACCGCCGCGCGCGCAGTGCCGACGACTGGCAGCCCTTGCTCGATGCGCTCGACATCGCCTTGCCGACAGCGCAGGGCGCGCCTGCGCCGGTGCCGGCCCTGGACACTGCGCCGCTGCAGACCGCGCAGGCCGAACAAGAGGCGCAGTGTGACGCAATGACGGATGCATTTGGCTGAAGTGCCGGGAACATGCACGGTCTACGCCTGTAACCGCTTGCAATCCCCGCGGTAACGGAATGCATGCAGGCCGGCCCGGTATAATGGGCGTTCCCCCGCTGCAGCCATCAGGAACCGTATGAGCATCGAACAGCTTGCCGAAACCGCACAGGCAATGGTCGCCCCGGGCAAGGGCATCATCGCGATCGACGAATCCACCAGCACCATCGCCAAGCGCTTCGCCGGCGTGGGCATCGAGAATGTCGAAGAGAATCGCCGTGCCTACCGCGAGCTGCTGCTGACCACGCCCAAGCTGAGCGACCACATCTCCGGCGCGATCCTGTACGACGAGACGATCCGCCAGAAGACCAAGGACGGCGTGCCGTTCGCCAAGTACATGGCCGAGCACGGCATCATCCCCGGCATCAAGGTCGACAAGGGCACGCATCCGCTGGCCGGCATGCCGGGCGAGCTGATCACCGAAGGCCTGGACGGTCTGCGCGCGCGCCTGGAGGAGTACTACAAGCTCGGCGCGCGCTTCGCCAAGT
This sequence comes from Xanthomonas sp. LF06-19, assembly GCF_034105425.1. Taxonomy (NCBI): domain Bacteria; kingdom Pseudomonadati; phylum Pseudomonadota; class Gammaproteobacteria; order Lysobacterales; family Lysobacteraceae; genus Xanthomonas; species Xanthomonas sp. LF06-19. Next base: position 262,365 of record NZ_JAXGGH010000003.1, on the reverse strand, counting down.
GGCGTGCGGTCATCACCATCGGCGAGGACATCCCGTCGGGCGTGTGCATCGAGACCAATGCGCATGCGCTGGCCCGTTATGCCGCGCTGTGCCAGGAGCAGGGCCTGGTGCCGATGGTGGAGCCGGAAGTGCTGATGGACGGCGACCACGACATCGAGACCTGCTACGAGGTCACCGAAGCCACGTTGCGTTCGCTGTTCGGCGCGCTGTACGAGCAGAACGTGGTCCTGGAAGGCACCATCCTCAAGGCCTCGATGGTCATTGCCGGCAAGGACTGCGACGAGCAGGCCAGTGTCGAGGAAGTGGCCGAGTCCACCGTGATGTGCCTCAAGAGCACTGTGCCGGCGATCCTGCCGGGCATCGTGTTCCTGTCCGGCGGTCAGACCGACGAGCAGTCCACCGCGCACCTCAACGCGATGAACCAGCTCGGCAACCTGCCGTGGCCGCTGAGCTTCTCCTACGGCCGCGCCATGCAGCAGGCCGCGCTGAAGCTGTGGGCGCAGGACATGAAGGGCAATTTCGCCAAGGCGCAGCAGGTGGTGTACGAGCGCGCCAAGGAAAACGGCCTGGCCGCGCTGGGCAAGTGGCAGGGCTGATCGGCCCCGCAATGCCTGCGAGGAAAGAAAAACGCCGGCATCGCCGGCGTTTTTCGTTTCGGGGCCATCGTGTTGCGGGAGCCGGCAGCGGAGCTTGCGCACTGGTGGCCAGGCCGCAGGGCGCGTCGGCGAGGCACGCCGCGGCGCTCAGGGGGCGATCGCCGCTGGCGCGTGGAAGCGATAGCCGCTGTTGCGCAAGGTCTTCACCGGCAGCGGGCGTCCGCTGATCTCCTCCACGCGGCGCCGCAGGCGGTACATCTGCGTGTCCAGCCGCCGCCGGTCGTACTCGAGGAAGTTCACCCCCAGCGCCTCGGCGATCTCGCGGTGGCCCACGCTCTCGCCGGCATGGCGCATCAGGCAGGCCAGCACCAGCAGATCCTGGCGCGACAGCGGCACCGGCGGCGCGTTGGGAACGTTCAGGCGTGCGGCGGCCAGTTCCAGGACCCAGCGCGCCGCCGGTGGCGGCAGGGCCAGGCGCCGGCCCAGCGACGCCAGGGTGGCAGCGAGTTCGTCCAGATCGACGCCCTTGCCCAGGTAGTGGTCCGCGCCGAGTTCCAGTCCCGCGATGCGGTCGCTGGCGGTGTTGCGCGCGCTGAACACCACGATGCCCAGCCGATGGCCGGCACGCCGCAGTTCACTGACCAGTTCCAGGCCGCTGCCGTCGGGAAGACCGACGTCGATCACGGCCATGGTGTGGCGCGCCGGATCGAACCGCGTCCGGAAGCCGGCGATGCTGTCCACGCAGAGGACGACGTAGCCCAGATCCTGCAGGAACTCGCCGAGTTCCTCGCACAGCACCGGCTCGTCCTCGAGCAGGATCACCTCGGACATGGAGTCGCGTCCTCGCGCAGTGCGGTTTGCTGTAACGTCATCGGCTGGCAAGGGTGCGGTATGGCGAATGATGGCGCAATGGTGGCGCTGGCTGGTGGGCGCATGGCTCGTGGTGGGCGTGGCCGTGGCCGCCGACGCGGCGCCATCCGCGGTCGCGGCGCTGCCGCTGACCAGCGCGCACCAGGATGCGAGCGGGTATCTGCAGCGCCTGGACGATCCGCACGGCCGACTGGACGTGGTGCAGGCCGCCGCCGCGACCGGCTGGACCCGGCTGCCCGACGGCCTCAACGCGGGATTCGCCGACGGTGCCGTGTGGCTGCGCCTGCCTGTTCATGTCCAGAGTGTACCGCCCGGCGGCTGGATGGTGCGATTGAGCAATGCCTTGCTCGACGACGTGCAGGCCTACGTGCGGCCCGAGGGCGGTGCCTGGCGCGCGCTGGGGGACAGCGGCGAGCGCGTGCCGCGGCGCGATTGGCCGGTGGACTACCGCAGCCCGGTCTTCCAGTTCGCGCCAACGCATGCGGGCGATTACGAGGTGCTGCTGCGGTTGCGCAGCAAGAACGCGATGGTCACCCGTCTGGACGTCTGGCAACGGCTGCCCTTCGATAACCACTCGCGGCGCGAGGGGCTGCAGTTCGGCCTGTATTTCGGCTTCTACCTGTTGCTGCTGTGCCTGCACGTGCTGTTCTGGCTCGCCACGCGCGCGCGCATGAGTGGCCTGTTCGTGGCCTATCTCGGCGGCTGCGTGTTCAACGAAGCGATGTCCATCGGCCTGGTGCAGCAGGTCACCGGCATGCCGATGGCGTGGAGCGACACGCTGTTGGGCATCAGCATCGCCTGCAGTCTGCCGGTGGGATTCCAGGTCGCCAGCCGGCAACTGAACCTGCGCGCCTTTCATCCGCGGCTGGTGCGCTGGGGCACACGTCTGCTGTGGGCGGTCGCGTTGGGGTGCGCCGTGTTCGTGCTCGCCGGCCACTACGCCTGGGGCATGCAGCCGGTGCAGTCGCTGGGTCTGCTGGAGATCCTGCTGCTGGCGGGGCTGGGGCTGCACCTGCTGTGGCGCCGCTATCGGCCGGCGCTGTTCTTCGTGCTCGCGTTCTTTCCGTTCTATCTGGGGGTGATGCTGGGCTTCCTGCGCAATCTCGGATTCGTCCCGGTCAATGCGTGGACCCAGTACGCCACCACGTTCGGCACCATGCTGCACATGACGCTGCTGAGCGTGTTCCTCATCGGTCGTTACGAGCGGCAGCGCCGATTGCGCGAACGGCGGCATGCCGAGGCCGCGGTGGCACTCGCGCGCAGGCACGGTCTGGCGCTGGAGCGTGACGTGGCCTTGCGCACCGCAGAGCTGCGCAACGAAATCGGCAGGCGGCAGGCGCTGGAGAACGACCTGCGCGGCTTGCTGCAGACCGAGCGCAAGGTCATGCAGGAGCAACGCGATTTCGTGGCGATGGTGTCGCACGAGTTCCGCACGCCGCTGGCCGTCATCATGACCTCGGCGCAACAGCTGGCGCGCAAGCTGGATGCGCCACCGGAACGCAATCGCGTGCGCTGCGGCAACATCCGCGACGCGGCGCAACGGCTGCTGGCGCTGGTGGACGAGTATCTCGCCGACGACCGCATGGGCGAGGCGGCCTCGGAACTGCGGCTGCAGCCGTGCGCCCTGCGCGTCCTGCTCGACGACCTGTGCGGTGACTTCCCGCCGCAGCGCGTGGTCTGCGAGGTTCTCACCGACGACGACGGTCTGCTCACCGACACCGGACTGCTGCGGGTGGCCGTGCGCAACCTGCTCGCCAATGCCGACCGCCATTGCCCGGCGGGCATGGCCATCCGCGTGCGGGTCCGCGGCAGTGCCGGAGGGCTGCGGCTGGAGGTCGCCAATCCGGGCGAACGCATCGCGCCTGCCGAACGCGAGCGGCTGTTCCAGAAGTACTACCGCGGCGAAAGCGCGCGGCATGCGCCGGGCGCGGGGCTCGGTCTGTACTTGGTCCGGCGCATCGCCGAGCGTCTCGGGGGATGGGTCGGCCTGGCCAGGCAGGCACCCGACGAGTCGGTCTGCTTCGTATTGCTGCTGCCGCGCCGCCCGGATGCACAGCTCGCAGTGTCGCGCGTGCCGCCGGCGACGGAGGCCTGATCGCAGGCGGCTGTGCGTATCCCGACGCACGCTCTGCGCCAACAGCAAAAACAATCGGGCGCGGCGGCGACCGATCGCCGCGCGTTCGTGCAGAGAGCCCGGTGCCGATTCGTGTGCCGGCGAGGGCCGTGACGAAAGCGGTGCCATGACCCGACGACACCGCCGCGCGGTGTCGTCAGGTCATTCCCGGCTACTGCCGGATGATGCAGCTGTCCGCGGAGGCGTTGGACGCGCCCGGGCTGCAGGCGACCGCCGGGGCGCGGATGCCGCCGTCGACGATCAGGATCGAGTCGGTGGCGGCCGTCACGGTGCCGCTGCTGCCGCCGTGTGCCGCGGCCGCCAGTTGCCTGGCCGTCTCGTCGGCCTTTTGCGGACTGGTCTCTGTCGTGCTGCCGGCATCGCTGGTCACCGTGGCGGCGGCGACCGAGGTGTTGATCGCCTGCACGGTGGTGGTGGGCAACTGGACAGCGGCGCCGCCGCCATCGCCGCTGCCGGCGACCACGTTCAACAGGCCATCGACGTAGCTGATGGTGTAGTTGGACAGCCCTGCGCCGGTGGCGCCGGATGCGGTGATGGCGTAGTTGCCGACCGCAGCGCCGCTGCCTGCACCGGCACTGTTCAGGGCGACGCCGGAGACGGTGTCGCGGTTGAGCAGGCCGGAGACACGGTAGCCGGTGAGGGTGGCGGTGCTGCCGACGGTCTTGCTGGCATCGCTGGCGACGATGCGCAAGGTGGCCGGATCGACGCGCAGGCTGCCGTCGACGTAGTTGACGACGTAATTGGACAGCCCTGCGCCGGTCGCGCCGGAGGCGGTGATGGCGTAGTTGCCGACCGCGGCGCCGGCACCGGCGCCGGCGCTACCCAGGGCGACGCCGGAGACGGTGTCGCCGTTGAGCAGGCCCGAAACGCTGTAGCCGCTGAGGTTGACGGTGCCGCCATAGATCTTGTTGGCGTCGTTGGCGACGATGCGCAGGGTGGCCGGATCGACGCGGAGGCTGCCATCGACATAGGTCACGACGTAATTGGACAGCCCGGCGCCGGTCGCGCCGGAGGCGGTGATGGCGTAGTTGCCGACCGCGGCGCCGGCACCGGCGCCGGCGCTGCCCAGGGCGACGCCGGAGACGGTGTCGCCGTTGAGCAGGCCCGAAACGCTGTAGCCGCTGAGGTTGACGGTGCCGCCGTAGGTCTTGTTGGCGTCGTTGGCGACGATGCGCAGCGTCGCCGGATCGACGCGCAGGCTGCCGTCGACGTAGTTGACGACGTAGTTGGACAGCCCGGCGCCGGTCGCCCCGGAGGCGGTGACGGCATAGTTGCCCACTGCGGCGCCGCTACCGGCGCCCGCGCTGCTCAGCGCGACCGCGGAGACGCTGTCGCTGCCGATCAGACCGGAAACGCGGTAGCCGCTGAGGTTGAGGGTGCTGCCGTAGGTCTTGGAGCCCGAGGTCGCCGTCACCGTCAGCGTCGCCGGGGTGATGGCGATGCCGCCGGAGACCATGTAGCCGATGTCGTAGCCCTGCTGCGAGGACGCCAGGCCACCGATCTGCAGCATGCCGTTGCCGGTGGTGTAGCTGCCGACGCCATTGCCTGCGGTCGCGTAGCGCAGCGACGATCCGAACAGCAGGCTGGGGTTGAAGGCGCCGCCGGCCGTGTAGGACGAGATCGTGCCGCTGACACCGTTGCCGTCGTAGGTCTTGTCGAGCCCGGAGAGGCTGGTGCTGATCGTCAACGGGGTCAGGAAGCTGCGCAGCAGCGGCGTGCCCATGTGTTCGTACAGGCGCCAGGTCTGGCCGGTGCCGCCGCGGTTGTCGATCGCCCAGCCGGCATCGGTGAAGGTGGACAGCGTGTTCAACGCGCTCCAGGACCTGCCGCCGCTGATCGCATCGATGCTGCCGGTGTTGCTGCCCGCCAAGCGCAGGCCGGCGTTGATCGGATTACCGCCGATGTCGGTGGCGAAGAAGCTGGCGTTGATCGTGCCACTGTTGGTGCCGACCAGGCCGCCGACGGCGTTGCTGCCGCCTATGTCGCCGATGGCGTAGCTGGCGTTGATGATGCCGCCATCGTTATAGCCGACCAGACCGCCGAGATACTCGGTGCCGATCACGCCACGGCCGCCGGCATAGGCCGCGTTGATGGTGCCGGTCAGGTTGTAACCGACCAGGCCGCCCGCATACTCGGTGGCGGCGATGAAACCAGTGGCATAGACACGGGCCAGGCTGCCTCGTGAGTTGTACCCGACCAGCCCGCCGATGTACGACGTGCCGGAAACATCGCCGACGGCGTAAGCGTCGCTGAGGCTTGTGCTGAAGAGGTTACCGACCAGTCCGCCGACATAGTTGACTCCCGATGCGCCACCGGTCGCGTGCGCGTTCGTGATGGTCCCCCTGTTCGCCACTCCGATCAGCCCGCCGACGTAGTTCGAGCCGGAGACGCTCCCGCTGGCCTGCACATTGGTGAGGGTAGCGGTGGACGCCTGGCCTAGCAGACCGCCCGCATGCGTGGTGGTCGCGGTGACGTTGCCGCTGGCCGAGGCGTTCTGGATCTGGCTCTGATTGGCGTTGCCGATCAGCCCGCCGACATGGTCGCCGCTGGCGGTGCTGGTGCTGGTCGCGCTGCCGCTGGCCTGCACGTTGCTGTAGTTGCCCTGGTAGTCGTTGCCGACCAGGCCGCCGACACTGCTGCCGCCGGAGACCGTGCTCGACGAGGACGACGCGTTGATCGTGCCGCCAGCGTTGCTGCCGATCAGTCCGCCGACGTAGTTGCCGCTGTAGGGGCCGCCGCTGCCGACCACGCTGCCGCTGGTCTGCGCGCCGGTGATCGTCCCGGCGTTGTTGTAGCCGGTGAGGCCGCCGATGAAGTTGCCGGTGCCGTTCATGGTGCCGGTGACGCGGATGCCGCTGAGCGTGCCGGCATTGAAGCCGGCGACGCCGCCCACGTAGGCAGTGCCGGTGACGGTGGCGCCGGTCAGGGCGAGGTTGACGATCCGGCTGGCAGCGCCGGTGTTGCCGAACAGGCCGACGTAGGACGTGCCGCCGCGGGCGATGGTCAGCCCGGAGATCGCGCGGCTCGCGCCGTCGAGGCTGCCGGTGAAGGCGTTGTTGCTGTCGCCGACCGGGCTGAAGCCGGCGCTGCTCCACATGCCGCTGGCGTTGCTGCCGGCGGTCTGGCTGGCGTCGATGTCGGCCGACAGGCTGTAGTTGGCCGCCAGGTTGTACGCCATCAGTTGCAACTGGTGTGCGTTGCCGATGGTGGTGCTGTACTCGCTGGCCAGGAACGGGCGCGTCTGCCCCTCGATCATGATCCAGGCCGGACTGCCGACGCCATCGCTGGCGACGTAGACGTTGCTGGTGCCGGCGAGCAACGCCCAGGTACCGAGATTGCCGTAGGTGCTGTGGCTGTAACGGTTGTTGCTGCCGAAGCTGGTCAGATTGGTGGCGCTGCCGCCGCCCCCGCTGCTGATGGCATTGGCCTGGCCGGTGCTGTCGACGTCCCACGACGCATTGCTGACGCTGCCCGAATTGGCGCCGATCAGTCCGCCCACGTTGTTGTTGTTGGTGCTGATGACGGCACCCGTGGCGTAGCTGTTGCTGACGCTGCTGGAGCTGACGCTGGCACCACCCGCGTTATTGACGCCCACGAGCCCGCCCACCGAGGCCGTTGCGGTGACGCTGCCGGTGGCGTAGGTGTTGGCGATGGTGCTCTGGTAGTTCATGCCGACCAGCCCGCCGACCGTGGAGCTGGTGCCGATCACGCTGCCGCTGGCGTAGCTGTTCTTGATCGAGCCGGCGTTCTGGTTGGTTCCGACCAGGCCGCCGACATAGTCGGTGCCGCTCACGTTGCTGGTGGAATACGTGTTGGTCAGGCTGCCGCCGTCGTTGTAGCCGACCAGGCCGCCGGTGTTGGAGGAACTGCCGGTCACGCTGCCGGTGCTGTGGGTGTTGCGGATCGTGCCGCTGACGTTGTTGCCCGCCACGCCGCCGACGGCGCTCTGCCCGTTGACGCTGCCGGCGAACGCGCTGTTGTCGATCAAGCCCAGGTTGTAGCCGGCCAATCCGCCGACGCCGCCGGAGCTCCCGGTCACACTGCCGTCGACGGTGACGTTCTTGATCGCGCCCTGGCCGTAGCCGACCAGGCCACCGACGTAATAGCCGCCGGAGATGGAGACGTTGCCCAGATGCACATCGCGGATGAGGCTGTTGCTGCTGGTGGTGCCGAACAGGCCGACGTAGCCGCTGGCGCCGGAGATGGTCAGGTTGTTGATGCTGTGGCCCAGGCCGGCCAGCTTGCTCTGGAAGGAGGAGACCAGGGCGCTGCTGCGGGTGACGCCGGCCAGGTCGATGTCCTGGGCCAACGCATAGGCGCCGGGGCTGTTGAAATAGGTGGCCGCGTCGGCCAGCGAGTGGATCAGCGTGTACGCCTGCCCGTTGATCGCCAGGCTGGCGTGCGCGCCGCCGAGCGAGACGGGGGTGTTGACGTAGTAGTCGCCCGTGCCGCCGACGGTGCCGTTGTCGGTGTAGCCGCCGTAGTTCAGCACCAGGCCGGCCGTGTTGCCGGTGGCGGTGACGGCGGCATTGAGATAGATGCTGTGGTAGGCGTCCAGGGTCAGCGTGGAGTTGCCGCTCCAGCCGATCGCCGCATTGACGTTGATGTCGCCGCTGCCGTTGCTCACGGTGCCCGGGCCGCTGGCGTTGGTGCTGGAGGTGAGCAGGGTGACGTTGGTGCCGCCGTTCAACGCGCCGCTGATGGTGCTGGCGGCCGCGCTGTCCACGGTCAGGTCTTCCGGGTCGACCAGCCAGGTGCCGGCGCTGCCGGGGCCGGCGCCCTTGGCGCCGACCGTGATGCCGGAGAAGTCGACGGTGTGGCCGCTGGTTTCGAGCAGGCCGCCGCTGCCGCTGCCGGCCGCGTTGGCGCGCAGCGCGCCATGCACCGCGGTGTGGCCGTCGGACCAGACCACGATGGAGCCGCCGTTGCCCTGGCCGGTCGCGCTGGCATCGAGCAGCGCGCCGTCGGCGACCGTGGCCGCACTGGCGTGTTGCAACTGTTCGCCGCCCTGGTAGCCGCCGCCGATGCGCACGCTGCCGCCGGCCGCGGTGCCGCTGGCGTCGATGCGGCCAGCGACGTTCACCGCGCCATCGGACAGCAGCTGCACGCTGCCGCCGTGGGTGCCGGAGACATCGATGCGGCCGCTGCTGGCCACGTCGCCGCCGCTGCCGACCAGGCGCACGCTGCCGCCGGAGGTGTCGATGCCGGTGGCTTCGAGCGCGCCGGTGTTGTTGACCAGCAACTGCGACAGCCCGGTGCTGCCGGCCTGCAGCAGGATCTGCCCGCCATTGGCGCGCAGCGTGCCGCTGTTCTCCACCGCCGCCGCCGCGCCGTCCATCGACTGGCTGGCCGCCGCGACCATCTGCATGCCGATCGCGCCGGCCGCGTCCATGGTCACCTTGACCTGATCGGCGGAGAGCAGGCGGATGGCGCCGCCGTCGGCGCTGATGCTGCCGCGGTTGGCGACATGGTTGCCGACGAGATTGACCGAGCCGCCGTTGCCGGCGCGGATGCTGCCCTGGTTGACCACGCTGGCGGCGCCATGGTCGCCCCGCGCGAGCAGGTAGCCGTTGTCGTCGTCGCCGGCCATGCCCAGCGAACTGGCGACCAGGCCGCCGACGTTCACCTGCGCGTGGTTGCCGAACAGGATGCCGGCGGAGTTGATCAGGAACACATTGCCGTTGGCGCGCAGGCTGCCGTCGATGACGCTGGCGCCGCGGCTGGCGTCGATCAGGTTGAGCGCCACCGCCGAGCTGGACGGCTGCACGAACACCACGCTGGCGTCCTTGCCGACATTGAAGCTGTTCCAGTTCAGCACCGCCTTGGCCGCGTTCTGGTCGATCTGCAGCGTGCCGCCGTTCTGCGACACGGTGGCGCCGGTGGCGCTGGACAGCGACGGCACGCCGCTGGCGTGGGCCGGCGCGGCCAACGCACAGGCCAGGGCGAAGGGCAGCAGCGGCGCGGCCAGGCGCGCCGCGCCGGTGCCGGTGGCGCCGGCGTGGCCGGTGGCGACTTCGGAGGCGACCTGGAGCACGCCGAGGTGGCGGTTGAAGACGAGGCGGTAGATGCGGTTCATGGAGATCCCCAGGTCAGAAGGTCAGGCCGAAGCGCGCCCAGTAGCGCACATCCTTGCCGTCGCCCGGCTTGGTGGTGCCGGTGGGCTTGGCCGCGGCCAGATCGAACGAGAGTCCGTGCCAGTCGGGCAGCCGGAAGCTGAGGCCGACGCCGGCGCCCTCGAAGGTGGTGACGCTGTCGTACACCGCGCGGTTGGCGCCGTTCGGGTAGACCCGGCCGTAGTCGTAGAACACGCTGGCGGTCAGCAGCTGACCCCAGGCGCGGCCGCCGAACGGCGAGGCGGCGCTGGCGAAGCCTGGTGCGTCCACCTGGTACTCCAGGCCGGAGTCGAAGCCGCGGTCGCCGAGCGCGGCGCCGAGCGGGAAGGCGCGCACGCTGGTCGGTCCGCCCAGCGAGAACTGCTCCAGCGGGGTCAGGGTGTCGTCGCTGTACTGGCCGTTGACCCGCAACTGCAGGCGCTGCGTGGCGGTCAGCCCCTGCAGCCGGGTGTAGCTCAGGCGCGCGACGGTGAAGTGGCGGTCGTGGCGGGCGTACAGGTAATCGGTCTGCGGCGAATCGTCGTCGAGCGCGCCGCGCACGCTGAGCTGCAGCAGGTCGATGGCGTGGAGCCGGCGGTCGTCGTGGCGCACGCTGGTGCCGAGTTCGGCCACGTCGAATTTCTGCTTGGACAGCAGCACGCCCAGGCCCTGCAGGCGCGAGCTTTCCTTGACCAGGTGCAGCCAGCTCTGCACGCGCCAGGCATCGGAATTGACGAACTTCCAGTCCAGGCCCAGCGCGCTCTGCTGGGTCGGGCCCTGGATATCGAGCGCGGCGAACGCGCCGTTGTCGAGGTTGACCACGCTGCGCGTGTAGGACGCGCTGGCGCTGAGGCCGTCGACGCCGGCGATCGGCACCTGGTAGGCGAGGCTGCCCTGCCAGGTATTGGCCGGATCCAGCGCATAGGCATAGCTGGCCGACAGGTGGTCGCCCAGACCGAGCGGGTTGTTCCAGTCCACGCCGAGCTGCGCGCGGTAGCGGCCGATGCTCGGGGTGCCGTAGTTGCTGGCGCCGACGCTGACCTGCAGCGGGCGCTCCTCGCTGGCCTGGATCACCACGTCGGTCTCGCCGGGGTTGGCGCCGGGCTTGAGCACGGAGGTGGCGGACACGCCCGGCAGGTCGCGGGTGTACAGCAGCGCCGACTGCAGATCCTGCTGGCGCAGGATCTGGCCCTGCAGGGCCAGGGCAGGGCTGGCGATCAGGCGGTCGTCGTAGCGGCGCGTGCCCTCGACGGTGATCTTGCCGACCCGGCCTTCGACCACGCGGATCTCGACCACCTGGTCCAGCCCCAGGGTCTGCACCGGCAGATATGCCCGGGCGACCAGGAAGCCGGCCTGGCGGTAGGCCTGGGTCAGCGTGTCGGCGATCTGCTGCAGTTGCGCGAAGCTGAGCTGGGCCGGCAGCGTGCCGCCGCCGAGTGCGCGCAGGCGCGCGTCGGCCAGCGCCTGCAGGCGCGCCGGATCGATCTGCTCGCGCGGATGGTCGCCGACCCCGGTGACGCGGATCGCCTGTACCTCGATCGGCGCCGCGGCGTCGGTGGTGCCGGTGCCGGTGGCCGGGGCGGCCTCCTGGGCCAGTGCCGTCGCGCAGGTCAGCGTCAAGGCCAGGCCGGCGGCCCACGGAAGCACGAACAGAGCATTCGCCAGCGTACTCGGACGCGGACGGCAAGAAATCGTCATGATGTTAAGGTGGCGTTAGGGTTGAGGCTCGCGCAATGTAGCCTTCCCACCGCCGATCAATCTGAGCGAATCTGAGCGCGCGATCACTCTTTGCGCGGTCCCCTGACACGGTGTCGGGATAATCCCCACAGCACGCTGTGCCAGCGCCGGGCGCTGGGCGGCCGCCATCTCAGTGAATCAGGGCGTGCCTGCGCCCGGGTGGAGCGTAGGCCCTGTGGTGATTCGTCGCGGGTATATCCGCCGGGGCTGCCAGCGTCCGGGTCGGCCGCTCAGGCTGCAGTGGCGCACTGCGCGTCGCGCAGTGCCTGCCGGTACGCCTTGGCGGTGGCGTCGTTGTAGGCCACCAGGATGATCCGCTTGGGCACCGCATGCGCGCGCTGCCATGCGTCGGTCTCGGCCACCGCGATACGCGCGGCCTGGTGCAGCGGGTAGCCGTAGACGCCGCAGCTGATCGCCGGGAACGCCACCGAGTGCAGGCCCATCTGTTCGGCCATGCGCAGGGCGCGCCAGTAGCAGTTGGCCAGCAGGGCCGGTTCGTTGTGGGCGCCGTCGCGCCACACCGGACCGACGGTATGCAGCACATGCCGCGCCTTGAGCTGGTGGCCCGCAGTGGCGCGCACCTCGCCGACCGGGCAGCGTACGCCCGGCTTGAGTTCCGGCAGGCGCCGGCATTCTTCCAGCAATTCCGGGCCGGCGGCACGGTGGATGGCGCCGTCCACGCCGCCACCACCGAGCAGGGACTCGTTGGCGGCGTTGACGATCGCGTCCACGTCGAGCTGGGTGATGTCGCCTTGCCAGATTTCGATCTTCATGCGCCGATCTTTAGGGGAGCCGAATGATGGATGCGTGAGGGTGTCGCCACCCGCCGCCGCGCGCTGCCACGGCCGCTTAACCGGCCAGCGGCAAGACTGACGCGCCCCCATCTCAGCACCTGCGACATGAACCCGAACCCGCCGCCGCCACAGGTCGCCGATGCCCTCGCGCAGGGCCAGATCATCAAGGCGATCAAGCTGCTGCGCGCGCACAGTGGCATGGACCTGCGCAGTGCGAAGGAGCAGGTCGATGCCTGGCTGCTGGCCGGCGCGGCGCGCACGGTGACGGAGATGCTCGACCGCCACGCCTCCGGTGCGGCAGCGGGGGCGACGTCGGCGACCGGGGCGCAGGCGCCGGTAGCGACCGAGGAACGGCGCCTGCCGCCGGCGGCGGAACTGGCGCTGCGTCGCGGCGAGCGGCGCACGGCCGCCAAGCTGGTGTTCGAGCACTATCCGGACATGTCGCTGCGCGAGGCGCTGGAGATGGTGCAGCGGCATCTGCGCTTGGCGCCGACGCTGGGGGCTGCCTCGACCGTGGCCGCCGGCGACCGTGGCGGGACCTGGCGTTGGGTGCTGCTGGCGCTGTTGCTGGCTGCGGCGGCGGCCTGGTGGCTGGCGCGCTGAGGCATGCCGACGCGGCCAGTGGCTACAGCCAGCGCGCGACCTGCGCGCAGTAGCGCGCATAGGCGCTGCCGAAGCGCTCGCGCAGGCGCGCTTCCTCGTAGGGGATCACCACCCACTGCAAGGCCAGCAGCGGCAAGGGCAGCAACAGCGCCGACCACGGCCAGCCGATCTGCACGCTCAGGCCGAGGTAACTCAGGGTCAGGCTGACGTACATCGGGTTGCGGGTCAGCCGGTAGGGCCCGTGGCAGACCAGGTGCGAGGGCGCGCGCTCGGGCAGTAGGGTGGTGCGGTCGCGCGCGAACAGCACGAAGCACCAGCACGCCAGCAGCAGGCCGGCGAGCGCGACGGCGCCGCCGCCCAGTTGCAGCCAGGCCAGTGCAGCGCCCTGCGGCAACGGCAACGGCAGCGCGTGCTGCAGGCTGGCGCCGAGCAGCAGCGCCAGCAGGAAATGCACCGGCGAGGTCGTGCGCACCAGCAACGGCACGCGCACCTGCGCACGTGCGGGCGGTGGATCGGTGCGGTCGGTTCGGTCGTGCATGCAGTCCTTCCCTGGTTCGGTTGCGGCCGCGCAAGTTTACGCGGCTGCCCACGGCGTCCGCGCGCGCACGCGTCACGAATGGGCACGGGCGCGACCCGGCAGTGCCTCGTCGTGCGTGGCAGTGCGCGCAAACCCGATTACCCTAGCGCCCGTGCGGCACGTCGCAGACGCTTGCGTTCGACGTGTCGCGTCGTTCCGCGTCGATCGCACCCGACGCGCCGGTCGTTCCCCTTCCGCCACCATTGTCCCGCCTCATGCCAATCGCTTCCGCCAGCAGCACCGCCGCCCCGCGCCGCCGGGTCATCCTCGAAGACGACATCGACGGCTTCACTCCTGCGCAGCTGTTGCTGCTGCAATCGCCCGAGGTGGAGGTGCTGGGCATCTCGGTGGTCAGCGGCAACATCTGGCGCGACGAAGCGCTGGCGCATACCCGGCGCCTGCTCGAGATCGCCGGGCGTGGCGAAGTGCCGGTGCTGCCCGGCCCGGTGTTCCCGCTGCTCAACAGCGAGGTCGCCACCGAACGCTGGGAAGCGCTGTACGGCAAGTTGCTGTGGAAGGGCGCCTGGACCCGGCAGTGGGTCGAGCACGACACCGTGCAGAGCGCGCCGCGCTACCACGCGCACGACGTGGTCCCGGACCTGCCGCTGGGCAATCCCACCGTGGTGCAGGCGGCCAGCGAGCCGGCGGCGCTGTTCATGATCCGCAAGGTGCGCGAGTTCCCCGGCGAGGTCAGCATCGTCGCCACCGGGCCGTTGACCAACCTGGCCCTGGCGCAGCGGCTGGACCCCGAATTCGCAAGCCTGGCCAAGGAACTGGTGTACATGGGCGGCAGCCTCAATCCGCGGCAGCGCCGCGACAGCGTCTCGGCGGCGCAGTTCGCGCGCGAGTTCGTCAATTCGCCGCGGCGCGAATTCAACATCCGTTGGGATCCGGAGGCGGCCAGCATCGTGATGCGCGCGCCGTGGCGGCGCATGGTGATGGTGCCGGTGGATCCGTCCACCGCCACCGAACTGACCCCGCAGCTGCTGGCGCGGATGGGCGCCGCCGACACGCCGATCGGCCATGCGCTGCGCCGGCGCGAGCCGGGCTTCCCGATGTGGGACGAACTGGCCACCGCGGTGTGGCTGCGCCCGGAACTGGCCACCGTCAGCGAGACGCTGTACGTGGACACCAACACCGAGTTCGGCGCCGGCTATGGCGACATCCTGTCGTGGGCGCCGGGCTATCAGCCGGGCCTGGGCGAGCAGGCGCAGCAGGTGGTGCGCGAGGTCGACGTGGCCGCCATCGAGCAGTTGCTGGTGGAGCGCCTGACCGCGCCGCAGCCGCCGGCGCTGGGCGCGCCGCTGCCGGGTTGAGGCATGGCGCACGCGGACCTGCAGTCCGCTGCACGCCACGTCGTCCTGGTGCGCAGCGGGCTCGTCGTCCTGCCGCTCGCGTGCGGGGCAGGCGGGACGCCGGCCTGCGGTGTGCCGGCATGAGCGCATCCGTGCCCGACGACCGCCTCGCGCAGGCGAAGGCCTTGGTCATGGCAGCGTTCCGGGAGCCGCAGCGTGCCGATGCGCTGCTGGCCGAGGCCGAGACACTTGTGCGCGCCGCGGCCAGAGCGGCACCCGCCGATCCACGCCCACTCACCTGTCTGGGCGCGGTGCTGTGCGATCGCGGGCACTACCGGCGGGCAGCGGCGGCACTGCGCCGCGCCGTGCGCTTGCAGTCCGACGATCGCAGTACCTACTTCAATCTGGGCGTGGCCTTGCTCAACGTGGGCCAGCAGGCCGAAGCCATGGCCGCGTTCCGGCACGCGGCCAGCCTGCGCGCCGCGCCGATATCGTGGACGGCGTACTTCGATCCGCACGCACAATAGCGATGCCGCGCCGGTGCGGCATTGCCAGCTGCGCGCTTACGGCAGGCCGGCCAGCCAGTCGTCGTCGCTGCCTTCGTTGATGTCGGCGAACAGCGGCGTGGAGAAGTAGCGCTCGCCGGTATCCGGCAGCATCGCCAGGATCACCGCGCCGGGCGCCGCGGTCTCGGCCACGCGCAGCGCGGTGGCCACCGTGCCACCGCCGGAGATGCCGGTGAAGATGCCTTCCTCGGCGGCGAGGCGGCGCGACACCGTGATGGCGTCGGTGTCTTCCACGCTCAGCACCTCGTCGTAGACCTCGCGGTTGAGGACCTCGGGCACGAAATCCGGCGTCCAGCCCTGGATCTTGTGCGGCTTCCACTCCTGGCCCTGCAGCAGGGCCGCGCCGGCCGGTTCGGTGGCGGTGATGTGTACTTCCGGACGCGCGAGCCGCAGCACTTCGCCGACGCCGGTGAGGGTGCCGCCAGTGCCCCAGCCGCTGACGAAATGGTCGAGCCGGCGGCCTGCGAAGTCGCGCAGGATTTCCGCGGCGGTGGTGCTGCGGTGGTAGGCCGGATTGGCCGGGTTGGCGAACTGCCGGGCCAGGAACCAGCCGTGCTGCCTGGCCAGTTCCTCGGCCTTGCGCACCATGCCGCTGCCGCGCTCGGCGGCGGGGGTCAGGATCACCTTGGCGCCGTAGGCGCGCATCAGCTTGCGGCGCTCGATCGAGAAGGTCTCCACCATTGTCGCCACGAACTTGTAGCCGCGCGCGGCGGCGACCATCGCCAGGGCCACGCCGGTATTGCCGGAGGTCGCTTCGACGATGGTGTCGCCGGGCTTGAGCAGGCCGCGCGCCTCGGCGTCGAGCACGATCGCCAGGGCCAGGCGGTCCTTGACCGAGCCGCCGGGATTGAAGGCTTCGACCTTGACGTACAGGTCCACGTGCGCCGGCGCCAGCCGCTGCAGCTTGACGATCGGGGTGTGGCCGATG
The DNA here is from genome assembly GCF_034105425.1 of Xanthomonas sp. LF06-19. Classification (NCBI taxonomy): domain Bacteria; kingdom Pseudomonadati; phylum Pseudomonadota; class Gammaproteobacteria; order Lysobacterales; family Lysobacteraceae; genus Xanthomonas; species Xanthomonas sp. LF06-19. Next base: position 246,173 of record NZ_JAXGGH010000003.1, on the reverse strand, counting down.
GTGTCGAGGATGTTGTCGTAGATGGCCATGGGCAAGGTCTCCGGGAATGGGGGGCGGGTCAGGCGGCGTGGGCCAGGGTAGGCGCCGCCTGCTTCGGGGAAGGTGAGGGCAGCGCGTGCAGCGGTGCGGCGCCGAACCAGTGCAGGGTGTCGGCCAGCGCTGCCACCTCGCCGAGGATCAGCAGCGCCGGCGCACGCACCGCATGCGCGCGGGCGGTATCGGGCAGGTCGGCGAGGGTGCCGCGCACCACCCGCTGCTCGGCACGCGAGCCGTTTTCCACCAGCGCAAACGGCGTGCCGGCGGCGCGGCCGGCGGCGAGCAGGCGCGTGCGCACCGTGTCCAGGCCGGCCACGCCCATGTACACCGCCAGGGTCTGCCGCTCCTGCGCCAGCGCGGCCCAGTCCAGGGTGTCCAGCGAGGCCTTGCAGTGTGCGGTGACCAGGCGCAGCGATTGTGCGTGGTCGCGATGGGTCAGCGGGATGCCGGCATAGGCGGCGCAGGCCAGCGCGGCGGTGATGCCGGGCACCACCGCGTAGTCCACGCCGTGCGCGCGCAGGTATTCCAGTTCCTCGCCACCGCGGCCGAACACGAACGGGTCGCCGCCCTTCAGCCGCACCACCCGGCGTCCGCGCCGCGCGTGTTCCAGCAGCAAGGCATGGATCTGCTCCTGCGCCACGCTATGGCCGTCGGCCGATTTGCCGACGGCGATGCGCTCGGTGCCGGCCGGCACGAGCTGCAGGATCGCGGCGCTGACCAGGCGGTCGTGCAGGACCACGTCGGCCTGGCGCAGGGCGTGCAGCGCGTGGCCGGTGAGCAGGCCGGGATCGCCGGGCCCGGCGCCGACCAGGGTCACGCTGCCCGGGCGCAGCGGCAGCGTCTGCTGTGCGGCGGTCTCGGCGGCAGCGGCATTGGCCGCGGATGCCGGCTCGGCCGGCACGGCTTGCGCCAGCACCCGCCGTGCGGCCGCGGCCTGCAGCGCCTGGCGGTTGGCCATGGTGTCCTCGCTTGCGGCGATCAGGTACCAGACGCTGTTCAGCCAGGCGCTGTCGAAGGCGCCTTGCAGCCAGACCAGCCGTCCCTGCGCGGCCAGCGCATGCAAGCCCGGGGTCAGGGTCGGCGCGGCCACCCGTGGCAGGGCGCCGGCGGCGAGCAGTGCCTGCAGCTGGCGCTCGGCGGCCGCGCCGCCGCCGATCACCAGCACGGCCCGGTCGCGCAGGTCCGGATACAGGGCAATCGGGGCAGGGCTCACAGGGACGGCTCGCAACGCATGGCAGGCGGGAGCGACGACCGTAGCGCCGGCTCATAGCCCCAGGAAATGACTTCATGCCCAAGGCAGATAGCTTTCGGTTATAAGGTGAAAGGCCGAATTCCACTACAGTCGAGCGTCCCGCCTGGCGGCGCCTCGCCCTCGTCCCGATGACGCTGACCCAACTCCGCTACCTCGTCGCCATTGCCGATGCCGATCTGAACATCACCCTGGCGGCGGCGCGCGTGCACGCCACCCAGCCGGGGCTGTCCAAGCAGCTCAAGCAACTGGAGGACGAACTGGGCTTCCTGTTGTTCGTTCGCAAGGGCCGCAGTCTGGAGACGGTGACTCCGGCCGGGCGCGAGGTGATCGAGCGCGCGCGCGCGGTGCTGGCCGAGGCCAACAACATCCGCACCTACGCCGCCAACCAGCGCCGCGAGAGCCAGGGCCAGCTGACCCTCACCACCACCCACACCCAGGCGCGCTTCGTGCTGCCGCCGGCGGTGGCGCAGATCAAACAGGCCTATCCGCAGGTCAGCGTGCATCTGCAGCAGGCCGCCGAGAGCGCGGCGCTGGACCTGCTCAGCCAGGGCGACGCCGACATCGCCATCGTCAGCACCGCCGGTAGCGCGCCGGCGGCGGGCATCGCGGTACCGCTGTACCGCTGGCGGCGGCTGGTGCTGGTGCCGCGCGGGCATGCGTTGGACGTGCCCAGGCGGGTGCCGGACATGGCCGCGTTGGCGGCGCAGCCGCTGATCAGCTACGAATCCTCGACCCGCGCCGGCTCTTCGCTGCAGCGCGCCTTCGGCCGGCTCGGACTGGAGCCGCGGATCGCGTTGACCGCGCTCGACGCGGACCTGATCAAGACCTACGTGCGCACCGGTCTCGGTGTGGGGTTGCTGGCGGAGATGGCGGTGAGCGCCAACGACACCGATCTGCGCGCGTGGCCGGCGCCGCCGGAGATTCCCGACTGCATCGCCTGGGCGGTGCTGCCGCGCGACCGCGTGCTGCGCGACTACGCGCTGGAGCTGGTGCACGTGCTGGCGCCGCAGATCGACACCCGCGACCTGCGCCGGGTGATGGAAGGCAACCAGCAGCCGGATTGGCCGGCGCCGCCGAGCTGGGAAGATCTGACTCAGACCATTACCAGCTAGAAGCCGGGAATGGGGAATCGGGACTGGGGAATCGCGACAGCGGCGTCCTTTGATCGATACGGCGATTGGCTTCGGACAGACGTCTGGGCAAAAGAAGTAAGGGCAACGGCGTCGCGGCCTGCACTGGAATGAAGACCCCGCACCGGCGTGGCTGCCTGCCGTGCGCGTTGCCGCAGCGCGAGCCGCCGCCTATCATGCGGCCCCTTCTGCCACCCGGCAGACCGCGACCCTGGGCGTGCCGGCGGCTGTCGGTACCACGCCGCCGCTGTGCGGCCGCCGCCCAGGGCGCGTCGACTTTCCCAACGCAAGGACGCCCGATGCATCCTGTTCTTCAGCACAACCTGTTCTTCGTCAAGGAACAGGTCGGCATGTTCAAGGCCGCCAACAACTACGACGTGTTCGATCCGCACAGCAACCGCAAGCTGCTGGAATGCCGCGAGCCGAACCTGGGCGTGTTCACCAAGATCTTCCGGTTCACCGACTACAAGCGCATGACCCCGTTCCAGGTGGAAGTGCGTACTCCGGATGGGCAGAAGGTGCTGACGGTCAAGCGCGGCTTCTCGCTGTTCCTGTCCAAGGTCGAGGTGCTGGACGAGCGCGATCGGCTGGTCGGTTCCTTCAGCCAGAAGTTCTTCTCCATCGGCGGCAAGTTCGACGTGCTCGATGCCCAGGGCGCGCCGGTGTGCACCCTGCGCGGCAAGTGGACCAGCTGGGATTTCCGCTTCGTGCAGGGCGAGCGCGAACTGGCCCAGGTCTCGAAGAAGTGGGCCGGGCTGGGCAAGGAACTGTTCACCAGCGCCGACAACTACATGCTGTCGATCGCCGAGAGCCTGCCGGCCGAGGATCCGCGGCGGATCCTGATCATGGCGGCGGTGCTGTGCATCGATATGGTGTTGAAGGAGTGACTTTGAAGCCGGGATTGGGGAATCGCGGTGAAGCCGGGAATGGGGAATCGGGAGTGGGGAATCGCAAAAGCGGGATTCCCGCGGCGGCGGCTCCCCGGCCCCTCACACTGAGCGGCCGTGGCCATTGTGGGAGGGACTTCAGTCCCGACTGCAGGCTGCCGGAAGACCTCAGTACCTCACTGTTCCCTGCCAAGCCTTAGCGACTCAACGCTGCGCGGCTGCGCTTGACATCTTCCTTCTCCCCCGGGAGAAGGTGCCCCGAAGGGGCGGATGAGGGTACGGGCGCCAGTGCCAGTACCCGCGCTCAGCCCAGCGCAGCGCAGCGCAGCGCAGTTCAGGCGTCTCACACTGAGCGGCCGTGGCCATTGTGGGAGGGACTTCAGTCCCGACTGCAGGCTGCCGGAAGACCTTGGTACCTCACTGGTCCCTGCCGAGCCCTGGTCACTCAACGCTGCGCGGCTGCGCTTGACATCTTCCTTCTCCCCCCGGGAGAAGGTGCCCAGAAGGGGCGGATGAGGGTACTGGTGCCAGCACAAATACACCTGCGCCAGCGTGGCTCGGGCGTCAAGCGTCCGTGCTCGCCGCCGGCAGCAGCACAGTGAAGCGGCTACCGTGGCCCGGCTGGCTGCGCACTTCCACCGTGCAGCCCAGGGTCTCGGCGGCGCGGCGCACGATCCACAGGCCCAGGCCGAGGCCGTCGCTGCGCGGGTCGGCCTGGCGGAAGGCCTGGAACAGCGTGCGCAGGCCGTCTTCGTCCATGCCGATGCCGCGGTCGATGATCTCCACCGCCACCTGGTCGCCGCGGCGCCGGCAGCCGATCAGTACCTTGCCCTGCGCGGTGTACTTGACCGCGTTACCGAGCAGGTTGCCGAGCAACGTGGACAGCAAGGCCGCGCTGCTGCGCACGCGCAAGGACGTCGGCACGCTGCGCAGCTGCACGCCCTTGGCCGCGGCCTGCGGCTGCCAGGTGGCCAGGATCGGTGCCAGCACGTCGGCCAGGGCCAGGGTCTGCAGCGCCGGCAGGCGCAGCTCGCCGGCGGCGGCGTTGGTGGCGAGCTGGTCGAGCCCGCTGGCGACCTGGTTCAAGGCGGTACGTGCGGTCTCCAGCGAACCATCCTGCGCCGCGTCCTGCTGGCGCTGCAGCTTGCTCAGCGCGTACGACGCGGTGCGCAGCGGGGTCTTCAGGTCGTGGCCGGCGATGGCCATCAGGCGACTGCGGTAATGGTTGGATTCCTGCGCCAGATGCAGCGCCTTGCGCAGTTCCAGTTGGCCCATCGCCTGCCGCGCCAGCGCGCGCAGCGCTTCGATCTGCTCGTAGCTGAGCTGGCGCGGGCGCCGGTCCAGCACGCAGACGGTGCCCAGGGCCAGGCCGTCGGAGGTCTTCAGCAGCGCGCCGGCATAGAAGTGCAGGCGCATCTCGCCGGTGACCAGCGGATTGCAGGCGAAGCGCGGGTCCTCGCGGGTATCCGGCACCAGCAGCAGGTCGTCCTCGAGCAGGGCGTGCGCGCACAGCGAGGTCGCCAGCGGCGTTTCGCGCGTGCCCAGCCCGATCTCGCTCTTGAACCACTGGCGCTCGCTGTCGATCAGGTTGACCACCGCGATCGGCGCCTGGCAGATCAGCCCGGCCAGCCGGGTGATGTCGTCGAACGCCGGCTCGCGCGGGGTGTCCAGGATCGCGTAGCTGTGCAAGGCGTCCAGCCGCAGCGCTTCGTTGCGGGGCTTGGCCGCGCAATAGACCGGGTCGGCGGCGGGTTCGACGGGAGACATGCGGCGCGACTCGGGCGGAAAGGCACGCAGTCTATGGTACCTGTCACGGTTTTTGCCGACGCGGCGTTCACATTGTGCTCGCGTGCGCTGTACCTGCGCTTAGCGAATCGGCCGCGCCGGCGGTGTCGCCTGGTCAGCCCACCCAGCGGCCCTGCGCATCGACCAGCGGCGTCCCGTCCTCCTTGGCGAAGGCGCCGCGCTGCGGCGACGGCAGGATCTCCAGCACGGTCTCCGACGGCCGGCACAGGCGCGTGCCCAGCGGGCTGACCACGATCGGCCGGTTCAGCAGGATCGGGTGCTGCAGGATGGCCTCCAGCAGCGCGCCATCGTCCAGCGTCGGGTCGTCCAGCCCCAGCTCGGCATAGGGCGTGCCCTTCTGCCGCATCAGGTCGCGCAGCGGCAGCCCGCTGGCCGCCGCCAGCGTCTGCAGGGTGGCGCGGTCGGGCGGGGTCTTCAGGTATTCGATCACGGTCGGCTCGACGCCGCTGTTGCGGATCAGCCCGAGCACATTGCGCGAGGTGCCGCAGGCGGGGTTGTGGTAGATCGTGATCGTGGGCATGGGCGGCTCGCTGAGTGGGACGGAACAGGGGCGGCCGTGCCGGAATCCTGCACGCGGCCGCGGCCGATGGTGCCGCAATCGCGGCGCCATGCAAGCGCCGCGCTCGCCGGACACGGCGGTGCGCGGCGCCCGCGATGGTCGCCGCCGCGTCGGAAACGCCGGCCCGTCCTCGATCTGCAGAGAGCGCATGGTCCGGCCAGGCAACGGACGGACCACCTTGCCGGGCGCCTGGGCGGCGGCAGGACGATGGCGATGCGGCCGTGCTCCGGGGGCGGTAGCGGCCGCCGGGGCTTCGGTCTACCGACCGAGGACGCTGCCGGTCCGGCACCGCCACGACGTGCATGCGTCACTTCGCCGCACACGGCATCGCACGCGTTTCAATGGCCGTCGCACCCTCTAGAATGCGCCGATGGTCCGTCTCCGTCAGCTGCCGTCGTGTTGGGCCGCGCTCGCCGCGCTGGCGCTCGGCCTGCTGCTGCTGGCGCCGCCGATCAGCCAGTGGCGGCAGGCGCAGGCCGAGGCGGCGGCGTTGCAGGACCAGGCGCTGTGCACCAGTAGCGGCCTGCGTCTGGCCGCGCTGGCGGGAGCCGTCTCGGCGGCGCATGGCGGCCACCACGACGATGCCGGCCTGGCGCACGCGCCAGCCTGCGATTACTGCCTGCTTGCCGCGCGGCTGCTGCCCTGGGTAGTCCTGTTGCTGGCGTTGCTGCCCTGGCGCTGCCCGCCAGTGCCGGTGGCGGCGCGGCACAGCCTTGTCGTCACGGCCGCCGCACGCCGCGCACACCCGCCGCGCGGACCACCGCTGTTCTCCTGATCCACGGGTTGCCGTTCCCGTGCCGCGGCGCCGCTGCGGCACGCCCTCGTGCCGATGGAGTTTTCGCCATGTTCCGTTTTCCTGCCATGCCACCGGTGGTGGCGTGCTGTTGTGTGTGTCTCGCCGCGGCCGCGCCCGCCCATGCCGCCGACGCGCCGCCCGGCGCCGCCGGCGATTCCGTGCTGACCCTGGGCAAGGTCCAGGCCACCTCGCCGCTCGCCGCCGGTTCCAGCGCGCGCAGCGTGTTCAGTTCCGTCGACATCCTCGGCGGCGATCTGCTGCAGGACCAGCATGTGGACTACAGCTGGGAGTTGCTGATGCGCGCGCCCGGCGTGCAGGTGACCCAGTTCAAGATGGGCACCGACGCCGGGCGCTTCTCCTTCCGCGGCTTCAACGGCGAAGGCCGGATCAATGCGGTCAAGTTGCTGATCGACGGCGTGCCCAGCAACGACAATGCCGGCGCCATGCCGTACCTGGATGCGGTGTTCCCGCTGGACATCGCCGCGATCGAGATCGTGCGCGGTACCAACGACCCGCGCTACGGCCTGAACGCGATCGCCGGCAGCGTCGACGTGCTGACCCGCAGCGGCGGCAACGACGGCCGCGCCAGCGTCACCGTCGGCAGCTTCGGCACCCGCGAGGTGCAGGCGACGCAGGGCATCGAGCGCGGCGCCTGGAGCCAGAACTATTTCGCCGCCTGGCGCGACAGCGACGGCTACCGCGACCATGCCGACGCGCGCAAGCATGCGTTCGCCGGCAAGTGGTTCTACACCGATCCGGACGGGCGCTGGCGTGCCGGACTCAGCGCGCGCGACTACCGCAACACGGCGCTGGAGGCGGGGTATCTGGACTACGCCACCGCGCAGCGCGCGCCACGCAGTTCGCCCGACTACGCGCGCGACGACCGCAGCCAGCGCCACACCACGCAGGTGTCGCTGCACCTGGATGCGCGCCTGGCCGAGACCGTGCAGGGCAGCGCCAAGGCGTACTGGAACCGCTACGACAACCAGCGCTGGGTGCGCTTCACCGCGGCCGGCGCGCAGCAGGAACGCGACACCGACGAGCGCCAGCGCGGCATGCTGGCCAGGTTCAGCTGGCGCCCGGCGCTGGCGCGTGCCGACGCTTTCGCGCTGGAGGGTGGGGTCGATGCGCAGTGGCAGGACAACCTCTCGCAGCGTTATCGCACGGTTGCACGCGTGCGCACCGCGCCGTTGCGCGACTGGGACTTCGATCTGCATACCGAAGGCGCCTACGTGCAGGCGGTGCTGCGCCCGACCGAACGCCTGCAACTGGTGCCGGGCTATCGGGTGGATCGCGTCGGCGGGCAGTTCCGCGACCTCGCCAGCGGCGCGCGCTATCCGGCCTACGCCTACGGCACGATCCGCCAACCCAAGTTCAGCGCGGTGTACGCGCTGACCGCGCAGGCCAGCCTGTACGCCAACATCGGCCGCACCTTCCAGATCGGCAGCGGCAACGGCGCCTACCGTACCCAGGCGCGCAACCTGGCACCGTCCTACAACGATGGCTGGGAGACCGGCCTGAAGTTCGCCGGTGCGCAGCAGCGCTGGGACGCACGCGTGGCTTACTGGGAGCAGCGTGCGTCCGACGAAGTGGCCACGATCCTGGGCGTGAACGGCAGCGTCGGCACCGGCGAGGTCGGCAACGTCGGCAAGACCCTGCGCCGCGGCTGGGATGCGCAACTGAACCTGCGTCCGGACGAGCGCTGGACGCTGTGGCTGGCGTATTCGCGGCAGCGCGCGGTCATCGTCACCCCCGACCCGAGCGCGCCGGCCACACGCGGCAAGGAAATCGAGAGCGTGCCGCACTACCTGGCCAACGCCGGCATCGACTGGCAGGCCACGCCGCGGCTGACACTGTCGGCCTGGGGCAACGCACAGGGCGATTACTACGTGGAGCGCAGCAACACCCTCGGCCGCTACGGCGGCTACGCACTGGCCAATCTCGGCGCGACCTGGCGCTGGCGTGCACAGCGCGAGGTGTCGCTGCAACTGAAGAACCTGACCGACCGGCACTACGTCTACGCCTGGTACGACAGCGGGTCCTCCGGCTACTCGCCCGGCGACGGCCGCGCGCTGTACGCCACGCTGAGCTGGGGCTGGTGATGGCGACGCACTCTGCCGCGTCCGCTGTGGCGCCGGCACGCTTCTACCGCGCCGTGTGGCGCTGGCATTTCTATGCCGGCCTGCTGGTACTGCCGCTGCTGGTCTGGCTGGCGCTGACCGGTGCGGCCTTCGTCTATCAGCAGCCGATCGACGGCTACTTCCACCGCGCGCTGAAGACCGTGCCGGTAGCCGCCCACGCGCAGGCACTGGCGCCGCAGCGGCTGCTGGACGCGGCGCTGGCCGCGCAACCCGGCCAGGCACTGCGCTACACCACGCCGCCGCGGCGCGATGCCTCGGCGGAAGTGACCATCGCCACCGCCGATGGCCGCCGCGAGGTCGTGTACGTGGACCCGTACCGGGCGCGGGTGCTGGGGCAGTTGCCCGAGCACGGCACCGTGGCCTGGACGATCCGCCGCCTGCACAGCCTCGACTATGTCGGCTGGTTCGCCAACGCGCTGATCGAGGTGGCGGCCGGCTGGGCGATCCTGCTGGTGTTCACCGGCGTGTACCTGTGGTGGCCGCGCGGGCGCCGCGGCGGCGTGACCACGGTGCGCGGGCGGCCGGCGCAGCGGCTGTTCTGGCGCGATCTGCATGCGCTTACCGGCAGCGTGGTCGGGGTGCTGCTGCTGTTCCTGGCGCTGACCGGGATGCCGTGGTCGTGGTTCTGGGGCGCACAGGTCAACCGCCTGGCCAATGGTCATCACTACGGCTATCCGTCCGGGCTGCGGGTGGACCTGCCGATGTCGACGCAGCGGCTGAGCGACAGCGAGGTGCCGGCGTGGTCGCTACGCCAGGCGCGCCTGCCGCAGTCGTCGCCGCCGGCCGCGGACCCGCACGCGGCGCACGGCGCGCATGGCGGACACGAGGAGCATGGCGAACATGGCGAACATGGCGGCATGGCCGACATGCCGGACGCCATGCCGGCGGCGGGCGCGATCGGCCTGGATGCGGCGGTGGCGCGGTTCCAGTCGCGCGGCATCGCACCGGGCTACAGCGTGGCGCTGCCGCGCGGCGTGCGCGGGGTCTATACCGCCTCGGTGTATCCGCCGGACCTGGCACAGCAACGGGTGATCCATCTGGACCAGTACAGCGGCCAGGTGCTGCTGGATATGCGCTATGCAGACTACGGCCCGCTGGCCAAGACGCTGGAGTGGGGCATCAACGTGCATCTGGGCCAGGAGTACGGTGCGCTCAACCAGATCGTGCTGATCGTGGCCTGCCTGGGCATCGTGCTGCTGTGCGTGAGCGCGGCGGTGATGTGGTGGAAGCGGCGCCCACAGGGCGGGCTCGGGGTGCCGCCGCTGCCCGCGGACCGGCGCACGCTGCGCGGCGTGGTGGCGCTGCTGGTGCTGGGCGGGATGCTGTTTCCGCTGGTGGGTGTGTCCTTGCTGCTGATGCTGGGGCTGGACTGGGTGCTGGTGCTGCGGCGGGAGCCGGTGGTGGGGGCTTAGCGGGTCGAGGTCGGAAGCTACGGTGATTCCGCTGCGACAAGCGACGCCACCGGCGCATCCCACCTTGTGCAGTCGGGACTGAAGTCCCTCCCACAAGGCGCAGCCAGTACTGTCAGCACCCGCAGGAGACCGGGATTATGAGCCGTAGAAGCAGCTTCAGCCGCGGCCGGGCGTTCCCATGAAACCCGGTCGCGGCTGAAGCCGCTCCTAAGGGAAAGACGCGGTGTGGCCGGTAACGCCCGTCGCAGTTGACGCCGCGCCTACAAAGAGCCCGAACGTGTGCTGGCACGTCTCACAGATCCTCGTGGATCCCGCATTCGCGCTTGAGGCCGAAGAAGCGGGTGTCTTCCTCGCGCATGCCCGGTTCCCAGCGGCGGGTGGTGTGGAAATCGCCGATGGAGACGTAGCCCTGTTCCCACAGCGGGTGATAGGGCAGGTCGTGCTGCTGCATGTATTGCCACAGGTCGCGGTCGCTCCAGTCGGCGATCGGGTTGATCTTGTAGCGCTCGCCGCGCTTCTGCACGAACGGTGTCTGCGCGCGGCTGTCGGACTGGCTGCGACGCAGGCCGGTGAACCAGGTACCGACCTTCAGTTCGTCCAGGGCGCGGCGCATCGGCTCGACCTTGCGCAGGTTGTTGTACTGCTCGATGCCGACCATGCCCTGTTCCCACAGGCGGCCGTGGCGCGCTTCCATCCAGGCGCGGCTGACCAGCGGGCGATAGATCTTGAGGTTGAGCTTGAGCCGCTCGGTCAGCGCGTCGGCGAAGCGGTAGGTCTCGGCGAACAGGTAGCCGGTGTCGATCAGGATCACCGGGATGTCCGGGCGCTGCCGGGTCAGCAGGTGCAGGGTGGCGGCCGATTGCGCGCCGAAGCTGGACGACAGCGCCGCTTCGGCCGGGCCGTGCTGCAACGCCCAGGCCACGCGCTCGGGCGCGGACAGCGTCGCCAGCAGCGCATTGGCGGCATCGAGATCCAGGGCCGGCACCGGTGCGTTGGCGGAGGCGTCTTGGGAGGCGGCGGGCAGAGCGCTCATGCGTGCAGTTCCGACGGAATCAGGTGACGGTGGGTGGGATAGGCGGGCAACTCGACCACGCCAGTGCGGTGCAGGAAATCGCCGAAGCGCTCGTCCTCATGCCGCTCGTTGGCATAGCGCGCGAACAGCGGTTCCAGCGCGGCGAGGATCTCCGGCTCGGCGATGTTCTCGCGGTACAGGGTGTTGAGGCGCTGGCCGCGGTGGTCGCCGCCGAGCATCAGGTTGTAGCGGCCCGGCGCCTTTCCGACCAGGGCGATCTCGGCCAGGTAGGGCCGCGAGCAGCCGTTCGGGCAGCCGGAGAGGCGCAGCAGGATCGGCGCGTCCTGCAGGCCGTGGCGCGCCAGCAGCGGCTGCAGCTGTGCGGCGAAGGCCGGCAGGTAGCGCTCGGCCTCGGCCATCGCCAGGCCGCAGGTGGGCAGGGCCACGCAGGCCATGGCCGCGCGTGCCAGCGCGGTGGGCGCGCGGTTGCCGGCGTCCAGCGCATGCGCGCGCACCAGCGCGTCGATCGCCTCGCGTTGCGCCGCGGGAACGCCGGCGATCACCAGGTTCTGGTTCGCGGTCATGCGGAAGTGCGCGCCGTCGCCAGTGTTGCGCAGCTGCGCGGCGATCACGCGCAGGCCGCTGAGGTACTGTGCGCCGTCGGCGTGGTCGGCGATGCGCCCGGCCGGCAGCGACAGGGTCAGGTGCCAGCGGCCGTCCTCGCCGGTCTGCCAGCCGGCGCGGTCGCCGTTGTGCTCGAAGGCGAAGTCGCGCGTGGGCTGCAGGCGCACGCCGGCACGCCGCTCGATCTCCGCCAGCACCGTGTCCAGGCCGTGGTCGTCGATGGTGTACTTGAAGCGCGCGCGCTTGCGCACGGTGCGGTTGCCCAGGTCGCGCTGGGTGGTGACCACCGCGGTGGCGACGTCGAGCAACTGCGCGCGGTCGATGAAGCCGACCACGTTGGCCACGCGCGGGTAGGTCTCCGCATCGCCATGGCTGGCGCCCATGCCGCCGCCGAGGCTGACGTTGTAGCCGGCCAGCGTGCCGTCGGCGCCGAGCACGCCGATGAAGCCCAGATCGTTGGCGAACACGTCCACGTCGTTGATCGGGGGCAGCGCGAAACCGATCTTGAACTTGCGCGGCAGGTAGGCGTTGCCGTAGATCGGCTCGTCCTCCTGGCCGCTGCCGGCGACCTGCTCCTCGTCCAGCCAGATCTCGTAGTAGGCGCGGGTATTGGGCAGCAGGTGTTCGGACACGCGCGCGGCGTCGGCGTAGAGCGTGGCGTGCGCCTGCGAGGCCAGCGGATTGGCGGCGACCTGCACGTTGCGGTTGACGTCGCCACAGGCGGCCAGGGTGTCGATCAGCGCGGCGTTGATCGCCTGCATGGTCGCCTTCAGTTCGCGCTTGATCACCCCGTGGAACTGAAACGCCTGGCGCGTGGTGACGCGCAGCGAGTGGTTGCCGTAGGTGGTGGCGATGGCGTCGAGCTTGAGCCACTGCGCCGGATCGACCACCCCGCCCGGGGTGCGCGTGCGGATCATGAACTGGTAGGCCGGCTCCAGCTTCTGCCGGCGCCGCTCCTCGCGCAGATCGCGGTCGTCCTGCTGGTAGCTGCCGTGATACTTGATCAGGGTCTGATCGTCCTCGCGCAGCGCCCCGGTGACCGGATCGGCCAGGCTCTGCAGCAGCGACCCGCGCAAGCGCTGGCTGTGGTGCTTGATGTCTTCGACGGAGTGGGACATTGGGCAGGGAATCGAGAATAGGGAATAGGGAATTGCAAGAGCGGGTGCGTCGGATTACGGAAAGCCCGTCGAGGCCGGCTGTTGCCCATTCCCCATTCCCGTTTCCCGATTCCCCGCCTCAATAGACATCACGCGCATACCGCCCCTCTCGCTGCAGTTGGCTGAGGTAGGCGGCGGCGTCCTCGGGGCTGTGGGCGCCGTGTTCGGCGACGAGCTCCAGCAGGGTGGCGTGCACGTCCTTGCCCATGGCGATGGCGCCGCACACGTACAGGTGCGCGCCGTTCTGCAGCCAGTCGTAGACGGCACGGCCGTGTTCGCGCAGGCGCTGCTGCACGTAGACCTTGGAAGGAGCGGTGTTCCCGCGCAGCGGTTGCACGTCGCGCGAGAACGCCAGGTCCAGCCGGTGCAGTTCGCCGCTGCGCAGCGCCTGCTGCCATTCGGCCTGGTAGAGGAAGTCGTGGTTGAAGTGGCGGGCGCCGAAGAACAGCCAGTTGCGGCCGCTGGCGCCGCTCTCGGCGCGCTCCTGCACGAAGCCGCGGAACGGCGCCACGCCGGTGCCGGGGCCGATCATCAGGATGTCGCGGCTGGCGTCGGCCGGCACCCGGAAGCGTTCGTTGGGTTCGATGTACACCGGCGCGCTGTCGCCTTCGGCCAGGGCAGCCAAATAGCCGCTGGCGGCGCCACCGTGCGCATGGCCGTGCGCGTCGTAGGCCAGCACGTCGACGGTGAGGTGGGCTTCGTCGCCGACCCGCTTGCGGCTGGAGGCGATCGAGTACAAGCGCGGGACCATCGGCCGCAGCGCCTGCAGCAGCGCGGCGTGGTCCCAATCCGCCGGCCAGCGGCGCAGCACGTCGATCACTTGGTGATCGGCGAGCAGCGCCGCCAGGCCGGCGGTCTGGGTGGGGTCGAGCAGCTCGGTCAGCGCGGTCGCGCCGGCGCGTTCGGCGACCGCGCTGAGCAACGGGCGCGAGGCCCGGGTCAGTTCGCGGTGGCCGCTGAGCCACTCGTGCAGGGACAGTGTCTGCCCATCGGCGGTGAGTTCGGCGTGACCGTCCAGTCGCGTCGCGGTCAACACCGCCTCGACCAGCGCAGGCGGGTTGCGATGGCGCACGCCCAGGGCATCGCCGGGTTCGTAGTGCAGGCCGCTGCCGGCCAGCGACAGCTCCAGGTGGCGTACGTCCTTGTCGGCCGGGCCGTGCGCGGCGTAGCGCGGGCCCTTGAAGTCGCGGCCGCTGATCGGCTGGTTGGCCAGCACTTCGGCGGCGAACGGCTGGGTGCGGCTCCAAGCCGTCGCCGCGGTGCCGCGCAGCGGGGTCACCGTGGCCGACGGCGCCGCGGGCGTGTGGCGGCCCAGTACGTCGCGTGCCTGCGCCAGCGCCTGCACGCGCCATGGCGCCGCGACCGTCTCGATCTCCAGGTCGGCCTCGCCCAGCGGCAGCAGCCGCTGCGCGCCGAGTTCGGCCAGGCGCGCATCCAGGCGCCGGGCGATGCCGCAGAAATCGGCGTAGCTGGAATCGCCCAGGCCGAGCACGGCGTACTGCAGCTGCGGCAGCTTTGGCGCGCGCCGGCTCTGCAGGAACTCGACGAAGCCGATCGCATCGTCCGGCGGGTCGCCCTCGCCCTGGGTGCTGATGACCACGTACAGCAGGCGTTCGTTGCCCAGTTCGCGGGTGGGATAGACGTCGGCGCGCAGCAGGCGCACCGCCAGCCCGGCGGCTTCGGCCTCGGCGGCCACCTGTTCGGCGGCGCGGCGCGCGTTGCCGGTCTGGCTGCCGTAGACGATGCTCAACTGCGGCGCGGGCGAGGGTGACGCGGCGGCACCGGCGACCACGGCCAGCGCCGGCGTTGTCGGCCCCTGCGCCTGGGCCAGGCCGGCGGCGTAGCCGGACAGCCACCACAGGCCGGCCGCGTCCAGGCCCTCCACGGTCCGCGCCAGCAGTGCCTTGCGCTCCTCGGGCAAGGGGCTGGGCGGCAACGCGGGCGAGGCGGCGGTCATGGCCGGTCCGGGTGTTGGGAAGGGATGACCGATGTTAGGGAAGCGTTGCGCGGTGCAGAAAGGAACAGGGGTTATCGGCTCATGCCCGGGGCTTATTTCTGCCGGGCGGCCGGCGCGACGCACACTGCCGCCCCGACTGCCACGACCGCTGCTACGCTTCGGTCCGGTCTCCTACTGCCTGCCGCCGCCGTCTCGATGAGTGCGTTCCCCCTGTCCCACCTCGACCGCCTCGAGGCCGAGAGCATCCACATCCTGCGCGAGGTCGCTGCCGAGTTCCGCAACCCGGTGCTGCTGTATTCGGTGGGCAAGGACAGCTCGGTTCTGCTGCACCTGCTGCTCAAGGCGTTCGCGCCGGCGCCGCCGCCGATCCCGCTGCTGCACGTGGACACGCGCTGGAAGTTCCGCGAGATGATCGCCTTCCGCGACCGCCGCGCCGCCGAGACCGGCGTGGAGCTGCGCGTGCACATCAATCCCGACGGCGTCGCCCAGGACGTCGGCCCGTTCAGCCACGGCGCCAGCGTGCATACCGACGTGATGAAGACCCAGGCGCTCAAGCAGGCGCTGGACCTGTGGAAGTTCGATGCCGCCATCGGCGGCGCGCGCCGCGACGAGGAGAAGGCGCGCGCCAAGGAGCGCGTGTTCTCGTTCCGCAACGCGCACCACCGCTGGGATCCCAAGCAGCAGCGTCCGGAGTTGTGGAATCTGTACAACCCGCGCATCCATCCCGGCGAGAGCGTGCGCGTGTTCCCGCTGTCCAACTGGACCGAGCTGGACATCTGGCTGTACATCTACCGCGAAGCGATTCCGGTGGTGCCGCTGTACTTCGCCGCCGAGCGCCCGGTGGTGGAGCGCGACGGCGCGCTGATCATGGTCGACGACGCACGCCTGCCGTTGCGTCCCGGCGAAACCCCGCAACTGCGCCGCGTGCGCTTCCGCACCCTCGGCTGCTACCCGTTGACCGGCGCGATCGAGTCGCAGGCCGACACCCTGGAGAAGATCATCGCCGAGATGCTGCAGGCCACCACCTCCGAACGCCAGGGCCGGATCATCGACCAGGATCCGGGCGCCTCGATGGAGCAGAAGAAGGTGGAGGGGTATTTCTGATGGGCCGGGAATCGGGAACAGGGAATCGGGAATCGCAAGTGCAAAAGCAAGCATCGCCGCCATCTGGCGCGTCGCAGGAGACCGCTGTTTCCATTCCCCATTCCCCATTCCCTATTCCCGTAGGCGGCGACGCAGTCGCCGCCTACCTGCAGCAACACGAACACAAGCCGCTGCTGCGCTTCATCACCTGCGGCAGCGTCGACGACGGCAAGAGCACGCTGATCGGTCGCTTGCTGTACGACAGCAAGCGGCTGTTCGACGACCAACTGGCTGCGCTCGGTGTCGACAGCAAGCGCCACGGCACCCGCGGGGGAGCCATCGACTATGCCCTGCTGCTGGACGGCCTGGCCGCCGAGCGCGAGCAGGGCATCACCATCGACGTGGCCTACCGTTACTTCGATACCGACCGGCGCAAGTTCATCGTCGCCGACTGCCCCGGGCATGCGCAGTACACCCGCAACATGGCCACCGGCGCCTCCACCGCCGATGTGGCGGTGGTGCTGGTCGATGCGTCCAAGGGCGTGCTGACCCAGACCCGCCGGCACAGCTACATCGTCGCGCTGCTGGGCATCCGTCACGTGGTGCTGGCGGTCAACAAGATGGACCTGGTCGGCTTCGCGCAGGCGACGTTCGACGCGATCGCCGCTGAGTACCGCGCGCTCGCCGCGCAGTTGGGCATCGCCGACGTGCAGTGCATTCCGCTGTCGGCGCTGGAGGGCGACAACCTGTCGCAGCGTTCGGCGCGCATGCCCTGGTATGCCGGCCCGGCACTGCTCGAACATCTGGAAGGCGTGCAACTGGACGCGCGCGGCGGCGACGGCGGCCTGCGCCTGCCGGTGCAGTGGGTCAACCGGCCGCACGCGCAGTTCCGCGGCTTCGCGGGCACCGTGGCGGCCGGCGCGGTGCAGCCTGGCGATGCGGTGGTGGTGTTGCCGTCGGCGCGGCGCGCGCAGGTCGCGCAGGTGCTGATCGGCGCCGAGCCGGTGCCGCGCGCGGTCGCCGGGCAGGCAGTGACCCTGACCCTGACCGAGGAGATCGACGTCAGCCGTGGCGATGTGATCGCCGCTGCCGGCGATCCGCCGGAGGTGGCCGACCAGTTCGCCGCGCACGTGCTGTGGATGGATGATGCCGCGCTGCTGCCGGGTCGCCCGTACTGGCTGAAGATCGGTGCGCGCACCGTGGCCGCCAGTGTCACCGAGATCAAGCACCGCATCGACGTCAACACGCAGGAGCGGCTGGCGGCCAAGCGCCTGGAACTCAACGAGGTCGGTTACTGCAACCTGGCGCTGGACCAGCCGATCGCCTTCGCCCCGTACGCGCAGGACCGTGCGCTCGGCGGCTTCATCCTGATCGACCGCCACAGCAACGCCACCGTCGCCGCCGGGACCCTGGATTTCGCGCTGCGCCGCGCCGGCAACGTGCATTGGCAGCACCTGGACGTGGACAAGGCCGCGCGCGCGCGGATCAAGGGACAGACACCGAAGGTGCTGTGGTTCACCGGCCTGTCCGGCGCCGGCAAGTCGACCATCGCCAACCTGGTCGACAAGCGCCTGCACGCACTGGGCTACCACACCTTCATCCTCGATGGCGACAACGTGCGCCATGGCCTGAACCGCGATCTGGGCTTCACCGACGAGGATCGCGTGGAGAACATCCGCCGCGTCGCCGAGGTGGCCAGGCTGATGACCGATGCCGGCCTGATCGTGCTGGTCAGCTTCATCTCGCCGTTCCGCGCCGAGCGGCAACTGGCGCGCGAGCGCTTCGGCGAGGGCGAGTTCCTCGAAGTGTTCGTCGACGTGCCGTTGCCGGTGGTCGAGGCGCGCGACGTCAAGGGCCTGTACGCCAAGGCGCGCGCTGGCCTGATTCCCAACTTCACCGGCATCGACTCCCCGTACGAGGCGCCGGAGCGGCCGGAACTGCACCTGCACGCCGATGGCGACAACGTCGAAGCGCTGGCCGCGCAGGTGCTGGCGGCGCTGGGGTTGCAGGACTGAGGCGGGGGCGGGGCGTTGCGAGGCTCGATCGCCTTCCCGATGCCGCCGCACTGTAGAAGTCACTGTCATGCACTCGCGCCGAAGGGCGCCCGCCAGGCACCCGACCTTGAGGCGTCGGGACTGAAGTCCCTCCCACAGTGCACCCAGCCAACGTGTCGTAAGGCTCGGCAGGAGCTGTTCCGTCACACGCGAATAGCGCTCGCTGTTGCCGAAATCAGCGTTGTTGTGTGTCCATCAGGATCGACAGGCAATGAGCGCCACCACGCGCAGCGCATTTGTTGGCGGACACGGCAATGACCCAGGCGTGCGCAGCAGTCGCAGTTGCTTCGGCCTTTGCTGTTGATGTTGCTCTGGCTTTTGATTGAACGGGTTCCCTTCCGCAGCGGCGGCCATCGCGGGGAAAAACCCCGCAGGGGCGGCGCACATGGATGTGCGCCGTTCGCGGCAGGGGCAGGATGCTCCTTCCGCGAATCCCCGGGATGGACGCGGACCCGGAGCGCGTCAGCGCGGAGGGCGCAAGGCAGGGTGTGCTTGACCACAGCCGAAGGCTGATCAAAGTGACTCGCCGCAAGGCGAAAGCCCTGGCTGTTGCTTGAGATGTAGGGGCCGGACGTGAAGAGCCTCCGCGGTGCCCGCGGGCTAAATCACGGGCGGTCAACACGTGACAGCCGCGGCCGCGCATGCTTAAGTCGTCGCCCTCCTCATCGGCGAAGGCCCGTCCATGCCAGCTCTGTCCCGTCGCGTGCTGTTCTCCGTCCTCGCGCTGTGCTGCGGCGCGGCCTGTGCGCAGGCCCCCGATGCGGTGCCGACCGGACGCCTGCCGAATTGGGCGGTGCCGGAGCACTATGCGCTGGACTTGAAGATCGATCCGGAGCGCACCCACTTCGACGGCACCGCCACCCTGCGCGTGCGCCTGGAGCGCGCCTCCGACCATCTGTGGCTGCACGGCAAGGAGTTGCGGGTGAGCAAGGCCACGCTGCGCACCGCCGATGGTGCGTCGTTCCCGGTTCGCTACACCCAGGCCGACGCGCAGGCCGGCGTGGCCCGCATCGCTTTCGGGCGCACCCTGCAGCCGCAGGAGCTGACCCTGACCATCGTCTACAGCGCGCCGTTCAATCAGCAGTTGCAGGGGCTCTACCAGGTCAAGGCGCAGGGGCATGCCTACGCCTTGACGCAGATGGAGCCGATCAGTGCGCGCTACGCCTTCCCCGGCTTCGACGAGCCGGCGCTGAAGACGCCGTTCGCGCTGCGTCTGACCGTGCCCGAGGGCGAGCAGGCGCTGGCCAATACCCGCGCCGAGTCCACCGAGCCGGCGGGCAAGGGCTGGAAGACCGTGCGCTTCGCCGAGACCGTGCCGCTGCCGACCTACCTGGTGGCTTACGCGGTCGGGCCGTGGGACGTGGTCGACGGACCGGCATTGCCGGCCACGCCGCAGCGCCCGCAGTCCACCCCCTTGCGCGGCGTCGCTGCACAAGGACAGGGCCCGCGCATCCGGCGCGCGCTGCAGCAGACGCCGGAGATCATCACCGCGCTGGAGGACTACTACGACTTCGGCTATCCGTTCGACAAGCTGGATCTGGTGGCCGCGCCGGACTTCTCTGCCGGCGCGATGGAGAATCCCGGTTTCGTCACCTTCCGCGACTGGCTGCTGTTGCTGGACGACCATTCGCCGCGGCACAACGTCGAGGGCTCGTTCAACGTCACCGCGCACGAGCTGGCGCACCAATGGACCGGCGACACGGTGACCATGGCCTGGTGGGACGACCTGTGGCTCAACGAGGCCTTCGCCACCTGGATGCAGCAGAAGATCACCATGCGCCTGCGGCCGCAGTACCGCGCCGACCTGGACCGCATCAGTGCCGCGCATGACGCGATGAACAACGACAGCCTGGTCAGCGCGCGCAAGATCCGCCAGCCGATCACCGGCAACGGCGACATCGAGACCGCCTTCGACAGCATCACCTACCGCAAGGGCGCCGCGGTGCTGGGCATGTTCGAGCAGTTCGTCGGCGAGGATACCTTCCGCAGCGGCATGCGCAGCTACATTCGCGCGCACCGCTTCGGCAACGCCACTGCCGACGACCTGGTCGATGCCATCGCCGCCGCGGCCGGCAAGGATGAGGAGTTCAAGGCCGCGTTCCGCAGCTTCCTCGACCAGCCCGGCGTGCCCTATCTGCAAGCGCAGCTGCAGCCCGAGGCGGGCGGCGCGGTGCTGCAACTGCACCAGCAGCGCTTCCTGCCGCTGGGCTCGCGCGGCAACGCCGCACAGACCTGGGGCGTGCCGGTGTGCGTCAAGTACGGCACGCGCCAGGGCGTGCGCCGCGCCTGCCAGATGCTGTCTTCCGGCGACGGCCGCCTCGCGCTCGCTGGTGCCGATGCCGACAGCTGGGTGATGCCGAATGCCGGCGGCACCGGCTACTACCGCTTCGCCCTGCCCAAGCCGCAGCTGGCCGCGCTCGGTCGCCATCTCGATGCGCTCGACGATGCCGAGAAGCTGGCCTATGCCGATGCCATCGACAGCGCGTTCCGCACCGGCGAGGCCGATACCGCGGACGTGATCGCGGCGATGCAGCAACTGGCGCCGGCCAAGGCCACGGCGGTGGCCACCGCGATGAACGACCGCATCGCCTGGATCTGGCGGGTGCTGGCGCGCGACGAGGCGCAGCGCGCCATGCTGCGCCAGGCCACCGACGCCGCGTTCGGCGCACGCCTGCGGGCGCTGGGCGATCGGCGCCGCGCCGGCGACAGCGATGACGACGTGGCGCTGCGCTCCACCCTGGCCGAACTGCTCGGGGTGACCATGGGCGTGCCGGCGGTGCGGCAGGCGCTGCTGGCCCAGGGCGATGCGGTGCTGGCCGGCAAGGGCGGTGCGCTGGATTTCGCCGCCGCCAACCCGGATCTGCTTGGCGCAGCGCTGACGGTGGCGGTGCAGGCGCGTGGCGCGCCCGCGGTGGACGCATTGATCGCGGCCCTGCGCGGTCACGGCGAACCGGCCCAGCGCAACGCGATGATCGAAGCGCTCGGCGCCGTGCAGGATCCGCAGCAGGTGCAGAAGGTGCGCGATTTCGCCCTGACCGATGCGATCAAGGTCGGCGAGATGAACAGCCTGCTGATGGGCGCGCATGCCGAGCCGGCCACGCACGCCTCGATGTGGCCCTGGTACACCGCGCACTTCGATCGCATCGTGGCGCGCTCCGGTTCCTTCGACGGCGGTCGCTTGCCGGCGCTGGCGGCCAGCGGTGGCTGCGATGCCGCCGAAGCGGACCGGCTGGAGGCGTTCTTCACGCCGCGCCTGAAGGCACTCAGCGGCGCCGACCGCGGCCTTGCGCAGACCGCCGAAACGATTCGCCTGTGCAGTGCGCTGCAAGCGCGGCAGCGCGCCGCGTTTCCGCCGCACTGATCGCAGTTGCCAGGCCCCTGCGCCGCCCGCATGCTATGCGGCGCGCACTCGCGCGGCAGGCGTAGGGATGGCGGATTCGGTGGCGGACGACGCTGCCGGGCAACGTTCAGGGGGAACGCATGGATCCGAAGCTGCATGACGTGTTGACCAGAACCAATGTGGCCGAACTGGTCCAACCGGCGTGCGCCGAACAGGTGACGCATCAGCCGGTGCAGCCCGAGCCAGCGCCGCCGCCGCCCCCCAGATACGCCACCTCCGATCCGTTCCAGTACCACCTGGCCAGCACAGAGGTCGTCGGCAAATTAGCCGAGGGGCGTACGTCGCCGGCGCTGCGCTTTTTCGGCTGGCTGGTGTTCGGACTGCCGATGGCCTCGTTCGGATTGATGATGCTGCACGCGATCTGGTATGACGCGTCGGCGCATGCCCTGTATGTGCCGCACAGCCTGGGGCAGGCGGTGCGCATGCTGCTTGGGACTGCATCGGCGCTTGCCTTCGTGGTGGCCTATCCGTACTTCACCCGGCGTCGTACCGGCAAGACTGATTGAGCGGCCCAAGCCGTGCCACGCGTGCGCTGCGTCTCATCGCGCAGCGCATGCGTTGGCCGGCAAGGGTCGTCGGTCATGGTCGCGACGTGTCAACGCCCGTCACGCCAGGCCGTTAGACTGGGTCGAACTCCACGCGTCCGGGATCTCCATGCCGCACCGACCACGCGCCGGCGTCCGCCTGGTGTGCCTTCTGTTGTCCTCGCTCGCGCTCGCCGGTTGCGGCAAGGCCCCGGCGCCGGCCGCAGCGAGTGCCGCGATTCCGGTGACGCTGCAGACGGTGCAGCCCCGTGAGTGGAACGACAGCCTGGCCGCGCTGGGCACGGTCAAGGCCCGCGAGTCGGTGACGCTGACCGCCAAGGTCAGCGAGATCGTGGAGCGCGTGCATTTCGAGAGTGGCCAGGAAGTGGCGGCCGGCGCGCCGCTGGTGACGCTGCGCGGGCAGGGCCAGCAGGCGGCGTTGCGCGAGGCGGAGGCTACCTACACCGAGGCCGAGCAACTGTATCGGCGGCAGAGCGAACTTGTCGGGCGGCAACTGGTGTCGCGCGCGCAACTGGACACGCAACGCGCGCTGCGCGATGCCGCGCAGGCGCGGGTGCTGCAGATGCGCGCGGAGATCGGCGACCGCAGCGTGCGCGCGCCGTTCGCCGGCGTGCTCGGCCTGCGCCAGGTCAGCCCCGGCGCGCTGCTGACGCCCGACGCGACCATCGCCACGCTCGACGACGTGGCCCAGGTCTACGTGGATTTCCAGGTGCCGGAGGCGGCGCTGTCGACGGTGAAGGCGGGCGATGCCGTCGGCGGCCGCAGCGTGGCCTATCCGGGGCGCGCCTTCGACGGCAAGGTCGCCACCGTGGATGCGCGCGTGGATAGCGCCACCCGCGCGGTCACCGTGCGTGCCGCGTTCGACAACGCCGACCGCGCGCTGCGCCCGGGCATGCTGATGGACGTGCGCCTGTATCGGCCCGCCCGGCAGGCGCTGGTGATCCCGGAGATCGCGGTGGTGCAGGTGGGGCGTGACGCTTTCGTCTATCGCGTCGGCGTCGACGCCACCGTGGCGCGCACCGACGTGCGCACCGGCGCGCGCCGCGACGGCCTGGTCGAGATCGTCGACGGCCTGCAGTCCGGCCAGCGCATCGTGGTCGAGGGCACCGGCAAGCTGCGTCCGGGCGTGGCCGTGGTCGATGCCGCCGCCGGCATGAACGGCGGCGGCGCGCGCAGCGGCAGCGCCGCGGCGGACCTGGCGCGATGAAGCTGTCCGACGTCTCCATCACCCGGCCGGTGTTCGCCGCGGTGATGAGCCTGTTGCTGGTGGTGTTGGGGGTGATGGCGTACAGCCGGCTGACCCTGCGCGAGTTGCCGGCGATCGATCCGCCGATCGTGTCGGTGGAGGTGCGTTACCCCGGCGCCTCGGCGGCGGTGGTGGAGAGCCGCATCACCCAGGTGCTGGAGGACGCGCTGGCCGGCATCGAAGGCATCGAGACGATCCAGGCGCGCAGTTCCAACGGCGTGGCCGACATCAGCATCGAGTTCCGCGCCACCCGCGACATCGAGGCCGCCGCCAACGACGTGCGCGACGCGGTCAGCCGCGTGCTCGACCGCCTGCCCGACGAGGCCGACGCGCCGGAGATCGCCAAGGTCGAGGCCGATGCCGACGCCATCCTGTGGCTCAACATGAGCTCCAGCACGATGGATGCGCTGAAGCTGTCCGACTACGCCGAACGCTACGTGGTGGATCGCCTGTCCAGCATCGAAGGCGTGGCCCAGGTGCGCCTGGGCGGGCGCCAGCGCTATGCGATGCGGATCTGGCTGGACCGCGACCAGTTGGCCGCGCGCGATCTCACCGTGGCCGACGTGGAGAACGCGCTGGCCCGCGAGAACGTCGAACTGCCGGCCGGCCGCCTGGAGTCGGCCGACCGCGACTTCACCCTGCGCGTGGAGCGCAGCTACCGCGCGCCGGCGGATTTCGCCACGATCCCGCTCGGCAAGGGCCGCGACGGCTACGTGGTGCGGCTGGGCGACGTGGCCAAGGTGGAACTGGCCTCGGCCGAGCGCCGCGCCTACTTCCGCAGCAACGGCGTGCCCAACGTCGGCCTGGGCATCGTCAAGACCTCCACCGCCAACAGCCTGGATGTGGCCCGCGCCGCGCGCGCGGCCGCGGAGCAGATCCAGCAGACCCTGCCCAAGGGCACGCAGATCTTCGTCGCCTTCGATTCCACCGTGTTCATCGATGCCTCGGTGGAACGCGTCTACCACACCCTGATCGAGGCGGTGGTGCTGGTGCTGGTGGTGATCTGGCTGTTCCTGGGCAGCGTGCGCGCGGCGCTGATCCCGGCGGTGACGGTGCCGGTGTGCCTGGTGGCCGCGTTCATCGCGCTGTATGCGTTCGGCTTCTCGATCAACCTGCTGACCCTGCTCGCCCTGGTGCTGTGCATCGGCCTGGTGGTGGACGATGCGATCGTGGTGGTGGAGAACATCCAGCGTCGCGTCGACCTGGGCGAACCGGCGCTGGTGGCGGCGCGGCGCGGCACCGCGCAGGTCGCCTTCGCGGTGATCGCCACCACCGCGGTGCTGGTGGCGGTGTTCCTGCCGGTCGGCTTCCTCGAAGGCAACACCGGGCGCCTGTTCCGCGAACTGGCGGTGGCGCTGGCCGCGGCGGTGGCGATTTCCGCCTTCGTCGCGCTGACCCTGACCCCGATGATGTCGTCCAAGCTGCTCAAGGCGCACGCGCGCGAGCAGCCCAACCGCGTGCATGGCTGGGTCGAGGCGCGGCTGCAGGGGCTGAGCGCGCGCTACCGGCGCGTGCTCGAGCGCCACGTCGGCCGCGCCTGGGTGTTCGGCGCGCTGATGCTGGCGGCGCTGGCGGCCAGCGCGCTGCTGGCGCGGGTGATTCCCTCGGAGCTGGCGCCGGCCGAGGACCGCGGCTCGTTCCAGGTGATGATCGATGCGCCGGAAGGCGCCGGCTTCGACTACACGGTGGGGCAGATGCACCAGGTCGAGACCATCCTCGACCGCCACCGCGGCGACGGCCAGCCGATCGCACGCGCCAATCCGCGCGTGCCCGGCAGTTTCGGCGCCAGCGAGGAGATGCACACCGGCCGGGTCAGCGTGTTCCTGCGCGACTGGAGCGAGCGCGACGTGGCCACCGCCGACGTCGCCGCGACGCTGCAGGAGGAACTGCGCGCCTTGCCCGGCGTGCGTGCGCGCACCCAGGTCGGCGGCGGCCTGGTCAATAGCCGCGGGCAGCCGTTCCAGATCGTGCTCGGCGGCCCCGACTACGCCGAGATCGCGCAATGGCGCGACCGCCTGCTCGCGCGCATCGCCGACAACCCCGGGCTGGTCGGGGCGGACTCGGACTACAAGGAAACCCGGCCGCAGATGCGCGTGGAGATCGACCGTCAGCGGGCAGCCGACCTCGGCGTGCCGGTGACCGAGATCGGCCGCGCGCTGGAGACGCTGATGGGCGCGCGCCAGGTCACCACCTTCGTCGACAACGGCGAGGAGTACGACGTGATGCTGCAGGCCAGTCGCGACGGCCGCGCCGATCCGGCCGACCTGGCGGCGATCCGGGTACGCGCCGACAGCGGCCAGCTGATCCCGCTGTCCAACCTGGTGACCCTGCGCGAAGTCGCCGAGCCGGGCAACCTGCACCGCTTCAATCGCCTGCGTGCCATCACCATCAACGCCGGCCTGGCCCCGGGCTATCCGCTCGGCGAGGCGATCGCCTGGGCGCAGCAGGTGGCGCGCGAGGAACTGCCCGATTACGCGCAGCTCGACTGGAAGGGCGAATCGCGCGAGTACCAGAAGGCCGGCGGCGCGGTGCTGCTGACCTTCGCCCTGGCCTTGCTGATCGTGTACCTGGTGCTGGCGGCGCAGTTCGAGAGCTTCATCCACCCGCTGGTGATCATGCTGACCGTACCGCTGGGCGTGCTCGGCGCGCTGATCGGCCTGGCGATCAGCGGCGGTACGCTCAACCTGTTCAGTCAGATCGGCATCGTGATGCTGGTCGGGCTGGCGGCCAAGAACGGCATCCTGATCGTCGAGTTCGCCAACCAGTTGCGCGATGCCGGGCGCAGCGTGCGCGATGCGATTGTAGAAGCCTCGGCGGTGCGCCTGCGGCCGATCCTGATGACCTCGCTGGCCACCGTGGTCGGCGCGATCCCGCTGGTGGTCGCCGGCGGCCCCGGATCGGCCAGCCGCGCCACCATCGGCATCGTGGTGATCTTCGGCGTGTCGGTGTCCACGCTGCTGTCGCTGTTCGTGGTGCCGGCCTTCTATGCGCTGCTGGCGCCGTACACGCGCTCGCCGGACGCGGTGCAGCAGCGCCTGCAGCAACTGGAAGCGCAGACGCCGTCGGTCGGCGGCCACGCCTGAGCCGGGCCGCTCAGGCAGCCGCGCTCAGGCCGGATCGACGCGCGACGGCGCCAGCGGCTGCGGCGCGCAGCGCGGCTGCTGCAGCAGGTGCACGAACTGCGCGGCGATCACCGCGCCACCGAAATGGCGCTGCACGAAGTCGCGCCCGGCCTGGCCCATGCGCTGGCGCCGTTCGCCGTCGCATAGGCGCAGGATCGCGTCGCGCCAGCGATCGATGTCGCCGGGCGTGAGCAGTTCGCCGCTGACCCCGGGGTCCAGCGTCTCCGCGGTACCGCCGACGTGGCTGGCCAGCACCGGCACGCCGCTGGCCTGCGCCTCCACCGAGACCCGGCCGAAGGTTTCCGGCGCCAGCGACGGGAACGCCAGCATCGACATCGCGTTGTAGTAGGGCGTGGTGTCGTTGACCCAGCCGACGAAGCGGTGGCGCTGGCCGTGCGGCTGGGCCGCAGCCTGCGCCTGCAACTGCGCCGCGTCCGGGCCGTCGCCCAGCCACAGGCAGTGCAGCCGCGGCTCCTCCGCCATCGCCGCCCCAGCGGCTTCCAGCAGCGGGAAGATGCCCTTGCCGGCATGCATGCGCCCGCTGTAGCCGAGCACGATCGCATCCTCGGGCAGGCCCTGGGCGGCGCGGATGGCGCGGCCGCGCTCCGGATCCGGGCGCAGCCGCTCCATGGTCACCGGGTTGTACAGCACCTGCACCAGCGCCTCCGGCACGCCGCGCTCCAGGTAGGCCTGGCGCGCGTAGTGCGACACCGCGAAGAAGCGCGCCGCCAGGCGCGGGATCGCATAGCCGGACAGCGCACTCATCGCCGGCGTGCGGTGGCGGAACAGCGTGACCGGGATGCCCAGCACGCGTCCGGCCAGCAGCAGCGGCCAGTATTCCTTGCCGAAGTTGCCGACCAGCCAATCCGGCCGGCTGCGCCGCGCCACGCGCAGCAGCGGCCGGTAGCCGTCCGGGTCCAGCACGTTGCGGAAGTGTCCGACGTGCACGGTGATGCCGCTGCGGCGCAATTCGTCGGCGATCAGGCCGCCCTCGCAGGCGATGACCTCGACCTGATGACCGACGCCGGCCAGCGCCTGCGCCAGCGCCACGAAATGGGTGGCCGCGCCGGTGTTTTCGGGATTGGTGCCGACGAACAGGAATTTCATCCGCGCCGGTCCTCGTAGGCGGTGAAGGCGCGCAGCGCGAACTGCGGCAGCAGGTGGTGGCGCGCGACCTGGATGCGCGGGTAGCGCATCGGGTCCGAGCCGGCCGGGGCGCGGCCGCGGCGGGTGCTGGTGGCGGCGGTGTAGCCGGCCTCGCGCACCACGTCGGCGACACGGTCGTCCACATCGCCATAGGGGTAGCAGAACTGCGGCACCGCCTCGCCGAGCAGGTCCTCCAACTCGCGCTTGCAGCCGCCGATCTCCTCGCGCAGCGCCGCATCGCTGCAGCCGGTCAGGTGCGGGTGCGAGCGGGTGTGCGCGCCGATCTCCATGCCGCCGGCGCGCCACTGGCGCAGCTCGGCGAGGTTCATCAGCGGCTTCTCGATGCCCAGCTTCTGCGCATCCCACACGTTGTGGCGGCCGATGCAGCCGCTGACCATGTACACCGTGGCGGTGAAACCCAGCCGCTGCAGCACCGGCAGCGCCGCGTGCAGGTTGTCCAGGTAGCCGTCGTCCAGGGTGACCACCGCGACCTTGCCCTGGCGTTCGCCGCGCAGGTACGGCATGGCATCGGACATGGACACGCCGCGGTAGCCCAGCCGCTGCAGCAGGCGCATCTGCCGGGCGAAGCGGCCCGGGCTCACGTACAGGCTGCGGTACACCTGCAGGTGCCGCGGCGCCTCGGCCACGTTGTGGTACATGAAAATCGGAATGCGGGCCGTGGTGGCGGTGTCGGAGGGCATCGGGGAACGGCTCTTTGGACGGAAGGGCGAGGTGCGGCGCGAGAGTCTACCGGGCCTGGCTTTCGCTGGTCTGTCGGGTAAAACCCTCAGCCGTAGACGATCGCGCCGCCGTGCAGGCCGCGGCCGGCGGCTATGCTGCGCTTCCGTTGCCGCAGGAGCCGCCGATGTCCGAGACCGCCGCTGCCGCCCCCTGGCGCGATCTGCAACTGCATCTGGACGGCATCGTGCTGCGGCGATGGCGTGCCGAGGACCTGGATGCGCTGGTCCGCCACGCCGACGACGCACAGGTGGCGCGCGGGCTCAGCCGGCGCTTTCCGCATCCCTACACGCGCGCCGACGGCGAGGCCTTCCTGGGCGGGCAGGTGATCGACCTGAACGACCCGGTGCTGGCGATCGAAATCGGCGGCGAGGCCTGTGGCGGGATCGGCCTGCATGCAGCGGCGCAGCCGGCGCCGGAGCGGGCCGAGCTCGGCTACTGGCTTGGCCGCGCGCACTGGGGCCAGGGCCGGATGACCCGCATCGTCGCCGCCTACCTGGACTGGGCGGTGCCGGCGTTGCGCCTGCAGCGGATCGAGGCGTTGACGCTACCAGACAACCATGGCTCGGCGCGCGTGCTGCAGAAGAACGGCTTCGTTGAGATCGGCACGCGCCGCGAACTGTCGTTGCGCGATGGACAGCCGCGCGATTTGCGCCTGTTCGCGCGGACCGGGGCGGCGGCCTGAGTCGCGCGTCGCCCGTGCGAGCGACGCGCGCGGGTTACCGCTTCAGTAGGAAATGGTGGCCGAGGTCGCGGTGGTGTCCACCGCGTAGTTGCATTGCACGTCCAGGCCCGAGCTGTCGCTGTACGACACCCACGCCGGCGACGCCACCTTCTGCATGCGGTAGTCGTAGACGCCGATCGCATCGAAGGTGATGCTCCCGTCCGGCGGATACTGGTCGCAGCTGTCCACCGCATAGACTTCCAGCGCGCCGCCCACCACCAGGTGCGTCCGGGAGTTGATGTCGTAGGTGGTGCTGAGCCGCACGCTCTGGCCGGTGGTGACGTTGCGCGTGTCCACGTTCCAGTTCGTGCAGGGCAGGCCGTTGTTGCAGGTCGCGTAGGTGTCGCCGACGATCCGGTCGCCGGCCCTGGCCGCGATGAAGTCGCTGTGCCACACCATGCCGTCCTGGCAGCAGTTCCAACTGCTCAGGTCCCAGCTGTCGTTGTAGCCGCGGTAGCCGAGCACCGGTTGCAGGATCGTGGGATCGTCGCTCTGCATCCCTGGGAAGAAGTACACCGTCTGCTGCGCCACGTTGGTCGGGTTCTGCGGCACCGTCCAGCTGGCCACGATGCGCCCCATCTTGTTGCCGGTCACGTCGATGGCCGACTGCACCCAGTCGTGGGTGATCGGTGGCGGCACCGCGCCGCGCGCGCGTGTTGCCCGCAGCGCCGCGCCAGCGCGGATCGGCTGGCCGTCCAGGCCACGTCCGTCGGGGTGGACGCGGGTGCCGTTGGGGGTGAAGTTGTCCTGGGTGCAGGCCTGCGCCTGTTCGCGCGCGCCATCGGCATGCTGCAGGGCGCCGTCGGCGAGCACGCGGTCGCTGCTATGGACCTGGCGCACGCAGGCCGGCGCGAAGTAGCCGAACGGCGTCTGGATGTAGTCGTCGGGGACGTTGGTGGGCTTGTGCGCGGCGGGCAGGGCACCGACCCGCGCCAGGCGGGCGTCGGGCGCGGCGGTCCGGGCCAGTGCGCTGGCGCTCAGGCCGAGCAGGGGCAGCATCAGCAGCAGGGCGGCGTGCACGCAGCGGCGTGCGGACGAGGAAAACGGACGGATGTCGGAGTGCATGGGAATCGCCTTGTCGTGAGAATGCGGAGTGCGTTCTCGGGAGCCCGCGGAGCACGGCGCTGCGCGATGCGGCGGCGCAGGCCATCGCAGGTATCCCGTCTGCGAAGCGAATGGCACGGTGATGGTGGGTCGATGGCGCCTGTGTGGCGGCGGAAGGAGCGGCGACAATGGACCCGATGCGCACGCCAGGCTTGTCGGATTTGCGCATGCGCTGCCGCGAATTCCGCACGGTGGAAGGCGGGAGCGAACCACTTCACGGTGCGGCCGGAATGCGAGTTGCGCTTTGCGGCGCATGACGTAGACAAGTCTCGGGGCCGCGCTGCGTCATGCCGGGGCAGCCAGTGGGGCGCGGATGAGCGAAAATCCCCGCAGCGCGCCGTCCCGGGCGCGCGCCCCGTGCGTTTTTCAGGAGAGTCCCATGCGTCATGCCCTTCGTTCCCGCTGTGCCGCGTCGGCGCGGTGCGCCTGCGCCGCGGGCGTGCGCCGATGACCTCGCCCTGGGGCAACCGCCCGCGCGGTGGGAATCCTCCCTCTCCCCCCGGGAGAGGGGCCGGGGGTGAGGGTGCGGCGGCGACCAACCGCAACGAACTGCGCCTCTACGGCCTCAACGCGGTGCGCGCGGTGTACGCGCGGCGGCCGGAGGCGATCCGCAAGCTGTACCTGAGCGAGGCGCGGATTCCGGCATTGCAGCCGCTGCTGAAGTGGTGCGTGGCCAACCGGGTCGGCTACCGCGTGGTGGACGAGGCCGATCTGCACAAGCTCGCCGCCAGCAGCCACCACGAGGGCGTGGTCGCCGACGTGCTGCGCGTCGCGCCGCTGGCCCTGGCCGACTGGCTGCAGGCGCTGGCGCCGGGTCCGGCGCTGGCGCTGTGGCTGGATGGCGTGGGCAATCCGCACAATTTCGGCGCGATCCTGCGCTCGGCGGCGCACTTCGGCGTGGGCGCGATCCTGTTGCCGGAGCAGGCCGCACTGGCGCTGTCCGGTGCTGCCGCGCGCGTGGCCGAGGGCGGCGCCGAGGCGGTGCCGCTGGTGCGGCTGCCGCCCACGATGCAGGCGCAGGCGCAATTGCGCGGCGCGGGCTTCGCCCTCGCGGCGACGCTGGTGGACGGCGGCGACGATCTGTTCGCCACTGCCTTGCCGCAGCGCCTGGTCTACGTGATGGGCGCCGAGAGCGACGGGATGGACCGCGACTTCGCGCAGGCCTGCGATCTGCGCCTGTCCATCCCCGGCAGCGGCGCGGTGGAAAGCCTCAACGTCGCCGCCGCCACCGCGGTGTTGCTGGGCACCTGGCGCAGCCGGCATCCGCACGGGCGTGCGGCGCGCTGAGCACGGCGTCACGCGCTGAGATGCGGCTGCATTTGGCTACGCAATAGTGTGCGCGCCGGCCGGTTTCGGGTTTGCGAGGGGCCTGCCGGCGGCGTAGCGTGCAGGCGCGCCTCGCCGATGCGATCGCGCCACGCGCGCTGGCGTCGGCGAAACCGCGCAGTCCCCCGCCCGAAAGGGCCATCGTCACTCCTGCGGAGATGTCGCTCATGAAGCTGCTGTTCTCCATCAAGCACCTGCTGTCGTCGAAGAAGCCGCTGAAGTCGTACGCCTGGTACATCTGGTATTGAGCGCCGTGTGCGATGCCGCGCGGCATGCCGTGCGGCCGGTGCCCGGCGGATGCGCTGCGCCGGGCGTCGTTCCTCCAGGAGACTGGCGATGTCCGCCACCATGGTCGACCGCGATGCGCGCGCCACGGTCTTCGCGCCGCGTCTGCAGGCGTTGCTGCGCGCGCATGTGGGGCAGGACGCGTTCCGCCTGGATGCCGACACGGTCGGTGTCGCCGGCGCCGCGCTGAGCGACCGCCTGCTCGCGGCCCGGCCGGCCACCGAACACGAACGGCCGACCTTCAAGCCGTTGCACGGCCGCTCGATCGCGCGCAGCGAAGCGGCGAAACTGATGCAGGCGATCGGCCGCGACGTGCGCGAGGCGCTGAAGCGTCCGCCGCCGCCCACCCTCGACCTGTCCGGTCCATGGCCGCACATCGGCCATGTCTATCTGCGCGACCTGCTGCTCGGCGGCGACCCGTGGCGGCTGCGCCTGCTGATGGACCGAACCCTGGAACTGACGCCGCGCCTGACCTGGGCGGTGATCGCCGCCGGCGCGCTCGCATCGCTGGCGCCGGGCGCGGAGGCCTCGGCGTTGGCCACGCTGCTGTCCGCGGCCGATGGCTACCGCGCGCGCCGCGATGCGATGGGCCTGTACCGGCGCACCGCCGCGCCGGTGTGCTTCACCATTTCCACGCTGGTCGCCAACGCGCTGTGGCTGGGGGCGCCGTTCGACGCGCGCGTCTGCAACCGCAACATCCTCTACGAAACCCTGCGCCTGCTGCCGCCGTCCTGGAACATCCTGCGCAATGCCTCGCCCGAGTACGGTGCGCTGGATCCGCGTATCGGCGCCGCCGACGACGTGCTGGTGCTGCCCTTGCTCAGCCATCGCGATCCGGCGCTGTGGGAGGAGCCGGAGGCGTTCCGGCCCGAGCGCTGGGACGGCGTGGATCCCGATGCGTTGCCCGGCTACCTGCCGTTCGGCCATGCCTCCGAGCGCTGCTGGGGCCGGCACATGGTCATGCCGCTGGCGGAGCGGCTACTGGACCTGCTGCGCGGTCAGAACCTGGTTGCGGACCCGCAGCAGCGTCGCGCCACTGTGCCGTTGACCGGGCTGCTCGGTGTGGCCCAGGTCGACGTGATCCGGCACACGCGCGCTCGAGGCGTTGCCTGCCGCACGCGGTGACGGCGCTCAGCGCGGTGCGGGCGGCGCGGTGGACCCGCGCGTGACCAGGGTGTAGTCCAGCACCTGATGGGTACCGCGGCTGGGCAGTCCGTCGCGGCGTTGGCGAATTTCGCCGAGCAGCAGCGTCACCGCGGCCCTGCCCATCGCCGCGACCGGCTGGTGGATGGTGGTCAGCTCCGGCCAGATCGTGGTGGCCACCGGCGTGTCGTCGAAACCGGCGATCGACAGATCTTCGGGCACGCGCAGGCGCAGTCCATGCGCGATCGCCAGCGCTGCCGCGGCCATGTCGTCGTTGCTGCACAGGATCGCGCTGGGACGCGGGGTGACCTGCAGCAACGCAGTGGCCGCGAGCAGGCCGGAGCGGTAGGTGAACAGGCCTTCGGCCACGCGCTCCGGCGCCACCGTCAGCCCGGCCCCGGCCATGGTGTCGAAGAACGCGCGGCTGCGCAGCGCGCTGGGCGTGTGCCCGGGATCGCCGCTGACGAAGCCGATGTCGCGGTGGCCCAGGTCGAGCAGGTGCCGGGTGAGCGCGCACGCCGCCTGGTAGTCGTCGATGCGCACCGAGCTGACTCCGGGCATCGGTGCGCCGGTGGCGACCGCCACCAGCGGAATGCCGCGCGCATCCAGTTCGGCGATGGTCTGCCGCGCATCGCACAGCGGCGGCGGCAGGATCAGGCCATCGGCACCGGCCTCAAGCAGGCGTTCGGTGGCGGCGCGCTGGCTGTCGCTGTCGTCGCTCTTTTCCACCAGCACCTGGCAGCCTTCCAGGCTGCTCTGCTCGAGCATGCCGAGCATGAACTGGTTGAGGTAGGCCGCGCTGGGATTGCTGTAGAGAACGCCGATGCGCGCCAGTCCTGCGGTGCGCAGCGAGCGGCCGGCGAGGTTGGGGCGGTAGCCGAGCGCCTTGATCGACGCTTCGACGCGCTCGCGCATGGTAGCGCTCACGCGCGGGTGGCGATTGATCACGCGCGAAGCAGTCATCGGCGACACGCCCGCATGGCGGGCTACATCCAGCAACGTCACCGCTGAGCCCGCGCGACGTTGCCGTATGCCCATCAAAGGTCCTGGCGCTGCTGCGGAGGGGAAGCCCCTGCGCGCGTCCTGCGCAGGTCCGGTTTACTTTACTCCCTGGGCGGTTCCACTGTCTTGGCCTGGCTGCCGAAACCGCCGTCGGCCTGCGCCGCCAGATATGCGAACACCGCATGCGCGGCGACGTTCTGCGCCAGCGCCTTCGGGTCGATCTTGTCCAGGGTGTCGTCGGCGGTGTGATGCAGATCGAAGTAATCGCTGCCGTCCTGCGCCAGCCAGGCCCAGGCGCCGCCCTTGGCGGCGAGCGGCCCGACGTCCGGGCCGGGGCCGCCGGCGTCCGGCGCATAGGCGATGCCGAGCGGTGCCAGCGCCTCGGCGATCTGCCGGGTCGCCGCGCGCGAGCCGGCGGCGTCGCCGGAGCCGGTGTTGAAGGCATAGATGCGGCCGGCGCCGAAGTCGCTCTCGGCAGCGATCTGGTGCCGCGCCACGTCCTTGGCATGCGCCTGCGCATAGGCCTTGCCGCCGTACAGGCCCTGCTCCTCGTTGGCGAAGGCGACCACGCGGATGCTGCGCTTGGGCGCCTGCTTGAGCTGGCCGATCAGATGCCCGGCGGCCATGCTGATGGCGACGCCGGCGCCGTCGTCGATCGCGCCGGTGCCCAGGTCCCAGGAATCCAGGTGCCCGCCGATCAGCACTACCTCGTTCGGCAGCGTGCGCCCGGTGATCTGCCCGATCACGTTGTAGGAGGTGGCGGTGCCGTCCCAGCCGCAGTCCAGCGCCAGGCGCAGGCGTACCGGGCCGCGCGCGAGCAGGCGCGCCAGCTGGTTGGCGTCGGGCACCGACAGCGCCGCCGCCGGCACCGGCGTCAGTCCTTCGTCGAAGCGGGTGATGCCGGTATGCGGCACACGGTGCGAATCGGTGCCGGCCGAGCGCATCACGAAACCGATCGCGCCCTTGCGGATCGCTTCGGACGGCCCCTTGCTGCGCACCGCGCCGCCGTTGCCGTAGTCCTTGCCATCGCGGGTGCGCAGCATCTGGTAATCGACGAAGGCGATCTTGCCGCGCAGCGCATCGGCCGGCGCCGCCTGCAACGCGGCCAGGTCGGCGAAGCGCACCACCTCGGCCTCGACCGTGCCGCCTGGGCTGCCGCCCAGCGCGGTGACAGTGAGCGGTTGCGCATGCGCGCCGAGCACCTGCGCGTGTTCGCTGCGCCGCTCCCATTTCGGGAACGTCACCGGCTCGGTCCACACCTTGTCGAAGCCCAGTGCCTTGAATGTCGCCGTGGCCCAGGCCACCGCGCGTGCATCGGCCTCGCTGCCCGCCATCCGCGGGCCGATCTCGGTGGTCAGCGACTCGACCACCTTCCAGCCGGTGTCGTCGGCCAGTGCCCGCTCGCGCAAGGCCGCCGCGTCGCGGAGTGCCGCCTCCGGGATGCGCGTGGCCTCGGCGGCAACCGCAGGAGAGGACAGACTCAGCACAGCAGCGATGACGACGGCAAGACGACGCATGGAAAACTCCGCGGACACAGGAACCGCGAGCTTAGCAGTGCCTCACCGCCGTGCACGACGCGGCCTCCATGGCGGAAGCCGCGTGTGCCGTCGCGCTTACTCCGGGCGCGGCTCGTGTTTGAGCGAATCGCGGATCTCGCGCAGCAGCAGCACTTCCTCGGTCGGGGCCTTCGGCGCCGGCGGTTCCTTGCGGGCGATGCGGTTGATCGCCTTGACCAGCATGAAGATGGCGAAGGCCACGATCACGAACTGGATGATGGTGTTGAGGAAATCGCCGATGCCGATCACCACGGCCGGTACCGGCTTGCCGGCGGCGTCCACCGTCGCCGCCTTCAGCGTCCATGCCCAGCGCGAAAAATCCACGCCGCCGACGAGCAGCCCGATCGGCGGCATGATGATCTTCTCGACCAGCGCGGTGACGATCTTGCCGAACGCGGCGCCGAGCACCACGCCGACCGCCAGGTCCAGCACGTTGCCGCGCATGGCGAATTCCTTGAATTCGCGGATCATGCTCATCGGGACTCCTCTCTTGTCAGTGCGGGCCTGTCGCCGCGGCGCTAGCCTAGCGCAGTCGCCGTGGTGGTCGAATCACAGGCGCGCGTATGTCGCGCGACAGGCGCGTCCTCAGCCGACGATGCGGCCGTGCCGCTCGGCCACGTTCTCCAGGCGCGCGCTGAAGCGGTCGCCCGGACGCAGCGCGGCCACGCCGGCCGGCGTGCCCATGAACACCAGGTCGCCGGCGCGCAGCGCGAACAGCTTGGACAGCTCGTGCAGGATCTCCGGCACGTTCCAGATCATCTGCTCCAGCAGCGACTGCTGACGCACCTCGCCGTTGACTTCCAGCGAGAGGTTCAAGGCCTCCAGCGCCCCGACCTCGCCGGCCGGGATCAGCTCGCTGATCGGCGCGGAGGCGTCGAAGCCCTTGGCGATGTCCCACGGCAGGCCCTTGGCCTTGGCCGTGGCCTGCAGGTCGCGACGGGTCAGGTCCAGGCCCACGCCATAGGCCACGATCAGCGCCTCGGCGCCTTCTACCGGCAGTACGCCGGCCGGCGCGTCCTGGCCCAGCGCCACCACCAGTTCCACCTCGTGGTGCAGGTCCTGGGTCGCGGACGGGTAGGGGATGGCCTCGTCGCCGATCACCAGCGCATCGGCCGGTTTCATGAAGAAGGTCGGCTGGCCGCGCTCGGCCTTCGAGGTCGGCGCACTGGCGCCCATCTCACGCGCGTGGTCGGCGAAGTTGCGGCCCACGCAGTAGATGCGATGCACCGGAAACAGGCCCTGCCCACGCACGGGAACGCGCGGAGCCTCGGCAGCGGCGAACAGATCTTTCATGAGCATGCATCCAACGAGAGGGGATGCAGCAGTTTAGCGGGTCGGGTTCAACCCGATTCCAACAGGGAAGCGGATGTCGCTCTCGCGATTCCCCAATCCCGATTCCCCATTCCCAGCTCTAAAGCGGCAAGGCCGGCTTGCGCACCACCCGATACTCGCCATCGACCACATGCCGGCGCGCGGTGGCCGGGCGCTTGCCGCGCTGGCTCAGCAGCTTCATGGCGATGCCGCCCAGGATCATCGCCGCGCCCACGAACACGCTGACGAACACCAGCCCGGCCAGGATCGCCAGGCCGAGCAGGCCCACGGCCAGCTTGACCAGCGGATGGCGCGGCTTGCGCGGCGCGAACAGGTGCCGGAATTGGTCGAAATTGAAGAGGCGAGCGCGCATGGCAGAACTCTGTTTCAGTTTGAACCGAAGGGGCGCAGTATCGGCGCTGTTTTATGTGACGGAGTGAAAACTTCGTTAAGCGAAAAATTAACACTTTGCGGTCAGGGGCTTGCATGTGCTCGCCGGGTGAAGGGTGTGCGGCGTCACGGGTTCCGATCGCCCATGCCAGAATGACCACCCCTTGCTGCCCGCGCTGCGTTTCATGACCGAATCATCTGCCGTGCTGGCGCCGCTGCACGACCTGGTTTCCGGCGAGCTGGCCGAGGCCGAGGCGCTGATCGGCGGCGAGCCCGAATCGCTGCTGCTGTACCGCGAGGGCGATCGCGTGCGTGCGTGGTTGAACGTGTGCCCGCATGCCGGGCGCCGCCTGGACTGGGCGCCGGGCCAGTTCCTGAAGAGCCGCGAGGGCCACGTGGTGTGCGCCGCGCATGGCGCCGCGTTCGAACTGCAGGGCGGCGAGTGCGTGTCCGGCCCCTGCCGCGGCCAGAGCCTGCATGCGGTGCCGGTGGAGGTGCGGGCAGGGCAGGTGGTGCTGGTCTAGCGCGCAGCACGCGCGCTTGCGGTGCGACCCACGCTACAGCGCGTGCCACCAGCCCATCGACATCAGGTTGACCATCAGCACCACCACCAGGGTGTAGACCAGCGACAGCGGGCCGCCGACGCGCCACAGTTCGCGCGGCTGGTAGTTGGCCGGGCCGGTGATCATCGAGATCACCGGATTGGACGCGGTCA
Organism: Xanthomonas sp. LF06-19; assembly: GCF_034105425.1. Lineage (NCBI taxonomy): Bacteria > Pseudomonadati > Pseudomonadota > Gammaproteobacteria > Lysobacterales > Lysobacteraceae > Xanthomonas > Xanthomonas sp. LF06-19. Next base: position 208,514 of record NZ_JAXGGH010000003.1, on the reverse strand, counting down.
TCAGGTTGTTGGACGCCGACAGCGCCACGATCAGCGCGAACGCGGTGGGATTGCCGCCGGCCGCCAGCGCCAGGTTGACCGCGATCGGCACCATCACGATGGTCGCGCCGACATGGCTGATCACCAGCGAGAACGCGGTGGTCAGCAGGCCCAGCGCGATCTCCAGCGCCCACACCGGGATGCCCTCGGGCAAGCGCGCGATGGTATGGCCGGCGACCCAGGCGGCGGCGCCGCTGCTGTCCATCGCCCAGCCCAGCGGGATCAGCCCGGCCATCAGGAACACGGTCTTCCAGTTGATCGCCGCGTAGGCCTCGTCCATGCGCAGCACGCCGGTCAGAAGCATGCCGGCCACACCGGTCATCAAGGTCAGCGCCACCGGCAGCCTGGAGGTCAGCGCGATCAGGATGGTCAGGGCGAAGATCGTCATCGCGATCTTGAACTTGTGCGGGCGGTGCTCGCCCTTGGGGTAGTCGGTGACCACCACGAAGTCGCGGCTTTCCGAGGCCTGCGCCAGGTCCTGCCAGATGCTGTGGAACACCAGCATGTCGCCGGCGCGCAGCGGCACCTTGCGCACGTCCTCGCGGATCACCTGCTTGTCGCGGTTGATCGCCAGCAGGCTGATCCCGGCCTGCTTGCGCAGGCGCAGTTCTGCCGCGCTCTTGCCGATGAAGCGCGAGGTCGGCGGGATCACCGCCTCGGAGATGCCGGCGCGGCTGGGGTTGAACAGATCGCCGAGATTGCGCAGGCGCGAGGACAGGCGCAGGAACTGGTTCTGCGCGAAATCGGCGACCTGCTGGCGCGCGCCCATCACCCCGAGCACGCTGCCGACCCAGATGCGCATGTCCGCCGGCGGCGCCAGGCGGGTGTCGTTGCCGGTCTTCAGGGCGAGCAGCAGCGGCGCGTTGTGCACGGTCTCGGCCTCGCCCAGGGTCATGCCGACCAGTGGGCTGTCGGCGCTGACGATCAGCTCGAACACGTCGCCTTCGATGCCGTAGGTGCGGGCGAAATAGCTCTCGGTGCGCGCCGGGGTGACGCCGTCGTTGATCAGCCGCTCTTCTTCGGCCAGCGCCTTGTCGCCGCGCACGCGGAAGTAGATCAGCGAGGCCGCCAGCAGCGCCACGCCGATCGGCAGCGGCGCGAACATGCGCAGCGGCTCGATGGTGGCCATGCCCGAGGGCAGGTTGTTGTTGGCCGACTGCAGCAGGTCGTTGAGCAGGATCAGCGGCGAGTTGCCGACCATGGTCAGCGCACCGCCCATCACGATGGCCGCGGCGATCGGCAGCAGCAGCCGCTGCAGGGTCAGCCCGGTGCGCCCGGCCAGGCGCGAGGCCACCGGCAGGTACAGCGCCATCACCGAGGGGTTCTGCATGAACGAGGAATTGAGCCCGGCGATGGCGGTGGTCAGCAGCATCAGCCGCTCCTCCACCCCGCGTGCGCGGCGCAGCAGCCACGACGCCAGCCGGTTCAGCGCGCCGGTGCGCTCCAGCCCGGCGCCGAGGATGGTGGTGGCGATGATGCTCATCACCGCGTTACCGGAGAAGCCGCTGAACAGCTCCTCCGGCGCGATCAGACCGGTCACCCCGAGCACCACCAGCACCACCAGCGCCACCACGTCGGCACGGATCCGCTCGAACACGAACATCGCCATGGTGAAGCCGACCAGCCCGAGCACGAGCTTCATATCGGTGGTCAGCGTCAGCGCGGTATCCATTGGGGGCCGGGATTGGGGATTGGAGATTCGGGATTAGCTAACGGCGCTAACCGGCACCGGCCGCGGTAATGGCATGCCGCGGATGCATTGTGTCCGGAACGTGGGGGATTCGCTCTTCATCCCGAATCCCCACTCCCCAATCCCGGCTTGTCGTACAACAAATCCCACACCCCATGCCCCAGATTCTGGCCGCGGGTCTCGAAGTGGGTCTGCGGGCGCCAGTCCGGTCGCGGCACGTGGCCGCGCGGGCCGGCGCGGTTGACCAGGCCGGGGGTGGCGTCGAGCACGTCCCACATCTGCTCGGCGTAATCGGTCCAGTCGGTGGCGCAGTGCAGGCGGCCGCCGGCGCGCAGCTTGCGCACCAGCAGCGCGGCGAAGGCCGGCTGCAGCAGGCGGCGCTTGTTGTGGCGCTTCTTGTGCCAGGGGTCGGGGAAGTAGATGCGCACTTCGTCCAGGCTGCCGTCGGCGATCTCGTGCTGCAGCACCTCCACCGCATCGTGGTGGTACAGGCGCACGTGATCGGCGCCGTCCTCGGCCAGGGCGTTGAGCAGGCGGCCCACGCCCGGCGCGTGCACCTCGATGCCGATGTAGTCGCGGCCCGGATCGTGCTGCGCGGCATGGCGCAGCGCGGCGCCGTTGCCGAAGCCGATCTCCAGCACCTTGGGCGCGGTGCGGCCGAAAGTGGCGTCCAGATCGCGCGGCTGGCCGCTGTAGTCCAGGCCGAAGCGCGGCCACAGCGCGTCGAACGCGCGCTGCTGCGCCGGCGTGAAGCGCCCCTGGCGCAGCACGAAGCTGCGCACCTGGCGATGGCCTTCCTCGACGGTGAAGGGTTTCGGCGGGGTCTTGGCGCCGGCACTGGAGAACGGATCGGTCATGCCTGCGGCCTCACCCGATCAGTCCGTCGACCGGCGAGGAGGCGCTGGCGTAGCGCTTGCGCGGGATGCGCCCGGCCAGGAACGCCTCGCGGCCGGCCTCCACCGCCTTGCGCATGGCGCTGGCCATCAGCACGGGGTTGCGCGCGCCGGCGATGGCGGTATTCATCAGCACGCCGTCGCAGCCGAGCTCCATCGCGATCGCCGCGTCCGAGGCGGTGCCGACGCCGGCGTCGACGATGATCGGCACCTTGGCGTTGTCGATGATCTCCAGCAGGTTGTAGCGGTTCTGGATGCCCAGGCCGGAGCCGATCGGCGCGGCCAGCGGCATCACCGCCACGCAGCCGATCTCTTCCAGGCGCTTGGCCAGGATCGGGTCGTCGCTGGTATAGACCATCACCTCGAAGCCGTCGGCGACCAGGATTTCCGCGGCCTTGAGGGTCTGCACCACGTCCGGGAACAGGGTGCGCTGGTCGCCCAGCACTTCCAGCTTGGTCAGGTTGTGGCCGTCGAGCAGTTCGCGCGCCAGCCGGCAGGTGCGCACCGCGTCCTCGGCGGTGTAGCAGCCGGCGGTGTTGGGCAGGATGGTGTACTGCTCCGGCGGCAGCACGTCGAGCAGGTTGGGCTCGCCCGGATTCTGGCCGATGTTGCTGCGGCGGATCGCCACGGTGACGATCTGCGCGGCGGCGGCCTCGGTGGCCAGGCGGGTCTGTTCGAGATCGGCGAACTTGCCGGTGCCGGTGAGCAGGCGCGAACGGTAGGGTTTGCCGGCGATCACCAGCGCATCGTGGGGGGCGGGAGCGTTCATCGGCGGATTATCGCCCATCGCACCGGCCCTGCCGAGCCCGCGCACGGCGGTGAGATTCAGCCGCCGCCCAGCGCGTGCACGATCTCGACCCGGTCGCCGGCGTGCAGTTCGTGCTCGGCATGCGCGCCGCGCGGCACGATCTCGCCGTTGACCTCGACCGCCACGCGCCGCTGGCCCAGCCCTTCGGCCTGCAGCAGCGCGGCCACGGTGGTGGCCGGCGCCAGCGTGCATTGTCTGCCGTTCAATTCGATGTTCATGCCATCATTGTGCAATGCGCGCCGTGGGCGTGCGAGTCGCAATCTTGCGGCAGTGCAACGTGAGCGTGTCCGGCAGAGGTGGAATGATGTCGGCCATGCGGCTACGTATGGTGCGGCCGCTCCCCAGTTTCGCTGCATTTCTCGTGTTCCATTTCTGCCCGGGAGGGCTTCCATGACTTCGTCCATCCGTCCGCTCCGTTCGCTGCTCGCCGCCGCGATCGTGCTCGCCGCCGCGCCTGCGTTCGCGCAGTCCACCTACAGCCGCACCGTGTTCTTCGGCGACAGCCTGACCGACGCGGGCTACTACCGTCCGCTGCTGCCGGCCTCGGTGCGTGCGGTGACCGGCCAGTTCACCACCAACCCCGACTTCGTCTGGGCGCAGTACGTGGCCGAGTACTACGGCACCAACGCCGCCGCCAACGGCAACGGCCAGATCGGCGACGACTATGCCGCCGGCAATGCCCGTGTCGGCGTGGCCAACCCGAGCGCGCTGGGCGTGGCGCCGTCGCTTGCGACCCAGGCCAGCAACTACCTGGCTGCCAACGGCGGCAAGGCCGACCCGAATGCGCTGTACTCGGTGTGGGGCGGTGCCAACGACCTGTTCGCCATCGCCGGCGGTGCGCCGGTGCAGGCCACCATCGGCAATGCCGTGACCGCTGAAGTGGGCATCGTCGCCAGCCTGCAGAACGCCGGTGCGCGCTACGTCATGGTCAACAACCTGCCCGACGTCGGCATCACCCCGCGCTTCCGCGCTGGCGGCGCCGCGGCGATGGCGCAGGGCACCGCGCTCGCCACCGCCTACAACACCGCGCTGTTCTCCGGCCTCAAGAGCGCTGGCCTGCGGGTGATCCCGGTCGATACCTTCCACCTGCTGCAGGAAGTGGTGGCCAACCCGGGCGCCTACGGCTTCACCAACGTCACCGGCACCGCCTGCCAGCCGCAGATCACCGCGCAGTCGCTGACCTGCAACCCGACCAGCTACGTCAGCGCCGATGCCGCCGACACCTACGTGTTCGCCGACGGCGTGCACCCGACCGGCCGCACCCACGAACTGCTGGCGCAGTACGCGCTGTCGATCCTGGAAGGCCCGCGCACCCAGCAGATCCTGACGCACTCGGCGCAGATGGTCGGCCGCTCGCGCGCCGACCAGGTCGCCTGGCACGTCGACGGCCGCCCGGAAGCGGATGGCGTGCGCTGGTGGGGCAACCTGCGCGGCGACATGCAGCGCTACCAGCACGGCGACCTGTACGACGGCATGGCCCCGGCCGGTCTGTTCGGCGTGGACTGGTCGCGTGGCGAGTGGGTGTTCGGCGGCTTCGGCGGCTTCGGTCGCACCGATGCCGACTTCGGCAACCGCGGCGGCGACTACACCCAGGACGACAGCACCCTCGGCGGCTTCGCCGGCTGGTACGGCGAGCATGCCTGGGTCAACGCCCAGGTCAGCTACACCTGGCTGAGCTACGACGTCACCCGCAAGGTCAACCTCGGCCCGGCCACCATCGAGCACAAGGGCTCGCCGGACGGCAGCAACCTGACCGCGGCGCTGCAGGGCGGCTACGAGTTCGGCGAAGGCAGCTTCAAGCACGGCCCGGTGGCCGCGGCGATCTGGCAGAAGGTCAAGCTCGACGGCTACACCGAGAGCAACCCGAACTCCAGCGCGCTGGGCTACAGCGACCGCGACGTCGAGTCGATGGTCGGCCGCATCGGCTGGAAGGCCAGCATCGATGCCGGCACGGTGAAGCCGTACCTGCAGGCCACCTACGACCACGAGTTCAAGAAGAACCAGGAAGCCACCGCGTGGCTGCAGACCATGTCCGACCTGGGCGAGTACGCGGTGCCGGGCATCAACTTCGACCGCAACTACGCGTCGGTGGTTCTGGGCGCGCGGACCAAGCTGTGGGGCTTCGAGAGCAACGTCGGCCTCGCCACCACCACCGGCCAGTCGCGCGCGCACGACACCTCGCTGTTTGTGAACTTCGGCGGCAGCTTCTAAGCACTGCCCGACGTTGCCTGCCTTGCCCGGCTGTGTGCCGGGCAGGGTGGGGCAGATGGGGTGACGTAAACCAATGGGATTGGATGCCAGTTGTGGGAGGGGCTTCAGCCCCGACGCCTCGGAATGCGAGCCGTCGGGACTGAAGCCCCTTTCGCATTTGCCGGGCCATCATCGCCGGCCGCTTCGGGAACATGGCGCGCTGCAGCCGCATCGCGCCGATTTCTTGCGCAACCCCCGGCCCAGCGCATAGACTGCACCGGCAACGCGGGCGTAGCTCAATGGTAGAGCTGTAGCTTCCCAAGCTACTGACGTGGGTTCGATTCCCATCGCCCGCTCCATCCCGTCGCATGCGCTTTAAGTTCCGCTGCTTCGCAGTTAGTGCCACGACGTGGCTTTCCATTAGGCATCGTTCGGACGCATCGGGGTCAGCGTAAGCCGCGGCGTTGATCCACCGTGGCTTCCGAGGACGACGTCGCGTTCTATGCGAGCAGCCGTCCAGCGCCCGCTCGCGGATGTACGAAACTCCGCATGGGCCAAAGGAGCGCTGGCGGCCAGGCTGATGCCGGCGCTGAAAATCATGCCCATGATGGTGGACATTCCGTTGCGCTCGAAACCGCGTGTTATCCCCAGCTTATGGATCCAAGCTCGCTGCGTGATGAAAGACGTGGGGTTTGGGTTTTGAATGTGCTTGAATTCGGTTCGTTCAAGTCAGCAAATGGTGCGTATGGAAGCGTGGTCCGCGAAGTATCTGCGATACATCCATCTGTCGCTGGCTGATGCCGCTCGTCTTACGCCTTCACTGGCAGGCGATAGCGTTGTGGAGGTCACGCGCGACGAGCTGGAGCGAGGCGTGGTCGGCGAGCATGCAAGAACGCAGTTGTTCGCATGGGCGAAGAGGTCTCTAGCGCGCGGGTCCGGGAGCAAGCAGGACGAGGAGCGGTTGTGGCCGATTGATGTGGTCATCATGCCGGATGTCTACGGATTGCGCCCCGAGCGCGGAAAGCCCACGAGGCGACTGCCTGAGAAGGTCGTGCCGCTGATGCTGTTCGCCAAGCTGGGCAAGGACGGAAGTCTGATGCCCGAGGATGCGGGCGATCGTCAGGCGATCCTGCCGCGCGACCTGCTTGAGCCCAATCGCCTTGACGTCAGCATTGGAAGCGCTGAAGACGCGGATGTCGTCTACGCGAAGCAGAAGGGTCGTGCAGAGAGTTGGTCGGAATTGATGCGCAGGGGCATCGGGATTCTCGAGCAAGTCTGTGGCAGGCCGCACGAGGAGTTCGGGATCGAAGGCTATGAGCGGCTCGATGCGGGTTACATCCTCGTGTCGGGTATTTCCTCATCGACGCATTCAATCCTGAGACTCGTCGACCTGCTGCGCGCAAAGAGCCAGCCTGACACGCCACTATTCGAAGCCTTGCTTGCCGAGGCCGATAGCTGGGATCTGCTTGATGCGCAACGGCAGCTCGATCTATCCATGGGCCATTTGGGGCAGATGGAGTGCGACTACGGCCTTTCGGTCTCCCAGCGAGAGGCACTGGCGCATCACCTTGATGGTCAGGCCTGTCCTGCCGTCATGGCGGTGGATGGACCTCCAGGTACCGGAAAAACCACGCTACTGCTGAGTGTGATCGCCACGTCATGGGTAAAACATGCGCTGGAGGATGGCGAGCCTCCGATCATCGTCGCGGCATCCACCAACAACCAGGCGGTGACGAATATCCTGCGCGCTTTTGCAGAAGTAAAAGAAGCCGAAGGGTCGTGGTCTGGGCGATGGTTGTCAGGTATGCAGAGCTATGGCTTGTACCTGCCTGCCAAAACACGAAAAAAGGAGATCTTCGGTTTCCCCGTGCATGAGATGCGGGGAATGGGAGGGGATGCCATATTCGATGCGCAGCGATTCGAGAACAAGGTCGCGCTCGATGAGGCCCGAGGAGAATTCCTGACTCGCTTCAAGCAAGCATTCGAGACTGACAGCAACGTCGACCTGGCCCAGGCGGTGAGATTCTTGCACGCGCGCCTCGGGGAAGAAGTCCTGGGTACGAGGGAGGCGATCGATGCCCTCAAAACGCTCGTTGTGCTTATCGGCAGCGGGGAGGTGTCGGATGCTGCGGTCGGCAGGTATCGGGAAGAACTTGGCGAGGCCCGAACCAGGTGCGCATGCGATGTGGAAACTATAGAGCGCCGGCTTCAAGCGAAACAGTGGCTTCGTGCCAACTGGATGTCGCATGTAAGTTCGGAGCCTTGGTGGCTATCCCTGCTGGCGGCGGTCGGTCTGGTAAGTCCGCGGATTCGTCGTGATCGAGCTTTCTGTGCCGAAGCGGTTCTATCTCACCCTCAGTTCTTTGAGGAGAGCTTGATCGAATCGGCGCAACGCTTGGACATTGACCGGGCGATGCGGACTCTGGTCAGCGCGGAGCAGGAAGCACTCGTACAGGCGGGGTGGCGCGCTCAAGAGACCGAGAAGAAAATCGACCAACTTCAAAATGCATTGGATGCCCTGCAGACGTTGCTGGGCGGTAAGGCTCTCAATGTCGAATCGGTACAGCAGGCGCTGGACGTAGGGCATCGCTACACTGCTTTCAAACTGGCGACGCATTACTGGGAAGCGCGCTACCTGCTCCAGTTGCAGGAGCATTTTCGCAACAAGGACGCGATGCAGGACAGCAAGTCGCCGACCCGTCTGCTGGGACAGTACCGCAGGCTCGCCAAGCTTCACCCGTGTTTTGTGGCTACCCTGTACACGCTGCCGGATAAGTTCATCGCTTATCCCAGTCCAACAGAGTCGGTCGCCCTTTTCAATGAGATCGACTTGTTGATTGTCGATGAAGCGGGGCAGGTTCCGCCCGAAATCGGTGCGCCGAGCTTCGCTCTGGCTAAGCACGGGCTGGTGGTGGGGGACGTAGACCAGATCGAGCCAATCTGGTCGATCCCGGGGCACGTCGACGCCGCCAATGCCCTGCATAGCGGGCTAGTGGATGGAGAAAAGCAGTTGCAAGGCTTCCGCGAATCGGGCATTGCTGCATCCAATGGAAGCCTGATGCGCATGGCGCAGCGGGCAACTCCCTACGCCAAGTACCCGGAGCGGGGACGTGGTTTGTTCCTGTCCGAGCATCGCAGGTGCTGGCCGGAAATCATCCGCATGTGCAATGTGCTCGTCTACGGCGGGAGATTGCAGCCCTGTCGGAAAGATAACGGAGAGCGGAAGATCGTTCCTTCCGTCGGCTATGTCCATATCCCTGGCAATGACCGGTCCAGAGGCGGCAGCCGTGACAACCCTGCCGAGGCCACCGCCATCGCCCGATGGCTTGCATTGCGGAGGGGAGAGATCGAGGCAGCATATCCTGGCGAAAGCATAGGTCGGCTGGTCGCCGTAGTCACTCCTTTTGCTGCGCAGAGCCGACGGGTGAGGTCCTCGCTGGACGACGCGCTCGGCGCAGGTCATAGCATCACCGTCGGCACTGTGCACGCACTGCAGGGTGCCGAGAGACGTGTGGTGATCTTTTCACCGACATACGGCCTCGCAGCTGAGCCGGGCAATACTTTCCTGGATCGCAATCGATCGATGTTGAACGTGGCGATATCCAGGGCGAAAGACGCATTCCTGATCTTCGGCAATATGCACCTGTTTCAGCCTGTCGGCCAGCACCCTTGCGCGGTGATTGGCCGGATGCTGTTCAATGATGGTGCTAATGAGATATCCGGCGTGGATCCCGTTCTGCTGGTGCCGGGGCCGGATATTGGTCCTGGGCGTCTGATTGCTAGCCTAGAAGATCACCGCGCCGTCTTGAGGGATGCGCTGGAGACGGCGAAGCGGCATGTGGTGATCGTGTCGCCGTTCCTGACCGAAGCAGCTATCGCTGCCGATGCCATCGAGACCGGGATTCGTGCGGCGGTAAGGCGCGGGGTAAAGGTTCGGATCATCTCCGATCCCCATTTGAACAAGGATAAGGTTGCCTTCGAGCGCTGCATCTTACGTTTGGAAGATGCAGGGGCTCAGGTACGTCTGGCTACTACGAAGGGCGTGCATAGCAAGATGCTGCTGGTCGATCGATCGTGGCTGGTGGTCGGCTCTTTCAACTGGTTGTCCGCGGTTCGACGCGCGGAGAGTCAAATGGTTCGTTACGAGTCCTCACTGCGTTACGACGGCAACGAGGCCTTCGAAATGGTCTCCAGATCGCTACGTGATCTTGCGGACGTCTTAGCGGTACAGTGATTGGCTGGCCAGGCGATGCCAGGTATCGGCACGCTGGAAGGCGCATATTTCGGTCGGCAAAAAGCGAGCGGGCCGACACCGGCGTCACATGAGGCATCTGCCGAGATGCGCCCCATGTACGCCATCCATCGCTTGCATCCGCTGCTTATCCCCGCGTGCGCCCGCCTGCGAGTGTAGGAGGATTGGAGGTCCATTGCCGGTGCCCGCCGCAGCCTTTGTCAAACCCGCTTCATCGACCAGCGCTAGGCTGGCAAACGCCTGAGCGTTCGCTCGTTGCCGGTGTTGCTTCTCGTGGTCGATCACAGCCGTCGTCGTTTTCTCACCCGCACGTCCATGGTCCTCGGGGCCGGCGCGGCCATGCCGCTGTTGCCGGGCGTCATCCGCAGTGCGCTGGCGGTGCCGCCGGCGCGGGTCACCGGCACGCTGCAGGACGTGCAGCATGTGGTGATCCTGATGCAGGAGAACCGCTCCTTCGATCATTACTTCGGCTGCCTGCGCGGGGTGCGCGGCTATGGCGATCCGCGGCCGCTGCGGCTGCCCAGCGGCAAGCCGGTCTGGTACCAGCCCGAGCGCAAGGGCAGCGACCGCTATGTATTGCCGTTCCGGCTCAACAGCCAGACCAGCAGCGCGCAGTGGATGAAGGATCTCAACCACGACTGGAAGGGCTCGCACGAGACCTGGAAGCACCACGATGCCTGGATCGCGCAGAAGAGCGCGATGAGCATGGGCCACTTCCAACGCGAGGACCTGCCGTTCTACTACGCGCTGGCCGATGCCTTCACCCTTTGCGACGGCTACCACGCCTCGCTGTTCGGCCCGACCAATCCCAATCGCATGTACATGTTCACCGGCACCAGCGGCCTGAGCGTCGGCAACGACGGCGAGCAGGCGGTGAACAACCGCGACGACGGCAACTGGACCGCGGACATGGCGCGCGACAATCCGCGCTTTCCCGGCTACACCTGGAGCACCTACTCCGAGCGCCTGCAGCAGGCCGGCATTAGTTGGCAGGTCTATCAGGAGTTCGACAACTACGGCGACAACAGCCATCCGTACTTCGCCAACTTTCGCAAGCTGGACCGCGCGTCGCCGTTGTACCGCCGCGGCCGCGCCATCGTGCCTGGCTCCACCGCCGACAACGCCAAGGCCTCGCGCGGCGAACACCTGGTGGCCGCGTTCGAGCGCGACGTGCGCGCCGGCACGCTGCCGCAGGTGTCGTGGATCGTCGCGCCGTACCTGCTCAGTGAGCATCCCGAGGCCACCCCGGCCTATGGCGAATCCTTGAGCGCGCGGCTGCTGGAGGTGCTGGCCGCTTCGCCGGAGGTCTGGTCGAAGACGGTGTTCCTGATCAACTACGACGAGAACGACGGCTTCTTCGACCACGTGCCGCCGGCGTTGCCGGCGATCCGGCCGGAGCTGGGCGCCAGCAACGTGGATCTGCATGGCGAGGACTATCACGGCGTGCCGGTCGGGCTGGGGCCGCGGGTGCCGATGCTGGTGGTGTCGCCGTGGAGCCGCGGCGGCTGGGTGAACTCGCAGGTGTTCGACCACACCTCGGTGCTGCGCTTCCTGGAGCAGCGTTTCGGCGTGATGGAGCCGAACATCAATCCCTGGCGCCGCGCGGTTGCCGGCGATCTGACCTCCACGCTGGACTTCGTCGGCCACGATCCGGCGCCGGTGGCCTTGCCGGACACCCGCGACTACATCGCGCGCATCGATGCCACCGCGACGCTGCCGCCGCCACAGCGCCCTGCCCAGCAGGCGCTGCCGGTGCAGGAACCCGGGCAGCGCCCGGCACGCGCGCTGCCCTACGATTTCGATGTGCGGCTAGAGGTGCAGGCGGATGCGCGCGTGTTGCGCATGCGCAACCGCGGCACGGCCGGCGTTGCGCTCAATGCCTATGCCGACGAGGGTGTGGCCGGGCCCTGGTTCTACACGCTGGCCGCCGGCAGCGAGCTGCAGGATGCGCGCCCCTGGCGCGGCGCTGCCGCCGATGCCGGCTACGCGCTTCGCGTGCATGGCCCCAACGGTTTCCTGCGCGAGTTCCATGGCGACGGGATCGGCGATGCCGGGCTGCAGGCGGAGGCCGACTACGATGCTGCCGCGCAATGCTTGCTGCTGACGCTGGTCAATGCCGGTGAGCAGCCCTGCGCGCTGCGCGTGCGCGACGGGTATCGCGGCGATGGTGGCGAGCAGGCGATCACGCTGGCTGCCGGTGATCGCACCGTCCTGCGTCTGCCGTTGCAGGCGCAGCACCACTGGTATGACCTGACCATCGACAGCGCGACTTTGCCGCAGTGGCGGCGGCGCCTGGCCGGGCACATCGAGACCGGCCGGCCGAGCATGAGCGATCCGGCGATCGGCCGCGCGGTCGACGCGTAGTGGCTGCAATGGCGCTCCGATGCGTGGCCAGTTTCTGGCTGAGCACGGACACTGCTTGAGCAGGTCCCATAGGTAATGTGGCCGCTGTAGAAGTCACTGTGATCCGGGTTCACTAAGCGAGGCCATTGGCGCTTTGACCCTGCTGCAGTCGGGATTGAAGTCCCTCCCGCAAGGAGGATGGGTTTCGACGTCGCCGCCAGCGGCTGCGCATGACACCTCGCGATGCGCCGGCGGTGGCGGCAGATCCAGTCGCGATCCTTTCGAGCGCATGCGACTCTGAAACGATGGCCAATGCTGCATGGCCATCCCCGCGCCTGTATGTTCGCCCAAAACGCAAACGCCGCCGCTGCAAGAGCAGCGGCGGCGCGTGATGCCTTCCCTGGCAGTGTCGCGTCGGCTCAGAACTTGCCGCTGAAGGTGACGAAGAACTGGCGCGGCGCACCGGCCATCAGCGTCTGGTTGTAGCCGTTGGGGTCGGAGACGACGTAGCCGTTGGTGCCGACGGTGGCGAAGTAGCGCTTGTCGAACAGGTTGGTGACGTTCGCGCTCAGGCCCAGGTTCTGGAACATGCCGACCTGGCCGAAGTCGTAGCCGGCGCTGAGGTCGAAGCGCCAGTAGCTGGGCACCGACGAGTCGTTGAGGTAGCTGATGTAGCGGCGGCCGGTGTACTTGCCGTCCAGCGATGCGTGCCAGCCGGCGTTTTCGTAGGCCAGGCTGCTGGAGAACATCCACTCGGGGATGCCGACCACGCGCTTGCCGGAGGTCGCCACCACGCCGCCGTTGAGGTAGTCGTCCTGGTAGGTCGAGTCGTCGTAGGACAGCGAGTTCAGCCAGCGCAGCTGTTCGATCGGACGCCAGATCACCGCCAGGTCGGCGCCCTGGCTGCGCACCGAGCCGACGTTGTTGAGGGTGGCCGAGCAGGTCTGGATCGCGCTGCACGGCGAGGTCACCAGCAGGCGGTCGTCGAAGGTGGTGTGGTACAGCGCCAGCGACGCTTCCACGCCGGCGCCGCGCACGCGGTAACCCAGTTCGTAGGTCTGGGCCGTCTCCGGCTCCAGCGAGCCCTTGATCGCATTGAACGCGGCCTGCGATTCCTGGAACGGGGTGAAGCCGAAGCCGGCCATGTTCTTGTTGTAGGAGGCGTAGACCTCCTGGTGATCGTCGATCTTGTAGTTGATGCCGACCTGCGGCAGCAGGTCCGAGTCGGCCTTGATCTCGCCGGCGGCATTGGACGCGGACGGCACCTGCGACTGCGCGGTGGTGTCGACGATCAACTTCTTGGCGCCGAAGTTCAGGGTCAGGCGCTCGTCCATCAGGCGCAGCGTGTCCTGCGCGTAGACCATGGTCGTGTCGGTATCGTAGTGCTGGGCGAAGCCGCGCGCGAACAGGGTGCCGTTCTTGTTGAAGTAGTACAGATCGGTGAACGGGCCGTCGAGCAGGAAGTAGTTGCGCTCCTGCACGGTCTTGGCGTTCTGGTACCAGCCGCCGATCTCGATCTCGTTGCCTGCCACGGTGAAGTTCAGCGAGCCGGTGACGCCATGGCGGTTGAGGCGGTAGTCGGTGGTGCGCATCGACAGCGGCACGCTGGGCGAGGACGCGACGTACGGCGTGGTCCACTGGCCTTCGCCGTTGTTGTCGTGGTAGTAGCCGGTCAGGTTCAGCGTGGCGCTGCCGCCGAGGTTGAACGTGCCGCTGAGCGCGGCCAAGTTGTCGCGGCGCAGGCCGGCGCCGGAGTAGTAGGACGCGTCGGCCTTGTCGTAGTCGGCCGGCAGGCCGTTGAGGCTGGCCGGGTAGCTGCCCTTGCCGTTGAGCGCGTTGGCGATCTGCACCGCGCTGTTCCAGTCCGGCATCAGGTAGTCCCAATCCCAGCCGAGGACCCGCTGCGAGGTCAGCGACAGGTCCATGATGTCGTATTCCTTGCGGTGCGAGCTGTCCAGGTACAGGCTGACCCGGTTGCCATCGCCCCACTGGTATAGCGCCTTGGCGTTGGCCTGGTTGTACTCGTTGTTGCCGTAGCCCTTCCACTTGTCCATTTCGCCGTGCACCAGCGAGGTGTACAGCGAGAAGCCGTGGATGTCGCCGGTGTCGCCGCGCAGGTAGGTGCGGCGGGTGCTGTCGGAGCCGAGGGTCTGGCTGAAGCGGAAGCCGGCGTCGGCATCCGGATCGGCGGAGTAGTAGCGCACGGTGCCGCCGAGGTTGCTGCTCGACGGCGTGCCCAGGCCGCCGGCGCCCTGCGCCAGCTCCACCGAGGCCACGTTCTCGGAAATGATCGCGCGGGTCACCTGCAGGCCATCGGTGACGCCGTAGCTCATGTTGCCCAGCGGCACGCCGTCCAGGGTGAAGCCGAGGCGGCTCTGGTCGAACCCGTGCAGGCTGATCGCGGTGGACCATTCGTAGGCGCCGAACGGGTCGGCCGACTGGAACTGCACGCCGGGCAGCTTGTCCAGGACCTTCAGCGCGCTGGTGCCGGGGGCGGCGATTCCGATGTCCTCACGGGTGATGCGCTGCACCTGGCGGGTGGTGCCGCTGGACACGACGGTGATCGCGTCGAGCATGGTGGCATCGTTGCCGCTCGCACTGGCCGCCGCATCGGCGGTTGCGGTGGCGGCGGCCGGCGCGGTCTCGGCCAGCGCGGCGAAGGCCGGCAGGGCGGACACGATGGCGAGCACCAGCGCGTGCGGGCGCAAGGATCTGGAAGTGGGGGTCATCGAAAGTCACCAATCAAGAGGGGGAGACGTTCCGGTCCTGCCGCGCGGGGCGCGGGCAGCCGGCACCGGGCCGGTACGCGGCCCGCCCGCCACGATGCAACGGTTTTGTGAACGTTTCGGGGCGGTCCGATGTCGGCTGTGGGACAGCACGCGGAACGTGGGTGATGGCGATCACCGCCGATCCCGGCCTTGCTGCGCTGGCGGCGGCGACGCGCGGCATCGCGGCGCCGGTGGCGCGACGTATGATGCCGGGCCAGTCACCGCCGCCGCCTTCGATGAAGCTCGCCATCCTGTCCCGCAATACCAAGCTGTACTCGACCCGGCGCCTGGTCGAGGCCGGCCGCGAACGCGGGCACACGGTGCGCGTGCTCGACCCGCTGCGCTGCTACATGCGCATCGCCGCCGGCGCTTTCACCATGCATTACAAGGGCAAGCCGATCACCGGCTACGACGCGGTGATCCCGCGCATCGGCAACTCGGTGACCCGCTACGGCACCGCGGTGCTGCGGCAATTGGAGATGATGGGCGTCTGCACGCCCAACCCGTCCGACGCGATCCTGCGCGCCCGCGACAAGCTGCGCGCGCACCAACTGCTGGCGGCCAAGGGCATCGACATGCCGATGACCGTGTTCGGCGACAACCCGGACGACACCGGCGATCTGCTGTCCATGCTCGGCCCGCCGCCGCACGTGGTGAAGTTGAACGAGGGCACCCAGGGCACCGGGGTGATCCTGACCGAGAAGGCCAGCGCCTCGCGCGGCGTGGTCGAGGCGCTGCGCGGGCTGTATGCCAATTTCCTGGTGCAGGAGTTCATCGGCGAGGCCGAGGGCGCCGACCTGCGCTGCTTCGTGGTCGGCAACCAGGTGGTGGCGGCGATGCGCCGCACCGCGCCGGAGGGCGACTTCCGCTCCAACCTGCATCTGGGCGGCACCGCCGAGAAGACCGCGGCCAGCCGTGGCGAGCAGGAGGTCGCAGTACGCTCGGCCAAGGCGCTGGGCCTGGGCGTGGCCGGCGTCGATCTGATTCGCTCCAAGCGCGGGCCGCTGGTGCTGGAGGTCAACTCCACCCCGGGCCTGGAAGGCATCGAGACGGTCTGCGGACTGGATATCGCCGGCAAGGTCATCGAGCACCTCGAAGCTTGCCTGAAACGAAAGAAATCAGGGGCTTAGTCGCATTACTGGCCGTGCGTTCTGGCTTAACACCGGTTTAATTCCGCCCTGCGTAAGCTTCCTCGGACCGCAGCTCTGCCCTCCTCAGCAGGAACGGTAATCGGGATAGAAAAACTTTCGGCCCAGGCAGCCCCGCTGCCTGGGTCTTTTTCTTGGGCGATTTGTTGGCGATCGCAGCCCCCGGCCGACGCCGGGGTCGCGCTTGCGGGCATGTTTGCGCGGCGGCTACATTGCGAAGGAATGGGGGGGCTGCGGAATGCAGGAAGCCCTGATCGGTCATTGCGCCAAGGTGAGGCGCCCATGAACGTGAAGAAAGTGTTCGCACGGCAACTCAGTACAATTCGGCAGCGATCTGAGTCGGGTGAACGTGTTCAAGAAGGAAGCGAGCCTGACTTGGCGCAGGCGTTGCCGAAGAACGAATGGCAGGCCGCGCCGTTTGCGAGCGCCGTAGCTCGCGAGCGGATCGGCTGGAGCGAGAACTGATCGAGGCGACGCGCTGTCAAAGGCAGCGAATCGTCAGGTGGATCGCGAGGGCGAAAGTTCGCCTGGGCATTCATCGGAACGCATTGCAAATACCATGGCGGCGTGCCGCCGTGGACGACGAGGAGGCGCGGCATCCGCGGCGCACTCTACTGATACGTAGTACGACTGACGGGGTACATGTTGGTGCGAATTCTAGTGATCGAAGACAACAGCGACATCGCTGCCAATCTCGGCGACTACCTCGAGGATCGCGGTCATACCGTCGATTTCGCCGCCGATGGCGTCACCGGTCTGCACCTGGCGGTGGTGCATGAGTTCGATGCGATCGTGCTCGATCTCAATCTGCCCGGCATGGACGGCATCGAGGTCTGCCGCAAGCTGCGCAACGAAGCGCGCAAGCAGACGCCGGTACTGATGCTCACGGCGCGCGATTCGTTGGACAACAAGCTCGCCGGCTTCGACTCCGGCGCCGACGACTACCTGATCAAGCCGTTCGCGCTGCAGGAAGTGGAAGTGCGGCTCAACGCGCTGTCGCGCCGCGGCAAGGGCGTGCACACCCGGGTGCTGGAGACCGGCGATCTGGAATACAACCTGGATACGCTGGAAGTGCGTCGCCAGGGCAAGCTGCTGCAGCTCAATCCCACCGCGCTGAAGATCCTGCAGGCGCTGATGGAAGCCTCGCCGGCGGTGGTGACCCGGCAGGAACTGGAAACCCGCGTCTGGGGCGAGGAACTGCCCGATTCCGATTCCCTGCGCGTGCATATCCATGGCCTGCGCGCGGTGGTGGACAAGCCCTTCGACGTGCCGATGATCCAGACCCGCCACGGCATCGGCTACCGCATCGCCGCCCCCGATGCCTGAAGCGCCTGCGTTGCCGCGTGTGGTGCGGCGGCGCGGACGCTACCGCCGCCGCCTCCGCAGCCGCATCATCCTCTCGTTCGTGCTGTTGGGCTTCGGCCTGACCGCACTGTTCGCGTTCGCCACCAACTGGGCGCGTGCACGCGTGGAGAACCAGCTGGTCGAGGTGGTGCTGAACCGCAACATCGACGAATACTCGCACCGGTTCTTCTCCGATCCGTCGAAGAACCCGGACCTGCCGGTGCAGCAGATGGTCGGCCGGGTGGTCAAGAGCGACCGCTTCGAGGCGCTGCGGCGGGAGCAGCCGGAGTGGTACAACTTCTCCGACGGCATCCACAACGTGTCCGGTCGCGACGAAACCGGCAAGCCGTTCTCCTACAAGGTGGCGGTGCGCAAGACCCCGAACGTCTGGTTCTTCCTCGCCTATGACATGACCCAGACCATGCAGGGCGAGGTGCAGCTCAAGCGCACCCTGATCCTGTCGGTGCTGGTGTTCAGCGCGTTGTCGCTGGTGATCGGCTGGTGGTCGGCGTCGCGGGTGATGCGGCCGGTGTCGGACCTGGCCGCACGCCTGCGCGCCTATCGCGGCAGCAGCGACCCCAAGCCGCTGGCGCCGCACTTCCCCGACGACGAGGTCGGCCAGCTGGCCGAGGCGCTGGACGACTATTCGGCGCGCCTGACCGAAGTGGTGCAGCGCGACCGCGAGTTCAATGCCGACGTCAGCCATGAACTGCGCACGCCGCTGGCAGTGATCCGCGGCGCCACCGAGCTGCTGCTGACCCGGCCCAATCTCGACGAGAAAGTGCTGCAGCGCCTGCAGCGCATCCAGCGCGCCGAACAGCAGTGCAGCGACTTGATCGGGTCGCTGCTGCTGCTGTCGCGCAACGAGCGCGGGCAGGGACACAGCAACGTCGCCAAGGTGGCCGAGCAGTTGATCGAGTCGCATCGCGCGCAACTGGGCGGCAAGCCGCTGCAGTTGCTGCTGGAAGGCGAGCGCAACCTCACCATCGATGCACCGGAAGCGGCGCTGTCGGTGGCGCTGGGCAATCTGATCGGCAATGCCGTCAAGTACACCCAGGAAGGGCAGGTGGTGGTGCGCGTGCTGAGCGACGCGGTGCAGGTGATCGATTCCGGCCCGGGTCTGAGCGAGGAGGACGCGGCCAAGCTGTTCCAGCGCGGCTACCGCGGCACCCACGCCGGCCATTCGCAGGGCGGCGGCATCGGCCTATCGATCGTCAGTCGCCTCTGCGATCTCTATGGTTGGCAGGTCAACGTGCGTCCGGGCGCCACCAAGGGCGTGGTGGCGACACTGTGGTTCAAGCCGGCCTGAGGCTGACGACGAGGCTTCGTCCATCGCGTAGGAGCGGCTTCAGCCGCGACCGGGCGTTCCCCCGGTAAGGATTGATCGCGGCTGATCCCAGTGGGAACAAGGGCGACTACCTACAAAGACGCTGACGCCTTGGCCGCAGCCAGCGCACGGTACTGCTCGTCCAGCTTCTCCACCGCTTCCTGCAGTGCCGTTGCGGCGCCGTCGTTGACCAGCAAGTCGTCGGCAATGGCCAGACGCGCGACGCGGGTGGCCTGGGCCGCCAGCATGCGCTGCGCCAGGTCGGCGGTGATGCCGTCGCGTTGCATCAGGCGTGCGTGCTGCAGCGCCTCCGGGGCGTCGATCACCAGGATCCGGTCGAGCCAGGGATAGACGGTGCGTGCACCGACCTCGGTCAACAAGGGGATGGCCGCGATCGCGTATGGTCCGGCGGCCGCGCGACACTGTTCCTGCAGCAACCGGCGAATGGCCGGATGGGTGATCGCTTCCAGGTCGCGGCGTGCCGTTGCGTCCTCGAAGATCCGCTGGCGCAAGGCGGCGCGGTCGAGTTGCCCATCGTCCTGCAGGATCTGCGGCCCGAACCGGGCCACGATCTGTGCCAGGGCCGGGTGGCCGGGCGCGACCACCGCACGCGCGGCGAGGTCGGCATCGGCGACGGCGATGCCCTTGGCCTCGAAGCGGCGGCTCAGTTCGCTCTTGCCGGAGGCCACGCCTCCGGTCAAGCCGACGACGAAATCAGTCAAGCCTTGGGCTCCGTCAGCGCAGTCCCGACCAGCGCATGTAGGTCTCCACGATCTCCGTGCCCCAGAAGAAGGTGATCCAGCCGGCGATCGCCAGATAGGGGCCAAACGGGATCGGCGTGGCGCGGTCGCGGCCCTTGGCCGCCAGCCACAGCGAACCCAGGATCGCACCGACCAGGGAGGAGATCAGGATGGTCGGCAGGATGCCCTTCAAGCCGCACCAGGCGCCGATCGCGGCCAGCAGCTTGAAATCGCCATGGCCCATGCCTTCCTTGCCGGTGATCTGCTTGAACAGCCACCACACCGACCACAGCGAGAAGTAGCCGACCGCAGCGCCGAGCAGGGCGGGCTTGGCCGGCATGTACAGGTTATCCATGCTGCCGATCAGGCCGAGCCACATCAGCGGCAGGGTCAACTGGTCCGGCAGCAGGCGGGTGCGCAGGTCGATGCCGGACAATGCCACCAGGAAACAACTGAACACGATCGCGCCGAAGCCCTGCCAGCCGAAGCCGAAGCGCCACACGCTGGCGACCACCAGCAGGCTGGTGAGCAGTTCCACCAGCGGGTACTGCGGCGAGATCGGCGCATGGCAGTAGCGGCACTTGCCGCGCAGCGCCAGCCAGCTGAACAGCGGGATGTTTTCGAACCAGGCCAGCTTGTGCTTGCAGTGCGGGCAGTGCGACGGCTCCACCACGATGCCGGGCGGCGGCGGATCGTAGATGTCCGGCAGCTCCAGGATCTCGCGCGAATCGCGCTTCCACTGCCATTCCATGCGCCTGGGCATGCGCAGGATGACCACGTTGAGGAAGCTGCCCACCAGCAGGCCGAGCCCGGCCGCGGCCGGGAAGCCGAGGCCGGGGTGTTGATCGAGAAATGCCATTAATGCTTATCCAACGACGGAGGCCAGCTTGAAGATCGGCAGGTACATGCCGATGACCATGCCGCCGACGATGGTGCCGATGAACACCATGATCAGCGGTTCCAGCAAGCTGCTTAATGCATCGACCGCGTTGTTGACTTCCTGCTCGAAGTACTCGGCCACCTTGAACAGCATTGCATCCAGCGCGCCGGCCTCTTCGCCGATCGCGGTCATCTGGATGACCATGTGCGGAAACAGATTGGTCTGCTTCATCGCCACATTGACCGGGTAACCGACCGCAACGTCGTCGCGCATGCGCAACACCGATTTTTCATAGACGCTGTTGCCGGTGGCACCGGCAACGATGTCCAGCGCCTCCACCAGTGGCACGCCGGCGCGGAAGGTCACGGCCAGCGTTCGGGAAAAACGGGCCACCGAGCTGTTGTGCATGATCTGACCGATGATCGGCACCTTCAGGATCAGCCGATCCATGCCGTGTTGCATGGACGGAGATCGCTTGTAGGCAAAGATGAAGCCAACGATGCTGCCGATCAACAACAACAGCAGCATCCACCAGTACGCCACCATGAAGCGAGATGCGGCCACGATCATCTGGGTGAAGGCGGGCAGCTCTGCGCCGAAGCTTTTGAATACGTCCTCGAACTGCGGCACTACCCAGACCAGGAGAATGGAGCTGACTATCAGTGCGACCGCCATCACTGTCGCGGGATAGAACAAGGCCTTTTTGATCTTGCCCTTGAGCGCCTCGATGTTTTCCTTGTAGGTTGCTACAGTTTCCAGAACGGTTTCGAGTACGCCGGCGCCTTCGCCCGCTTTGACCAAGTTGCGGTACAGTTCATCGAACTGCACCGGGTGCTTGCTGATCGCCTCGTACAGGGATGAGCCGCCCTCGATATCGGTGCGGATCTGATCCACCATCTTCTTCATGCGCGGGTTCTTGTGTCCGCTGGCGATGATCTCCAACGAACCCACGATCGGGACGCCGGACTTCATCATGGTCGCCATCTGGCGGCTGAAAAAGGCGATGTCCTTGGGGGTAACTTTGCTTCCAGCCGCCCCGAACAATGGCTTCGGCTTGGGTTTGACCACTGACGGGGTGATGCCCTGGCGGCGCAACTCGGCACGCAGCAGGTTGGCATTTTTGGCGACTTGCTCGCCCTTCATCTTGACGCCGCGTTTGTCTGTTCCTTCCCAGACAAAGGGCACCTGCTGGCTGGTACTGCGCGAGACCGGCTCTTTCTTGACTGCGCTGCGAGTTGCGGACATCAGGTCGTCTCCCCCGTCCGGCCATCCCCGGGCGGACATGCCAAGCATGGTATCGGTTTCCTGGGCGTCTGACATCCGTAGGTGCCGCGTCGGCAAGGTCCCTTGTCCATTGGCGTGACCTCCCGCGTCACTTTTTGCCGAAATTTGGCAGATGGCCCATTCCGTCGCAAATTGCCGATCTATCTGCCTCCTGCCTTGCCTGCTAGGGCATGATGCGCCACGAGGCATAGGGCCGGGCGGTGTGAGAAGTTGGCACGCCGTCTGCTTCTATCACCTCGCACGTGGCGCTTCGCCGCGGCGCTCGGGGAGTAGGATCCGCGGGCGAGTGCCTACCACCACCTCATTCCATCTCTAGGGGTTCACAATGAAGAAGCAGCAGGGCTTTACCCTGATCGAACTGATGATCGTGGTCGCGATCATCGCCATCCTGGCCGCCATCGCGATTCCCGCATATCAGAACTATGTCGCTAAGTCGCAGGTAACGACCGCACTGGCCGACATCACGGGCGCTAAGACGGGAATCGAAGAGACTCTCAATCGAGGGGTTGCTCCGAGTCTCGATCCGACGAATGCGGGCTTCGTTGGCGTCCAGAGCCCGACCCCTCGCTGCACAACCGTCGCGCTGGCGACTTTTTCTGCTACTAGCGCAGAAGGGTCTATTGCCTGCACGATTGGCAATAGCAGCCCCAAAGTCAACGGTAAGAAAGTGACTCTTACCCGTGATACAAATGGGGCTTGGAAGTGCACTAGTGACGCAGATGCCAAGTACCTGCCTCAGGGTTGTACTGCTGGCTAAGCATTTTTCCAAATGCGATTGTTTTTGCTATATCGAGGCCCCGCTTGCGGGGCCTTTTCTATTGGAGCTTGAGCGATTTTAGTATCGATGCTCGGTAGATGATTGAGCGCGATGTTAGGTGTAGGAGCAGTCCGCTTCTGCTGCTAGCCATGAGCAAAAGGATACGGTTGAATGCATTCTTACCTCTGTTGGCTTCCTCGGTGATGGTGATATGAATACAGCGATATCTGTCAACCTTGTCGGCATCACCGGCATCGCCCGCCGCCTCGTCCAGGACGGGGCGCTGGAGGAAGCCGCAGCGCGGGCCGCGATGGCCCAGGCGGGCGAGGCCAAGGTGCCGCTGCCGCAGTGGTTCTCCGAGAAGAAGCTGGTCACCGCCGCGCAGCTGGCCGCCGCCAATGCGGTGGAATTTGGCATGCCGTTGATGGATGTCTCGGTCTTCGATGCCAGCCAGAACGCGATGAAGCTGGTCAGCGAGGAGTTGCTGCAGAAGTACCAGGTGCTGCCGCTGTTCAAGCGCGGCGGCCGCCTGTTCGTCGGCATCAGCAACCCGACCCAGACCCGGGCGCTGGACGACATCAAGTTCCACACCAATCTGACGGTGGAGCCGATCCTGGTCGACGAGGACCAGATCCGCCGGACCCTGGAGCAGTGGCAGGCCAGCAACGATTCCCTCGGCAGCGCGCTGGGCGACGACGAGGGCATGGACAACCTCGATGTCGGCGGCGGCGACGAGGACATGGGCGGCGGTGGCGACACCGGCATCGATGCCAAAGGGGAGGACACCCCGGTCGTCAAGTTCGTGAACAAGGTGCTGGTGGATGCGATCCGCCGCGGCGCGTCCGACATCCACTTCGAGCCCTACGAGGACGACTACCGGGTACGCCTGCGCATCGACGGCCTGCTCAAGAGCGTGGCCAAGGCGCCGGTCAAGCTCAACCAGCGCATCGCCGCGCGCCTGAAGGTGATGGCGCAGCTGGACATCGCCGAGAAGCGGGTCCCGCAGGACGGCCGCATCAAGCTCAATCTGTCCAAGAACAAGCAGATCGATTTCCGCGTCAGCACCCTGCCCACGCTGTTCGGCGAGAAGATCGTGCTGCGTATCCTCGACGGCAGCGCGGCCAAGCTGGGTATCGACAAGCTCGGCTACGAGCCGGAGCAGCAAAAGCTGTTCCTGGACGCGATCCACAAGCCGTACGGCATGGTCCTGGTCACCGGCCCCACCGGCTCGGGCAAGACGGTGTCGCTGTACACCGCGCTGGGCATCCTCAACGACGATACCCGCAACATCTCCACCGCCGAGGATCCGGTCGAAATCCGCCTGCCCGGGGTCAACCAGGTGCAGCAGAACAACAAGCGCGGCATGACCTTCGCGGCGGCGCTGCGCTCGTTCCTGCGCCAGGATCCGGACATCATCATGGTCGGCGAAATCCGCGACCTGGAGACCGCCGAGATCGCGATCAAGGCCGCGCAGACCGGTCACATGGTGCTGTCCACCCTGCACACCAACGACGCGCCGCAGACCATTGCGCGCCTGATGAACATGGGCATCGCGCCCTACAACATCACCAGTTCGGTGACCCTGGTCATCGCCCAGCGCCTGGCGCGGCGCCTGTGCAACAACTGCAAGCGCCCGGTCCAGTTGCCGGAAAAGGCCTTGCTGGCCGAAGGCTTCACCGAGGCGGAGATCGCCGCCGGCGTCCAACTGTACGAAGCGGTCGGCTGCGACGAGTGCACCGAGGGCTACAAGGGCCGCACCGGCATCTACCAAGTGATGCCGATGAACGACGAGATCGCGGCGATCGTGCTGCAGGGCGGTAACGCTATGGACATCGCCAGTGCCGCGCAGAAGATCGGCGTCAAGGACCTGCGCCAGTCGGCCCTGCTCAAGGCCCGCAACGGCATCACCAGCCTGGCCGAGATCAATCGGGTGACGAAGGATTGAAGAGCCGGGAATGGGGAATCGGGAGTGGGGAATCGGAAAAGCGGCTTTTCCGTCCCTGTTGATCTCCCGGTAGTCCAAGCATTGTTCCCGGGCTTCTCGACGCTTGGCGCGGGCGGACAATGCCGGCTGCGCCCAACCGCATTACCCCGCTCAATTGGGCGAAGGGCTAAGAGCAGCCGGGAGATCGGCTTTTCCCATTCCCCAATCCCGATTCCCCATTCCCGGCTTCACTACTCCATCCCCAGCTTCTTCAGCTTGTAGCGCAGCGCGCGAAAGGTGATGCCCAACTGCGCGGCGGTGCGGGTCTTGTTCCAGCGGTTCTCTTCCAGCGCTTTCTGGATCGCGGCGCGTTCGAGTTGCTCGATGTAGGACGGCAGGGCGGAGGAGCTCGGGTCGATGTCGACCACGCCGCGCGGCAGGGCCGGGGCGGCTTCGGCGGCGCTGCGGGCGTGGTTGCCGGGTTGCGGCAGGCGCAGGTCGGTGGCGCTGATCTGGTCGTCCTCGGCCATTGCCAGGGCGCGCTCGAGGATGTTTTCCAGTTCGCGCACGTTGCCGGGGAAGGCGTAGCTGCTCAGTGCGTCCAGGGCGGAGGGCGACAGCAGCGGGGTGGGGCGGCCGTGGCTCTTGGCCAGCCGTGCCAGGATCGCTGCGGCCAGTTGCGGCAGGTCGCCGCCGCGCTCGCGCAGCGGCGGCACGCGCAGTTCGATCACGTTGATGCGGTAGTACAGGTCGTGGCGGAAGCGGCCCTCGGCGACCAGGTCGGCCAGGTCCTTGTGGGTGGCCGAGAGGATGCGCACGTCCACCGGCACCTCGGTGGCGGCGCCGACCGGGCGGACCGATTTTTCCTGGATCGCGCGCAGCAGCTTGACCTGCATCGGCAGCGGCAGTTCGGCGACCTCGTCGAGGAACAGGGTGCCGCCGTGCGCGGCCTGGAACAGGCCGGCCTGGTCGGCGTGGGCGCCGGTGAAGCTGCCCTTCTTGTGGCCGAAGAACTCGCTTTCCATCAGTTCGGCCGGGATCGCGCCGCAGTTCACCGGAACGAAGGGGCCGGCGGAGCGGGCGCCCTGTTCGTGGATGGTGCGCGCGACCAGTTCCTTGCCCACGCCGGATTCGCCGAGGATGTAGACCGGCGCCTGGTTGCGCGCGACCTTGGCGATGGTGCTGCGCAGGGCGTCCATCGCCGCCGAGGCGCCGAGCAGGCGGCTGGCCTGTTCCGGGGCCGGCTGTGGCGGCGCGGCGCGGCTCTCGCTGTTGAGTTCCAGTGCATGCTTGACCAGGCCGCGCAGCACCTGGATGTCCACCGGCTTGCTGACGAAGTCGAAGGCGCCGGCCTTCAGCGCTTCCACCGCCAGGTCCATGCTGCCGAAGGCGGTGATCATCGCCACCGGCGTGCGCGGGTAGTGCTTGGCGATCTCGCTGACCAGCTCGATGCCGTTGCCGTCGGGCAGGCGCATGTCGGTGATGCACAGATCGTAGGGATTGCTCGCCAGCAGTTCGCGCGCTTCGGCGAGGTTGGCGGCGGTGCTGATGCGCAGCCCCATCCGGCCCAGGGTCAGGACCAGCAACTCGCGGATGTCGCGCTCGTCGTCGACGACCAGGGCGCTTCGGGTTTCGTTCATGTGCAGGGAAGATAGCGTAGGAACCGGGGCATGCGCCAATTTACCGGCGCCGGTCGCGCGCTGGCGGAGCGATTCTCACCTGTCAGCCGCTGAGCATGGCGTGCGGGCCGGGCAGGGCGACGCGGAAGCAGGCGCCGCCGGCCGGTACCGGCACGTACTCCAGCCGCGCCTGGTTGGCCCGGCACAGCTCGCGGGCGATGTACAGGCCCAGCCCGGTGCCGTGCTCGGAGGTGGTGAAGAACGGCCGGAACAGCTGCGCCGCCACCGCCTCGGGAATGCCGGGGCCGCGGTCCATCACGTCGACGATGGCGCTGCGCTCCTGCAGCGCCACGCGCAGGCGCACCCGCGCCGGCTCCTCCATCACCCGCCCGTACTTGAGCGCGTTGTGCACCAGCGCGCTGAGGATCTGGTGCAGGTGTTTGGGGTCGACCAGCGCGTGCACCGGCTGCGGGGCGAGGATCGCTTCGAGGCTGTCGGTCTCGATCGACAGGGTCTGCCGGTACTCCAGGACGAAGCGGCGCACGAACGCGCCCAGGTCCAGGTTCTCCGGATTGGAGCGCTCGCGCCGGGCCAGGCCGAGCACGCTCTCGACGATGCCGTTGGTGCGCTGGCACTGCTGGTGGATGATCTGCAGCAGGCGGCGGTCGGCATCGCCGATCGCCGGCGATTCCTCCAGCAGCTGCGAGGCGTAGTTGATCGCGGCCAGCGGGTTGCGGATCTCGTGGGCCAGGCTCGCCGAGAAGCGGCCCAGCGCCGACAGCGTCAGCGATTCGGCGCGCCGCGAGACCACCGTGGCGTCGTCGAGGAACACCAGGGTCAGGTCGCCTTCGGCCAGCAGCCGGGCGAAGCGCGGCTGCACCTCCGGCTGGTCCGGCGACAGCTGCAGCGGGCTTTCGTCCTGGTTCCAGCCGTTGCGCCAGCGCTGCAGGCGTCGGGCCAGTTCCGGCGCGGCGCTGGCCAGATCCAGCCGGCCGCTGCCGCTGTTGCCGTCGGTATCGCCGAGCAGGGCCGACGCGGCCTCGTTGGCCAGCGTCACCCGGTTCTGCGCGTCCACCACCAGCACCCCGGTGCGCATGCGGCGGATGATCAGTTCGTTGATTTCGTAGAGATTGGCCACCTCGGCGCCACGGCGCTCGGCCAGGTGCTGGCTGGTGCGCGCACGCTGGCCGATGCGGTTGCAGATGTAGGCCACCGCCAGGTAGCTGGTGGCGAACATCGCCAGTTCGGCCAGGCTGCGGGTGTTGTCGGCGCCGTCCAGCACGCTCCAGACGTATTCGGCCAGCGTCGCCGCCGAGGCGGTCAGGGCGATGGCGATGCCGCCGCGCAGGCGCAGCAGCATTGCCGCGGCTGCGACGTTGAACAGCAGCATCATCGCGATGCCGGCGCTGGCCGAGGGCAAGGCATGCGCGGCCAGGGTCGCGGCGACGATGTCGGCCAAGGCGCTGAAACCGACGATCGGCGCCAGGTGCGCCTCGTTGCGCCCCCACATCAGCAGCGCCAGCGCCACCGCCAGGTAGGCGGTGGACAAGGTGGCGGCCAGTTGCGGGTAGCGCGGTTCGCCCACCAGCACGCCGAGCGGGCTGAACACCAGGGCGGCGATCAGCCCGGCCACCAGCACCCGGTACAGCGCGAAGAAGTACAGCTCGCGGCGCGGAATGGACTCGATGCGATCGATGAGCGAGGCGCTGGTGGGCAAGCCGGACTCCGGGCGGACAGCGGACGGCGCGAGTATAGGGGTGGTGCCGTCTGCGCGGATGGCGGCCAGGGCGGCGGCGGCCTCGCCGGGCCTTCGCCGGTGGTGGTCCGGTGCCGGTCGGGGCAAGAGGAGGGACGGGTGAGTGCGGCAGGGCGGGGACGGCCCGGTGCCTGCGCCAGCCGATGGTGCCGCAGCGGACCTCCCCGGCGTCCTCGGCCGGGTCGGAGCGTCGGCGCTTTTGCGCCGCCGCCCTGGGTCGGCGACAATAGGCGTCCCGTCCGTACCGCTCCCGGCCGCCACTCAGGGCCCGGATCGCTGCGGGACGGCCGTTCCTTTTCCCACGGTGACGCATGAATTTCCACGAATATCAGGCAAAACAACTGCTTGCCGAGTACGGCATCCCGGTCCCGGCCGGCAAGGTCGCGGCGACTCCGGAAGAAGCGGTTGAAGCCGCCAAGTCGCTTGGCGCTGGCCCTTGGATGGTCAAGGCGCAGATCCACGCAGGTGGCCGCGGCAAGGCCGGCGGCGTCAAGTTCTGCAAGACCACCGACGATGTGAAGGCCGTTGCTGAGAAGCTGCTCGGCACCAAGATGGCCACCTACCAGACCGCCGGCGTCGAGCTGCCGATCAACCTGGTGCTGGTGACCACCGCTGGTGAGATCGTCAAGGAGCTGTACCTGTCGGTGCTGGTCGACCGCGGCACCCGCACCATCAGCTACATCGCATCGAGCGAAGGCGGCATGGAGATCGAACAGGTCGCCGCCGAGACCCCGGACAAGATCCACACCCTCAACGTCGACTTCGTCGAGGGCGTGCAGGGTTACCACGGCCGCGACATCGGCTTCAAGATGGGCCTGACCGCCAAGCAGGCCGGCCAGTTCGCCAGCATCATGGTCAACCTGTACCGCATCTTCAACGAGAAGGATCTGGCGCTGGTGGAGATCAATCCGCTGGCCATCCTCGACGACGGCAACCTCTACGCGCTGGACGGCAAGTTCAACAGCGACGACAACGCCAACTTCCGCCACAAGGAACTGGTCGCCATGCGCGACAAGTCCCAGGAAGACGAGACCGAAGTGACCGCTTCGGAGCTGGACATCAACTACGTCACCATGGACGGCAACATCGGCTGCATGGTCAACGGTGCCGGTCTGGCCATGGCGACCATGGACGTGATCAAGCTCAACGGCGGCGAGCCGGCGAACTTCCTGGACGTGGGCGGCGGCGCCAACAAACAGCGCGTGATCGAGGCGTTCAAGCTGATCCTGTCCTCGGACAAGGTCGAAGGCATCTTCGTCAACATCTTCGGCGGCATCGTCCGCTGCGACATGATCGCCGAGGGCATCATCGCGGCGGTCAAGGAAGTGGGCGTCAAGGTTCCGGTCGTGGTGCGCCTGGAAGGCACCAACGTGGAAGAGGGCAAGCAACTGCTGCGCGACAGCGGCATGGCCATCATCCCGGCCGACAACATCAACGACGGCGCCAAGAAGGTCGTTGAAGCTGTCAAGAACGCTGCCTGATCCACGACACCAAGGAACTCCAATGTCTGTTTTGATCAACAAGAACACCAAGGTGATCGTGCAGGGCTTCACCGGCCAGCAGGGCACCTTCCACGCCACTCAGATGATCGAGTACGGCACCCAGGTCGTCGGCGGCGTCACGCCGGGCAAGGGCGGCACCACCCACATCGACCTGCCGGTGTTCAACACCGTGGCCGATGCCGTGCAGAGCACCGGCGCCGACGCTTCGGTGATCTACGTGCCGCCGCCGTTCGCGGCCGACGCGATCCTGGAAGCGGCCGCGGCCGGCATCAAGGTCATCGTCTGCATCACCGAAGGCATCCCGGTGCTGGACATGCTGCGCGTCAAGAACGTGCTGACCCGCTCCTTCCCGGAGACCGTGCTGATCGGGCCGAACTGCCCCGGCGTGATCACCCCGGGCGAGTGCAAGATCGGCATCATGCCGGGCCACATCCACAAGCCGGGCAAGATCGGCATCGTCTCGCGTTCGGGCACGCTGACCTATGAAGCGGTCAAGCAGACCACCGAAGTCGGTCTGGGCCAGTCCACCTGCATCGGCATCGGCGGCGACCCGATCAACGGCCTGAACTTCGTCGACTGCCTCAAGCTGTTCAACGAAGATCCGCAGACCGAAGGCATCATCATGGTCGGCGAAATCGGCGGCGACGCCGAGGAAGCCGGTGCCGAGTACATCGCCAAGCACGTCAAGAAGCCGGTCGTCGGCTTCATTGCCGGTGCTTCGGCCCCGGCCGGCAAGCGCATGGGCCACGCCGGTGCGATCGCCTCGGGCGGCAAGGGCACGGCCGAGGGCAAGTTCGCGGCGATGGAAGCCGCAGGCGTCAAGACCGTCCGCTCGCCGGGCGACCTGGGTGCGGCGATCGCCTCGCTGGTGAAGTAAGCCGTCAGCGCTGCGGCAGCGACCCGCCTTCGGGTGCGTCGTTGTCGCCGCCGCTGTCCGCAAGGGCCTCGCGCGAGCGAGGCCTTTTCCGTTTAGAGGATTCGGTACGCGGCACTGCCGCAGTGTCCCTGGCGCGACGAGGCGGATGGGGCGGGCACGCACTGCTGCCCCGCCAACGTCTGCGCAATCAAGCAGTTGCGCCATCCCCTTGGTCGCCATTCGTCCCTGCGGCCCCGCCATTGGTCCCTTGGCCGGGTGGTGCCGTCCCTGCGTTGCCGACACGGTCCGGCACTGTGCCGACACTGGCGCCACTTTCTTCGGCGGCGACAGGAGCGGATGCGTGATCAGGCGATGGCGGGCAGCGGTATGCGGGGCGGGCATGGCGATGGGTATCGGTGGTATCTGCGCGGCGGCGCCAGGCGACTGGGCCAGTTATGCCGGCGCGCCCGGCGGCGGGCAGTACTCGCCGCTGACCCAGATCACCCCGGACAACATCGGCCGGCTGCGTATCGCCTGGTCGTTCCGCACCGGCGAACTCGGCGCGGGCCTGCCCGATCCGGAGCGGCGCCGCTTCGAGGCCAATCCGCTGGTGCTGGGTGGGCGCATGTACCTCACCACCGGGACCGGCATCGCCTTCGCGCTGGATGCGGCGAGCGGCCGCGAACGGTGGTCCTTCGATGCCAAGGTGCCGCGCAACAAGCACTACAGCGACCCGGCCTCGCGCGGGGTGAGTTTCTGGCGCGACACCCAGGCGACGGCCGGCGCGTGCCGCGAGCGCATCGTGTACGGCACCCTGGATGCGCGGCTGATCGCGCTGGATGCCGCCGACGGCAAGCCCTGCGCCGGGTTCGGCAAGGACGGCACGATCGACCTGCATGCCGGCATCGATGTGCACGACAACGCCAGCGATGCCTGGGCCAACTATGCGGTGACCTCGCCGCCGGTGGTGGCCGGCGACGTGCTGGTGGTCGGCAGCTCAATCGGCGACAACCGCGGGCATGCGCTGGAGCAGGGCGTGGTGCGTGGCTACGACGCGCGCAGCGGCCGCGAACTGTGGCGCTGGGATCCGGTGCCGCGCGATCCGGCCAAGGCCACCGCCGCCGGCTGGCGGCCGGAGCAGGCGGCCACGGTCGGCGGCGGCAATGCCTGGGCGCCGCTGTCGGTGGATCCGGCGCTGGGTCTGGTCTACGTACCGACCGGCTCGGCCAGCCCCGACTATTACGGCGGCGAGCGCCTGGGCGACAACCGCGACACCGACTCGCTGGTGGCGCTGGACCTGCACAGCGGGCGCCGGGTGTGGGCGCAGCAACTGGTGCATCACGATCTGTGGGACTACGACCTGGCCTCGCAGCCGGTGCTGACCACGGTGCAGACTGCGCAGGGACCGCGCGCGGCGGTGCTGCAGGCGACCAAGACCGGCTTCCTGTTCGCCTTCGATCGCCGCGACGGCACGCCGCTGTTCCCGATCAGCGAGGTGCCGGTGCCGGCTTCCGACGTGCCGGGCGAACGCGCCTCGCCGACCCAGCCGATGCCCGAACCGGGGCTGCGCCTGGCGCGGCACACGCCGCTGACTGCCGCCGACGCCTGGGGGGCGACGCCCGGCGCGCGCCGCGAATGCGCAGCGCTGATCGCCGGGCTGCGCTCGGAAGGCCTGTTCACCCCGCCCAGCGTGCGTGGCACGATCGCGCTGCCGGGTTGGGCCGGCGGCGTGAACTGGGGCGGCATCGCGGTGGATCCACAGCGCCAGCTGGCGATCCTGCCGGTGTCGGACCTGCCGATGCAGGTGGCGCTGATCCCGCGCGAGCAGTTCAGCAAGGCCGAGCATGCGCGCCATCCGGACCAGCAGTTCAACGACATGGAAGGCACGCCGTACTACATGCGCCGCGGCATGCTGAGCTCCTCCGGCGGCATTCCCTGCGTCAAGCCACCGTGGGGGCGACTGGTGGCAGTGGATCTGCGCACGCGCAAGATCGCCTGGGAGCGCCCGCTCGGCACCCTGGAAGAGAAGCTGCCGTGGCTGCCGCTGGAGGTGGGCACGCCGCTGCTCGGCGGCGCGGTGACCACCGCCAGCGGCCTGACCTTCATCGCCGCGGCGGCCGATGCACGCCTGCGCGCGCTCGACAGCGCCACCGGCAGGACCCTGTGGGAGGCCAAGCTGCCGGCCGGCGGCCAGGCCACGCCATCGGTCTATGCGGTGGGCGGCAAGCAGTACGTGGTGATCGCGGCCGGCGGGCGCGAAGGCATGGGCACGATGGGCGACTACGTGGTCGCCTACACGCTCGACGGCGAGGGCAAGGACGTGGTGTTCCAGCACGGCGTCGGCGTGCGCATGGCGGTACTGGGCCTCGCTGCGCTGAGTTCGTGTGCGGGAGTGGTGGTGTTGCTGCGGCGTTGGCGCCGGCGGCGCCGTGCGCGGGCTGGTGGTGGGGCACGCTGAAGCGGAGCGCGGTGGCTGGTCGGCGTTTCGGGGGTGATGCAGTCGGGACTGAAGTCCCTCCCACAGTGACGCCTCGGCACGTGCTGTCCCTGGAGTGAGCGCGGCTTCGGCGGCGACGCGCGGCGCATGCACCAGCGATTTCTATTGGTCGTGCATGTTGCTCGATTGTGGGGGCGACTTCAGTCGCGACGCGGGTGCTTGGCCAAGCGCCTTTCTCGGGCGCGCGCAGCGGAGAGAGCGGCCTATGGCATCGCCGCGGCTGCCGCCATGTGCGCACCAAGATGCGGCCTGCACGGACTCCATGCTCACACTCCAACGTGGCGGCACGCGCATCATCGGCCGCAACCCGGCACAGCGCTACACTGCGCATGGCGCCGTGCGATGCAACGGCGCCGCGGCAGGTGCGATGCGCTCGTGTGGCGCCTGACGGTCTTCCATTCGTTCCTGCAAGGTCGCCTATGTCCGCTTCCCTCCGTCTCGCCATGGCCCAGTTCGACTTCCCGGTTGGTGCCGTCGCCCAGAACACCGACCGCATCATCGCGTTGATCGAGGAGGCGCGCGACGAGTACGGCGCCGACGTGGTGCTGTTCCCGGAACTGGCGGTCAGCGGCTATCCGCCGGAAGACCTGCTATTGCGGCCGGGCTTCCTGGCCGACTGCGAGCGCGCGGTGCAGCGCATCGCCGCACAGGTGCACGGCATCGTCGCGGTGGTCGGCTGGCCGCAGAGCGCCGGCAGCGTGGTCTACAACGCCGCCAGCGTGCTGCGCGGCGGCCGCATCGAGCGCACCTACCGCAAGCGCGAACTGCCCAACTACGCGGTGTTCGACGAGCGCCGCTACTTCGATGTCGACCCGGACGGCGAGAACTGCGTGTTCGAGGTCAAGGGCACGCCGGTCGGCCTGGTGATCTGCGAGGACCTGTGGTTCCCGGAGCCGCTGGCGGCGACCGTGCGGGCGGGTGCGGAACTGGTGCTGGTGCCCAATGCTTCGCCCTACGAACGCGGCAAGCATGCGCAGCGCGACGCGCTGCTGGCCGAGCGCAGCCGCGAGAGCGGCGCGGCGCTGGCCTATCTCAACGTGGTCGGCGGCCAGGACGCGCTGGTGTTCGACGGCGCCTCGGTGGTGGCCGACGGCGACGGCACCGTGCATCCGGCCGCGGCCGCCTTCACCGACCAGTGGCTGGTGGTCGAGTACGACACCGCCGCGCGCCGCTTCGCGCCGCTGCGCTGGACCGACGACGGCGACGAAAGCATGGATGCGCTGGCCTGGCGCGCGGTGGTACGCGGGCTGCGGGACTACTGCGCAAAGAATCGCTTTTCCAAGGTGTGGCTGGGCCTGTCCGGCGGCATCGATTCGGCGCTGGTGCTGGCGATGGCGGTGGACGCGCTTGGCGCGGACAACGTCACCGCGGTGCGGCTGCCGTCGCGCTACACCGCCGACCTGTCCAACGACCTGGCCGCGGATCAATGCCGCACCTTGGGCGTGAAGCTGGAGACGGTGGCGATCGAGCCGGCGTTCGAGGGCCTGCTGAGCGCGCTCGGCCCGCTGTTCGCCGGCACCGAGCCCGACGTCACCGAGGAGAACCTGCAGTCGCGCAGCCGCGGCGTGATCCTGATGGCGCTGGCCAACAAGTTCGGCGGCCTGCTGCTGACCACCGGCAACAAGAGTGAGTACGCGGTGGGCTACGCCACCATCTACGGCGACATGTGCGGCGGCTACGCGCCGCTGAAGGACCTGTACAAGACCGAGGTGTTCGGCCTGGCGAAGTGGCGCAACACGGTGGGCGGTGCGCCGGTGATCCCGCCGGCGGTGATCGCGCGGCCGCCCTCGGCGGAACTGCGCGCCAACCAGACCGACCAGGATTCGCTGCCGCCGTACGACGTGCTCGACGGCATCCTGTACCGCTATGTCGACCAGGAGGAATCGCGCGACGAGATCGTCGCCGCCGGCTATGCCGCCGAGGTGGTCGACCGGGTGGTGCGGCTGGTGCGCATCAGCGAATGGAAGCGCCACCAGGCCGCACCGGGACCGAAGGTGTCGCGCCGCGCGTTCGGGCGCGAGCGGCGCTATCCGATCAGCAATGGCTACCAGGGTTGATGGACTCGGGAAAGTCGGGACCCGCGATTTTTCCGCGAGTGCAAGGCGGTTGCGATTGCACCGTGTGAGGGACTTCAGTCCCGACGGGCTTTACCGGGAAAGCCTGTCGGGGCTGAAGCCCCTCCCCCAAAAAATCGCTTGATAGCGATTTTGCCGCGGACACCATCATGGCGTGCCGCATCTTGGAGGATTACGGCTTTTCCGGGTCCCGGCCCCCGGGCCCTGGGTCCCCGCTCTGCAACAACCGCAACCCAAACGCATCGTCCTGCGCATTCCAGCCGTGGCTGACGCGCAGGCCGGCCTCGGCGGCCATCGCCGCAAAGCTCTGGTCGGTGTACTTGTGGCTGTACTCGACCTGCATCGCTTCGCCTTCGGCAAAATCGAAGCGGCGCCCGGCCACCGTCACCTGCTGCGCGCACTGGCTGACCAGGAAGGTCTCGATGCGCTCGCGCGCTTCCGAATAAACGGCATGATGGCGGAACTGCGCCAGGTCGAAGTTGCTGCCGATCTCGCGGTTGAGCCGGCGCAGCAGGTTCAGGGTGAATTCGGCCGTGACCCCGGCGGCGTCGTTGTAGGCCGCCTCCAGCAGTGCCGTGTCCTTCACCAGGTCGATGCCGACCAGGGCGCAGCCGTCCGCGCCCATGGTCTGGCGCATCGAGCGCAGCAGGGCGATGCCGTCCTCGCGGGTGAAGTTGCCCAGGGTCGAGCCGGGGAAGAACACCAGGGTGCGGCGCGCGCCGCGCTGCGGTGCCGGCAGCGCCACCGGCGCGGTGAAGTCGGCGCACACCGGCAGCATCTGGATGTGCGGGAAGCGCTCGGCCAGCCGCGTGGTGCTGGACATCAGCATGTCGCGGGAAATCTCGATCGGCGTGTACGCCACCGGCATGCGCAGGCCGTCCAGCAGCAACTGGGTCTTGCGGCCGCTGCCGCTGCCCAGTTCCACCACGTGCGCGCCAGTGCCCACCGCCTGCGCGATCGACGGCATCCGCGCTTCCAGCAACTCCAGCTCGGTGCGGGTCAGGTAGTACTCGGGCTGGCGGGTGATCGCCTCGAACAGGCGCGAGCCCTCGGCGTCGTAGAAATACTTGGACGGTAGCTGCTTGGGGCTGCACGACAGGCCGGCGATCGCATCGGCGGTGATGTCGTCCGGCTGCGGATGCAGGTCGGTCAGGGCGGCTTCGGTGAGGGCACGGGCGGTTGCGGCATTCATGCGGAATCCTTGGCCAGGCGCACGCCGGCGAACTGCCACCGCGCATCGGAGGGGAAGAAGTTGCGGTAGCTGGCGCGGATGTGGTCGCGCGGCGTGGCGCAGCTGCCGCCGCGCAACACCCACTGCGCGTTCATGAACTTGCCGTTGTATTCGCCCAGCGTACCCGACCACGGGCGGAAGCCGGGGTAGGGCAGGTAGGCGCTGCCGGTCCATTCCCAGACATCGCCGAACAACTGCTGCAGGCCGGTGTCGGCCGGCGCCGTCGACTGCGGATGCAGTGCATCGGTGTCGACGAAGTTGCCGACGATGGCGACACCGGCGGCAGCCTGTTCCCACTCCGCCTCGGTCGGCAGGCGCGCGCCGGCCCAGCGCGCGAAGGCATCGGCTTCGAACAGGCTGAGATGGCACACCGGCGCATGCGGATCGCGTTCGCGCCAGCCGCCCAGGGTGAATTCGCGCGTGCCGTCGGCATGCCAGTACAGCGGGCGCTGCCAATCCTCGGCGCACCGCTGCGCCCAGCCGTCGCTGAGCCATAGCCCGACCGTGGCATAGCCGCCATCGGCAATGAACTCGTCGTATTCCGCATTGCTCACCGGGCGGCTGGCCAGCGCATGCGCCGGCACCAGCACGCGATGCCGCGGCGATTCGTTGTCGTAGGCGAAGTGGGCATGCGCCGGCCACGGCGCGGCACCGATCTCGCTGATCCGTTCGTCGCGCTGCAGCCAGCGCAGCGGGGACGCCGGCGCGTGCTGCGTCGCCAGGTCGGCGCGATAGGCCGGGCCCAGTGGATTGCGCCAGAACGCATGCTTGATGTCGGTGAGCAGCAGTTCCTGGTGTTGTTGTTCGTGCTGCAGGCCCAGTTCCAGGATCTGCAGCGTCTGCGGCTCCAGCGTGCCCGCCTGCAACTGCGCCAGCACGCGGCTTTCGATCTCCGCGCGGTAGTCCAGCACCTGCGCCAGCGATGGCCGCGACAGCAGGCCGCGATGCGGCCGCGCATGCGCCGGACCGATGCTCTGGTAGTAGCTGTTGAACAGGTAGTCCCACTGCGGATCGTGGGGGCGGTACGCCGGATCGGCGCCGAGCACGAACCGCTCGAAGAACCAGGTGGTGTGCGCCAGATGCCATTTGGCCGGGCTGGCGTCGTCCATGCTCTGCACCATCGCGTCTTCTTCGCTCAATGGTGCGGCGAGATGACGGCTGCGTGCGCGCACGCGGCGCAGGCGGTCCGCCAGCGTCGCGACGGATGCGATGGGCGAGGGCGGTGACGCCGGAGAGATCGCTTGCATCGATGCAGTCTTAGCGCAGCGGCGTGAACGGACCGTCACGCGTCGCGGACCGTGGCGTTACCCTAGACACATGTCTACGAGCGCCTTGCACCACCTTGCCGGTTCGGCTTCCGCCGGCGCCCTGGTCGACCTCGATACCGCGGCGGAGGCGTTCGCGCTGCCGCCCGGCGTGCGCTACTTGGACACCGCCAGCAAGGGGCCGCGCCTGCACCGTGCACTGGTCGCGGGGCAGGCGGCGCTGGCCGAGTCGATCGCGCCCTGGACGCTGTCCTTCGATGCCTGGCGCGCGCAGATCGAAAACCTGCGCGCGCTGGCCGCGGCCACCGTGTTCGCGGGCGACGGCGAGGGCGTGGCGATGGTGCCGTCGGCCGCCTATGGCCTGGCCATCGCGGCGCGGCAGGTGCCGTTGGCGCCTGGCGATGCGGTCCTGCTGCTCGATGGACAGTTTCCGTCCAATCTACTGGCGTGGCAGCAACGCTGCGCCGAGAGCGGTGCGCACCTCGCGGTGGTGCGGCGGGCGCCCGGACAGGACTGGACTGATGCGGTGCTGGCCACGCTCGACGCGCAGCCGCGCGTGCGTGTGGCGACATTGCCGAATGCGTATTGGCGCGACGGCGGTCTGCTGGATCTGGATCGGATCGCGCCGCGCGTGCATGCGGCCGGCGCGATGCTGGTGCTGGACCTGAGCCAGAGCCTGGGCGTGCTGCCGGCCCGGCTGGACGCCTGGCGGCCGGATTTCGTGGTCTCTGTCGGACACAAATGGCTGCTCGGACCGATGGGGCTGGCATGGCTGTGGGCCTCGCCGCACTGGCGCGCGCACGGCGTGCCGTTCGAGCAGCACTGGCAGGCGCGCGACCCGGGGGCGGATTGGCAGTTCCAGGCCGAGGCGCCGCCCCCGTACCGCAGCGGCGCGCGTCGCTTCGATGCCGGCGGCGTCGCCGACCCGCTGCGCCTGGCGATGGCCAGCGCGGCGCTGCAGCAGGTGCAGCAGTGGCAGCCGGCGCGCATCGCGCAGCGGCTTGGCGCACTTGGTGCGGCATTCGACGCGGAGTTGCATGCGTTGGGCGCGGGCGACTGGACCGTGCCTGGGCATGCGCCGCACCTGTACGCGCTGCGCCCACCAGCATCTTCGATGCCGGCCTTGCTGCCATGGCTGCAGCACGCGCAAGTCACCTGCACCCATCGCCATGGCGCCCTGCGCATCGCGCCCTATCTGCAGTTGACGCCGGAGGCGATGCGCGGCCTGGCGCAAGAGATGGTGGCTGCGGCGCGTGCTTGAGCGCGTGTGCGTGCGGTTGTTGTCTGTCTTCGGTTTCGATGGGAAGGCAATCGACTACTGGTCCGCATCGTCGATCCTGTTTGATGCCTGGCTTCAGCCGCGACCCGATGCCGCTGTGATGCGTTTAGCGCGGGTGCGGGTTGTCGAAGGCCGGCCACATCGCTGATGCCCAGCGGTGCTGGCTTGACCTACCGCCGCGCCGCCAGGCGCAATCCACGCGGGGTCAGCACCCGTTCCAGCAGCTCGAACAGGCCCTGGACCAGCAGCGCCAGCAGCGCGGCCGGCACCGCGCCTTCCAGGATCAGGCCGAGGTCGTCCAGGCGGATGCCGGTGAGGATCGGCTGGCCGTAGCCGCCGGCGCCGATCAACGCGCCCAGGGTCGCGGTGCCGACGTTGATCACCGCCGCGGTCTTGATGCCGGCGAGGAGAGTGCGCAGCGCCAGCGGCAGTTCGATCCGCCACAGCCGCGTGCCCGGCGGCAAGCCCAGCGCGGCGGCAGTCTCGCGCAGCTCGCGCGGGATGCCGGTGATGCCGGCATGCATGTTGCGCACGATCGGCAGCAGGCTGTACAGGAACAGCGCGGCGATCGCCGGTTTGGCGCCGATGCCGAACAGCGGGATCATGAACACGAATACCGCCAGCGACGGCAGCGTCTGCAGCACGCCGGTCAGGGCCAGCACCGCCTGGCCGAGCCGTGGCCGATGCGCGGCCAGGATACCCAGCGGCAGCGCCACCAGCAGGGCCAGGCCCAGCGACAGCCCGACCAGCGCCAGGTGCTCGCGGGTGCGTTGCAGCAGCCGTTGCATCCGTCCGTCCTCGGCCGGCGCGGCGATGCCCAGCCAGTGTGCGGCGATGGTGCTTTCGGCACGCTTGTCGAGCTTGGCCTCGGCGTTGAGCCGCTGCATGGTCGCCGCGTCGATGCGGCCGCCCAATCCCTGCAGCGCCTGCACGAAGCGCGGCGCGCGCTGCGCCAGGTCGGCGCGGTACAGGAACACCGCCGCGTAGCGCGGGAAGTAGTGCTTGTCGTCCTGCAGCACCAGCAGGTCGTGCGCGGGGATCTCGGCATCGGTGCTGTACAGGTCGGTGAGGTCGATCGCGCCGCTGTCCAGCGCGCGGTAGGCGAGGTCGTGGTCCAGGCCGGTGGGCACCTGCGGCAGGCCGTAGGCGTCGCGCGCGCCGGGCCAGCCGTCGGCGCGCGAGACGAATTCGTTGCTCAGTCCGAACTTCAGCGTCGGATGCGCGGCGAGGTCGGACAGGCGCACGATGCCCAGCGCCTGCGCGCGTTGCCGGCGCATGCCGAACGCATAGGTGTTGTCGAAGCCCAGCGGCGCGCTCATCGCCAGGCCGCGCTGCGCCAGCGCCTTGCGCAGCGCGTCGTCGTCGGCGCCCGGCAGTTGCAGCAGTTCGGCGGCCAGGGTGCCGGTGTACTCGGCATAGGCGTCGATCGAACCCTGCTCCAGTGCGCGCCACAGGATGCGGGTGCCACCGAGTTGACGCCGGTGCTCGACCTCGACCCCGGCCTGGCGCCCGGCGCCGGCGGCGATCTCGCCCAGCACCACCGCTTCGGTGAAGTTCTTGGAGCCGACCACGACCTTGGTGTCGGCGGCGGCCGGCAGGCTCAGCAGACTGGCTGCTGCACCGAAGGCGAGCATCGCGATCGCGCGCCAGCGCGCGCCTCGCGAGGTCATCGCGCCTCCTCCAGGGTGCGCTGCGCCTGCAGGAACTGGCTCACGAACGGATCGGCCGGCGCCTCCAGCAAAGTGCGTGCACTGCCTTCCTGCAGCACGCGGCCGCCGCGCATCAGGACCAGGGTATCGCCCAGGTAGGCGGCCTCGGCGACGTCGTGGGTCACGAGCACCACGGTCTTGCCGAGCAGCGCGAACAGTTCGCGCATCTGCGTCTGCAGTTCGTGGCGCACGATCGGGTCGAGCGCGCCCAGCGGTTCGTCCAGCAGCAATACCGGCGGGTCCAGCAACAGCGCGCGGATCACTCCCACGCGCTGGCGCTGGCCACCGGACAACTCGGCTGGATAACGCGCCAGCAGCGCTTCCGGCAGGCGGCACAACGCAGCGAGCTCGTGCAGGCGCGCCTCGATGCGCGGCCGCGTCCAGCCCAGCGTGCGCGCCAGCAGGGCGGCGTTGTCGCGGGCGCTCAGGTGCGGGAACAGGCCGCCTTCCTGGATCACGTAGCCGATGCGCCGGCGCTGCGCCAGCAGGGTGGCGCGACGCAGTGGCTCGCCCTGGAAGCGTACCTCGCCGCTATCCGGCCACTCCAGCCCCAGCAGCAGGCGCAGCACGCTGGACTTGCCGGCGCCGCTGGGACCGATCAACGCGGTGGTGCGGCCCGGGGCGATGCGAAGATCGACCTGGTCCAGCGCCAGCATGTCGCCGTAGCGGCGGGTGACCCGATGCAGTTCGAACATCGCCGCAGCATAGCCGCAGGCGGCGACCACGCCGTGCGAAGACGCCGCGGCCTCAGCGGGCGGCGTCGGTCAGCAGGTCCAGCGTCGGTTTCGGCCGGCCCAGGTCGTACATCAGGCCGAAATGGGCTTCCGCGCCCTGCTGGTCCGGCTGGTCGAGCAGTTCGTAGAGATTGATCTCGGCGACCACGTCGGCATAGTCGCTGCGCAACGTCTGCAGCAACTCCGCCACGCTGTCGTAGCAGGCGCCGTCGCCGGGATGGCCGCCATCGGTGTTGCCCGTGTAGATCTCGGCGCAGTTGAGCTCGTTGACGTACACCTTGGTGCCGTATTTCTGCGCGGCGGCGCGCAATTGTCCGAGATACAGGTCCATCCAGTAGCCGCGCTCGCCGTGGAAGGCGTAGTAGTGGAAGCTGATGCGGTCGAAGTCGAAACCGGCGGCTTTGGCCTGATCGAGGAACCACAGCGAGCCGTTGCGGTCGCCCGGGCAGCGCGCGCTGGCCGAATGGTCGTCGCTGTTGCAGGCGGTGATGTTGATGGTGAACTGCAGGCCGGCGCCCAGTTCGTCGGAGGCCTGCTTCATGCCGCGGTACATCGTGGTCATGGCCGCGATCCGCGCCGGCGCGGCGGCACGGTCCAGGTCCTGCTCGTTGCCGATCTCCCAGACCTTGATGTCGTTGGCATAGCGGCGCGCCAGCGCGTAGCCGATCTCGCGCGACATCGGGTACACCATCGGCCGCAGCGCGATGTTGTACTGGCGCGAGAGCTGCACCAGCCGGTCGAGCACGTCGAAGTTGCGCGGGTCCACGTCGAAGCGGTAGCTGCGCAGGTTGCGCTGATCGAGCAGGCGGAACACCGCCTCGCTCTGGCTGAGCGGGTAGGCCGGGCGGCCGTCGTGGCCGTTGACCCCGTACACGATGGCCGGTGCCGCGGCGGCAGGTGCGGCAGCGACGGCGAGGAGGGCAGCGAACAGGCGCAGCAGCGGGCGCAGCAGGGACAGAGACATGGCGTTCCCGGCGGAAGCGGCCCGGGGCGGGCACGGGACCAGCCTAGCAAGCCCGGCCACGGGCATCGGCGCCAATTCCCGGGACTGCGGTGCGGGTCGCACTCCGCCGGGATCGGCCTGGAGGCGCGCCATGCCGGGCGTCCAGTGATCGGGACTGGCGCTGCCTGGCGACGCGCGCACCCGCCTCGCCTTGGGTGCCCGCTGGTGTCGTCATGGCCGACTGCAGCCGCCGCGCGCAGGTGCCCGAGTGGACCACGGGGGCCGATCGGCGCTGCCCGGAAACGCGACAGGGGCCTTGCGGCCCCTGTCGGTGTGCATCGTGTCGGCGCGGTGGATCAGCGCTGCATCTGCGA
The DNA here is from genome assembly GCF_034105425.1 of Xanthomonas sp. LF06-19. Classification (NCBI taxonomy): domain Bacteria; kingdom Pseudomonadati; phylum Pseudomonadota; class Gammaproteobacteria; order Lysobacterales; family Lysobacteraceae; genus Xanthomonas; species Xanthomonas sp. LF06-19. The sequence continues at coordinate 166,287 of NZ_JAXGGH010000003.1, read as the reverse complement.
ATTCGACTGTCCGGTGGCGGCGGACTTCTCGCCGGCGAACGGGTTGAGCTTGCGGATCATCCACGGGTACTTCGGCCAGTTGCCGGTCAGCCACGGGTGCTGCGGGTCGTTGAGTTCGAGTACGCGGCGCGCGTCGGCGGCCAGGGTCTTGTTGCCCAGGTGGGTGTAGGCATCGGCCAGCACCGCCACCGCATCGTTCTGGTAGGCGCTCTGCGGGTAGGTCTCGAGCAGGTAGGTGGCGCGCGAGGCGGCCGACACCCATGCGTCGCGGCGCAGGTAGTACAGCGCGTTGTCCAGCTCGTGCTGGGCGAACACGTTGCGCAGGGCGATCATGCGCGCACGCGCGTCGGCGGCGTAGCGGCTGTTCGGGTAGCGCTCGGCGACGGTGTTGAAGTCGGCGTAGGCCTGCTGCGGGGTGGACAGGTCGCGGCGGCTGGGGTCCAGCGACCACACCCGGCGCAGGAACACCGTGTCGCGGTTGGAGTTGGACAACCCGCGCAGGTAGTACATGTAGGCGATGTTGCGCTGGGTCGGGTAGGTGCGGATGAAGCGATCGATGGTCGACACCGCGTCGTCGTGCTTGCCGGCCTTGTACTGGGCGTAGGCGCTTTCGATCATCGCCTGCTCGGTGTAGTTGCCGTACGGGTACTGCGCGATCAGGCGCTTGAAGCTGCTCTCGGCGCCGGCCCAGTTGCCGCTCTCCATCTGCGCATGCGCCTTCTGGTAGAGCTGCTCGACCGGCATGCCTTCTTCGGGGTTCTTCTTCTGACGGTGGCAACCCGTCGCCACGACCAGCGTGACCAGCAGCAGGGCGATGAAACGGACGTGCGCGGACAGCGGGACGGAGCGTCGGATCATGGGTTCGGGCGCGGCAGGGCAGGAATACGAAGGGGCGATGATAGCCTAGTGGCCTGTCCTGCGACTGACTATGGCCGCCGCGACCCCCTTTTTCCGACCCAAGCCGTGCCCCTGCCATGCCCCATACCCCCCCGGATCTCCCCGAGGACGCCGTCAGCGACGGCCCGCGCCAGGCGCGCGTCCCCGATCACGCCGCCGGTCGCCGTTTCGACGCGGTGCTGGCCGAACTGTTCCCCGAATACTCGCGTTCGCGCCTGGCCGAATGGATCAAATCCGGCGACGCCCTGCTCGACGGCGCCCCGGCGCGGCCGCGCGATGCGCTGCGCGGCGGCGAGATCGCCAGCCTGCACGCGGTGCTGGACACCCAGACCCACGCCCTGCCCGAGGACATCCCGCTGGAGGTGCTGTACGAGGACGACCAGGTCATCGTGCTGAACAAGCCGGCCGGGCTGGTGGTGCACCCGGGCGCCGGCAACCCCAGCGGCACCCTGGTCAACGCCTTGCTGTACCGCGACCCGGGGCTGTCGGCGCTGCCGCGCGCCGGCATCGTGCACCGCCTGGACAAGGACACCAGCGGCGCCATGGTGGTGGCGCGGACCCTGCAGGCGCACACCTCGCTGGTGGCGCAGCTGTCCGCGCGCGACGTGCACCGGCAGTACCTGGCGGTGGTGGTCGGCGCGCTGGTCTCCGGCGGCACCGCCAACGCGCCGATCGACCGCCATCCGCGCGACCGCCTGCGCATGGCGGTGCGCGAGGACGGCCGCGACGCGGTCACCCACTACCGGCTGCGCGAGCGCTTCCGCGCCCACACGGCCCTGGAATGCCGCCTGGAGACTGGCCGCACCCACCAGATCCGCGTGCACATGGCGCACCTGAAGCACCCCATCGTCGGCGACCCGTTGTACGGCGGCCCGCTGAAGCTGCCCAAGGGCGCCAGCGAGGAGCTGATCGCCGAACTGCGTGGTTTCAAGCGCCAGGCGCTGCACGCCGAGACGCTGGAGTTCAAGCATCCCTCAAGCGGCGAGCCGGTCCGCGCCACCGCGGCGGTGCCGGCCGACCTGCAGCAGCTGATGGCCGCCCTGCGCGTGGATGCGCAGGCGGCCGCCGAGCGGGCGCGGCGCTGAGCATGGCCGGGAGCCCGGTTTCCCACGCCCTCGCGCGCGACTGCATTTCGCGCGGCGGCCGGCGGCGCCAGGCTGGTGGCATGTCGGCCGATGTCGGGCGAGGGCGCTGCCGATGAGCGACTTCGCCCTGTCGGCCGACTGGCCGGCACCGCCGCGGGTCCACGCCCTGACCACCCTGCGCACCGGCGCCGGCGCCTCGCAGCCGCCGTTCGACCGCTTCAACCTCGGCAATCGCAGTGCTGCCGACGGCGACGACCCGGCCACGGTGCAGCGCAACCGCGACGAGTTGGCCGCGCGACTGGCGCTGCCGACGCCGCCGCACTGGCTGCGGCAGGTGCACGGCGTGCAGGTGCTGCGTTTCGACGGGCCGCCGCAGGGCGCCGGCATCGATGCCGAGCCGACCGCCGATGCCGCGGTCACCGCCGAACCGGGCGTGGTGCTGGCGATCCTGACCGCCGACTGCCTGCCGGTGGTGTTCGCCGCCCGCGACGGCAGCGAGGTCGGCGCCGCGCACGCCGGCTGGCAGGGGCTGGCCGGCGGCGTGCTGGAAGCCACCGTGGCCGCGCTGCGTACGCCGCCCACGCAACTGCAGGCCTGGCTGGGGCCGGCGGCCGGACCGCAGCACTACGAGATCGGCGCCGAGGTGCGCGAGGCGTTCCTGCGCCACGATCCGGCCGCCGCGGCCGCATTCGTGGACACCCGGCCCGGCCACTGGCGGGTGGATCTGTACGCGCTGGCGCGGCAACGCCTGGTCGCGGCTGACCTGGCCCCGGAGCAGATCCACGGTGGTGGGCTGTGCACCATCGCCGATGCGCAGCGCTTCTACTCCTATCGGCGCGACCGCCGCAGCGGGCGCATGGCGACCCTGGCGTGGATCGCGCCCTGACGCCGCCGCTGTTCGCGCAGGTGCTGGGGCCGGCGTTCGCGCAATTGCCGCCAGTGCTGCGCGCGCTGCACACGCCCTCGTCGCAGTCGCGCTATGTCGGCCAGGCGATGGTCAAGCGCGGCCGCCACCCGCTGCTGCCGCTGTGCGCGTGGCTGGTGCGGCTGCCGCGCACCGGGCCGGCGACGCCGGTGGAGGTGGTGTTTCGCGCCGATGCCCAGGGCGAGCGCTGGGAGCGCCGTTTCGGCACGCATGCGATGCCCTCGCGGCTGTGGCTGCACCGCGGCCGCCTGCGCGAGCGGCTGGGTGCGGTGGTGTTCGAATTCGCCCTGCGGATCGACGGCGCCGGCATCGAATGGCGCGCGGCGCGGGCCTGGGCCTTCGGCGTGCTGCCGCTGCCGCGGTGCTGGCTGGCCGGCGTGCACTGCCGCGAAGACCAGCGCGACGGGCGCTACGCGTTCGTGATCGCGGTGACGTTGCCGTGGATCGGCCCGTTCATCCGCTACGAGGGCTGGCTTGCGCCGGCCTGAGCCGCCAGCGGGTGCGGCGCCCGCGGCGTCGGAGGACATGGCCATCGTCGTGTTCGACGGGGTCTGCGCGCTGTGCAGCCGCTGGGTGCGGTTCCTGCTGCGCCATGACCGCCGCGGCCGCTACCGGTTTGCGGCGATGCAGTCGCCGCGCGGCAGCGCGCTGTTGCGCGAGCACGGCCTGGATCCGGCCGATCCGCTGTCGTTCCTGCTGCTGACACGGCACGGTGCCTTGACCGATTCGGACGCGGCGATCGCGGTGATCGCCGGGCTTGGCGGGGTGTGGCGCAGCGTCGCGTTGCTGCGCCTGCTGCCGCGGCGCTGGCGCGATGCCGGCTACCGGGTGCTGGCGCGCAACCGCCATCGCTGGTTCGGTACCACGGCGCAGTGTTTCCTGCCGGAGCCGCAACAGCGCTCGCGCTTTCTGGAGTGAGCACGACGCGCGCGGCGCGCCTTGTCGGCTGTTTCCTCGCGCGAGCCCATCGCCGCGGGTTCACAAGTGCCTGCGGTGGCCGTTCTTGACGGACGGGCCACCCACGCGATCGGACCGGCAACTATGGAGATTCCTCTGCTGCTTCTGCTGGCAAGCCGCTGGCAGCGGCGTCCGTCAGCCTCCTTGGCAGATAGCACCGTGGTGCCCCCCGTTTCCACGCTCCCACACCCGCCCGAGAGGAGTTTCGCTATGCCCAGTCCTACGCCTGCGCGGCTGATCGATCCAAGCAATCGCGTGTTCGGCACGATCGATATCAAGAACTACAGATTCGTCGGCGAGCAGCTGCCCAGTACCTACTACATGAGCGGGACGGGCCCGTTCATCCGCTTGCGTCCATTGCACCGATCCGGCTTCGCCATCTACGAAAGGCCGACGCGCGTGGTGGGGCTCTATGCGGGCGACTGGGACCGGGACGACACCTTCGCGCAGAACATCCAGAATGTGGCGCTGTATCGCGAACTCGGCGCAAGCGCGGCCGACATCGCCGCCAGCATCGAACGCCTGAAACTGGTCGCGCGTCGCACCGACGAGATCATCCAGCAGAATACCGCCCAGCCGTTGGAGTTGAACGACGCCGTCGTCTTCGTCAACGAGGGCGCCTTGGCCGGAACAGTGTGGGGCGGCGACAAGCAAAAGACCGGCAACGTGTACAAGCCGTTGAAGGTGGTCGATGCGACCGGCCCCAGCAGGAAGGCCCATGCCGGTCATGCCTTCGCCACGCGCGAGGCGGTGGAGCGGTTCTATGCCGATTACTATCCGCACGTGCTGGGGCAATTGATGCTGCTCGGGCAGGCCCAGCAATCCTTCGTTTCGCAAGCGCCCAATGGCGATGACGTCGTGACGGTGATCAATACCGACACCGGGTACTTTCCTCAGAGCGAGTTTCCCACCCGCGCCAGCCAGTTGCAGTTCCTGCTCCAGCAATTCATGCGCTTTGCCTGATCCTGGACGGGGCGGGCGGTCGTCGCGTGCGTCGCCTCAGTAGGTACGGCGCAGCAGTGGGGTGACATTGCTGCCGCCCGGCCGCCCTTGTCCCGTCTCGATCCGGAACACCGCGACCGCCGCAGCCAGGCCGCCGGCCTGCTCCTCCATGCTGCGCGCGGCGGCGGTGGCTTCCTCGACCAGGGCGGCGTTGCGTTGGGTCACCTCGTCCAGTTGCGCCACGGTGCGGTTGACCTGTTCGATGCCGCTGGACTGCTCGCCGCTGGCGGCGCTGATCTCGCCGATCAGGCCGGTCACCCGCTGCACCGAACCGACGATCTCGTGCATGGTGGCGCCGGCGCGGTTGACCAGCGCGGCGCCTTCGCCGACGGTGCGCGTGGACGCTTCGATCAGGTCCTTGATCTCCTTGGCCGCATCGGCCGAGCGCTGCGCCAGCGACCGCACCTCCGAGGCGACCACGGCGAACCCGCGGCCCTGTTCGCCGGCGCGCGCCGCTTCCACCGCGGCGTTGAGCGCCAGGATGTTGGTCTGGAAGGCGATGCCGTCGATCACGCCGATGATCTCGCCGATGCGCTGCGAGGACGTGCTGATCGCGCGCATCGTCGCCACCACCTCGTCCATCACCTGGCCGCCGGAACGGGCGACCTCGCCGGTGTTCTGCACCAGGCCGTTGGCCTGCTGCGCGTTGTCGGCGTTCTGCTTCACCGCCGAGGTCAACTCTTCCATCGAGCTGGCGGTCTCCTCCAGGCTCGCCGCCTGCTGTTCGGTGCGGTCGGACAGGTCGGTATTGCCTGCGGCGATCTCCGAGGCGGCGCGGCGGATCGTGTCGGCCGACTCCTGGATCCCGACGATGATTTCGGTGAGCTTGGCGACGGTGCGGTTGGTGTCCTCGCGCAAGCGCGCGAACACGCCCTGCGCCTGGCCGTCGACGCGGTGGGTGAGGTCGCCTTCGGCCAGCGCCGCCAGCGCTCCGGCCAGTTGCGCCAGGTTGCTCTCCACCCCATCGGAAATGCGGTTGACGCCCTCGGCCAGCGACTTGAGGACGCCGTCCATCGCCGCGGTCTCGATGCGCTGGCTGAAATCGCCGTGCGCGGCCGCCTCGATCACCGTGGCCAGCGCCTGTTCGGCGTTGACCTGCGCGGTCACCTCTTCCCATTGCGCGATGGTGCCCAGGCGGCGGCCGTCGGCATCGTCGATCGGGCTGTACACGAAATCGATCTGGCGGCCGAAGAACGGCGCGCGCACGCGCTTGGAGCCGGTCAGCGCGCGCATGCGATCGATCGCCGCCTGGCTGTCCGGATAGATGTCGCCGATGCTGCCGCCGACGAACTGTTCGGCGCGGAATTCGGGGCGGAAGCGCTGCACGTCCGGTTCGATGGTGCGCAGCATCTGCAGCAGCTTGCGGTTGGCGAAATGCACGCGGCCATCGTCGTCGGCGATACGCACCATGGTGTCGAGATCGTCCAGCGCCTGGATCACGAAACGGCCGTGGCGCAGTTCGGCTTCGGTCTGCGCCTGGCGCGCCGCCAGCGCCTGTTGCGCGTTCTGCAGCGCACGCAGCAGCGCCACCTCGGCCGTGTCCCCGAGCACCTCCACACGCTGCTCGAAGCGGCCTTCGCCCAGTGCCTGCAGCGCCTGCGTGGCGTGTTCCAGGGCGCGTGGCGCGCTGCGTCTGCCGAGCCACACCAGTGCCGCGGCGGCGGCCACGGCGACCAGCAGCGCCGGCAGCAACCGCGGCAACGCCGATCCGTTGGCTCCCACCGTGCGGCCGACGTGCAACGCATAGCCGGCCAGCGCCAGCAGGATCAGGACATGGGACAGGGCAAGCAGCGCCGAACGCGGGCGCAGCCAGGAGGCGGTGGGGCGGAGAACGGCAGTTGGCGAGGGCATGGTCTGCACCGGCTGGGAAACAACGGGCAACGCCGCGAGGGCGGTGCGATCGCGTGGGGGGTGATCCAGTATCGGCATATCACCGTGCCGGCTTGATCGCCTTCACCTGCCGTTCGTCGGAAACTTTATATGGACTGAACGCCTAAGGCAGAGCGCCGAAGGCGTGATGATGTGCTGCGGCGCAGCAGGCGATCGACTCAGGGCCGCGGGCGGGACGCGGCTCGGGCGAACCCGGAAAATCCAGCGCCAGGGCGGCCATACGCCGCCGGCCGCATGCGTGCGGCCGGTGGCGGGATGGGATTGCCTACTTACTTCGCCGAGGTCGCCGCGTCGGGCAGGGTCCAGGCGATCACGCTGTCGCCGGCCTTGGTCTCCATGCGGTCGTGGCCGCCGATCGCGGCGACGATGTACTGCTTGCCATCGACGGTGTAGCTCAGCGGCGCGGCCTGCGGGCCGGCGGGCACGCGCACTTCCCATAGCAGCTTGCCGGTCTGGGTGTCGTAGCCGCGCAGGAAGTTGTCCAGCGCCGCGCCGATGAAGGTCACGCCACCGGCGGTGGCCAGCGAGCCGCTGTTGTTGGGCGTGCCCAGTTCGAACTTCATCTTCGACGGAATGCCCATCGGGCCCTGGTCGTAGCCGGTGCCCAGCGGACGCCGCCAGATCACCTGCTGGGTGCGCAGGTCCACGCCGGAGACATAGCCCCACGGCGGCGCCACGCATGGGGTGTTGAGCGGCGACATCCACGGCTCCTTGCGCGCGCCGTAGGGCAGGCCTTCCTGCGCCATGTAGCCGGGTGTCTTGCTCTTGCCGTTGAACACCGACACCACGCCCAGCGCCTGCATGTCCTTCCGCGGATACACGTGCTCGGTGTAGGGCAGGCGATTGCTGTTCATCACCATGATGCCGCGCTGCAGGTCCACCGACACGCCGCCCCAGTTGATGCCGCCGTGGTTGCCGGTGAAGGCCAGCGAACCGCCCAGGCTGGGCGGGGTGAACATGCCCTCGTAGCGCAGCCGCTTGAACTGGATGCGGCAGGCCAACTGGTCGAACGGGGTGATGCCCCAGGCATCGGATTCGACGAGGGTCTCGTAGTCCTTGCTCGGCGCGCCCACGGTATTGGGCATGCCCGGCGACACCGGCTGGGTCTTGGCGGTCCAGTCGCCGTGGTCGGTGCCCTGCGGCACCGGGATCTGCTGCACCGGCATGATCGGCGCGCCGGTTTCGCGGTCGAGCACGAACACCTGGCCGGACTTGGTGGCCTGGATCACCGCCGGGCGGGTGCCGCCGCCGGGCACCGGGAAATCCACCAGGTTCGGCTGCGGGCCGATGTCGTAGTCCCACAGGTCGTGATTGACCGTGCGGAAATGCCAGCGTTCCTTGCCGGTGGCCGCATCCAGCGCGACCAGCGAGGCGGTGTACTCCTCTTCCTGCGGGGTGCGCTGCTTGCCGAAGAAATCGCCGGAGGCGTTGCCGGTGGGCAGATAGACCAGGCCCAACTGATCGTCGGCGGCCATCAGCGACCACACGTTCGGGGTCGAGCGGGTGTAGGTCTGGTCGGCCGGCGGCGCCGCGTCGATGGCCGGGTTGCCCAGGTCCCAGGCCCAGCGCAACTGCCCGCTGATCGCGTCGAAGGCGCGCACCACGCCGGACGGCGCGTCGCGTTCCTGGCCGTCGCGGATCTGCCCGGTGGGCTGGATCACCACGCCGCGCATCACCACCGGCGGCGAGGTGGGGCCGACGAAGCCGGGCTTGGTGTTGCCGGTGTCCTTGTTCAGGTCGACATAGCCGTGCGTGCCGAAGCTGTCGCAGAGCTTGCCGGTCATCGCATCGAGCGCGCCGAGGCGGCCGTCCACCATCGGCCAGAAGATGCGCTTGGCGCATTCGGCCACCGGCGTGGTCGCCTCGAAGTAGGACACGCCGCGGCAGGTGGTGGCGGCGACGCCGGCCATGGCCTTGGGGTCGGTCTGCGGATCGAAGCGCCAGCGCTCCTTGCCGGTGGTGGCCTCCACCGCGATCACCTTCTGCGTGGGCGTGCAGATGTAGACCAGGTCGCCGACCTTCAGCGGGGTGTTCTGGAATGCGTAGCCGAGCTTGGAGCCGGCCGGCTTGAGGTCGCCGGTGTGGAATTCCCAGGCGATCTTCAGGTCCTTGACGTTGTCCGGGGTGATCTGTGCGCCGGGGCTGTAGTGGTTGGACAGGTTGGATCCGGCATAGGCGGTCCAGTTGCCGGCATCGTGGTTGCCGGCGACGTTGCCGTCGGGGCTGTCCACGGTCGTGCGGCTGAAGGCGGCCTGCGGACGCTGCGCGGCGAGGCCGGGGTCGGCCAGTTCCACCGTGCGCGGGAACAGCAGCGGCACGAACACCAGCGCCGCGCCGAGCACCGGCAACACGCCGGCGACCAGCAGGTAGCCGATGCCGGACACGGGCGCCAAACGCCAGCGCGCGACCTTCCAGAACGGCAACAGCAGCAGGCCCAGCACCGAGATCATCGCCAGGCGCGGAATCAGCGCCCAGCCGTCCAGGCCGACCTCGGCCAGGGCCCAGGCGATGGTCGCGGCCAGGGTGACGCCGAACAGCCACAGGCCAATGCGGCGGCCGAGCGCGAGCAGCACGCCGGACGCAGCCAGGGCCACGCCGGCGAGCAGGTAGTACCAGGAGCCGCCGACGGCGGCGAGTTGCCCGCCCATGACGGCGAGGGCGACGCCGATCACGGCGATCAGGAGGGCATAGCCGGCGAACAGCCAGCGGCCGGCTCCATTCGGTGGGGGAGAAACGGTCATGAGCGAAACATCCGACGAGGATCCCTGGCGCGTGGCGCGAATGGCGGCGATGCAGGCGATCGTGGGGGGAGAGGCGAGCGCGGGGTCGCGAGGACGGCGCGCATCGCAAGGCAGCGACCGCGCTGCGCGTTCTCGGAAAGCGCGGAACCGGCGCGGCGCGTGCGGGCTATTTTAGGCGGCGCAGGTCGTCGGGCCGTGATGGCATGCGGAACACTGCGTCATGCGCTGCAGAGAGACGAAGCATGGCGCGATCGTGCGGCGCGCTGGCGCTGCGCGCGCCGCGTGGCGCAACGCGTGTGCCGCGGCTAGCGCACGCTTTCCAGCGCCTGCAGATAGCGCTGGCGCCATGCGTTGATGTCGTGCTTGCGCAGGTGGTCCATCATCGCCTGCCAGCGCTCGATGCGCTTGGCCTTGGGCAGCGACGCGCCGGTGGCGATGGCGTCGGCGACGCCGTCCAGGTCGTGCGGATTGACCAGCAGCGCTTCCTTCAGTTCATCGGCGGCGCCGGCCAGCAGCGACAGCACCAGCACGCCGGGATTCTCCGGATCCTGCGCGGCCACGTACTCCTTGGCCACCAGGTTCATGCCGTCGCGCAGCGGCGTCACCAGGCCGACCTGTGCGGCGCGATAGAAGCCAGTCAGGGTGGCGTGGGTGAAGTTGCGGTTGACGTAGCGCAGCGGCGTCCAGTCCGGCTCGGCGTGGCCGCCGTTGATGTGACCGGCGATCTGCTCGAGCTGGTTGCGCAACTGCTTGTACTCGGTGACGTCGCCGCGCGAAACCGGCGCGATCTGCAGATAGGTGAGGCTGCCGCGCTGGTCGGCATGCCGTTCCAGGTAGCGCTCGAAGCCGAGGAAGCGTTCCGGCAGGCCCTTGGAGTAGTCCAGCCGGTCCACGCCGATCGCCAGCTGGCGGTCGCGCAGGCTGCTGCGCAGATCGCGCACCGCCGGCTTGGACATCGCCGCGCGCGCCTGCTGCGCGATCAGTTCGGTGTCGATGCCGATCGGGAACATGGCCGCGCGGAAGCGGCGCCCGCCCGGCGCCTCCAGCACGCCGTCCTTGATCACCTTGCCGCCGCCGAACAGGCGCACGTAGGCCTGGAAGCGGTCGACGTCGCGGCGGGTCTGGAAGCCGATCAGGTCGTAGGCGTAGAAGCCGGAGAACAGCCGTGCGTGGTCCGGCAGCGCCTGGATCAGGTCGGCCGAGGGGAACGGCACGTGCAGGAAGAAACCGATGCGGCAGCCGATGCCGCGCTCGCGCAGCAGCGAGGCCAGCGGAATCAGGTGATAGTCGTGGATCCATACCGTGTCGTCCTCGCGCAGCAGCGGCGCGAGCTTGTCGGCGAACATGGCGTTGACCCGCCGGTAGCCCTCGCGGGTGGCGCGGTCGTAGTCGACCAGGTCCAGGCGGAAGTGCAGCAGCGGCCACAACGTGCGGTTGGCGAAGCCGTTGTAGTACGCGTCCAGGTCGGCGCGATTCAGATCCATGGTGACGAAGCGGATATCGCCCTGGGTCTGTTCGTGCATCGCGCCGCTGTCGCCGCGCACGGTCTTGCCGCTCCAGCCGAACCACACGCCGCCGCGCTCCTTCAGCGCCGCCAGCAAGCCGACCGCGAGGCCGCCGGCGCGGTTCTCGCCGGGCAAGGCCACGCGGTTGGATACCACCACCAATCTGCTCATGACGCCTCCTGCCAACTGCGCGACAAGCGCATGGCGGCGATGATCAGGCCGACATGCGAATAGGTCTGCGGGAAATTGCCCCAGGCTTCGCCGTTGTCGAAGGCCAGATCCTCCGACAGCAGGCCCAGGTGATTGCGCCGGGCGAGGATGCGCTCGAACAGCTCGCGCGCCTCCTCCTTGCGGCCGATCGCGGCCAGGGCGTCGATGTACCAGAACGTGCAGATGGTGAAGCTGGTCTCCGGTTCGCCGAAATCGTCCGGCGCCACGTAGCGGTACAGCGCATCGCCATGCTTGAGATCGCGGCCGATCGCCTCGACGGTGGCGATGAACCGCGGATCGTCCGGGGCGATGAAACCGATGTCGGCCAGCAACAGCAGCGACGCGTCCAGCCGGTGGCCGTTGAAGGTGTCGGTGAAGTGGCCCAGCTCCGTGCTCCAGGCCTCGGCCAGCACGCGTGCGTGGATGCGCTCGGCGCGCTCGCGCCAATACGCCACGCGGTCTTCCAGGCCCAGCCGCGCGGCGATCTTGGCCAGGCGGTCGCAGGCGGCCCAGCACATTGCGCTCGTATAGGTGTGCACCTCGGCGCGGCCGCGGAATTCCCACAGGCCGGCGTCGGGCACGTCGTGCAGTTCGAACGCGCGCTCGCCCAGCGGCTCCAGGCGCAGGAAGGTGTGGGTGTCGCCGGGATCCTTCAGGCGCAGGTCGAAGAACAGCTGGGTGGAGGCCAGCACCACGCTGCCGTACACGTCGTGCTGCTTCTGGATCCAGGCCAGGTTGCCGCGCCGCACCGGGCCCATGCCGCGGTAGCCGGCCAGCGATTCGACCTCGTGTTCCTCCAGCGCCGCCTCGAAGCCGATGCCGTACAGCGGCTGCAGGCTGCCGTCGGTGGTGGCGATGTTGAAGATGTAGCCGAGGAACTGCTCCATGGTGCGGGTGGCGCCGAGCCGGTTCAGCGCGCGCACCACGAAGGCGGCGTCGCGCAGCCAGCAGTAGCGGTAGTCCCAGTTGCGCGGGGTGTCCGGCGCTTCCGGAATCGAGGTGGTCATCGCCGCGATGATCGCGCCGCTGTCCTCGTACTGGCACAGCTTCAGGGTGATCGCGCTGCGGATCACCGCCTCCTGCCAGTCCAGCGGCACCGACAGATAGCGCACCCACTCGCGCCAGTATTCCTCGGTGCGTTCCTGCGCTTCCTGGATGTAGCCGGTCAGCGAGCGGGTCAGCGATTCGTCCACGCCCAGCATCAGGTTGACCGGGTGGTTGAGCACGAACGGCAGTTCGTCGCGGATGAAGCGCACCGGCACGTCGGTGGTCAGGCGCAGGGTGAAGTCCGGCAGTAGCCAGCGCACGTGGTTGCTGCCCCAGGTGCTCTCCGGCTGGCGCGCGCCCCAGTCGGCCAGCGGCCGCGCACGCACGCGGATGCGCGGGTTGCCGGCCAGCGGCCGCACCTGGCGGATGATGCTCACCGGGCGGTAGAAGCGGCTGTGGTTGCGCCAGCGCGGCGCGAAGTCGATCACCTCCACCGCGCCGCCGTGGGCGTCGCGTAACACGGTGCGCAGGATCGCGGTGTTGGCCAGGTAGTGCTGGTCGCTGTCGACGAAGTCTTCCAGCTCGATGCTGAAATCGCCGCCAGGATGCGCGCGCGGGGAGAGCAGGGCGCAGAACGCCGGGTCGCCGTCGAAGGCCGGCAGGCAGCTCCACACCACGCTGGCCCGTTTGTCGATCAGGGCGCCGAAGCTGCCGTTGCCGATGACGCCGAGGTCGAGATTGGGGGAACTCATGGAGCGGTCGGGTCCTTGTGCGGAAGCAGTGGGGGAAACGGCCACGGGGCGCGGACGGGCGGGCGTTGCGCTGGCCTCATCCGGCGTTATCGCGCAGCCAGGCGTGTACGCCGCGTGGATCGGGCAGCGCATAGGTGGCGACGCTGTCGGCGCGGGTGCCGACCAGCACGCTCCAGCCGCCGGCCTGGTTGGCCGCGGCGAAGCCGAATTCGTCGGTGAGATCGTCGCCGACGAACACCGGGCGGCGTCCGCGGAACGGCGGTTGCTGCAGCAGCGTGGTCAGCGCCACGCCCTTGTCGCTGCCTTCGGGCACGAACTCGACCACGTGGTCGCCGGGCTGCAGGCGGTAACCGGGCAGGTCGGCGATCTGTTCGTCGGCGAACGCCAGCACCGCCTCGGCCGCGCTGGGCGCGGCCCGCCAGTGCAGGGCCACGCTGGCGCCCTTGTCTTCGACCAGCACGCCCGGATGCGCCTGGCGCAGATGCGCGGCGCGCGCATGCAGCGCATGGAGAAAGTCGGAGGTATCGGCGGGCATCGCCGCCTGCGCGTCGGCGTCGCTGCGCAACTCGTGGCCGTGCAGGCCGGCGGCGGGCAGCCGCAGCGGCGCGAACAAGGCGTCGAGCTGCGTCAGCGGACGTCCGCTGACCAGCGCCACCGCGCCACCCAGGCGCTGGTGCAGGCGGCCGATCGCCTCACGCACCTCGGGCAGCAACTGCACCTGGTCGGGGCGTTCGGCAAAGGCGATGAGAGTGCCGTCCACGTCCAGGAACAATGCGCAGGCATCGTCCAGACGCGGCGGCGGCGGTCGGAGGGGGAGCGCGTCTGCCATCCGGCCATGATGGCGCAGCGGGCGTTAGCGTCAGGTGGATTGGGGGCCGGGAATCGGGAATGGGAAGAGCAAAAGCGGTGCCTGCGCGCGCTGCCGTTGCTTTTACCCATTCCCGATTCCCGTCTCCCCATTCCCCACACCTCCGTCAGAAGGTGTACCGCACCCGCCCGTAGTAGTAAGCGCCGTTGCTGCCGATCGGCGACAGCACGTCGTAAGGGAGGTTGCCGAAGTAGGCGATGTCGGGCTTGGAGCGGTCGGCGTAGGCGTCGGTGAGGTTCTGTCCGCCCACCGCCACGCTCCACTGCGGGGTGAGGTGGTATTCGACCTCGGCGTCGAGTTGCCACTTGGCGCGGTAGGTCTGCTCCGGGGCGAAGCCGCCGCCGAAGTCGAACACGCGGGTGGCGCTGCCGTAGCGGGTGACGCGGGTCTGCAGCGACCAGCGCGCGTCGCTCCAGTTCGCCGCCAATTGCGCGCGGGTACGCGGGGTCGCCTCGGTCAGGGTGTTGCGCTCTTCCACGCCGAACAGCACGTAGTCCGGATTCAGCGCCAGCAACTGCGTCGGCGTGGCCACCACGTTCTCCAGTTCGGTCTTGGCGTAGCTCCAGGTGCCGGTCAGCTGCAGTTGGCCCTGGCCCAGCGCCTGCCGCCAGTTGCTGACCAGTTCGGCACCGCGGGTGCGGGTGTCGGCGGCGTTGACGAAGAAGCTGGCGCTCTGCAGGCCGGTGATGCCGAAGCGCTGCGCGACGAAGTCGGTCAGGGCATCGCCGTCGATGCTTTCCGACAGCGCGATGCGCTTGTCGATGTCGATCTGGAACAGGTCCAGCGACAGGTCGAAGTGGCTGCCGACGCGGCTGGTGAAGCCCAGGCTGTAGTTGCGCGACTTCTCCGGCTGCAGCGTGCGCGCGCCCAGCGCCTGCGCGATCGGGTTGTCGACCGAGAGCAGGCGGCCCTGCAGCAACTGTCCGTTGGCGTTGTAGCCGGTGGAACTGGCCTCGTAGCCGATCTGGCTCAGCGACGGCGCGCGGAAGTTGTTGGAGATCGCGCCGCGCAGGGCGAATGCCGGGACGAACTCGTAGCGCGCGGCCAGCTTGCCGGTCAGTTCGCCGCCGAAATCCTGGTAGTGCTCGTAGCGCGCGGCCAGGTCGGTGGAGAGCTTGTCGCCGAACTGGCTGGACACGCTGGCGTAGACGCTGGCGACGTTGCGCGACAGGTCGGCCGCATCCTGCGGGGTCAGGCCGCCGCCGGCCTGGGCGCCGGTGGGGCGGTCGGTGTAGGGGCCGGCGGCGTAGCTGGCCGGGTCGCCCGGACGCGTGCGGTAGTGCTCGCGGCGCAGCTCCACGCCGGTGCCCACGGTGTGGGTGGCGCCGGCGACGTCGAAGCTGCGGCTCAGGTCGAGGTTGGCCACGCCCTGCGCGAAGGCGTAGTCGCCGGTCTTGAAGCGGGTCGGGCTGCCCGGGCCCAGCGAGGCGTTGAGCGAGTGCTTGAGCCGGTAGGTGAAGTCGTTGCGGCCGTAGTCGAGGCTGGCGTCGTAGGCCCATTCGCCCCATTGCCCGCGCGCGCCGAGCACCGCCTGCAGGTCGCGGTTCTCGCCCAGCGACACCGGGCGGTAGCCCTGCGGATACACCTGGGTCCAGTTGGCGGCGCCGTCGGGGTAGCGGAAGTAGTTGGCGCCCTGCGTGTCGCGCTGGTTGTAGGTGCCGAAGGCATAGACCTCGCTGCCCTGGCCGAATGGCAGCTTGCCGTTGAGCCAGGCGTTGAGATCCTTGCTGGCGCCGTCGCCGAGTTCATAGTTGCGCTTGCCGGCCAGCGCCAGGTTGGCCGGGGTCTGTTCCTCGAACGGCGGGATCTGGTCGAAGCCGGCGCGGTTGGTGGCCTCGTGGTTCTTCAGTTCCAGGCCGACCTTGAAGAAGCCGCCGTCCTGGCCCAGGCGTGTGCCGACCTTGCCGCTGGCATAGCCGGTCTGGCCGTCGGTGAGGGTGCGGTGGATCGGCTTGACGTCGGTGTGGTTGGCGCCGTAGCTGGCTTCCAGCGCGCCGCTGTCCGGGTCGTCGTCGAGGATCACGTTGATCACCCCGGCCACCGCGTCGGAGCCGTACTGCGCGCCGGCGCCGTCGCGCAGCACTTCGATGCGCTTGATCGCGCTGATCGGGATGGCGTTGAAGTCCACCGGGGTGGTGCCCTTGCCGATCTTGCTGTCGGTGTTGACCAGCGCCGAGGTGTGGCGGCGCTTGCCGTTGACCAGCACCAGCACCTGGTCGGGCGAGAGCCCGCGCAGCTGCGCGGCGCGCACGTGGTCGGCGCCGCCGGAGTTGGACTGGCGCGGGAAGTTGAAGGACGGCAGCAGCGCCTGCAGCGCACTGCCGAGTTCGCCGTTGACCACGCCGGCCTTGCGGATGTCCTCGGCGCTGAGCACGTCCACCGGGGCGGTGGATTCGAGCAAGGTGCGGCCGCTGGCGCGGGTGCCGGTGACGATCACCGTATCGAGGTTGGTCGTGGTGGCCGGGGTGGCGTCCTGGGCGAACGCGGGGGCCGCCAGGGCCAGGGCGATGGCCAGGCTCAGCGGCCTGACGAACGGGGACGACATGGGGTTCTCTCCTGAAACGATGACCATCGAGACCGGCCGCGCCGGCCATGGCGGCGACTGGGGTCGGCAAAGTTTGCTGCATCCATCCGGATGAAGCGATATATTAGCTCGACGTTAAGGCGATGTGCGAGCCGTGTGTTCGGTGCGCTCGGGCATGAGCTCATGCCCGGCGGTTATCCGGCCTGGTCCGCACCTGGCCTACGATCGTGTGTTGCCTGCCCCTTCCGACCGAGACCTTGCCAATGCTGCTGCGTGCCCCGTTGATCGCCGTCCTCCTGGCCCTGAGCGCCTGCGCCAGCGTCGCCCCGTCTGCGCCCACCGCGCCGAGCAAGGTCAGCGCGACCATGCAGGGCGATGCGGCGCGGCCGGCGCAGGCCAGCGGCTGGGTGCGCAGCGAGCTGTATTTCGGCGTCGGCGAGGAGAGCGGCCCGGCCGACCGCCCGCAGGCCGAGCCGATCAGCGAGGCGCGCTGGCGCGCGTTCCTGGACAAGGAAGTGACGCCGCGCTTTCCCGACGGCCTGACCGTGTTCGATGCCTACGGCCAGTGGCTGTTCCGCGGCGCCAAGGAGCCGAACCGGCTCAACACCAAGGTGCTGGTGATCCTGCACGAGGACACCCCGCAGCGCCGCGCCGACATCGAGGCGATCCGGCTGGCGTGGAAGCAGGCCACCGGGCACCAGTCGGTGCTGTGGGCGCGGCAGGCGGTGGACGTGTCGTTTTGACCGCGGGGATTGGGGAGTGGGGATGACCAGCCGTTCGGCTGTGGAAAGCGGGGATTCGCAAAAGCGGACCGCTGCAGTGAGTGCGGGGCCGTTCGTGATTCGGCCTGGTGATCTTGACGATCCGGCGGTGCGTGGGTTGCTGGAGTACCACGTGCAGCAGATGCATGCGCAGTCGCCGCCGGAAAGCGTGTATGCGCTGGATGTTTCCGGTCTGCGGCGCACCGACGTGCGGGTGTGGAGCCTGTGGCGCGACGATGCGCTGGCCGCGGTCGGTGCGCTGCGGGTGCTTGGCGAGGGCGGTGGCGAACTGAAGTCGATGCGCACGCATCCGGCGTTCCTGCGCCAGGGCGCGGCCGCGGCGCTGCTCGACCATCTGATCGCGGTCGCCCGCGCCGAAGGCCTGCAGCGGCTGAGCCTGGAAACCGGCAGCGGCGCGGCGTTCGCGCCGGCGCTGGCGTTGTATCGCCGGCGCGGCTTCCGCAACGGGCCGGCGTTCGGCGATTACGTGCCGAGCGCGTTCAACCAGTTCCTGCATCTGCCGCTGTAGCGCCGCGGCGCGCCGTCGCCGGAAAACGGCATCCTGCGCGTGCACCGATCCGACGGTGCCGCTTGCCCTTACCATCCCTCGACCCCCAACGCCGCCACTGCCCGCATGTCCACTCCCGCTCCTGTCTCGCCGCGTCCGCGTTGGTTCGTCGCCGGCGACCTCAACGGCTTCTTCGGCCTGGTGGTCGACAACCTGTCGATCCTCGGCTTCATCACCCTGGCGCTGGTCGGCCTGTTCCAGTTCCCCGTCGAGGTCATCTACACCCGGATGATTCCCGGCACCGCCTTCGGCGTGCTGGTCGGCAACCTGCTCTACACCTGGATGGCGCGGCGGCTGGCCGCGCGCAGCGGGCGCAGCGACGTCACCGCGATGCCGCTGGGCCTGGATGCGCCGACCAGCATCGGCATGGCGCTGCTGGTGCTCGGCCCGGCGTTCGTGCGCTACAAGCAGCAGGGCCTGGACCCGCAGGCCGCGGCGCTGGCCACCTGGCACCTGGGCATGGCGTCGCTGGTGGTGATGGGCGCGCTGAAGACGGTGCTGTCGTTCTTCGGCGATGCGGTCACCCGCGCCTTGCCGCGCGCCGCGCTGCTCGGCTCCATCGCCGGCATCGCCATCGTGTTGATGGGCTTCCTGCCGCTGCTGGAGACGCTGCGCACGCCGCTGGTCGGGCTGGTGGTGTTGGGCCTGCTGCTGTACGTGCTGATCGCCAAGGGGCGGTTGCCGTGGCGCCTGCCGGGGGTGCCGCTGGCGCTGGCGTTGGGTACCGGCCTGTACTACTGGGCCAACGCCGCGGGGATCGGCATTCCCGGCCACCAGGCGCCGCAATGGAGCGCGCCGCAACTGGTGTTGCCGTGGCCGAGCCTGGGGTTCGTCGCCGGCCTGGCCGACACGGTGCCGCTGCTGCCGCTGTTGCTGCCGTTCGGCCTGCTGATGGTGGTCGGCGGCATCAACGTCAGCGAAAGCGCACGTGCCGCCGGCGACGACTACCGCACCCGCGACATCCTGTTGGTCGAGGCCGGCGCGACCCTGATCGCCGGTGTCTGCGGCGGCGTCGCCCAGACCACGCCGTACATCGGCCAGCCGGCCTACAAGCACATGGGCGCGCGCAGCGGCTACACCTTGCTCACCGGCCTGTTCATCGGCCTGGGCGGCATGTTCGGGCTGGTCGCCGGCCTGGTGCAGTGGCTGCCGATGGCGGTGCTGGCGCCGATCATCGTCTACGTCGCCATCGACATCACCACCCAGGCCTTCCAGGCCACGCCCAAGCGCCATGCCGGCGCGATGGTGCTGGGTTTCCTGCCGTCGGTGGCCTATCTGCTGGCGATCAAGGCGCCGGGCTGGATCGCCCCGGAGCAGCTGGCCAAACTCACCACCACGCTCGACGGCCACGGCCTGCCCGAGCTGGCGGTGATCCTGACCCTGGGCAACGGTTTCATCATCACCGCGATGCTGTGGATCGCCTCGGTGGCGGCGATGGTCGACGGCCGCCTGCGTCGCGCCGCCGCGTTCCTGCTGGTGGCGGCCGGGCTGACTCTGTTCGGGCTGATCCATTCGGTGGACCCGCGTGGCGGCCTGTACCTGCCGTGGACGCTGAGCGGCGTGCCCAAGTTGATCGCCTGGCAGTTCGTCGGTGGCTACCTGGTGCTGGCCGCCTTGCTCGGCCTGCTGTCGTTGCAGAAGCCGCGCGCGGTGCTGGTGGACTGACGGCGGCGCGACAAGCGGTGCCGGGATCGCAACGATGCACGAGAGGAGGATGGCATGAACGCTTGCCCTGGCCTGCGCATGCGTGCGCTGGCACTGCTGCTGGCACTGAGCTGGATGCCCGAGGCCGGCGCGGTGTCGTTCGATTGCAGCAAGGCAACCACGGCGGTGGAGCGACTGTTGTGCACGGACAAGCGGTTGGACGCCACGGAGGAATGGCTGGCCCTGCGCTATGCGGCGCTGCGCGACGTGGTCCCCGCGGCGCAGCGGCCTGGCGTGCGCAACGCGCAGCGCGACTGGCTGGCGCAGCGCCAGAGCTGCCTGGCCGAGACCGATCCGGGGGCCTGCCTGAAACAGCGGATGGAGGCGCGGGTACGCGCGCTGGACGCCGAGTTCGCGCCGCAGGCGGCGCGCTTCGACCGCATCGTCGCCAGCATTCCCACCACGCCTGCCGCGGCGGCGGCGCAGCTGCGCGCCTACGATGGTGGTCTGGCCTCGGCCTGGCTGGTGTACCTGCATCGCTTCGTGCCGGCGGCCGGGGTGGCGGCGGCCGAAGCGCGTGCCCGGTTCGCGTCCGCTAGCACCGCCCTGCGGCAGCAGGACGGGGTATCCGCCGGGCTGCTCGACACGTCCGAGCCGAGCAGCCGACAGGCCGGGGAAGCGCGCGACCTGACCCTGTTGCGGCTATGGATCGAACGCAGCGGCTATACGCCGGATGCGGCCACGCAGCCGAATCCGCGCCCCTACGTGCATTGTTTCGTGTTCGCCGCGCAGGGCGAGGCCGCCTACGACGCCATGGGCCCGCTGTATGGCTCCAGCCGCGATCTTTCCGCGCCGATCTGCCGGCCGTTGCCCGGCCTGTTCGATCAACCCGCATGGATGCGCTTGCAGCAGGCATTCGGCAGCCTGGTGGATCGCGTCTCCGACGACGCGGGCACCATGCGCTACGCGGATTTCGCCGCATGGCGGGTGCTGTCGCTGCAGGCCACGGTGTCGCCGCTGCTATTGCTGAAACAACCCAAGGGCGCCGAGCCGCCCGGCGATCCGGCCGCCGCCATCGCCGCGTGGCACGATGCGAGCGTGTGGCCGCAGGCCGATCGCAAGGCGGCACTGGCGGCCTTGCAGCCGGCGCGCGCTGCTGCGGCGCAATGGATGATCGCGCACAAGGCGATGCCGGCGGCGCAGGCCGACCGCGTCGCGGCGGCGCTGGTCGCAGCCTGGGTCGGTGCGCGCATCGCCTTTGCCGAAGGCCCGCAGGGGTAATGGTCGCGTACGCGGCGCTGGTGGGGCGCTGGCGCCTCGCGCAAGGCGTGCATCTAGGCTGAACGCTGGCCGTCCCGCGCTGGAACCGGTGCGCATCGCGGCGGTCACACCTCCATTGTCCGATGGAGATGTGCATCCCATGCAGTCGCGTCCTTCGTTCTGGCCGTGGATCCTGGTCGCCGTGCTGGTGGCCGCCGCTGCGGCATGGTTGTTCCGCGCCAACATCGCCGCGCTGTGGCCCGCCGCTGCGCCCGCACCTGCCGCGGTCGCGCCGCCGCCCGCCGCGGCCGCGCCGACAACGCCTGACGCGCCTGCCGCGGCGGCAACGCCGCCGCCGATCCAGCACCCGATCGATGCCGCGGAAGCCGCCGACGCGGCGATTCCGGCGCTGGCCGCCAGCGACGATGCGGCCTGGTCTGCACTGAGCGCGCTGGCCGGCGGCGACGCACCGCTGGCGCTGCTGCTGCGCGACCACCTGATCCAGCGCCTGGTGACCATGGTCGACAACCTGACCCAGCGCCGCGTCACGGCACGCTCCCTGGCGCTCAAGCAGGTGCCGGGCGAGCTGCAGGTGAGCACCGATGCCAGCGGTGCCAGCGTCATTGCCGACGCCAACGCACAGCGTTATGCGCCCTACGTGGAGGCGTTCACCCGGGCCGATCCGGGCACGGCGGTGGCGGCCTATCGCCGCTTCTATCCGCTGTTCCAGCAGGCTTATGTGGAGTTGGGCTATCCACAGGGCTACTTCAACGATCGCTTGGTGCAGGTGATCGACCACCTGCTGCAGACCCCGACGCCGACCGCGCCGCTGGCGGTGGAGGTCGACCCGGTGCGCGGCAAGTACCGCTTCGTGGATCCGGCGCTGGAATCGCTGTCGATCGGTCAGAAGGCGCTGCTGCGCATGGGTCCGACCCAGGCCGCCGCGGTCAAGGCGCAATTGCGTGCGGTGCGCGAAGCCCTGACGCGGACCTGAGCCAGACGCGAGGCGCGTGCCGCGTCATGCGGGCTTTTTGTTTTTGGCAGGAGCGGCCCGAGGCCACCTCGAGCCGCTCATGCGGGAAAGCGCCTATGGCCACGCCTGAAGCGCCCTTGTGGGAGGGACTTCAGTCCCGACGCGCTACACCATAGATCACCACGGCATGACGGCGGTCTTTCAACGGACGTGGCAGGCCGACGCCGGACGTCCAGCCTCGCTCAGCCATCCAATTCCGGGTAATGACGGAAGATGCCGTTCTCGTTGAACGGCAGGCGCCGCGGCGAGGCCAGGTAGGCGGCGATGCCCGGGCGCTCGCACACGCGCTGCTGCAGCGCGCGCAGCCGCGGCAGCTTCGGCGAGAGTTTTTTCATCGCCTGCGGGAAGGCGTAGTCCAGCCCACTCATCAGCTGGAACAGCGACAGGTCCACGTAGGAATGCTCGCGCAGCACGTGGCGCCCGCCGCCCTGGTCCAGCACCTGTTCGAAATAGCCAAGGAACTTCGGCAGCCGCTGCTTGCGCAGGTCTTCGGCGCGCCGCCGCGCTTCGGCCTTCTGATCCTCGTAGTACAGCGCGCTGGCGATGGGATGGTGGCTGTCGTGGACCTCGGCAACCAGGTCGGCGATGGTCAACTGCAATTGCAGCGCCTGCAGCCGCCGCGATTCGCTGTCCGGCACCAGGCCCAGCGGCGGGCCGAGGTAGTGCAGGATGTTGGCGACCTGGGCGATCACCAGCCGGCCGGCCTTGAGGAACGGCGGCGCGAACGGGCGTGCGCCGGCATGGGCGCCGTCGAGGAAGGGCTGCAGCGCCGCATCGCCCTGCTCGCGCGCTACGTCGCGATAGCCGGCGCCGGCATCCTCCAGCGCCAGCCGCACGAACTCGCCGCGGCCCTGGATGCCGGTCCAGTAGTAGAGCTCGTAGTGCATGGCGGGGCCTGTGCGTGGGGACGGGAGCGCCGAGGGTAGCCGCCGTTGCGGTAGCGGCGTGTGACTGTCTGGTACCGGAGTGCGGCGGACGTCACGTCGCGTCGCCGCCGTCCCGCGAGGTGTATACAGACGTCGCGGACGGCCTTGAAACAGGGGCGAACAGCCGCATTTTGCTGGCATGCCGGCACGGCCGGCCCTTTCCTTCAGAGGACTTCCCGATGCGGATGGACAAGCTCACCTCGCGCTTCCAGCAGGCCCTGGCCGACGCGCAGTCGCTGGCCGTGGGCCGCGACCACACCATCATCGAACCGGTGCACGTGTTCGTGGCGCTGCTCGACCAGGCCGGCAGCAGCACCCGGCCGTTGCTGGCCCAGGCCGGCGTCAACGTGCCGGTGCTGCGCGAGCGGCTCGGCGAAGCGCTGGAGAAGCTGCCCAAGGTCAGCGGCCAGCCCGGCAACGTGTCGATGGGCAACGACCTCAGTCGCCTGCTCAACCAGACCGACAAGCTGGCGCAGCAGCACAACGACCAGTTCATCGCCAGCGAGTGGTTCGTGCTGGCCGCGGCCGACGACGGCGGCCCGTTGGGCCTGGCGCTGCGCGCGGCCGGCGCCGACAAGAAGAAGCTCGAGGCCGCCATCGACAAGCTGCGCGGCGGCGAGACCGTGCAATCGGAAAACGCCGAGGAACAGCGCCAGGCGCTGGAGAAGTACACCATCGACCTCACCGCGCGCGCCGAGAGCGGCAAGCTCGATCCGGTGATCGGCCGCGACGAGGAAATCCGCCGCACCGTGCAGGTGCTGCAGCGGCGTACCAAGAACAACCCGGTGCTGATCGGCGAGCCCGGCGTCGGCAAGACCGCCATCGTCGAGGGCCTGGCCCAGCGCATCGTCAACGGCGAAGTGCCTGAAGGCCTGCGCGGCAAGCGCGTGCTGTCGCTGGACATGGGCGCGCTGATCGCCGGTGCCAAGTTTCGCGGCGAGTTCGAGGAGCGGCTCAAGGGCGTGCTCAACGATCTGTCCAAGAACGAGGGCCAGATCATCCTGTTCATCGACGAACTGCACACCATGGTCGGCGCCGGCAAGGCCGATGGCGCCATGGACGCGGGCAACATGCTCAAGCCGGCGCTGGCGCGCGGCGAACTGCACTGCATCGGCGCCACCACCCTGGACGAGTACCGCAAGTACATCGAGAAGGACGCGGCGCTGGAGCGGCGCTTCCAGAAGGTGTTCGTCGGCGAGCCGAGCGTGGAGGACACCATCGCCATCCTGCGCGGGCTCAAGGAGCGCTACGCGGTGCACCATGGCGTGGAGATCACCGACCCGGCGATCGTCGCCGCGGCGACGTTGTCCAACCGCTACATCACCGACCGCCAGTTGCCGGACAAGGCCATCGACCTGATGGACGAGGCGGCCAGCCGCATCCGCATGGAGATCGACTCCAAGCCGGAGGAACTGGACCGCCTGGAGCGGCGCCTGATCCAGCTCAAGATCCAGCGCGAGATGCTGAAGAAGGAGAAGGACGAGGCCTCGCGGCAGCGCCTGGCCGACCTGGAGAGCGACATCGACAAGCTCGAGCGCGAGTTCTCCGATCTGGACGAGGTGTGGAAGTCGGAGAAGGCGGCGCTGCAGGGCGCGACCAAGATCAAGGAGCAGATCGAGCAGGCCCGTGTGGAACTGGAGGCGGCGCAGCGGCGCCAGGACTACGCCAAGATGAGCGAGATCCAGTACGGCCTGCTGCCGAATCTGGAGAAGCAGCTGGCCGCGGCCAACGAAGCCGAACAGCACGACTTCAAGCTGGTGCAGGACCGCGTCACCGCCGAGGAGATCGCCGAGGTGGTGTCGCGCTGGACCGGTATCCCGGTCAACAAGATGCTCGAGGGCGAGCGCGACAAGCTGCTGCGCATGGAGGACGAACTGCACCAGCGCGTGGTCGGCCAGGAAGAGGCGATCAAGGTGGTGTCCGACGCGGTGCGCCGCTCGCGCGCCGGCCTGTCCGATCCGAACCGGCCCAGCGGCTCGTTCCTGTTCCTGGGCCCCACCGGCGTCGGCAAGACCGAGCTGTGCAAGGCGCTGGCCGAGTTCCTGTTCGACAGCAGCGACGCGATGATCCGCATCGACATGAGCGAGTTCATGGAGAAGCACTCGGTGGCGCGGCTGATCGGTGCGCCTCCGGGCTATGTCGGCTATGAGGAAGGCGGCTACCTGACGGAGGCGGTGCGGCGTCGGCCGTATTCGCTGATCCTGCTCGACGAAGTCGAGAAGGCGCACAGCGACGTGTTCAACATCCTGCTGCAGGTGCTCGACGACGGCCGCCTCACCGATGGCCAGGGGCGCACCGTGGACTTCCGCAACACCGTCATCGTGATGACCTCCAACCTGGGTTCGCATCAGATCCAGGAGCTGAGCGGCGACGGCAGCGCCGAGGCCTACACGCAGATGAAGGCGGCGGTGATGGGCGTGGTGCAGGCGCATTTCCGCCCGGAGTTCATCAACCGCCTGGACGACATCGTGGTGTTCCATCCGCTGGACAAGGCGCAGATCAAGTCGATCGCGCGCATCCAACTGCATGGTCTGGAGAAGCGCCTGGCCGAGCGCGGGCTGAAGATCGAGTTGGGCGACCGCGCGCTGGAGCTGCTCGGCAACGTCGGCTTCGACCCGGTGTACGGTGCGCGCCCGCTGAAGCGTGCGATCCAGGCGCAACTGGAGAACCCGCTGGCGCAGCAGATCCTGTCCGGGCAGTTTGTCAGCGGCGACACCATCAAGGTCGAGGCCGAGGGCGGCAAGCTGGTGTTCGAGAAGGCCTGATGGGTTCCATCGCGCAGGCGCGTTCCGCTGTGTCGGCGGCGCGCGCCCTGCTGGTGGACATGGACGGAGTGCTGCGGCTGTGGCCCGACGACGATGCGGCGCTGGAGCGCGCGCACGGCGTGCCGCCGGGCAGTCTGCGCGCGGTGGCATTCGCGCCGGCGCTGCTGGAGCTGGCGATTCGCGGTGCGACGCTCGATGCGCAATGGCGGGCCGAGGTGGCCGCGCGCCTCGCCGCGCTCGCGCACGGGGCCGACGTTGCGGCCTTGGTCGACGCCTGGTCCGCGCCGACGGCGGCGCGGCTCAACCCGCCGGTGCTGGCGCTGCTGCGTCAGGTGCGCCAGCGCATGCCCGTGGTGCTGCTGAGCAACGCCACCTCGCGCCTGTCGCACGACCTGCAGGCGCTCGGCATCGCCGACGCGTTCGATGCGGTGGTGAATTCCAGCGAGGTCGGTGCGATCAAACCCGAGCCGGCGATCTTCCTGCATGCACTGGCGCGGCTCGGCGTAAAGGCGGACGCGGCCTTGATCGTCGACGATGCGACGATCAACGTCGATGCTGCGTGCGCCTTGGGCCTGCGTGCCGAGGGCTATGTCGATGCCGAGGCGTTGCGTGCCTGGCTGTTGGCCCATCGCGCGCTGCATGCCGCGACGGATCGGCGCGCCAAGGTCGGCGTTCCCTCCGGCAGCAGTGCGTGCGCCTATTTCTTCAGGGACAACGTGATGCCTGCCAAGCAGGCCGCCTCGGGGTGGGCGCGTTGCGCTACGAACTTGCCTTGCAGCGAGGCGCTCACGGCAAGGTTGTCGCGCTGGAAACTGGCGCCGACGCCAAAGTCGGTGGCGGCGTATTGCGGGGGCGGCGGCTCCACAGCGAAATACTCTTTCGAGAATCCGGCGGCGGCCAGCCTGTCGGCCAGTTGCCCGAGCCGCAGCGGGCAGGCGTCGCCCATGTCGCGATAGCGGTAGCCGAGTCCGCTGCCCGCGGCCGCGGGCGCATCCTCCTTGGAACTGATGGAAAGCGAGAGCGAGACCTGGTCGGGCAAGTACTTCGCTTCGACTTCTTGCGTGAACGCCATGCCGGCGGCGTCGACGGAAGCAGTGAAGACGTTGCCGACCGGTGGCGGCGGCGAGGGATTCCACGGTTCGGCATACGGCGGCGGCAGCATGCCGGGGAAAAAATCCAGGTCGAACCGATCGCAGAGATGGCGCAACGTCAACGTCGCCTCGTCGCCAGCGATCACCGCGTCGAGCACGTCGAGGTAGCGTTGCATCATGACGCGCGCGGGCACGCTGGAATCCTGTTCGGGATCGGCGAGATAGCGCTGGTGCTGCGCCTCGCAGGTGTAGGGCTGGCTCCACTGTTCCATCGCATAGAACGGCGGCGGCGCGGCCCGCGCGAACGCTGGCAGGGCGAAGAGCAGCAGCAGGATCGAGCGGATGGCGGCGCGTTGCATCGGGTGAGCATCCCGGCGGGCTGGCCGGCCCATCATACCGGGTGCCCGCGCGCCGTCCGCGCCGGGTGGGCTGACAACCCGGCGTCATGGCCTCATAACCGCGGGTTTGCATTCGCTGCCACGCAGGGCGCTATCGTCTCGGCTCCTCTTGCCGAGATCCGTCCATGTCCGACCCGAACTGGAAGCTGGAAACCATCGCCGTGCACGGCGGCTACCGTCCCGATCCGACCACCCGCGCGGTGGCGGTGCCGATCTACCAGACCGTGGCCTATGCCTTCGACGACACCCAGCACGGCGCCGACCTGTTCGACCTGAAAGTGCAGGGCAACATCTACAGCCGCATCATGAACCCCACCACCGACGTGCTGGAGCAGCGCATCGCCGCGCTGGAAGGCGGCATCGGCGCGCTGGCGGTGGCCTCCGGACAGGCGGCGGTGACCTATGCCATCCAGACCATCGCCGAGGCCGGCGACAATATCGTCTCCTCCAGCGCGCTGTACGGCGGCACCTACAACCTGTTCGCGCATACGCTGCCGCTGTCCGGCATCCAGACCCGCTTCGCCGACTACCGCGATCCCGGCGCCTTCGCCGGACTGATCGACGAGCGCACCAAGGCCATCTTCGTCGAGTCGATCGGCAATCCGCGCGGCAACGTCACCGACCTGGAAGCGGTGGCCGCCATCGCCCACGCGCATGGCGTGCCGCTGATCGTCGACAACACCGTGCCCACGCCGTACCTGCTGCGGCCGTTCGACTTCGGCGCCGACATCGTGGTGCATTCGCTGACCAAGTACCTGGGCGGCCACGGCACCAGCCTGGGCGGGGCGATCGTCGATTCCGGGCGCTTCCCGTGGGCAACGCACGCGCAGCGCTTTCGCCGCCTCAACGAGCCGGACGTGAGCTACCACGGCGTGGTCTACACCGAGGCGCTGGGCGAGGCCGCCTACATCGGCCGTGCGCGGGTGGTGCCGCTGCGCAACACCGGTGCGGCGCTGTCGCCGTTCAACGCGTTCCAGATCCTGCAGGGCATCGAGACGTTGCCGCTGCGCATGGACCGGATCAACCAGAACACGCTGGCGCTGGCGCGGCACCTGCAGGGCGAGGCCAAGGTGGAGTGGGTCAACTACGCCGGCCTGCCGGACCATCCCGAGCACGCGCTGGCGCAGAAGTACCTGCGCGGCCACGGCTCCGGCGTGCTGACCTTCGGCCTGCGCGGCGGCCGCGCCGCCGGCGCGCGCTTCCTCGATGCGCTGCAACTGTTCACCCGCCTGGTCAACATCGGCGACGCCAAGTCGCTGGCCACGCATCCGGCGTCCACCACGCATCGCCAGCTCTCGCCCGAGGAGTTGCAGCGCAGCGGCGTCAGCGAGGATACGGTGCGGCTGTCGGTGGGCATCGAGCACATCGACGACCTGCTCGCCGACCTGCAGCAGGCGCTGGCGCAGGCCTGAGCCACGCCGCGGGCTGCACGCGTGCTCAGCGGAAGAACTGGCTCGGCGGCTGCCCGAACTGGCGCTTGAACATGGCGGTGAACGCGCTGGGGCTGTCGTAGCCCAGCTCCACCGCCACGTCGATGATGCGGTCGCCGGCGGCCAGCCTTTCCAGCCCGCGCAGCAGGCGCAGTTGCTGGCGCCACTGGCCGAAGCGCATCCTCAGTTCACGCTGGCACAGGCGCTGGATGGTCTTGACGTCCACGCCTAGCTGCGCGGCCCAGGCGTGCAGCGTGGTGGGAGCGGCCGGGTCGGCGTCGAGCGCGGCGCCGATGCGCAGCAGGCGCGGATCGCGCGGCTGCGGCAGGTACAGCGGCAGCGCCGGCAGGGCATGCAGTTCGTCCAGGATCAGCCGCATCAGCCGCCCGTCGCGCGAGTCGGCGGCGTGGTCCCAGGGGATTTCCGCGGCGCTGCGGATCAGTGCTTCCAGCAGCGGCTCCATCGCCATCACCGTCGGCGTGTCTGGCATGCCGGCGATGGCGGCGGGGCGGATGTACAGGCTGCGCATGCGCAGGACGCCGATCCAGCGCACGCTGTGCTCGGTGCCGGCGGGGATCCACAGCGCGCGCGTGCTCGGCACCACCCAGTGGCCCTGGCCCGAGCGCACCACCATCAGGCCGGAGACCGCGTAGATCAACTGATGACGCGCATGCCGGTGCGGGGCGATGGCGCTGTCGGGCGGGTAGTCGACGGCCTTGCACACCACGTCGGCGGGCGCGTCGTCCGCATTGCGGCCGGCGCGCGGCACCAGCATGTCCTTTTTGCGATGGTTGCTGGGCATGTCGCGCAAGAAGGTCGGGGCAGGGCAGCCTACCATGCACGCACTCCCGGCAATGCCTGTCCCGCCATGTTCACGCTGCGTCCTGCCGCGCCCGCTGCTGCCTCTCCCGCCGCTCCCGTCGCCCCGCGCAAGGTCGCGTCCGGCGTTCTGGCGGCGATCACCTCCTCGCACCTGATCAACGACATGATGCAGTCGCTGATCCTGGCGCTGTATCCGGTGCTGAAGGGCCAGTTCCAGCTCAGCTTCGCCCAGGTCGGCCTGATCACCCTGACCTACCAGATCACCGCCTCGCTGTTCCAGCCTCTGATCGGGTTGCGCACCGATCGCCGGCCGGCGCCGTACTCGCTGCCGATCGGCATGAGTTCCACGTTGTGCGGCCTGTTGCTGCTGGCCTACGCGCCGAGCTTCGGCATGGTGCTGCTGGCGGCGGCCTTGGTCGGGATCGGCTCGGCGATCTTCCATCCCGAATCCTCGCGCATCGCGCGGCTGGCCTCGGGCGGCCGCCATGGTCTGGCCCAGTCGGTGTTCCAGGTCGGCGGCAATACCGGCACCGCGCTGGGGCCGCTGATCGCCGCAGCGGTGATCGTGCCCAACGGCCGCCACAGCGTGGCCTGGTTCGGCGCCGCGGCGTTGCTCGGCATCGCCCTGCTGTCCTACGTCGGGCGCTGGTACGCGCTGCACCTGCAGGCCGCGCGCGCGACGCCGCGGCCGGTCGCCGCGGTGCCGGCGCTGCCGCGGGCCACGGTGGTGCGCATCGTCGGCATCCTGCTGCTGCTGATCTTCTCCAAGTACTTCTACATCGCCGGGCTGAGCAGCTACTACACGTTCTACCTGATCCAGCGCTTCGGCATCTCGGTGCAGAGTGCGCAGCTGCACCTGTTCGCGTTCCTGTTGGCCTCGGCATTGGGCACGCTGATCGGCGGCCCGGTCGGCGACCGCATCGGCCGCAAGCCGGTGATCTGGGTGTCGATCCTGGGCGTGGCGCCGTTCGCGCTGGCGCTGCCGCATGTGGGCCTGCATGCGGCCACCGCGTTGACCGTGCTGATCGGCTTCGTGTTGTCCTCGGCGTTCTCGGCGATCCTGGTGTACGCGCAGGAAATGATGCCCGGACGCATCGGCACCATCTCCGGGCTGTTCTTCGGCTTCGCCTTCGGCATGGGCGGGCTGGGCGCGGCGGTGCTGGGGCTGCTCGCCGACCATCGCGGCATCGTCTTCGTGTACCAGGTGATGTCGTTCCTGCCGCTGCTGGGCATCGTCGCTGCGCTGCTGCCGAGCCGGCGACCCGACGCCGTCGCGACGCACTAGCACGACCGCGCGTGGCCGGCATCGGCCGGCGCGGACAGCTTGGCGAAAGCCAGCGGCCGCATGCTGTCGCGCCGGCCGTCGCGCCTCCATCGCCGTCTTCGCATGCCTGTCATCGCCCTGGTCTCGTCCGTTGCCCACGCCTGGTCCACGCTGGTCGACCTGGTCGCCAGCCATGCGGTGGCGCCGCTGCTGGCGGCGCTGCACCTGACCGGGCTCAGCGACGATCCGCACGACATCGCCGCCTCGTTGCTGGTGGCGGCCCTGCAGCTGTCCATCATCGGCGTGCTGTTCCGGCCGCTGGAGAGCCTGTGGCCGGCCGAGCGCTGGGAACATCGGCGGCTGGCGCGGATCGACTTCCACTACACCTGGCTGATGTTGATCGGGGTGTTCCCGCTGTTCTCGTTCCTGATCCTGACCCCGGTGGTCAACGCGCTGGGCGGCGCCGACCCCAACGCCGCGGCGGCGCCGGAGACCGGCCTGCGCCATGCCTGGCCGTGGCTGGACCGGCATCCGCTGGCGCTGTTCGCGCTGTACTACCTGGCCTACGACTTCACCTACTACTGGATGCACCGGGTGCAGCACTGGATGCCGTGGTGGTGGGCGATGCACAGCATGCACCACAGCCAGCGCCAGCTCAGCTGCTGGGCCAACGACCGCAGCAACTACCTGGACGGCATGCTGCAGTCGTTCGTGCTGGCCGCGGTGGGCATCGCCTTCGGCATCGAGGCCGACGAGTTCGCCTGGCTGATGCTGCTCGGCGAGCTGGTGCAGAACCTGTCGCATGCCAACACCCGGTTCGGCTTCGGTCCGGTGCTCGACAAGATCCTGGTCGATCCGCCGTTCCACCGCTTGCATCACATGCGCGTGGACCCGGAGCGGCCGGGGCTGCACAACTGCAACTTCGGCCAGGTGTTCGCGTTCTGGGACGTGCTGTTCGGCACGGCGCTGTACGGCGAGCCGGTGCGGCCGACCGGCGTGGGCGATCCGATGGTGGACCGCGACAACGAGCTGGGCCTGGTGGCGCTGCAGTGGGAAGGGCTCAAGCGCTTCTGGGGGGCGGTGCGACGCCGCTCGGGATGGACGCCGGGCGAAGTGGCGTTCGGCGAGGACTATGCGCCGATTCCGGTGGATCATGCGGGTTTGCCGTTGAGTGGCGGGGATTCGGGAGTGGGGAGTCGGGATTCGTAGGAGCCGTGGCGGTGGCAATGCGGTTGTTGCCGGTCTCGCTGGCTGTCCTACCCTCACCCCAACCCCTTTCCCGGTGGGAGAGGGGCTCAGCTTTTCCCTTCTCCCTCTGGGAGAAGGTTCCCCAAAGGGGCGGATGAGGGTACGGGCGCAGCCTCGTGCACCTAGACATCGCGAGACGCTACGCGACGTACCCTCACCCCAACCCCTCTTCCGGGGGGAGAGGGGCTAGTCGGCTCACTGCTTCTTCAGACAACCGCTCATGAAGGTCTTGCGGGCGTCGCCCTGCAGTTTCTGCGTCGCGGCTTGCGCGTTGCAGTCCTTCATCCGCTGCTGGGAGGCGTTGCCCGCCGCCGGCGCGGTGCCGCCGCTGAGGCAGGCCTTTTGCGCGCTCTTGTACTCATCGCCTTTCTTGCCCTTGTTCTGGGCCGAGCACTTGGCCATCAGGGTCTGTTGTGCGGTCTGCGGCTTGGTCGCGGCGGTGGCCAGCAGTGGGGCGGCGGTGAAGCTCAGCAGCAGACAGGTGGCGGCGAAGCGGGCGGAACGGGTCATGGCGGCAGCTCCGGTTGGATGTGCCGGCAGGGTGCGCCGGCACGGGTGACCGGATCATGACGCCGCGGCGGCCGGGTCGGCAATGCGGCGCTGCGGCAAGGCGTCGGCGGCCTGCGCCGGGCCGTCGAGGAACAGCATCTGCGGCGGTGGATGCATCAGGAACTGCTGGTGCGAGATGTTCCAGGCGTAGGCGCCGGCCAGCGGGAACGCCAGGCAGTCGCCAGGTGCCAGTGCGGCCACCGGCTGGTCGCGGGCCAGCAGGTCCTTGGGCGTGCACAGTTGCCCGACCAGGGTCACCCGCGCATCGCGCAGCACCGGCGGCTGCGTGCCGCGCAGCACCAGGAACGGATGGTCGTGGCCCTGCGCGGCAGGCGTGCGGAAATGATGGGTGCCGCCGCGGCCGATCGCGAACTGCGCGCCATGGCTGCGCTTGATGTCCAGCACTTCCATCAGGTACCAGCCGCAGGCGGCGCTGACGTAGCGGCCCGGCTCCAGGCGCAGGCGCAGGCCTTCGCCGTGCGTGCGCAGCAGCGCCGGCAACCCGGCGCAGAACGCGGCCCAGTCGAACGAGGCCGCAGGATCGGCGTAGTCCACGCCGAAGCCGCCACCGGCATTCACCGTCAGCGGTCCCAATCCATAGGCTTGGCGCCAGCCCTGCACGGTCTGCAGGTAGTGTGCGATCAGCCGCAACTGCAGCTGCGCATCGCGCTGGTGCGACAGCAGGTGGAAGTGGAGGCCGTCCAGGCGCAGTCCGCTCGCGCCACGCAGCACCTGCATCGCGGCGTCCAGATCGTCCACGTCCAGGCCGAACGGCGAGGGCCGCCCGCCCATCACCAGGCGCGTGTCCTGCATGCCCGGCACCACGATGTTCAGGCGCAGGAACACCGACAGCGGCCGCGTGTGCGACGCGGCGATGCGCGCCAGTCGCTGCAGCTCGCCCAGGCTTTCCACGTGCACGCTGCAGTCGGGCAGGCTGGCGGCCAGCTGCAGTTCGGTATCGAGCTTGCCGGGGCCGCCGAACAGCAGCCGGCGGCCCGGCTGGTGCGTGTGCAGCCATTGCAGTTCGCCGCCGGAGGCCGCCTCGAAACCGTCCACCCACGGTGCCAGCGTGCGCAGCACGGGGGGCTCGGCGTTGGCCTTGGCCGCGTAGAACAGTTCGCACTCGGCCGGCAGGTGCGCGCGCAGCATCGCCGCGTGCGTCTGCAGCGCTGCCAGGTCGTAGACGTAGGCGCAGACCGGGCCTTCGGCCTGCGCGCGCAACTGCGCCAGCGCCGCGTGCAGGGGGGCAGGATCGATGCGCAGGCTCATGCCGCCGCCTGCCGCAGCGCGGCGCTGCCGATCGGGTTGGGCAGGAAGCTGTAGTCGGCATGGCGGTCGGCACGCTGCAGCAGGCGCAGGCGCAGGTTGTTCTTGGCCGGCAGCGGCGCGCCGTCGAGCAGGGCCTGCAGTGCCGGTTGCGTGCCGTGGCGCTGCTGCCAGCTGCGCGCGATGTCGCCGACGATCTGCCACAGCTGGCGTTCGCGGCGGTCGTGGCCGTCGGCGAGGTGGAAGATCGCTTCGGCCAGGTTGTTGACCAGCGCGCAGTAGGCGATGCGGTTCCAGCCGCGTTCGGCGCTGTAATACAGCGACTGTCGCGCGGTCTCGGACATGCCCGGCAGGCGTGCGGCCGGCCAGCGCGACGGCAGCAGCTTGGTGCCTTCGAGGTCGCGGATCCACACCTGTGTCGGCAGGCCGTCCTCGCAGCCGATCACGGTGTTCTGCAGGTGTGGCTCCAGCACGATGCCGTAGCCGAACCAGGCGCTCCACACGCCATCCAGCAGCAGTCGCGCATAGGCGCGGAACCAGGCCGCGGTGGCCGCCTCCAGGCTGCTGCCGCTGCGCTGCGCCAGCGTCTGCAGTGCGGCGGCGCAAGCCGGCTGGCCGCGTGCGTCGTTGGTGAACAGCGCACCGGCCACCTGCGGGCGATAGCGCGCGCGCTGCGCCGCGGGGATCGCCTGCCGGTACAGCACGCCGAAGCTCTCGCCCAGTTCGCGGCAGGCCTGCGCATCGGCGTCCAGCGCGGAGAAGTCCAGATCGGTGGCGGCCGGCTCCAGCAGCACGTGGAAGCCAGGCACGCGCTGCGCCAGCGCCTGCCAGTCCGGCGCCAGCAGGCGGGTCAGCGCCACCGCGCTTTCCAGTTCGTACCAGGCGTTCTTGCGCACGCAGTTGGTCAGGCGCACGTGCACCGACAGCTTGAGGAAATGATCGAGCTCGGCGTGGTAGAGCGTGCGCACCGACGAGGTCGGGCGCAGCGCCAGGCCGCGTTCGCCCAGCGGCTCGATCCAGCCGCGCGCCTGCGCCTGGCGCAGCAGCGGATGCGCCAGCACGCGCTCGGCCTCCCACGGATGGCACGGATACAGGTCGGCGCCGCCGCCGGCCTGCGCCAGCGTGGCGCGTACGTCATCGCCCTGTGCGCGGTACAGGCGAGGGTCGATGCGGAACCAGAACAGCGGGAAGGCGCTGCGCGCTTCCGGCGCGCAGGCCAGCACCTGCGCCAGCGGCACGCCTTCGCGGCTCTTGGGCGTGGGATGGAAGGCGTGGCCCCACAGCATCGACTGCTCGGCATCGATCAGCGCCTCGCCGGTGGGCTGGGCGGCGTCGGCCTGGCGCAGCAATTGCGCGGTGATGGCGATGCTGTTGGCGCTCTGCGCCAGCAGTTCCAGGTTGGGCGCGTGCTCGCCTTCGCTGAGTTCCTGCAGCAGCAGCCGCACCAGCGCCTCTGCGTCCAGGCAGTGCCACGGACGGCCATCGGCCTTCAGGTAGGGCGCCGAGGCGAAGCGGCAGCGGCCCAGGCGGTCGGCATGCGCCAGGCGCACGCACAGCGTGGCGCCGGAGGGCAGGCGCAGGCGCAGCCAGCGCTCGCCGGCGGCGGCGATGCCGGGCCGGTCCAGGCCGCGATAGTCGAAGTCGGCCAGGCCGCGATCGAGCGCGACTTCGCGCAGGTAGCAGTTGAGCCAGCAGGTGATCGCCTGCGCTTGCGCCAGGCTGTCGTACCACGGGTCATGCATCGGCAACGGGGACATGGACGGTTCTCCGAACGGACGTGAGCATCAGGGCCGGCAGCAGCGCCAGCAGGGCGGCCGCGGCGGCGGCGAGGAAGGGAACGGCCAGGCCATGGCCTTGCACCAGGGCACCGGCGAGGGCGCCGCCGGCGACGCCGGCGTACTTGCCGGCGGCATCGAAGCGGCCGAACAACTGGCCCGCGCCGCGCCCGCCGGCAACCTCGGCCAGGCTGCGGTTGAGGCCGCGCAGCGCCATCCACATGCCCAGACCGAACAGCAGCCGCGCGGCGATCAACCAGCCGGGCGCCGGCGG
Organism: Xanthomonas sp. LF06-19; assembly: GCF_034105425.1. Classification (NCBI taxonomy): domain Bacteria; kingdom Pseudomonadati; phylum Pseudomonadota; class Gammaproteobacteria; order Lysobacterales; family Lysobacteraceae; genus Xanthomonas; species Xanthomonas sp. LF06-19. Next base: position 130,870 of record NZ_JAXGGH010000003.1, on the reverse strand, counting down.
CGCCATCTGCAGCAGGCAGGCCAGTGCGAACAGCGCCAGCCCCGCCGGCAGCGGCGACATGCGGTGGTCGCGACCGCGCCAGCACGGCATCAGCACCAGGTAGACCAGGTGCGGCAAGCTGTAGAGCAGGCCGGCGACCGCGCTGCTGCCGATGCCGTGCGCCTGCGCATACGGCAGGAAGTAGGGAAAGGTCACCACCATCGCGAAACAGAACAGGAATTGCGTGGTCCACAGCGCCCAGCGCTGGCGGCGCTGCGCCGCATCCGCCTGCGGCATCGCGGGTGTGGATGCGACTGCCGCCGGCACGCGCGGCGGATCGGCCGGCAACCGCCAGCTCAGCGCGAAGGCCAGCAGCGGCAGCAGCGCCAGGTAGCGGTACAGCGACTGCGCCGGCCCCAGCGCGGTGGCCAGGCCGAGCAGCGCCGGTGCGGTGACCATCGCCAGCCGTGCCGAGAACTGGGTCCAGTCCAGCGCCCGCGCCAGCGAGCCACTCTGCGCCTGGCTGCTGAGATAGGCGTTGGTCGCGGCCAGCGAGCCGCCGCAGGCGCCTTGCACGACCAAGCCGGCGACCAGCCAGCCCAGGTTCGGCGCGAAGCCGGCCATGAGGAAGCCAAGCGCCAGGCCGAGTTGCGCGCGCAGCAGCGAGCGCTTGCGTCCATAGCGGTCGGCCAGCCGGCCCCAGGTGCTGGCGGTGAGCGCAGTGCACAGCGTCGGCAGCACGTACAGCACGCCGCTCCAGCCGATCGCCGCACCCGGCGCGAGCTGCTGCAGCACCTGCGGCAGGAACAGCGGCATGCCCAGCGCGGTGAAGGCGGCCAGATAATGCGCGGCCAGCACCGGGCCGAGGAGGCGCTTCATCGCGCCGCCCCGGCCGCGACCGCGCGCGCCGCCAGCGCAGCCTCGCGCAGCAGGTTGGGCGCGCTGTCGCCGTAGAACTTGTTGATGTCCGCCGCGCCGGTGATCTGCTTGCCGAGCAGGCTGCCGGCGCTGAGCAGGTACTTCACCGGCAGCGTGGGCGCGTCCAGCAGCGCCTGCGCCGGGGCGGTGTCGATGCCATCCTCACGCAGCGCGCGCAGGGTGCCGTGCAGGCGCGCGCGCAGCAGTGCGTACAGCGGGGCGCGCAGTCCCGGCTGCCATTCCGCCAGCCCTTCCAGCACCGCCTGCAGATCCAGTTGCAGGATGATGGTGCAGAACATCCGCGCCAGCGCGGCGTCGTCCTGCACCACGATACGCGCGTCGCGCGGGGTGCCCAGCGCGGCCAGCGCCGGCCGTTGCGCGTACAGCCGCGGCAGCAGCACCCGCGCCGCGTCGTTGTCCTTCATCAGCAGCCGCGGCGCGCGGCCGGCGGCGTAGATCAGCACGCTGTTCTGCTGGTTGGCCTCCAGCGCGATGCCGTAGCGCAGCCACAGCCGCAGGTGCACCTGGCACATCAGCGCCAGGTAGCTGTCCCACCAGGCGGTGAGGTCGCCGCCATGGAAGCCGTCGGCCAGGTGCGCGGCCAGCGGTCGGCCATCGGGCAGCGTCGCGCACAGGCCGGCCACCGGCACCAGGGTTGCGTCCGGCAGCGCGGGATAGCGGCGCAGCAGATAGGACAGGTGGCGGGTCTCGCCGACATGGCCGGCATGCGCCTCGTCCACGTGCAGGTAGCGTTCGCCCAGCGCCGGATCGTGCGCGGCCAGGTCGCACAGCACGCGTTCGAACCAGTGCCCGTCGTACAGCGTGGACGGTTTGATCAGGCGCAGGTTGAGCGCGCCGAGCGTGCGCATCGGCACCGGCAGCTTCAGATGATGATCGGGAAACGCCAGCGGAATCACCGTGCGCAGCGACAGCGACGGGCGCACCTGCAGCCACGGCTGCGGCGCGGCGATCGCGCCGTCCGGCAGGGCGAAGCCGTCCTCGCCCAGCCGCGCGAAGATCAGCGGGTGCAGCGGCCAGGCGACGTGGTCGGCGTCCAGCGTCGAATCCAGGCCGAGCATGCTCGGGCGCGGCCAGAACGCCGGCGGCGGCGTGGTCTGGGTGACCTGCGCGATTGGCAGCGCCAGCCAGCGCAGCGCGAAGCTGGGGCCGAACTCCGGTGCGTAGCGCGGCAGGTCGGCATCGTCCAGGCCAAGCTTGGCGCGTGCGCTGGGATAGAACGGATGGTCGCGGTGGCTGGCCAGTTGTTCGCAGCGGTAGGCGCGCTCGTGCGCGTCGGCGGCGTCCAGCGCGGTGGCCAGCAGTGGCCGTTGCTGCGCGTAGGCCTGCCGCGCCAGCGCGCGCTGGCGCACCGCGCACTCGGCTTCCTCGACATAGGCGCGGTGCAGCGCCTGGGTCTCCGCGTCGAGCCCGGCGCCCAGTCGCGCCAGCCACTGCGCCGCGCCGGATTCGCAGACACTGTGCTGCCCGGTGTGCAGGACCCAGCTGTCGCTGCAGGCGCTCACGGTCTGCAGGTAGCCGGCGCGACGCAGCGGCAGCCACAGTTCGCCGTCGGGCAGGTGCGCGATGCGCCACCAGATGGCGTCTGTGGGCAGCGGCGCCTGCGCCCAGGCGGCGAGCACCGCCGGCGGCGGCGTGGCCGCGGCGCCGCGGCTGACGATGCCGCGCAGGTCTTCGCGCAGGCAGGCGTCGATCACGCGCAGGTCGATGTAGCGGCGGTCGGCGTCCTGGCTCATGCCGCCACTCCGGTGGTGGTGTCGATGCGCCAGTGCAGCGACGCCTCGGTGCTGGCCAGCGCCTGCTGCAGGTCCGACGCGGTGTCGGCGAGGACGTCCAGCACGCCCAGGTAATCCTTGTTGGAGTGGCTCAGGCGGATTGCGTCGCCGGGTTGCCGCAGGCGGCGGTAGCGTGCTTCCCAGTGCGCGTCGCTACTGGCATGGTCGGCACTGGCCACCGCCAGCCTGCCGTCGTGCTCGGCCACGTAGTAGCGCACCAGCGCCTGCGCGCGGCGCGCCTGCAGCGCCGGCAGCGGCCGGCCCAGGTGCAGGCCGAGCACGCTGTCGAACCAGTGTCCGCCGAACAGGCGATCGAGCAGGAATTCGCGGCCGTCGCCGATGCTGCGGTAGTTGATCTCCACCAGCACCGGGCCGTCGGCGGTGAGGATGAACTCGCTGTGGCATACGCCGAAGCCGATGCCGAACGCCTGCAGTTGCGCCAGTGCCTGCTGCAGCACCGGGGTGTCGATGGCGCTGCGCCAGCGCGCCTCGCATTCGACGAAATGCGGTGGCGCCGATAGTTGCACGTCGAAGCCGCCGATCGGCTGCAGGGTGCGCCCGTCGCCGAGCGTTTCCAGGGTGAACAGCGGACCCTCCAGCACGCTCTCCAGCAGCACGCTGCGCTGCGGGTGGCGCTGCCAGAAATCATCGAGGTAGGCCTGCAGCGCCGCCGCGTCGGCGCAGTGGCGCACGTCCAGGCTGGCCACGCCTTCGCGCGGCTTGGCGATCAGCGGCCAGGGTGCCTGCGCCGGCGGCATCGCGCCCGGCGCCAGGCTGCAGAACCACGGCGCCGGCAGGCCGAGCGCGCGCAGCCGCTGGCGCATCGCCGCCTTGTTCTTGGCCGCGTAGCAGACCTGCCAATCCTTGCCCGGCACGCCGAGCGCGGCGGCGACCACGGCGGCGCTGGTCTGCAGGTGATCGCTGTTGCTGAATACCGCGCGCGGCGGCTGCGGCAGGCTGCCGAGCAGGTCGAGCACGCCCAGCGGATTGAACACGTCGCACTCCAGCACCTGCACCGGTGCGGCCGGCGGATGGCGGCGGAAGTGGTCGAGGTGCGCGTGGCGGTGGTCGGTCAGCAGCAGCACCGGCACGCCCAGGCGCTGCGCGGCGGGGAGGAAGCCATCGGTCACCGCCGGGTGGCAGACGTGGCTGAGGAGCAGCAGGGGAGCGTCGTGCGAGGTCATGTGCGGGTCTCGTCGGGCGCAGGCGCACGCACGCCGCCGGCGCGGCCGCGCGGAGGCGGACACGGGAGGCATGCGCCGCGGCTGCGGCAGGGTCGCGTGGTTGCCTGGCGCATCGCATCGGGCGCGCGCTGGGTAGGGGAAGGACGCGGCTGCGTCCGCTGCAGGTGCCCGCGTCTCCCGCGGGCGGCGGCGCGCCGTGCTGGCGCGCGGTGGTGCGACTGCCGGCGTCGTCGTCCGACGCCGGGGTGGATCAGAACGTGTACTCGAGGCCGACGGTGACGCTGCGGCCCGGCGCCGGCTGCCGGCCCCAGGGACTGGTGTCGATGCCGCGGTACCAGTACTTCCGATCGAACAGGTTGTTGACCGCCAGCGACGCGCTGAGCTTGCCGCTGGCGCCTTCGCTGAGCACCTGGCTCAGCTGCGCGTTCCACACCCAGTAGGCCGGCAGCTCGCCGACCGAGCCGATCGCGTTTTCCTGCACGGTGTTGGCCGCATCGCTGAAGGCGCGGCTGAAGTAATAGCTGGAAACGGCGACGGTGGTATGACCGGACTCGGGCCGGTACGACGCGCCGAGGGTGAGCTGGTTGCGCGAGGTGTAGGGCACGCGCAGGCCGTCGTACACGCCCGATTTCTGCCGTGCGTCCAGATAGGCGTAGCCGGCATTGAGGGTCAGCGCGCGCAGTTGCGCCGGGCTCCACTGCAGTTCCACTTCGCCGCCCTGGTGGCGGGTCTTGCCGAGGTTGCGGTAGGTGCGCGTGGTGTTGTCGAGCTGGATTTGCTGGTCGAAGTCGATCAGGTAGCCGCCGAACTGCACGCGGGTGCGCTCATTGGGCTGGTAGCGTGCGCCCGCTTCGTAGTTCCAGGCCAGTTCGGCGTCGAGGTTGTCGCCGAAGATGATCTGGGTGACCTGCGGCGCGCGCAGCGAGCGCTGCCCGTCGGCGTACAGGTACCACTGCGGGCTGGCCTGGAATCCCAGGGTCAGGCCGGGCAGCACGTCGTCGGTCTTGTTGCGCGTGCGCGCGCCGCTGGCCAGGTTGTAGTAGCGCGAATCGACCTGCTCGTAGCGCAGGCCGGGGGTGACGGTGACGCGGCCGTCGGCGAAGGCGATCGCGTCGCTGACGTAGGCGGCGGCGCCGCGGTCCTTGAAGCGCCAGTCGCGCACCAGGGTGTACAGGCCGTCCCTGAGGCGGGTGTTGCCGACCAGGAAGTCGATGTCCTCGTTGATCGCGCGCGCGCCCAGCGTCCACTGCTGGCGCACCGCGCCGTCGCCCATCGTCCAGCTCAGCCGCGGCTCGCTGCCGTAGACGCGGAAATCGCGCGGGGCGCTCTGCCGCAGTTGCGGCGGCAGGTCGGGGCGCCAGGTCTCGCTGGCCGCCGAGCGCATGCCGACGATGAAGTTGCGGCTGCTGCGCGCGCTGAAGTTGCTCCAGTCCAGGCGCAGGTCCTGGAACGGCCCCACATCGCCGAAGTCCTGCTGGTAGACCAGCGAGGCGCGCGTGGTGCGGCCGTTGAATGCGTCCAGCGGCCGCGTCGACTGGCGTGGATCGCGCAGGTAGTCGGCGGTGGACAAGGCGCCGGCCATGTCCATGTCGGCGACGTAGCGCTGCACGCTGGCCTTGAGCAGCTTGTCCGGTGCCAGCCACCATTCCGCGCGCAGGCGCAGGTTCTTGATGTCGGTGGCGCTGTGCTCGCGCCAGTAGTCGCCCTTGGTCCAGTTGGCGTCCAGTTGCAGGCCAAACGTGTCGCTGGCGTAGCCGCCGGTGCTGATCGCGGTGTCGCCCAGGTAATGCCCGGCGCCGCCGGCGGTGACCTTCTGGCCCAGCGTGGTGGTCCAGGTGGTGGGAATGTCCGGGCTGATCAGGTTGATCACGCCGCCGACGTTGTTGGGGCCGTACTGCACCGCCGCGCCGCCGCGCACGATGTCGATGCGGTCGACCTGGTTCAGGCCGACCGGGAACAACGACAGGCTGGTCTGCCCGTACGGCGCCAGCGCCAGCGGAATGCCGTCCTCGAGCACCTGCACGCGGCCGCTACGGCTCTCGTACAGGCCGCGCAGCATGATCTGCGGCAGCGCGCCGGTGCCGGTCTCGTCGAACACCTTGATGCCCGGCACCTTCTGCAGCGCGTCGTCCAGCGAGCGGTTGGCGCCGGTGCGCAGTTGCGTGTTGTCGATCACCTGGCGGCTGCCGGCGTAGTGCTGCACGTCCTCGACGGTGGAGCGGCCGAGCAGGCTGCCCTGCACCTGCACCGCGTCGAGCTGGCGGATCCGCGCCTGCGCGTCGGCGTCGGGCGGAGTGTCCTCGGCGCGCGCGCTGGAGGGGGCGAGCATGGCGGCGGCGAGGGCGACGGCCAGCAGCGAAGGGGAAAGCGAAGCGATCAAGACGACGACTCCAGAGGCACGAAAACGGTCAGGGGCTGCGCAGGTCGGCCGCGCGCTGGCGCAACGCGGCCTGCAGCAACGCGCGGTCTTCGCCGGCGAACAGCCACTGCAGGTCCGCCTGCGCCAGCCAGTGCGCGCGTTGCGCGGCGTCGCGGGGATTGGGGCAGAACGGAACGCCGGCGGCGCGGCAGGCCGCGTCGATCGCCAGCAGCTGTTCCCAGACCTGCGGATGGGTGGGCTGCGGGCCGACGCCCAGGTCCAGCGCCAGGTCCAGCGCGCCTTCCATCACCAGCGACACGCCGGGCACCTGCAGGATCTGCGGCAGGGCGCGCACGCCGGCGGCGCTCTCGATCATCGGGATCACGCGCAGGCGCGCGCGGCTGCCGGCGATGTAGTCGGCCAGGGCCACGCTGCCGAAGCCGGTGACCCGGCCGCCGGTGATGCCGCGGCGGCCGTGCGGCGGGAAGTGCGCGGCGGCGACCGCGCGCTCGGCCTGCTCGGCGCTGTCCAGCCCGGCCAGGACCACGCCGCGGGCGCCGGCATCGAGCACCCGGCCGATCAGCTTGGCATCGACCTCGGGCACGCGCACCCACGGTTCGCAGCCGCCCAGCTCGCAGGCGCGGATGGCATGTTCCAGCTCGGCGGGCGAGCGCAGCACGTGTTCCAGATCGAGTACCGCGAAGTCGTAGCCGACATGCCCGAACATCTCGCACAGCAGGGCACTGGGCACGGAGTTGAGCAACCCGATCTTGCAGGCCATGGGGGAGGGCGCGCGGAACTGGGGAAGGGAGCGCAATCCTGCCGCAAACGAGAATGCTTATCAAGAAGATTCGCTACGGGTCTTCACGGCCGCCGTAGACGCTTTCTGTGCGCCACCACACTTTTCGCTCTGCGACTCACCGTCCGAAGAGGAGCCGCTTTTGCGAATCCCCAATCCCCAATGCCTAATCCCTAAGTCGCGCTGTCAATGCCTCAGCGCGCCGCGGCGCGCATCCCCCGATACGGCGGCGTCGCCATCACCATTTCCGCCAGCGAATAGGCCAGCTCGCGCTCGGCCATCACCGTGCCGTCGGCACCGTGGTCGAGCAGGTGCTTGACCTCGGCGTCGCTGTGCGCACGCGCCAGCAGGGTCAGCGTCGGGTTCAGCGCACGCAGCTTGGCCAGGGCTTCGCCGGCCTCCAGCGGCTGCGGGATCGCCAGGATCGCGATCTTGGCCTTGTCCGGGTGCGCCTCGGCCAGCACCCGGTCGGCGGCGGCGCTGCCGCGGATGCCGGGGATGCCGTCGGCGTGAGCGCGCTCGACGTGGTCGCGGTTGTCGTCGATCACCAGCACCGGCACGCCGCGCTCGCGCAGCACCGCCGCCAGCGCGCTGCCGACCCGGCCGTAGCCGATCACGATGGCGTGGTCGACCAGGTCCAGCGACGGGCCCGGCGGCAATTCCGGCTCCACCGTCACCGGCGCCTCCACCGCCTGCCGCGCCTGCCAGCGGTCCAGCCAGGTGAACAGCAGCGGGTTGGCGATGATCGACAGCAGCGCGCCGGCCAGGATCAGGTCGCGGCCGGTCTCGGGCAGGATCGCCAGGCTCACGCCCAGGCCGGCCAGGATGAAGGAGAACTCGCCGATCTGCGCCAGGCTGGTGGAAATGGTCAGGGCGATGCCGGTGGGGTGGCCGAACGCCCGCACGATTACGAAGGCGGCCAGCGACTTGCCGACGGTGATGGTCAGGAACGTGGCCAGCACCTGCCAGGGATGCTCGACCAGGATGTGCGGATCGAACAGCATGCCCACCGAGACGAAGAACAGCACCGCGAAGGCGTCGCGCAGCGGCAGCGAGTCGTTGGCGGCCTTGTGGCTGAGCTCGGATTCCTTCAGCAGCATGCCGGCGAAGAAGGCGCCCAGCGCGAACGACACGCCGAACAGGGTGGCCGAGCCGAACGCCACGCCCAGCGCGATCGCCAGCACCGACAGGGTGAACAGTTCGCGCGAGCCGGTCGCGGCGACTTTCTCCAGCGCCCACGGAATCGCGCGGCGGCCGACCACCAGCATCACCGCCACGAACGCGGCCATCTTCAGCAGGGTGACGCCGAGCGCGCCGAGGATCGCCCCGGTATCGGCGCCCTTGCCGCCGAGCGCGTCGGCCAGCGCCGGCAGCAGCACCAGCGCCAGCACCATCACCAGGTCCTCGACGATCAGCCAGCCGACCGCGATGCGCCCGCGCAGGGTTTCCAGCAGGCGCCGTTCCTCCATCGCCCGCAGCAGCACCACGGTACTGGCCACCGACAGCGCCAGGCCGAACACCAGGCCGTGCAGGGTCGGCCAGCCCATGCTCCAGGCCAGTCCCCAACCGAGCAGGGTGGCGACCGCGATCTGCGCCAGCGCGCCGGGGATCGCGATCCACTTCACTTCCATCAGGTCTTCGAGGGAGAAGTGCAGCCCCACGCCGAACATCAGCAGCATCACCCCCAGTTCCGACAACTGGGTGGCCAGGGCCTGGTCGGCGACGAAGCCCGGCGTGAACGGGCCCACGCAGATGCCCGCCACCAGATAGCCGACCAGCGGCGAGAGTTTGAGGCGATGGGCGAGCGTGCCGAGGAGGAAGGCGAGCGCGAGCCCGACCGCGATGATGTCGATGAGACTGGTGTCGTGATGCATTCAGGATCGCAGAACAAGTAGGCCCCGAGTGTCGCCGATCGGGGCTTTTGTCGGCAAATGGGTGGGGGGCGCCAAACGGCTGGCGGACCCCGGGCATCGTGATTGGGCCACAGGCCCATTACGTGCGGGCTGCGCGTGCGGCGACAGGACGGGACGATCTCGGGCGGCGGCTGGGCGGCCGGCATCGGGAGCAGGCGGCCGCGAGACGCATGCCCCCGGCATCGCGCAGGTGGGGCACGGATGCGCTTGCCAGGGCCGGCGAGCCGCGCAACCGGCGCCCCGGGCAGTGCCGCATCCCGGCCCCGGCTCCCGCTCCCCGACACCTTGAGTGGGATGGAAGTCGCAGCGATCGGGTCCCCCACGCAACTCCCTGTCAGGAAAGGCATTACAGCGGATGATGGACGTTATCTGTCTACTGTTCCGGCCCATGCCGTGGTGTATGTTTGCGCCAATTAGGTGTCCTGCCAGGACCAGGGTGGCATGGCTAGACTGAAGACATTCGCGAGCGGAATCCTCTTGAGCGCGGTGTACTGCGCGGCCTACCTGGCCGTGTGGCACTGCTCTCTGGATCAATGGTTCCTGCCGATCGGACTGCGCACCGCAGCACTGCTGTTTCTCCCGTATCGGCTTTGGCCCTACGTTTTTCTGGGAGACGCGGCGGCGCTGCTGAGCATGCGTGTGCCGATGATCGAGGAGGGCGGGGCAAATCCGGTCTGGGTGTACGGCAGCTCGTTCCTGTTGATGCCGGCCTTCTCGCTGCTGCCTTGGGCGGTCCGGCGCAGCCTTCCTGATTTTCGGGTCGAGCAGAGCTGGCTGCCGCTGATCTGCCTGTGCGCGGCATTGTGGGCAGTGCTCGTCAACAAGGGAGTCAACTGGCTGCTGGGTGGGCCTGCCGCCTATATCAATCTGGAAAACACGCTGAAGTTCTGGATAGGTTTCTATCTGGGTATCGTCATGTTCGTCTTTCCCGCCCTGCTGTGGGTCAGGCGAGGAGAGGGAGATACAGGCGAGCGAAGGACGCTGCTGCACAGCTCAGGCGTCGCTGCGTTACTGATGGCCGTCCTGTTCGCTGGGGCAATGCAGGCCGAGGGTGTGCTGCGCCAGTTCGTTCTGGTTCTGATGATCGCGCCGGCTGTGTGGCTGACGTTCAAGCATGCATGGCGAGGCGCTGCAATCGGTGTTGTGATGGCCAACTTTGCGGTGGCCATGTCACTGCCAAAGACCAACTATGCCGGTGCCTACGATGTGGACACATTGCAGGTGCAGTTGTTGGTGGCATTCGCGGTGACTGCGCTCGCTTCGCTAGGCGCCAGGCTCTCTGTCGCCTTCGACCAGGCGCAACGCTTCGGCTTTGCCGAAAGGCAGGCCCTGCAAGTCGCCCAGGCCAGCTACATGTCGGCCGAGCGCACGCTGCGTAACCGCGTGATCGAGTACACCGACATCCATGTGCACATCAACAAGCTGCGCCGCGACATCGCCAGTACGCTGAAGGAGCACGGTCACTACGCCGCGGCGATGGAAATGAACCGTACCGGGGTGATCCAGGCGCAGTTGCTGGACGATTACGTCGCGGCGCTGTATCCGCTGGATATCGAAACCCACGGCCTGTACGGCGCGCTGAATTCCATCGCCTTCGCCAACGCCTGCGATACCGAGGTCGAGGCGCGGCTGCACGGGGATTCGCGGCGGCTGTCCATCGGGCTGCAACTGGCGGCGTATCGCTGCGTGCTCAACGCCATGGAAATCCTGCCCGATGCGGGCCGGCACACGATCACCGCACGGGTCTGGACGGCACGCGGCAAACGCGGCGTGGTGGTGACCGTGGAAGCCGATGCGGCGATGCCAGGCAGCGATCGCAGGCAGCATAGCGCCGACGAGATGGACTGGGAGTTGGCAAGCCGGTTAAAGGCTCATGACGGCACCTGCCGGCGCCGTCATGAGCGGAAGATCAGTTTCCTGATCTCCGAGCCGCTGCAAAAGACCGTTACTTCTTGATGGTCACGGTCCAGACGTCGCCGTTGGCGCTGCTGGCCAGCTGCACGGTGAAGTAGCGCGCATCGTAGACCACGGTGCCGCGACTGCTGTCGAAGGTGTCGACGGTGCTCACCCGATCCACGTCCTTGCCCATCGGCGTCACCCAGGCGGTGTCGCCGACGCGGCCGACCGCACCGCGCACCTGACCGGTGCTGTCGTTGATCTGCAGGTAGGTCACGCCGTTACGCTCGAACTGATAGATGCGCACCGACGCGTTGGTGGACAGGTTGGTCGCCGCTGGTGCGCTCTCGCCGAAGCCGCGAATGGCGATCGGCGTACCGACACCGCCGCCCGGGCAGCAGCTCTGTGCATAGGCATTGGACGCCAGCGCAGAGCAGAGCACGATGCCCGAGAGTGTCGCGAGTTTAGAAGTTTTCCACATAATCAGGTCCTTCCCCGGATGGGGCTTTTTTGCCTGCCGTTCAGGCGATTCCACATTACGCGAATCGCAACAGGCCACTGTTGACAAATAATCAATCGATTCATACTTGTGATGTGGCTCACGCTTATTTTTCCGGAAGAATTCCCGCAAATACGCCGCATCGGCTTGCCCAGGTATGGCCCCAGGTCACGCGCGATTCGCGTCGACCATCCGGCATCGCCGGGGTGTCGGGCGTGGACCTTATTGCAGTTTCCATGCCACACATTGCGGGTATGTTCTCGCGGTGCAGCAGGGCATGTTGTTGCTGGCGCTTCCGCGTTCGGCACAGCCAAGTGATGCCGAATGCCGCTGTCGATGGCGAGCGCGTTGCATCGTGGGGAAATCCATCGCGCCGTCGCCCTGCGTTTTTCGGATGCGATCACGATCGTGTCGTGTCTGAGATGGCCATCACCGACGTGACGGGATCGGTACAGTCGCTCGGCCCGATGCGCCCGGATCGCGCGGCGAATGTTTGACGCCTCTGCGTCGCTGTCGGCCGCGATCAGGCGATGCGTCGCTGCAAACGCATGGGTCGAACGGATGACGGCGCGAGTGCGATGCGTTGCCGAACGGGACGAGGCTTATGGGCGCGCGCTTTGCCGACGCTTCGTCACCGCCGCGTTGGTGCCCATCCGACTCCTGCGTCAGCGGTGTAGCGTCGCACGCCATCGAGACCGACCTGGCGGACATGCGGTCACCGCGTTGTCTGCGGTGAACGCGGCGGCGGCGGTGCCGGGACACCGCCGCCGCAATGCGTCACCAGCTGTAGTTGACGTTGGCGTAGGCGAAGGCGCCGTTGAAGCCGAACGGCGAGGACGTGCTGTACGGCAGATAGGTGCGGGTGCCGGCACCGGCGCGCGAGCGGTCGGGATACTCGTTGAGCACATTGTCGCCGCCGACGGTCACGCGCCAGCTGCCCAGGGTGTAGGCGGCCGACAGGTCCAGGGTCCATTTGGCCGCATAGGTCTGGTCGGCGGCGGGCGTGGTGCCGAAGTCGGTGAATTCGCCCCAGCGCGTGGCCGTGGCGGTGAAGGCCCAGGCGCCGGGCGACCATACGCTGCTCAGGAAGAACTTGTCGCGCGGCGAACCGCGGGTGATGCGGCCGATCTCGGCACGGCCGATGCGTACCGCGGTCGGGTCGATCGCTTCCAGGACCGCAGGATTGCCGGCGATCTTCTCGATGTCGGTCTTGTTGTAGTTGTAGCCGGCGGTGAGATCGAGGCTGCTCGTGGGCAGCGTGAGCTTGTAGGTGCCGATCGCATCCACGCCCTGGGTCTTGGTGTCGATGGCGTTGGTGAAGTAGCGGCCGCCGCCGATGCCGGCGTAGCCGTTGCCCTGCAGGTAGTTGCGTACTGCCGTGGAGGTGAGATTCTCCGAGAGCACGATGCGGTCGTCGATGTCGATGCGGTAGGCATCGAGGGTGATGTACAGCGCGTCCACCGGCTGCAGCACCAGGCCCAGGCCGTAGTTCTTGGACTTCTCGGCCTTCAGCGGTTCGGCGCCGAGCGCGATCGCCGCCGGGTTGTCGGTGCGGAAGGTGCCGATCTCGAACGGCGTGGCGGCGATGCTGCCGTCGGGCTGGGCGACGTTGATGAAGTTGGTGGCGACCGACTGGAAATACTGCTGCTGCAGCGACGGTGCGCGGAAGCCGGTGGAGACGGTGGCGCGCAACGCGACCTTCGGGCTGAAGGCGTAGCGCAGCGACAGCTTGCCGGTGGCGGTGTCGCCGAAGTCGCTGTAGTTCTCGTAGCGCCCGGCCAGGCCGGCGGAGAACTTGTCGGTGATGTCGCCTTCCAGGTCCAGATAGGCCGAGTAGCTGTTGCGGTCGTAATGGCCGGAGTCGCTGGGCTTGAAGCCGGCGAACACCTGCGCGCCCGGCAGCAGGGTGCCATTGGCCGAGGGAATGCCGCCGTTGAGATAGGACGCCGGCGCGCCCGGCGATTCGTTGAACTTCTCGCCGCGCCATTCGGCGCCGAAGGCCAGGGTGAGCGGGTAGGCCAGGCCGACCTCCAGCGATTTGCTGAAGTCGGCGTTGAGCACGTTCTGGGTGACCTGCAGCGCGCCCGCATAGAACTCGGTGGGACTGGCCAGGCCGAGGCTGTTGTTGAGGCTGTGGCGCACGTCGAAACTCAGATCGTTGCGGCCGTAGTTGTAGCTGAGGTCGATGGCCAGGCCGCCGGCGGTGCTGGACTTGACACCGCCGACCCAGGACACGTCCTTGCTGACGTTGTAGATCTGCGGCAGGAAGCCGTCGGGGTAGATCTCCGGGCGGTTGCGGTTGTCGCCGGACCAGCGGAAGTAACCGTTGGACAGCACCTCGCGGCGGCTGAGCATCGCGTAGGAATAGAAGGTGATGTAGTCGGCCGGGCTGTACTGACCGTTGTAGGAGACCGCGCCCTGGTCCACGTCGGGGTCGCCGTAGCGCTGCTGCACCTGGCCCTGGTACGGCGTGGCGCGGTCGGTCTGGTCCTGGTGTCCGGCCTGCGCGGCGAAGTGCACTGTGCCGGTCTCGGCGAAGGTGAGCCCGGCATCGCCGGAGAGCTGGTACTGCTCGCCGTCGCCGGCGCTGTACTTGCCGTAGCGCCCGGCCAGGCTGCCGCCCGTGCCGCTGCCCTTGAGCACGATGTTGATGACGCCGGCGATGGCGTCGGAACCGTATTGCGCGGAGGCACCGTCGCGGAGCACTTCGATGCGTTCGACCGCGGCGATGGGAATGGTGTTGAGATCGGCCGGCGAGGAGCCGCGGCCCTGCGCGCCGTTGAGGTTGACCAGCGCGGTGGTGTGGTAGCGCTTGCCGTTGACCAGCACCAGCACCTGGTCCGGCGAGAGCCCGCGCAACTGCGCCGGGCGCACCGCATCGGAGCCATCGGTGATCGCCGGGCGTGGAAAGTTCAACGACGGCACCGCGCGCGACAGCGCGGTGGCCAGTTCGGTGGTGCCGGTGGACTGCAGCGTCTCCGGTGAGATGATGTCGATCGGCGAGGCCGATTCGGCGACGGTGCGATCGGCCACACGCGTACCGGTGACGATGACGGTGTCCAGCGTTTGCGCGTTGCCGGTGTTCTGCGCGTGGACCGAAACGGCGGACGTCGCCAGACACAGGGCGACGGCGTGGGCGAGCGGAGTGAGCGTGCGCGTCATGGGGGAGGCGGCTCCAGAAGTGGGGGGAGGCGCCGCTGCATGCGCACTCCCCTGTCCCCTGGCGGATGCGACGACGCGACCTAGGGATTACCGGTTGATGTCAGTGGAGTCAATATTCCGTTAAGCCTGATGCCGAGGTTGCAATTGCAACCACCGCTGCAGGCGTTGCGGCAGCGCCAATCCCGGGATTTTCCGGGCGTGTAGACAAAATGCCGCCCATGCGCACGGACATGGTGCACGCGGCGGTGCCTGCGCGCGGGTGCTGCGGCGTTTTTCGCAGTGCGATGTGAGGGATGCTGGCTGCGCGGCACGAGGCAGAGCACGGTGTTGGGCGCGTCGCGGTTGCACGAGCGCAGCATCTCGCGAGCAATGCGTATGGCGCTTGTGGGAGCGGCTTCAGCCGCGACGAGTGAAGCCCAACGCCAGCCGGCACCTTCATGCGTCGGGACTGAAGTCCCTCCCACAAGGACGCCCGATCCATGCGCTGGAGGAGCGGCTTCAGCCGCGCCCATGGACAGCATCGTGCCGCGGCCGGAGCCGCTCCTGCTAGAAAGTTCAGGCCGGCGAAAACGTCGCAGGCTGGCGAATCTCCAATCCCCAATCCCCAATCCCCGCCCCAACAACAACAACGGCCCGGAAACCCGGGCCGTCGTCATGCCGTTCAACGCAGGCGCAATCGATACCCGCGCGTGCGATCACCAGCGGTAATTGATCCGCCCGTACACGTAGGCGCCGTTGAAACCGTACGGCGAGTAGTTGCTGTACGGGAGCATGCCGTAGGTGGAGTTGATCAGGTTGGCGGTCTTGTCCGGGTACTGGTCGAACACGTTGTCCGCGCCCAGCGTCAGCGTCCAGTTGGTGCTCGGCTTGAAGCTGGCCGAGGCATCGACCACCCAGTCCGCGCCGTAGGTCTGGTCGCGGGCGGCGGTGGCCGAGTTGCGCACGGTGAACTCGCCGTAGCGGGTGGCGGCCAGGCTCAGATCCCACTTCGGCAGCTTCCAGGTGCCGCTGAGGATCAGCTTGTCCTTCGGGTAGCTGTCCTCCAGGCGGCCGATCTCGTCGCGGCCCAGCGTGGTCTGGGTCGAGCCGATCGCGGCCAGCGCCTGTGGCTGGGTCACCGCATGGGTGATGTCGGTCTTGCTGTAGCCGTAGCTGGCGGTGAGGTCCAGCGTGCTGGCCGCCAGCGGGATGCTGTAGGTGCCGACCACGTCGACGCCGCGGGTGCGGGTGTCGGCGGCGTTGCTGAAGTAGCGCACGCTGGTGACGTTGCTGTAGCCGAGCTGGCGCAGTTTGCCCAGCACCGCCGCATCGTTGAGGTTGGACGACAGCAGGATGCGGTCGTCGATCTCGATCTGGTACGCGTCCACGGTCAGGTACAGGCGCTCGACCGGCTGCAGCACCAGGCCCAGGCTGTAGGACAGCGAGGTCTCGGCTTTCAGCGGCGCGGCACCCAGCGCCTGGGCCACGGCGCTGTTCACCGGGAAGGTGCCGGATTCGAAGAAGCTGCCGTTGATGTAGCTGCTGGTCACCGCCTGGTACTGCTGCTGCGCCAGCGACGGCGCGCGGAAGCCGCTGGCGACGGTGCCGCGCAGCGCCACCTTGTCGGTGAACGCGTAGCGCGCCGATAGCTTGCCGGAGGTCTTGCTGCCGAAATCCGAGTAGTCCTCGTAGCGGCCGGTGAGACCGGCGGAGAACTTGTCGGTGAGGTCGGCTTCCAGCCCCGCGTACACCGCGTAGTTGTGGCGGTCCGAATGCACGGCGTTGAGCGGCGCGAAGCCGGCGAAGCCCTGCGCGCCGCCGGTGGTGCCGGTGTACGAGGCCGGCTCGCCGGGCGACTGGTTCCACTTCTCCTGGCGGTACTCGGCGCCGAAGGACAGCGTCACCGGATAGGCCAGGCCCCATTCCAGCGGCTGGGTGAAGTCGGCATTGACCGCGTTCTGGGTGTACTCCAGCGCGCCGTCGTAGAAGCGACGCGGGCTGTCCGCGCCGAGGCTGTAGTTGATGCTGTTGGCGGTGTGGAAGTCGACCTTGTTGTAGCCGTAGTTGTAGCTGACGTCCCAGGCGAAGCCGCCGGCGGTGCTGCCCTTCAGGCCGGCGACCAGCGAGCGGTCCTTGGAGTACTGCTCGATCTGCGGCACGTAGCCGTCGGGGTAGACCTGCGCCAGCAGCGCGGTCTGGCCGTTGTGGTTGCGCGAGCGGTAGAACGCGAACGAGGTGATGTCGCGGTTGCTGGCGATCGCGGTCGCGTAGCCGGTGAGGTTATCGCTGAAGCGGAACTCGCCGTTGGCCGAGACCGCGGTGGCGTCGACCTTGGGGTCGCCGTAGACGAAGGTGGTCTGGCCGATGCCGGGATAGTTGCCGGTGTTCGGCGCGGTGCCCTGGTAGGGACCGGCGCGGTTGGTGGCGTCCTGCTGGCTGATTTGCCCGGCCACGTGCAGGCTGCCGCGGCCGTCGCCGAAGCCGACCCCGGTATCGCCGGAGAGCTGCGACTTGGCGCCGTCGCCGGCCGAGTACTTGCCGTGCTCCACGGCCAGGCTGCCGCCTTCGCCGGCGCCCTTGAGCACGATGTTGACCACGCCGGCGATGGCGTCGGAGCCGTACTGCGCCGAGGCGCCGTCGCGCAGCACTTCCACCCGCTCGATCGCGGCGATCGGGATCGCGTTGAGATCCACCGCCGAGGCGCCGCGGCCGATGGTGCCGTTGACGTTGATCATCGCCGAGGTGTGGCGGCGCTTGCCGTTGACCAGCACCAGCACTTGGTCGGGCGAGAGCCCGCGCAACTGCGCCGGGCGGATGCCGCTGGTGCCGTCGGTCAGCGCCGGGCGCGGGAAGTTCAGCGAGGGCAGGGCGCGCGACAGCGCGGTCGCCAGTTCCGAGGTGCCGGTGGCCTGCAGTGCCTCCGGGGTGATGATGTCGATCGGCGATTGCGACTCGGCGACGGTGCGGTCGCTGACGCGGGTGCCGGTGACGATGACTGTATCCAATGTGCTGGGCGTGCTCGGCGCGTCGGACGCGGTCTGGGCGAAGGAGGGGGCGGCGAGGGCGGCGAGCACGGCGCTCGCCAGCAGCGACAACGGACGGTTCATAAAAACTCCAGCAGGTGCCAAAACGGCAGGCGGGGCGTGCGGCGACCGGCAGGGCCGGCAGGCCGCGTCCTCAGGGATGTCTAATTATTTTTTAACATGCGTGCTGCGTCGCAGGATGCAAGCGCATGTTCTTATTCCATTGCGTTCTAAGGGCGGCAGAACGCCGCGCGCCGCCGTCCGCAATGGGGAGGCACGCACAACGTCCCGGTAGCGTCCGCGCCCACCGGGACAGCTGCGGCATAGGCCTGTCGGCCGCGCGTGGCGGACGTCGTCGCCCATCGCGGCGACGCCCACCAGGGTCGCTCAGAAGCGGTAGCTCACCCGCCCGTACCAGTAGCGCCCGTTGAAACCGAACGGCGACAGCGGCGAGTACTGCAGGCCGTTGGGGCGGTCGTCGTAGATGTTGTTCAGCGCGGTCCGGGTCGGGTACTGGTTGGTGACGTTGTCGGCGCCGACGGTGAAGGTGAGGTCGCGCCAGGCGTAGCTGGTGGACAGATTGAGCAGCCAGCGCGCCGCGAACGCCTGATCCTGGCTGCCGTCGGCGTCGTCGCCGCGGCGGGTGATGGCGCCATAGCGGGTGGCGTCGCCGTGCAGGGTCCAGCCGGCCAGGCTCCAGTCGCCGCTGAGCACGTACTTGGTGCGCGGCGTGGCATCGGTCAGCAGGCCCTGGCTGGCGCGGCCGAAGTTCGGATCGGAGATCTCCAGGATCTCGATCTTGTTGTAGTTGGCGCTGAAGCTCAGGTTGAGTGTGCCGGCGCGGTCGAGGTCGAGCAGGTAGTTGCTCACCCAGTCCACGCCGCGGGTGCGGGTGGTGGCGCCGTTGACGAAGAACTGTGCGGCGCTGACCTGGCCGATCGGCACGGCCAGCGAGATCTGGTCCGAATACAGGATCTGGTCCCAGATGCGGATCTGGTACAGGTCCAGGGTGGAATTGAAGCCGCCGCCGGGCTGCCAGACCGCGCCGACGCTGTAGTTGGTGGATTTCTCCGGCGCCAGCGGCTTGGCGCCGAGCGCGATGGCCACCGGATCGGAGGTGCGGTAGGTGCCGATCTGGCTAAGGACGCCGTCCACCGGCAGGGTCACCACCGAGGCGTAGTTCTGTTGCGCCAGCGAGGGCGCGCGGAAGCCGTTGGAGATCGTGCCGCGCACGGCGAAGGCGTCGTTGAGCTGGTAGCGCGCCGACAGCTTGCCCGAGCGGGTGGTGCCGGCATCGCTGTAGTCCTCGTAGCGTGCGGCCACGCCGCCGGACAGGCGCTCGCTCAGGTCCGCTTCCAGGTCGGCGTACACCGCCTTGCTGTGGCGCTGGAACTGCCCGGCCACGGTCGGCGACAGGCCGGGGAACACTTGCGAACCGCCCGGATACGGTGCGCCGGTGTCCGGGTTGATGGCGTTCGGATCGAAGTAGATCGAGGTGGGCGAGCCGGCCACCACGGCGTACTTGTCCTGCCGGTACTCGGCGCCGAAGGCGAGGTTGACCGGATAGGCCAGGCCCCAGTCCAGGGACTTGCTGAAATCGGCGTTGAGCGCGTTCTGCTCGTTGCGGAAGCCGCCGGCGTTGAAGCGCGTCGGCGAGGCGCCGGTGCTCCAGTACAGGTTGGTGTTGATGGTGTTGCGCAGGTCGAAGGTGACGTCGTTCTTGCCGTAGTCGGCGGAGACGTCCCAGGTCCAGCCGCTGTCGGTGCTGCCCTTGACGCCGAGCACCGCGGCGCGGTCGTTGGACGGGTTGTAGATCTGCGGCAGGAAGCCGTTGGGGTAGACCGCCGGCACGTTGCGGTCGCTGTTGTCCCAGGCGCGGTAGTAGCCGTTAGACAGCACCTCGCGGCGGCTGACGTTGGCGTAGCCGTACAGGTCGACGTGCGGGGTGAGCGCGTAGCCGAAGTTGACCAGCCCCTGATAGGTCTTCAGCGCCGGATCGCCGTAGCGCTCGTAGGGCACGCCGCTGGGGTTGCCGGCGCCGGCGAGGGTGGTGGCCTTGTCGGTGTTCTCGGCGCGGTTGGTGTTCATCGCGTTGAGGTAGTTCCACGACACCCGCACCCAGCCCGGCGCCTCGCCGCCCGGTGCGCCGCCGAAGGCCAGCCCGTAGGAGCCGTCGATGCCGTTCTGCGCGCCGTCGCCCTTGTCCATGATGCCGCCGCTGACGGAGACGCTGTTGCTGCCGGCCTTGGCGCCGTGCTTGAGCACGATGTTGATGACCCCGGCGATGGCGTCGGAGCCGTACTGCGCGGAGGCGCCGTCGCGCAGCACTTCGATGCGCGCGATCGCCGACATCGGGATCGAGTTGAGGTCGGCCGGCGCCGAGCCGCGCCCGACCGACGGGTTGTAGTTGACCAGCGAGGTGGTGTGGTAGCGCTTGCCGTCCAGCAGCACCAGCACCGCATCCGGCGACAGGCCGCGCAGGGTCGCCGGGCGCAGCGTGTCGTTGCCGTCGTTGATCGCCGGGCGCGGGAAGTTCAGCGACGGCAGCAGCTTGCCGAGGGCGCTGGCGAGGTCGCTGGCGCCGGTGGCCTGCAGCGCCTCGGGCGCGATGATGTCGATCGGCGATTGCGATTCGGCCACCGTGCGGTCGGCGATGCGGGTGCCAGTGACGATGATGTTGTCCAGCGTGGTCGGCGCCTGCTGGGACTGGGCGAGGCTGTTGCCGGAGGCGAGCACGAGCAGGACGGCACGGACGAGGGGGAGGCGGCGTTGCGTCATCGGGCGGAGACTCCTGGCTGGGGGATTGGCGCGGGTCTGGCGATTTCCGGTGGGGCGGGGTGGATGCTGCGGTGCAGCGTGTGCCATCGGATTGAAATCCGTTTTTCACATGGGCGCGTATACAAAAACGGACCTGGGTCGGGTTTTCGCGGCGGCCCGCGCGCCGCCCCGGACCGTGCCGCATTGCCGTCCCGGGTGGGCCGGGGCGGGCGAAGCGGCTACACTTCCGCCTCGCTAGCCGAGTGCCCTGCCTTGATTTCCCTACGTAATTTCGCCTTGCGCCGCGGCGAGCGGCTGTTGCTGTCCAATGTCGACCTCACCCTGCATGCCGGTTACCGGGTGGGCGTGGTCGGCCGCAACGGGGCCGGCAAGTCCAGCCTGTTCGCGGCGGTGAAGGGCGAACTGGAGGCCGACAAGGGCGATGTCGACCTGCCCGGCAAGGTGCGCATCGCCAGCGTGGCCCAGGAAACCCCGTCGCTGCCGGACCCGGCGCTGAGCTTCGTGCTCGGCGGCGACACCGCGGTGGCCGCGGTGCTGGCCGAGGAGGCCGAGGCGACCGCGCGCGAGGACTGGGAGGCGGTCGCCGCCGCCCACACCAAGATGGCCGAGATGGGCGCCTACGACGCCGATGCGCGTGCCGGCAAGCTGCTGCACGGCCTCGGCTTCCCGGCCGAGACCCATCACCGCGCGGTGTCCTCGTTCTCCGGCGGCTGGCGCGTGCGCCTGAACCTGGCGCGCGCGCTGATGATGCCCAGCGACCTGCTGTTGCTCGACGAACCCACCAACCACCTCGACCTGGATGCGGTGTACTGGCTGGAGCAATGGCTGCTGAAATACCCGGGCACGCTGCTGCTGATCTCGCACGACCGCGAGTTCCTCGACAACGTCGCCACCCACACCCTGCATCTGCACAACGGCGGCGCCAAGCTGTACACCGGCGGCTACACCGATTTCGAGCGGCAGCGCGCCGAGCAGTTGCGCCAGCAGCAGATCGCGCATGAGAAGGAACAGGCCGAGCGCGCCCACCTGCAGAGCTTCATCGACCGCTTCAAGGCCAAGGCGTCCAAGGCGGCGCAGGCGCAAAGCCGGATGAAGCGCCTTGAGAAGCTGGCCGGCACCGAGGCGGTGCGCGCCGAGCGCGAGTTCCGCATCGAACTGGCGCCGCCGGCCAAGCTGCCGTTCTCGCTGATCCGCCTCAATCACGCTGAGGCCGGTTACGGCGCCGACGCGGTGATCCTGCACAACGTCGGCTTCGGCCTGGAGGCCGGTCAGCGCATCGGCCTGCTCGGCCCCAACGGCGCCGGCAAGACCACCCTGGTCAAGACCCTGGTCGGCGAACTGCCGCCGATCGCCGGCGAGCGCATGGCGCATCCGGACCTGCGTATCGGCTACTTCGCCCAGCACACGGTGGAGTCGCTGCACGAAGGCCAGTCGCCGATGGACCACATGCGCGAGATCGACAAGGACGCCAGCAACCAGGCGTTCCGCGATTTCCTCGGCAAGTGGAATTTCCCCGGCGACCGTGCGTTCGAGCCGGTCGACGGGTTCTCCGGTGGCGAGCGCGCGCGCCTGGCGCTGGCGTTGATCGCCTGGCAACAGCCCAACGTGCTGCTGCTCGACGAACCGACCAACCACCTCGACCTGGAGATGCGCGAGGCGCTGGCCGAGGCGCTGAGCGATTTCGAGGGCGCGATCGTGATGGTCTCGCACGACCGCCACCTGATCGGCCTGGTCTGCGACACCTTCTGGCGCGTGGCCGACGGCGTGGTCGAGCCGTTCGACGGCGACCTCGACGCCTATGCCGCCTGGCTGCGCACCCGCCCGGCCGCGCAGGGCACCAAGCAGAAACTGGCCGAGGCCGCGCCGACCCCGCCGCCGCCGGTCAAGCCAATGCCGGCGAAGAAGCCGCCGAACCCGCACAAGCTGGCCGCCGCCGAGAAGCGCGTGGGCGAACTGGAAGCAACCCTGGCCGAGCTCGACCGCCAGCTCGCCGATCCCAAGCACTACGCCGATGCGGAGAAGATGGCGGTGCTGGGCCGCGAGCGCGAGGCCGCCGCGCGCGACCTGGCCCAGGCCGAGCAGACGTGGATGGAGTTGATCGACGGCGCCTGAGCCTCGGTGGATCTCGCCATTGCCGGTGTGTGCCGGCGAGCACGGACGATCCACGTCGAGCTGACGGTTCCTTCTCCCTGCGGGACCATGGCCCCCTTTTCGGGGGAAGGTGCCCCAAAGGGGCGGATGAGGGTGCGGGTGCCTGGGGACTCGGAGTGGCCGGCCGTGCGTGTCGGCGTACCCTCACCCCAACCCCTCTCCCGGTGGGAGAGGGGCTTCAATCGCTTCTTGACGCCGCTCCAGGCCAGACCGGAGCGCGAGCCGGCCCATCCCTGTGGGAGGGGCTTCAGCCCCGACGCCGCATCGCCTCAGCCAACGGCAAGTCCCACCTGCATCGCCTGCGCCAGCGCCCAGGGCTGCGCGCGCGCCTGCCCCACGAGGACGCTGCTGGCGACAGTGGCAGGCCGTGCCCGGCGCAATCGCGCGCGCCGGACATGCCGTGCAGGATGAGGACGATCGCATCCGCCGACGCGCGCGGCGCCGGCCCGTGCCGCTCAGGCGGCAGCGCTGGCCACGACCAGCAGACCGCCGGCGATCGCCGCCCAGTCCAGTGGCGTGCGCGAGCGCAGGCTCTGCAGCGAGGGGCGGGCGGTCGGCGTCGGCCGCAGGCTGGCCTTGAGCGCCATCAGCGCCAGGCCAGCGGCGCTGAGCGCCCAATGCCATTCGCTGGCGCCGCCGCGCAGGAAGTAGGCCAGATGCAGCACACACAGGCAGCCCAGGACGGCTGCCAGCACGACGTCACGCGAGACCAGGCCCGGACGGGCGGTCAGGACAGCACGGTTCATCAGCATGTTTCCCCCGAAACGGTCAGCGCCATCCCCGGCGCACAGTGCGACTGCGACCAGGATCATATTTCGGGCCTGCCCGGCCGCCAAGCGGCAGTGCACAAATTCTTCACATTACTGTCAGGCCTTGCTGATAGGCGAAGCAAGGTGCGTGCCGGCGTGTGCCCAAGCGCTGCCGGCGTCCAATGCGGCGGCAGCGGTGTCGCTCAGTCGGCCAGTGCGGCCTGCTCGGCCAGCAACCACTCGCGCAAGCGCCGGGCGGCGTCGCTTTCCGCGCGCGAGCGCAGCCGGGTCAGCCAGTAGCGGCCCAGGTCGATGCGGGTGCTGAACGGACAGACCAGCCGCCCGGCATCCAGGTCCTGGGCGAACAGCCGCAGCGGCAGCAAGGCCACGCCGTGGCCGGCCGCGGCGATGCTGGCCAGGGTCAGCGAGGCATCGCAGATCGGGCCGCCCGCCTGCACCTCGGGCGCGCCGGCGGCCTGCAGCCAGCGCGGCCATTCGTCCAGCCGATAGGAACGCAGCAGGGTGGTCCTGGCGAGGTCCGCGGGCGTGCGCAGCAGCGGCGCCAGTGCCGGCGCGCACACCGGCGCGAACGGCGCGTCCAGGATCGGCGTGGCGTGCTGGCCCTGCCAGTCGCCATCGCCGAAGCGGATCGCCAGGTCCAGGCCTTCGCCGGCCAGGTCGACCCGGTTGTTGTGGGTGTACACGCGCAGTTCGATGTCCGGGTGCGCGGCGTGGAAGGCGTCCAGCCGCGGCAGCAGCCAGCCCACCGCGAAGGTGCCGACCACGCCCACGCTCAGCGTCTCGCGGTAGCGACCGCCGGCGAAGCGCTGCAGCGTCCCGGCGATGCGGTCGAAGGCCTCGGTCAGCACCGGATGCAGGCGCAGGCCTTCGTCGGTCAGGGCGACGCCGCGCGGCAGGCGCTGGAACAGCACCACACCCAGGCGCGCCTCCAGTTGCTTGATCTGGTGGCTCAGCGCGGCCTGGGTCACGCACAGCTCGGCGGCGGCACGGGTCAGGTTCTGGTGCCGCGCCGCGGCCTCGAAGGCACGCAGGGCGTTCAACGGCAGATGCGGACGGATCATCGCCAGGTATCAATTCGGCTCATGGGTGCGATTGAATAACCTCGCTGGTGGGGGTGGGTCAATGCGGCCATCATCCTGGCTCCCGACGGAGGTGGACGATGCTGACGAGACGACGGTTCCTGCAGGGCGTGGGAATGGGTGCGAGCCTGTTGGTCGTGGCTGGTGCACAGGCAAAAAATGCGAAAAACCCGACGCCGACGCTACAACTGCAGCTGGCCGAGATCGAGCGTCGCAGTGGCGGCCGGCTCGGCGTGAGCCTGCTCGACGGCGGCGGCGCAACGCTCGGCGGACAGCGCCAGGACGAGCGCTTCCCGCTGTGCAGTACCTTCAAATTTCTATTGGCGGGGGCAGTGCTTCAGCGGGTCGACCGCGGCGAGCTGGCCTTGGAGCGGCGCGTGCCGGTGCGCAAGGCGGATCTGCTGGCGAATGCGCCGGTGTCCGAGCGCCATGTCGGCGGCACGCTCAGCGTGGCCGAGCTGTGCCGCGCGGCGATGATCTACAGCGACAACACCGCGGCCAACCTGCTGCTGCCGCTGGTCGGCGACCCGCCCGGGGTGACCCGCTTCCTGCGTGCGCTGGGCGATGCGCAGACCCAACTGGACCGCAACGAGCCGGGCATGAACGAGTTCGTCGCCGGCGATCCGCGCGACACCACCACGCCGGCCGCGATGGCGGCGACGATGCGTGCCTTGTTGCTCGGCGAGGTGCTGCAGCCAGTGTCGCGGCAGCGCCTGATTGCCTGGATGCGCGACAACCGTACCGGCAACGACTGCCTGCGCGCCGGCTTGCCGGCGGGCTGGCAGATCGGCGACAAGACCGGCAGCAACGGCACCGATACCCGCAACGACATCGCCATCGTCTGGGCGCCGGGACGGCCCACGCCGCTGCTGCTGACCGCGTATCTCAACGGCGCCACGGTCGACAGCGCCGCGCGCGATGCGACGCTGAAAGCGGTGGCGCAGGCGGTCGTTGCCTCGCTGCCTGCGCAGACGCTGCGTACTGGCTAGGCGCGTTGCGCGCTGTCGCGCCGGATGCAGGTCGATCTCCGGTAGGCGCGGCTTCGGCCGCGACAGGTTTTATCGCGAAGGTCAGTCGCGGCTGATCCCACGAGCGGGAACCGCAGCCATGCGTACGAGACGCTGCTCGCGAGCATCGGCGACGCCACGTGTCGATGCCGCGCGCGATCGCCCGCGTTGTACCAACGGCCACGGCCACCGCGGCCGTGCTCACTGATCGTGCGGTCCCTTTCATTCCCAACCCTGTTCGGAGCGTCCCATGCGTCGATTCGTGTGCTGTTCGTTCGCCATCGCCATCGCCCTCGGTCTGTCTGCCCACGCCGCGCAGGCGCGGGTCTGGGAACCCGCACCGGGTCACGTGCAGGTGCCGATCTGGCCTGGCGCGGTGCCGGATGCGCTGCCGCATCCGAAGCCGGAAACGGCTGGGCCCGGGGCCAGGATCGACAACGTCAGCCGGCCGACCATGACCGTGTACCCAGCGCAGGGCCACAACACCGGCGCCGCGGTGGTGGTATTTCCCGGCGGCGGCTACCAGATGCTGGCGATGGACCTGGAGGGCACGGAGATCTGCGACTGGCTGGTCTCGCGCGGCATCACCTGCGTGCTGTTGAAATACCGCGTGCCGAACTCCGGGCCGACCTGGGTCAACGACCGGCGTTACTACCCCAAGGTGCAGACCGCGCTGCAGGACGCGCAGCGCACGCTGGGCCTGGTGCGCCAACAGGCCGCCACCTGGGGCGTGGACCCGCACAAGATCGGGGTGATGGGCTTTTCCGCCGGCGGCCACCTGGTCGCCGCGACCAGTACGCATTTCGCCAAGCGCACCTATCCGCTGGTGGATGCCGCCGACCGCGTGAGCTGCCGCCCGGATTTCGCCATCGCCGTGTATCCGGGCCATCTGTGGGTGCACGAGGACGAGGATGACGACACCCGCAATCCCACCGATCTGGCCTTGCGTCCGGACATCCGCGTCGTCGCCGACACCCCGCCGACCTTCCTGCTGCAGGCGCAGGACGACTATGTCGACGGCATCTCGCAGGTGCTGGCGTACTACGTCGCACTCAACCATGCCGACGTGCCGACGGAAATGCACATCTATGCGCAGGGCGGCCACGCCTTCGGCCTGCGCGCGAAGAACCTGCCGATCGCACAGTGGCCGCAGCTGGTGGAGACCTGGCTGCGGACGATCGGGGTGCTTGAGAGCCGGGATTAGGGATTCGGGATTGGCAAGAGCGTGTTAGTGCGCGGATTGCGCTTTCACGAATCCCCAATCCCCAATCCCAAATCCCGGACGTTGTCACGAATCCCCAATCCCGAATCCCCAATCCCGCCCGCCTCAGACGGGTCCGGGGCCTTGATAGTTGGGCGGGCTCTCCTGATACAGCCGCGCCGCCCCGCCCATCGCCGGGTCGCTGATGCCGGGCTTGCCGGTTTCCACGCGGCCGGCCAGGCGCTGGCGGGTGTTGTCCTGGACCAGCCACAGGTCGTACCAGCCGCCGCTCGGCTTGGCATTCCAGTGAATGCGCTGCTCGGCGCCGGGCGCCAGCGTCACCCGTTGGCGCGGTTGTGCCTGGGCGTAGGCGGCCGGTTCCAGGGACACCTCGAGTGGCGCGGCACCCGGATTGTGCAGGACCAGGCACAGTGCCTGCGCGTCGGTCGGCTCCTGGACGATCTCGGCCTGCAGCAGCGGGGCGCTGAGGTCGCCGCGGTAGTGGCGGTGGAAGCCGTTGGGGCCGAGTAGCCACAGGTCGTAGCTGCCGTCGTAGGTGGTCCAGGTGCCGTCCAGGGTTGCGCCGGCGCCCACCGTGTAGCGGCGCGGGATCGACTCCAGGAGGTAGCGGTCGTAGACGTGCAGCACCGCCGCTGCGCCGGTGTTGGCCATGCGCAACTGCACCTCGCCGCGCTCCGGCACGTGCTGCAACTGCACCGTTGGCCGATACGGCAAGGCACGTGCGCGGCGCACGCCGAACGCCTGGCGCGGTGCCTGCAACTGCGCCGGCAGCGGTGGCACTGCGTGGTCGTGCAACGCCGCGGCGCGCGCGGCCGCCTCGCGCACGTCCGGCAGGTCGGCGACGAACGGACGGGTGTCGGCCTGGCGGAAATCGAAGGCGTTCAGCAGGTCGCCGCAGACCGCGCGACGCCAAGGGGTCAGGCCGGCGGCGGCGACACCAAAGCGGCGCTCCAGCAGGCGCAGCACCGAGGTGTGGTCGTAGACCTGCGAATCGACCCAGCCGCCGCGGCTCCACGGCGAGATCACGTACAGCGGTACGCGCGGGCCGAGGCCGTAGGGACGCCCGCGCAGCTCCGGCGGATCGGCCTTGGCGTCGCCCGGCGCAGGATGCAGGTGGTATTCGCCGTCGGTGGCGACGCTGGAGGCGCCGGCCCAGCCGCCGGCCGCGGACGGGTCGGGCGAGGGCGGGGCCGGTGGCGGCACGTGATCGAAGAAGCCGTCGTTCTCATCGAACATCAGCAGCAGCGCGGTGCGCGCCCACACCTTGGGATCGGCGGTCAGCGCATCGAGCACGCGCGCGGTGTAGGCCGCGCCCTGCGCCGGGCTGGACGGATCGGGATGCTCGCTGCCGGCGGCGTCGGCGATGATGAAGCTCACCGACGGTAGCCGCGCGGCCAGCACGTCCTCGCGCAACTGCGCCAGGCTGCGGCTGGAGACGCCGCGTGCGCGCAGTTGCGGATCGTGCCCGGGTGCACCACGCCAGGCCGCGCGGAACGGCGCGAAGCCGGCCAGCGGGTTGTCGGTGAAGTTGTCGGCCATGTCCTGGTAGATCTGCCACGACACGCCGGCCTGCTGCAGCGCTTCGACGTAGCTGGGCCAGCGGTAGTCGTCCGGGTCGCCGCCCAGTTCCGGGAAGTTGTCGTGCGAGTTGGCGATCGCCGGGCCGCCGGCGCGCGCATGCGGATCGTTCTGGCCGGTCCACAGGAACACGCGGTTCGGATTGGTGCCGGCCTGGATCGCGCAGTGGTAGGCGTCGCAGACGGTGAAGGCGTCGGCGAGGGCGAACTGGAACGGCAGGTCGTCGCGTTCGTAGTGGGCCAGCGCGTGGTCGCGCTTGGCTGCCGGCCACTGGCCCATGCGGCCGTGGTCCCAGGCCTGCTGCGCGTTCGGCCAGGTATGCGGGGTGCCTTGTACGCGCATGGTGGCGAAGTCGCGTACGGTGCGCAGCGGGAACGGCGCGAGCTGGCGGCTGCCGTCGGCGCTGGGCTGCAGCCAGACCGTGCGCGGTGCGGTGTCGGGCAGCGGCGGGGCGGGGATCGGGAAACGGTCGCCGAAGCCGCGCACGCCGGGAAGGCTGCCGAAGTAATGGTCGAAGGCGCGGTTCTCCTGCATCAGGATCACCACGTGCTGCAGGTCGTCGAGGGTGCCGCTGCGCACGTCCGGGGCGATCGCGGCGGCGCGGGCGATGCTCGGCGGCAACAGGGCAGCGGCGCTGGCGGTGAGGCCGGCGCGGAGCAGCCGGCGGCGGGTCTGGTCGGTCATGGCGGTCCCGGGGAACGCAAAGCGGCGGCGGCCGGGATCGGCCGCCGCCGCGAGACTGCCATGGCGCTGGTGACAGGTCGACCATGAGGGCGCTGCGACGCCGCGCTGCTGGCGCTGTTGGCTGTCTTCAGCGGCGTGTCGCGTTTGCTGCGACATGGCCTGTGCAGTGCGGGGGGGGGGCTGGGATCGCACGCGGCCTGTGCCATCGCGGCGCGAGCGATTGGCACGCCAGCGCTCCGTGATGGCACAGCACACGGCCGACCCGGCATCATCGCCGCTGCCGCCGCCGGCGGGTCCCACCGGAATCTCCTGCCCGATGAGCCACGAACTGATCTACCTGCTGCTGATCTTCGCCCTGCTGGTGATCCCGCGCGCGCTGCAGCGTTTCAAGATGCCCGCGCCGCTGACCTGCCTGCTGTTCGGCATCATCGCGATGCTGGCGATGGGGCCGCGCGCGCACGACCCGGTGGTGACCCTGCTGGCGACGCTCGGCATCTCCTCGCTGTTCCTGTTCGCCGGCCTGGAAGTGGACCCGAAGGCGCTGCGTCGCGGCTTGTGGCCGCTGCTGCTGCACCTGGTGGTGCGTGGCGGCACCCTGTTCGGCGTCGGCTGGCTGGCCTGGCGCTACGCCGGTCTGTCGTGGCAGGCGGCCGGATTGCTGGCGCTGGCCCTGCTGACCCCCTCCACCGGTTTCATCATCGAGTCGCTGGGGCGGCTGGGGCTGGACGAAGAAGAGCGCTTCTGGGTCACCAGCAAGGCCATCGCCGGCGAACTGCTGGCGCTGGCGGCGCTGTTCGTGATCCTGCAGGCCGGCGATCCCTGGCAGATGGGCCTGTCCAGCCTGGCGCTGCTGGCGATGCTGGTCGGCCTGCCGCTGCTGTTCGTGGCCCTGGGGCGCTGGGTGGCGCCGCAGGCGCCGGGCTCGGAGTTCTCGCTGCTGGTGATGGTCGGCCTGATCGCCGCCTACATCACCTATTCGCTGGGCGTGTACTACCTGGTCGGTGCGTTCATCGCCGGGCTGGTGGCGCGGCTGCTGCGCCAGCGCATGCCGCTGCTGGCCTCCGACGAGAACCTGCAGGCGGTGCGCCTGTTCGCCTCGTTCTTCGTGCCGTTCTACTTCTTCAACGCCGGCACCAAGGTGCCGAGCGGGGCGCTGAGCCTGCATGCACTGGGCCTGGGCCTGGCCCTGACCGCCTGCGTGTTGCCGCTGCGCATCGGCATTCTGTGGCTGCAGCGGCGGGTGCTGTTCGGCGAAGGCGCGCGCAGCAGCCTGCGGGTGTCGCTGGCGCTGTCGCCGACGCTGATCTTCACCCTGGTGCTGGCCGGCATCCTGCGCGACCGCTTCGCCATCGCCGACGCGCTGTTCGGCGCGCTGCTGCTGTACGCGGCCCTGACCACGCTGCTGCCGGCGCTGCTGCTGCGCATGCCGTTCGACGTCAGCCCGCTGGAGATGGCGCCGGCCGCGTCGACCGATCCCGCGTCGGCGCAGGCACCGACGGCGCCGGACGAGCCGGTGGCCGAGGCGCCGTTGGCGGACGCACCGACGTCGCCTGCCGGCGCGCCGGAAACGGCGCCGCGGCCCAAGCCCGGGCCGGCGTGATGAGCGGGGACGCTTGAAAGCCAGCGTGCGGCCCCCATACTGGCCGCCTCCGTTGCTCTCGCGTTTTTGCCGCCATGCCGATCTACGCTTTCCAATGTGCCGCATGCGGTCACAGCTTCGACCGCCTGCAGAAACTGTCCGATCCCGATCCGGAGACCTGTCCGTCCTGCGCCGCCCCTGCGGTCAAGCGCCAGCTCACCGCGCCGGCGTTCCGCCTGTCCGGCAGCGGCTGGTACGAGACCGACTTCAAGAAGGACGGCGACAAGAAACGCAACCTGGCCGAGTCGGGGAGTACGGCCAGCAGCGGGGACAGCAAGCCCGCGGCCGCCGCGACGACGTCCGACGCGCCGGCCAAGCCCGCTGCGGCGGCCACGCCTGCCGCCGCGCCTGCCGCGGCCAAGCCTGCGGCGACCTGAGTCCCGCCAGGCCGCGCCAAGCCCGCGGCCTCTCGTAGGAGTGGCTTCAGCCGCGACCGAGCCTTGCCCGGTCGCGGTCGATCCAAAAGAGCAAGAGCCGCTCCCGAAGTCGACCTGTCACGCCATGCATCCGGCCACGCAGCACGCCGCGTGGCCCGTTGCCTTGGCTCAGCGCGCCCCGAAGCGTGCCCGGCAGCCGCCGTTGACCCACACCGTATTGCCTTCGTAGCCCCAGGTGCGGCCTTCCGCGCAGGTGGTGCCGGACAGCTGTTCGATCAGTTCCGGGCGGCCCTGACGGCGGTCCCAGGCGCAGGTGCGCAGGCGCTTGTCGTCGCTGCTGCAGGTCACCGTGTAGCCGCTGTCCAGCGGCGGCCGGCCCGGCCCCCAGCCACCGCCGCCGCGGCCCTGGGCGAACTCGCCGCGACAACCGTCGTCGACCCACACCGCGCCATCGCGCGAGCCCCAGGTGCGGCCCTCGATGCAGCGGGTGTCCGACAGCTGCCGCACCAGCATGGCGTTGCGCCAGCCGGTCGGGCAGATGCGCTGGCGCTGGTCCTGGCTCTCGCAGCGGACGGTGCCGGCCACGCCGCCACTGCCGCCGCCGTCGCCCCAGTTGCCGCCCCAATTGCCGCGACCTTCGACGAAGCGACCACGGCAGCCCTGGTCCACCCACACCACGCCGGGCGCCGAGCCCCAGGTGCGGCCTTCGATGCAGGGCGAATCGGACAGGGTGCCGACCAGTCGCGCAGGCCCGCGAAACGGCGTGGCGCATTGCTGGCGCCGGCGGTCGTTGCTGGAGCAGGCGACGGTGCGGCCGTCGAAGCCCGGTTCCTGCCGCCAGCCGCCGCCGCTGCCGCGCAGCGAGGTGGCGATGTCCTGCTGGATGTTGCCGAAGCCCCAGCCGCGGTCGATCTGGTCCAGGTAGAACTCGAGCTGGTCGTCGGGGATCTGCCGGCCGCGCGACTGGTCGGCGTACTCGCGCTCGATCACCCGGACCCGGCCGGGGACCGACAGTTGCCGCAAGTCCTGCGGCGCGTAGGCGCGGGCGCTCTGGGCCGCGGCCGGGGCGCTGGCCAGGGCCAGCGCGGCGATCACCAGCCAGCCACCAAGGTGCTTCAACATGGGTTCTCTCCTCCCCGTGAATGGTGCGCGGACTATAGCCGCAGGCCAACTTAAGCCAGGATGAGTCATGCGCGATTTGCCCGGGCCGACGCGCCGCCGCAGAATACCGGGCTTGCCGGCGCCTTCTGCGCCGGGCGCCCCCTGTTTGGAGCTAGCGATGCGTACCCACTTCTGCGGCCTGGTCGACGAGACCCTGATCGGCCAAACCGTCACCCTGGCCGGCTGGACCGACGTGGCCCGCAACCTCGGCGGCGTGTGCTTCATCGACCTGCGCGACCACGAAGGCATCGTGCAGGTGATGGTGGAGCCCGAGAACGCGGAGGTGTTCAAGGTCGCCGCCAGCCTCGGCTACGAGGACGTGCTGCAGGTCGAGGGTGTGGTGCGCGCGCGGCATGCGGTCAACGACAAGCTGCGCAGCGGCAAGGTCGAGGTGATCGCCACCGCCATCACCGTGCTCAACAAGGCCGCGCCGCTGCCGTTCCACGCGCACGAGAACCCGGGCGAGGAAACCCGCCTGAAGTACCGGTATCTGGATCTGCGCCGCCCGGAGATGCAGCGCATGCAGCGCACCCGCATCAAGCTGGTACAGGCGCTGCGCCGCTACCTGGACGAGCGTGGCTTCCAGGACATCGAGACGCCGATTCTGACCAAGGCCACCCCGGAAGGCGCGCGCGACTTCCTGGTGCCGGCGCGCATGCATCCGGGCGAGTTCTACGCGCTGCCGCAGTCGCCGCAGCTGTTCAAGCAGATCCTGATGGTGGCCGGCTTCGACCGCTACTACCAGATCGCGCGCTGCTTCCGCGACGAGGCGCTGCGTGCCGACCGCCAGCTCGAGTTCACCCAGCTCGACATGGAGTTCGCCTTCGTGCGCGAGCGCGACGTGCAGGACTTCGTCGAGGCGATGGTCCGTGCCATCTTCAAGGAGGTGGTCGACGTCGAGCTGGCCGCCGAATTCCCGCGCATGACCTGGGCCGAGGCCATGCGCCGCTACGGCTCGGACAAGCCGGACCTGCGCATCGCCCTGGAACTGACCGACGTCGCCGAGCTGGTCAAGGACAGCGACTTCGCGGTGTTCAGCGCCGCGTCCGCCGATCCCGACGGCCGCGTCGCTGCGCTGCGCATTCCCGGCGGCGCCAGCCTGTCGCGCAAGCAGATCGACGAGTACGCCGCGCACGCCGCCAAGTACGGCGCCAAGGGCCTGGCCTACGTCAAGATCGCCGACAGCGGCGAGATCAGCTCGCCGATCCAGAAGTTCTTCGGCGAAGCCGCGTTCGCCGCGCTGCTCGCCCACGTCGGTGCCGGCAACGGCGACATCGTGTTCTTCGGCGCCGGCGCCTACGGCAAGGTCTCCGACTTCATGGGCGCGCTGCGCCTGAAGGCCGGCAAGGATTTCAATCTGGTCGCCGACGGCTGGCGTCCGCTGTGGGTCACCGATTTCCCGATGTTCGAGTGGGACGAGGAGGCGCAGCGCTACGTGGCCCTGCATCATCCGTTCACCGCGCCGGCGGTGGACGATATCGCCGAGCTGCGCACGCATGCCAAGACCGCGGTGTCGCGCGGCTACGACATGGTGCTCAACGGCAACGAGATCGGCGGCGGTTCGATCCGTATCCACCGTCCGGACATGCAGAGCGCGGTGTTCGAGCTGCTCGGCATCGGTGCCGAGGAAGCGCGCGCCAAGTTCGGCTTCCTGCTGGATGCGCTGAACTACGGCGCGCCGCCGCACGGCGGCATCGCCTTCGGCATCGACCGCATCGCCGCGCTGATGGCCGGCACCGAGTCGATCCGCGACGTGATCCCGTTCCCCAAGACCACCGGCGCGCAGGACCTGATGACCGACGCGCCGTCGCCGATCGCCGACGCGCAGCTGGCCGAAGTGCACGTGCAGGTGCGCCCGCAGGCGCAGTGACTTCTTTCTTCCAACAACCCTAGCGCAGGCCGACACATGAGCGAGACCGCATTCAATCTGGAGTGGGAAACCCTCGGCAACGAGGGCGCAGTGGAGGCCATCGTCACCCAGCGCGCGCGCGTGTTCGGCGGCTGGCTGGTGCGCGCCGGCAGCGGCGCCAACGCGCCGCTGGCGTTCGTGCCGGATCCGGAAGGCCGTTGGGACGGCGAGGACTTCGGCGAGGACGATTACGAGTACGAGGAAGACGACGAGGAAGAAGAGGACGAGGAAGAAGAAGGCGACGACGAAGACGAGGGCGACGGCGAAGAGGCCGACGCCGATGCCGCGCACCCGGCGCGCTGAGCCGTGCTGATTCGTCGCGCCACGCCGGACGATGCCGCGGAGGTGACCCGCATCGCCACGGCCACCTTCTGCGAAACCTTCGGCCATCTGTATCCTGCGCAGGACCTGCAGGCCTTCCTCGACGAAGCCTATTCGATCGAGCGCGCGCAGGTGGTGCTGGCGCATCCGGACTACGCGATCTGGCTGGTCGAGCATGACGGCGAGGTGGTGGGACACGCTGCCGCTGGCCCTTGCGGCCTGCCGCATCCCGACGTGACGCCTGGCGATGGCGAACTGAAGCGCCTGTACCTGCTGCGCGCGCACCAGAACGGCGGCTGGGGTGCCCGGCTGTTCGACACCGCCCTGGCCTGGCTGGAGCGCGACGGCCCGCGCACGCTGTGGCTCGGCGTGTGGTCGGAGAACCTGGGCGCGCAGCGTTTCTACGCGCGCTACGGCTTCGAGAAGGTCGGCACCTACGAATTCCCGGTAGGGCAGGTGCGCGATCTCGAATTCATCCTGCGCCGGCCGCCGCGCGCGGCCTGACGTCTGCCGCCGGACCTCGTCCGGGCATGCCGCGTCGACACAGCGGCAACGAGCGCGCGCTACAGTGCTGGCCTGTCCAGCTTGAGGAGAGCACGCCATGTTCCGACCGTGGATGGGAATCGCCGCCGTCGTGCCGCTGCTGGCCGCGTGCGCGCCACCGGCGTCGCTGCAGCCGGCCAGTGCCGGGCCGACGGTGCAGGGCGATGGCCGCTGCAACGTCGAGGCCGTGGCCTGGGCGGTGGGCCAGGAGGCCACCCAGGCGACCATGAGCCGGGTCTGGAAGGAGAGCGGAGCCGGCGTGGTGCGGCCGATCGCGCCGGGCCAGGCGGTGACCCGCGACCTGCGCCTGGATCGGCTCAACGTGTTCCTGGATGGCAGCAATCACATCGTTCGCACCACCTGCGGCTGAGTCGCCGATGGCCGCCGCGCCCCAGGTGCTGTTGCTGCATGGCATCTGGAACGCGCGGCCGTGGCTGCTGCCGCTGGCGCTGCGCCTGCGCCGCGAGGGCTGGCGCGTCGCCAGCTTCGGCTATTCGACCGCGTTCGGCGGCGCCGAGGCCGCGCTCCCACGGCTGCACGCCCGCATCGAACGTATGGCAACCACCGGTCCGGTGGCGCTGGTCGGGCATAGCCTCGGCGGCCTGATCGCCTTGCAGGCCTTGCGGGAGGTGCCCTCGCTGCTGGTGACCCGGGTGGTGTGCCTGGGCAGCCCGCTGGCCGGCAGTGCCGCCGCGCGCGCCCTGGCGCAACGGCGGCTCGGACTGGCGCTGGGCCGCAGCGCGGCGCTGTTGCAGCAGGGTGTGGCGCGCTGGGACGGGCCGGCCGAGGTCGGCATGGTCGCCGGCACCGTGGCGCGCGGGCTGGGCGCACGCTTTGTCGCGCTGGGGTCGGAGTCCGACGGCAGCGTGGCCCTGGCCGAGACCCACGTGCCCGGCCTGGGCGATCACTGCCGGGTGCGTGCCAGCCACAGCGGCCTGCTGTTCTCGGCGCAGGCCGCGCGGCAGACCGCCGCCTTCCTGCGCGACGGCCGCTTCGCCGCCTGAGCCGGTCGCCAGACATCGAGCGTCCGGCGGCGGCGGTGGCCGGCGCCGCGTCGCGGTGTCCGCCCGACCGCCTTGGTGCCGGCACAGGCGATGCCGCCGCTTACGGCGTCACGAAGGTCTTCAGCCAGTCCAGCGTGGGGTTGAGCGCCCAGGCGGCGGTGCCGCTGCGGTAGTTGCCGTCGACCAGCACGCCCGTGCACTGGGTGCCTGGATAGCCGCCAAAGCCCATGAAGCAGTGGTCGGCGTAGAGGTCCTGCACCTCCCGGTCCTTGACGACGTACCAGCCGCTGCCGTTGCTGCGGAAGCACGACTGCTGCCCGTCGCAGCGCAGGCCGGTGACCAGTTGCGCCTGGGTGCGGGCGACGTTCTCGGTGCCGCCGACGAACATGTCGCGCTCGCCGTTGATGATGCGCAGGCGATCGGACGGCAGGCTGTGGTTGCCGTCGGCGATGCAGGAGGCCAGGTTGTAGTAGGCGGTGTAGGTCGTACCGGTGCCCTGGCCGAACGAGGCGGCGACCCGGGGATCGTAGTCGTGCGCCAGCACCGAGATGATCGAGCCCTGGCTGAGCCCGCCGGTCACCACGCCCTTGGAGCAATCGGCCTTGTCGCGGGCGCAGAGCTGGGCGATGGCGCTGTTGATGTTCTGCGCGTCGAAGATGGCCTTGGCGCGGTTGCCGATGACGCCGCAGCTGCCGAAGCTGGCGTTGTCGTACTCCACCGAGGCCGCCACGAAGCCCTTGGCCGCGGCGGCATTCACCGCGGCCATCGCCCAGTTGCTCTGGTAGTTCTCGCCGGTCCCGCCGATATGCACGTAGACCGGGTACTTGCCCGTCGCGCGGGGTTCCTGGCCGCTGATCGAATAGGTGGTGACGCCGGCGTTGTAGCGGCCCCGGAAGGCATCGGTCTGGGCGCTGGCCAGGCCCGGGGCGGCAAGGGCGAGCAGGCCCAGGCAGCGCAGGGCCAGCGACAGGAACGGGGCGGAGGTGGTGCGGGACATGAGGGATCTCCTTTCGGTGCGATGGAAAGCGGGCGCGACTTACGCGTTCAGCCTCCAGGTGGGGCGTGACAGTTCTGGCAGCGATGTGGCGCGCATGGGTAGACAGTCCGCCAAGGTTCGACCGGCGGCACGGGCCGACGCGCGCTGGAGTGGGCGCCGGCCGGGGAACGGGCGGCATGCGCCGGTCGCACGCGCGGTCGGTCGTCGGCGCGGCCGGGCCGCGGGATGTGCGCGGCATCAGGTAAAATCCGCGTCTTGTCCTTACAACTGTCCGGAACGCCCCATGGGTAGAGGCCCCTCGATCGAAGCCCGCAAGAACGCATCCGATGCGAAGCGCGGCAAGATTTTCACCAAGATCATCCGCGAGATCGGCGTCGCCGCGCGCGCCGGCGGCGGCGATCCGTCCAACAACCCGCGGCTGCGCGTGGCGATGGACAAGGGGCTGGCCTCCAACATGTCCAAGGACGTGATCGAGCGCGCGATCAAGAAGGCCACCGGCGAACTGGAAGGCGTGGAGTACGAGGAAGTGCGCTATGAGGGCTACGCCCCGGGCGGGGTGGCGGTGATCGTCGACTGCCTGACCGACAACCGCGTGCGCACCGTGGCCGATGTGCGCCATGCCTTCAGCAAGTGCGGCGGCAACATGGGCACCGACGGCTCGGTGGCCTTCATGTTCAAGCGCCTGGGCGTGCTCAGCTTCGCCGCCGGCGCCGACGAGGAGAAGATCACCGAGGCGGCGATCGAGGCCGGCGCCGACGACATCGTGGTCTACCCCGAGGACGGCGCGATCGACGTGCTGACCGCGCCGGAGGCGTTCCAGGCGGTCAAGGACGCCATGGACGCGGCCGGTCTGGCCGCCGACCACGCCGAAATCACCTTCCGCGCCGACAACGACATCGCCGTGGACGGCGACACCGCGGTGCAGGTGCGCAAGCTGCTGGACATGCTGGAAGACCTGGACGACGTGCAGAACGTCTATTCCAACGTCGACCAGGCCGCGCTGAGTGACGGGGGCTGACACCATGACCGCCGGGGCCCGGGGCCCAACACCCGGAACCCGGAAGAACGCCGTGCCGCCGCCGGAGGCATCGCCGACGTCGATGGCTGCCGCGGGCAGTTCTGCCCGCACGGGCGCTGCTTTCACGATTCCCGATTCCCGATTCCCCAATCCCGGCTCCACCACCACCCGCATCCTCGGCATCGACCCCGGCTCGCAGCGCACCGGCGTGGGCATCATCGACGTGGACGCGGCCGGCCGTACCCGGCACGTGCACCACGCGCCGCTGGTACTGCTGGGCGAGGGCGACTTCGCGCTGCGGCTCAAGCGCCTGCT
The DNA here is from genome assembly GCF_034105425.1 of Xanthomonas sp. LF06-19. Lineage (NCBI taxonomy): Bacteria > Pseudomonadati > Pseudomonadota > Gammaproteobacteria > Lysobacterales > Lysobacteraceae > Xanthomonas > Xanthomonas sp. LF06-19. Next base: position 92,813 of record NZ_JAXGGH010000003.1, on the reverse strand, counting down.
GCACGGGCTGGATGCGCTGATCGAGGAGTACCGGCCGCAGGAAGTGGCGATCGAACGCGTGTTCATGGGCAAGAGCGCCGACGCGGCGCTGAAGCTCGGCCATGCCCGCGGCGCGGCGATCTGCGCGGCGGTGCTGCGCGAACTGCCGGTGTACGAGTACGCGGCGAAAGAGATCAAGCTCGCCGTGGTCGGAAAGGGCGCGGCGGAGAAGCAACAGGTGCAACACATGGTCGGTCTCATGCTGAGCCTGACCGGCAAACTTCAGGCCGACGCCGCCGACGCACTGGCCGTCGCCATCACCCATGCCCACGTGCGCGCCACCGCGCAGCGCCTGGGCGTCAGCACGCAGCAGGCGTGGAGCAGAAAATGACAAAGGCCGGGAATCGGGAGTCGGGAATCGGGAATCGGAACAGCAGAAGCGGTGAAGCGGTCACCCGCTTTGCCGATTCCCCATTCCCCATTCCCCAGTCCCGGCGTCTCGCACGAGGCGCCCAATGATCGGCCGTCTGCGCGGGATCCTGGCCTACAAGCAGCCGCCGTGGCTGGTGATCGATGTGGGCGGGGTGGGGTATGAGCTGGAGGCGCCGATGAGCACCTTCTACGACCTGCCCGACGTCGGTCGCGACGTCATCCTGTTCACCCACTATGCGCAGAAGGAGGACAGCGTGTCGCTGTACGGCTTCCTGCGCGAGGGCGAGCGGCGGCTGTTCCGGGATGTGCAGCGGGTCAGCGGGATTGGCGCGAAGATCGCGCTGGCGGTGCTGTCCGGGGTCAGCGTCGACGAGTTCGCGCGGCTGATCACCGCCGCCGACGTCACCGCGCTGACCCGCATCCCCGGTATCGGCAAGAAGACCGCCGAGCGCATGGTGGTGGAACTGCGCGACCGGGCGGCCGACTTCAGCGGCGGTGCGCCGGTGACCGGACAACTGGGTACCGACGCGGTCTCCGAGGCCACGGTGGCGCTGCAGCAGCTCGGCTACAAGCCGGCCGAGGCGGCGAAGATGGCGCGCGACGCCGCCGCCGACGGCGACGAGGTCGCCACGGTGATCCGCAAGGCCCTGCAGGCGGCGCTGCGCTGACCTCGGGTCGGCTCGGCTCCCCGCTCTTTCTTCACGTTCTGGCGCTACTCTTCCCACCATGTCCAGCTCCTCCAGTTCCTCCGCCCGCCCGGGCAGCCACGATCCGCACGCCAAGACGGGCTTTGGGGTGATGCTGACCGCCATCGGCGTGGTCTTCGGCGACATCGGCACCAGTCCGCTGTACACGCTCAAGGAAGCGTTCTCGCCGCACTACGGGCTGACCCCGGACCACGACACCGTGCTGGGCATCCTGTCGCTGGTGTTCTGGGCGCTGATGCTGGTGGTCACGGTCAAGTACGTCACCGTGATCATGCGCGCCGACAACGACGGCGAGGGCGGCATCATGGCGCTGACCGCGCTGGCGCAGCGGACCCTGCCGGGCGGCTCGCGCTCGATGTACGTGGTCGGCATCCTCGGCATCTTCGGCGCCTCGCTGTTCTTCGGCGACGGCGTGATCACCCCGGCCATCTCGGTGCTGTCGGCGGTGGAAGGCCTGGAGGTGGCTGCGCCCAAACTGGAGCCGTTCGTGGTGCCGATCACCCTGGTGGTGCTGGGCATGCTGTTCATGGCCCAGCGCTACGGCACCGAGCGGGTGGGCAAGGCGTTCGGGCCGATCACCCTGGTCTGGTTCGTGGCGCTGGGCGCGATCGGCGTCTACAACATGACCCGCGCGCCGGAAGTGCTGCACGCGCTGAACCCGTGGTGGGGCGTGCGCTTCTTCGCCGAACACAACTGGCACGCGGTGTTCGTGCTCGGTGCGGTGGTGCTGGCGGTGACCGGCGGCGAGGCGCTGTACGCGGACATGGGCCATTTCGGCGCCAAGGCGATCCGCCGCTCGTGGCAGTGCGTGGTGCTGCCGATGCTGACCCTGACCTACCTGGGGCAGGGCGCGCTGGTGCTGCGCGATCCTGCGGCAGTCAGCAACCCGTTCTACGAGGCGGTGCCGGAGTGGGCGCTGTACCCGATGATCGTGCTGGCCACCGCGGCCACGGTGATCGCCTCGCAGGCGCTGATCACCGGCGCCTACTCGGTGGCCAGCCAGGCCATGCAGCTGGGCTACATCCCGCGCATGCACATCCGCCACACCTCGCACTCCACGATCGGCCAGATCTACGTGCCGGCGGTGAACTGGTGCCTGCTGGCGTTGGTGGTGGTGGCGGTGATCGGCTTCGGCGACTCCACCTCGCTGGCCACCGCCTACGGCGTCTCGGTCACCGGCACCATGCTGATCACCACCGTGCTGATGGTCATCTACGCGCGCGCCAATCCGCGCGTGCCGGCGCCGCTGCTGTGGCTGTTCGCCCTGGTCTTCCTGGCCGTGGACTGCGCGTTCTTCTACGCCAACATCATCAAGTTCCTGGACGGTGCCTGGTTCCCGCTGCTGCTGGGCCTGATCCTGTTCACCCTGATGCGCACCTGGCGCCGCGGCCGCAAGCTGCTGCACGACGAGATCCGCAAGGACGGCATCAAGCTCGACACCTTCCTGCCCGGGCTGATGCTGGCGCCGCCGGTGCGTGTGCCCGGCACCGCGGTGTTCCTGACCGCCGACCCGATGGTGGTGCCGCACGCGCTGATGCACAACCTCAAGCACAACAAGGTGCTGCACGAGCGCAACGTGTTCCTGACCGTCGAAACCCTGCAGGTGCCGTACGCGGCGGCCGGGCAGCGGCTGAAGATCGACGCGATCGGCGACGAGTTCTATCGCGTCTACGTGCGCTTCGGCTTCATGGAGACCCCGGACGTGCCGCTGGCGCTGATGCGTTCCTGCGACCAGGGCGGGATCTACTTCGACCCCATGGACACCACCTATTTCGCCAGCCGCGAGACCATCGTGGCCAGCGCCAACCGCGGCATGCCGATCTGGCGCGACAAGCTGTTCGCGGTCATGCACCGCAACGCCGCCCCCGCCACCGGCTTCTTCCGCATCCCCGGCAACCGCCTGGTGGAACTGGGCGCGCAGGTGGAGATCTGAGGCCACGACGTCGTCGCGGCCTTGGGAATGGAGAGCCGGGAATGGGGAATAGGGAAAGGCAACGGCAACGGCGTTCGGCCTGAAACCAGGCGGCGACCATCAAAGTAGGCGCCAGTCGTGCCGCCAACCGCTACTATTGTCCGCTCGATTCCCCATTCCCGATTCCCCAATCCCGGCTTTCCATGGACCGCATCATCGCCAGCAGCGCCACCCGCGAGGATGACGCGGCCGAGGCCAGCATCCGCCCCAAGCGGCTGGACGACTATCTCGGCCAGCAGCCGGTGCGCGAGCAGCTGTCGATCTACATCGAGGCGGCCAAGGCGCGCGGGGAGGCGATGGACCATGTGCTGATCTTCGGGCCGCCGGGCCTGGGCAAGACCACGCTGAGCCACGTCATCGCCAACGAGCTGGGGGTCAATCTGCGGGTCACCTCCGGCCCGGTGATCGAGAAGGCCGGCGACCTGGCCGCGCTGCTGACCAACCTGCAGCCGCACGACGTGTTGTTCATCGACGAGATCCATCGCCTGTCGCCGGTGGTCGAGGAAGTGCTGTACCCGGCGATGGAAGACTTCCAGATCGACATCATGATCGGCGAGGGCCCGGCCGCGCGCTCGATCAAGATCGATCTGCCGCCGTTCACCCTGATCGGCGCCACCACCCGCGCCGGCCTGCTGACCGCGCCCTTGCGCGACCGCTTCGGCATCGTCCAGCGCCTGGCCTTCTACACCCCGGACGAGTTGGCGCAGATCGTGCGCCGCTCCGCCAGCATCCTCGGCATCGCCTGCAACGCCGACGGCTGCGCCGAGATCGCGCGCCGCGCGCGCGGCACCCCGCGCATCGCCAACCGCCTGCTGCGGCGGGTTCGCGACTTCGCCCAGGTCCGCGCCGGCGGGCAGATCGACCTGGCCGTGGCGCAGGCCGCCACGCAGATGCTCAAGGTCGACGCCGAGGGCTTCGACGAGCTGGACCGGCGCATGCTGCGCACCATCATCGAGTACTTCGACGGCGGCCCGGTCGGCGTCGAGTCGCTGGCCGCCTCGCTGTCGGAGGAGCGCGGCACCCTGGAGGACGTGATCGAGCCCTACCTGATCCAGCAGGGCTACCTGATCCGCACCGCCCGCGGCCGCATGGCCACCAACAAGGCCTATCTGCACCTGGGCTTGCAGCCCAAGAGCCGGGAATTGGGAATCGGGAGTGGGGAATCGGGGGCGCTGTTCTAGGATGCTCTGGTTAACCAGCTACCGACAGGAGCGCCGCTCTTGACTGCCGATTCCCCATTCCCCGTTCCCGATTCCCGGCTATTCAGTTGGCCGACACGCGTCTACTGGGAAGATACCGACGCCGGTGGCGTGGTCTACCACGCGCGCTACGTGGCCTTCCTGGAGCGGGCGCGCACGGAGTGGTTGCGGGCGCTGGGGTATGGTCAGGAGCGTCTGCGCCTGCAACACGATCTGGTGTTCGCGGTGCGCGCGATGCAGCTCGACTTCCTGCGCCCGGCACGCCTGGACGATTCCCTGCAGGTCGGCGTCGCGCTGTCGCAATGCAAGCGCGCCAGCCTGGTGTTCGCGCAGTCGATCCGCCGCGACGACGGGGAGCTGCTGTTGCGCGCGCAGGTGCGGGTGGCCGCGCTCAGCGCCGACAGCTTCCGCCCGCGCGGCATGGACGACGCGCTGCACGATGCATTGAAAGTTCTTGAAATCACTGAAGCCGAATTACTGAGGAACGACGGATGATCGCATTGCTCCTGGCCCTGCAGGACACGGTGGTGGAGGCGCTGCCGCAGGACGTGACCCAGACCGCCACCCAGGCCGTCGCCAGCACCGCCGCCCATGGCGGCATCAACTACCTGGACCTGATGGTCAAGGCCAGCCTGCCGGTCAAGGTGATCGTGCTGCTGTTGCTGCTCGGCTCGCTGATCAGCTGGGTCATCATCTTCCGCAAAGGCAAGGTGTTCAAGGACGCCAACCGCGAGGCCGACGACTTCGAGAACCGCTTCTGGTCCGGCACCGACCTGAGCAAGCTCTATGCCGGCGCCACCGACCGCAACCGCGTAGTCGGCGGGCTGGAGGCGATCTTCGAGGCCGGGTTCCGCGAGTTCACCCGCCTGCGCGACAAGCGCCGGCTCGATGCACGCATCCAGCTGGAAGGCGCGCAGCGGGCGATGCGCGCGACCTACGCGCGCGAGGTCGACCGCCTGGAGCGCAACCTGGAACTGCTCGCCAACATCGGCTCCACCGCCCCGTACGTGGGCCTGGTCGGCACCGTGTTCGGCATCATGGTGACCATGCACGACATGATCAACAGCGGCCAGCAGGCGGGCATCGCCGCGGTCGCGCCGGGCATCTCCGAGGCGCTGTTCGCCACCGCCATCGGCCTGTTCGTGGCGATCCCGGCGGTGTGGGCCTACAACCGCTTCACCACCCGGGTCGAGCGCCTGGCCGTGCGCTTCGAGACCTTCTCCGAAGAGTTCAGCTCCATCCTGCAGCGCCAGGCCAGCGGCGACTGAGCGTCGCCCGCCTGCCCACGACTCCCAGGATTCCCGCATGACTGCCGCCATTTCCCGCCGCAAGCGCCGCAAGCTCAAGTCCGAGATCAACGTCGTGCCGTACATCGACGTGATGCTGGTGCTGCTGATCATCTTCATGGTCACCGCGCCCTTGCTCAGCCTGAGCGTGGACGTGGACCTGCCTGATTCCACCGCGCGCTCGGTGGAGAGCAAGAAGGATCCGGTGATCGTCACCGTCGACGCCGAAGGCCGCTATACCCTGACCCTGCAGGACGGCAAGCCGGAGAAGATCGCCGCGCCGGAGCTGAAGGCGAAGATCCAGGCCTTTGTCGGCCAGAACAAGGACGTGCCGGTGTTCGTCGCCGCGCCCGGCACCTCGAACTATCAACTGGTCATGGACACCATGGTCATGCTGCAGCAGGCCGGGGTGCCCAAGGTCGGCCTGATGAGTCAGCCCGGAAACAATGCACGCTGAAGCCGAAAACCGACCGCCGCTGGCCAGGGGCGACAACGACGGCCTGATGTACGGCATCGCGCTGGCGGTGGGCGTGCACGTGCTGATCGCACTGCTGTTCTTCCTGGCCTGGTGGTGGTCGCCGGTGCGCCAGGTCGAACCCGCCGCCGGTTCGCCGATGGTCGAGGCCTCGCTGGTGGTCTCGGCCGCCGACGTGCGCTCGGCGCAGAAGGCGGTGAAGGACGCGCCCAAGCCCTTGCCCGAGCCGCTGCCCGAACCGGTCAAGGACGTCGCCGAAGAGGACACGGTGCCGCCGCCGCAGCCGCTGCCCACGCCCAAGCCGCAGCAGGCGCCGACCCCGCAGCAGCAGAAGGCGCAGGACTTCGTCCCGGTGCCGGACAAGGTCGATCAGGACCGCGCCACCCGCACCGCGATCTCCCAGGAAAAGGAGAAGCAGGAGCAGGAGGCCAAGCGCCGCCAGGAACAGATCGACCTGACCGAGCAGAAGCGCCAGCAGGAGGCCGAGCAGAAGCAGCGCCTGGCCGCGCAGCAGGAAGAGGAGCGGCAGAAGAAGATCGCCGACATCCGCAAGCAGCGCGAGAAGCTGGAGCGCGAGGCCCAACTGGCGCAGCAGAAGCTGCAGCAGATCGCCGACCTGAACGCCAAGAAGGCGTCGGCGGCCGCGGCCACCACGCCGCAGCAGGCGCCGGGCCAGAACGGCACCAACACCGATCTGCAGGCCAAGTACGCCGCGGCGATCCAGCAAGCGGTGCTGAGCCAGTGGGTGCGCCCGGACTCGGTGCCGCTGGGGCAGAAGTGCAAGATCTCGATCACCCAGATCCCAGGTGGCCAAGTCATGCAGGCCAAGGTCAGCCCCGACTGTCCCTACGACGAGGCCGGTCGCCGCTCGATCGAAGCCGCGGTGCTACGCGCCCAGCCGTTGCCCTACCGTGGCTTCGAGTCCGTGTTCGCGCGCAACTTGACCTTCAACTTCACCGCCCAGGACCAATGACCCCGGCGGCTGGCGCCGCATCGCGCGCGCCCGCCATCCACCCGACATGCGATGGGCGATAATGTGCCGCGTCCTGCCATCGGCTTCACACGGCGATGGTTCATGATTGCGAATACGTTCACCCGCGCATTGCTATCTCTTGCGCCTTTCCGATCCTGCTGAGCGACCCATGAAGAAACTGCCGCGCTGGCTTGCCGTTCTCACCGCCCTGTTGCTGCCTCTCGCCGCGTCCGCGCAGGACAAGGGCCTGGAAATCGACATCGTCGGCGGCAATGCCTCGGCGACCCCGATCACCGTCGTGCCGATGCCGTACCAGGGATCGGCGACCCCGCCGAGCACCGACGTCGCCGCGGTGGTTCGCGCCGACCTGGATCGCTCCGGCCAGTTCCGCAACCTCCCCGAATCGCAGATCGTGGAGCGCCCGACCCGCGGCAGCGAGGTGCAGTTCGCCACCTGGCGTGCGCTCAAGCAGAGCTATCTGGTCGTCGGCCGGGTGATGGATGCCGGCGAGGGCGCCTATCGCGTCGAGTACGAACTGTTCGACGTGGGCAAGGGCGAGCGCATGCTCGGCCTGGCCATGACCGCCCGCGCCAACGCCATGCGCGACGTCGCCCACCAGATGGCCGACGCCATCTACGAGAAGATCACCGGCGTGCGCGGCGCGTTCTGGACCCGCATCGCCTACGTCACCGCCAGCGGCAAGGGCGGGGCGATGCGCTATGCGCTGATGGTCGCCGACTCCGACGGCTACAACCCGCAGACCATCGTCCGCTCGGCCGAGCCGCTGCTGTCGCCGAACTGGAGCCCGGACGGCAAGAAGCTGGCCTACGTGAGCTTCGAGCGCGGCAACTCGTCGATCTACATCCAGGACATCGCCACCGGTGCGCGCCAGCTGGTGTCCAGCTTCCGCGGCATCAACGGCGCACCGTCGTTCTCGCCGGACGGCAAGAAGCTGGCGCTGGCGCTGTCGCGCAGCGGCAACCCGGAGATCTACGTGATGGATCTGGGCAGCAAGCAGCTGACCCAGCTGACCAACCACTTCGGCATCGACACCGAGCCGACCTGGGCCCCGGACGGCAACAGCATCTACTTCACCTCCGACCGCGGCGGCCGCCCGCAGATCTACCAGGTGCCGGCCACCGGTGGCAGCGCCACCCGCATCACCTTCCAGGGCAACTACAACGCGACCCCGAGCGTGTCCTTCGACGGCAACAAGCTGGTCGTGGCCCAGGGCAGCGGCAACACCTACAAGATCGCGATGATGGACCGCAGCCTGGGTTCGCCGCGCTGGAGCACGCTGTCGACCGGTTCGCTGGACGAGTCGCCGAGCTTCGCCCCCAACGCCAGCATGGTGCTGTATGCGGCGCGTGAAGGCGGCCGTGGCGTGCTGTACGCGGTCTCGGCCGATGCCCGCGTGCGGCAGCGCTTGGTGCTCGCCGATGGCGACGTGCGCGAACCGTCCTGGTCGCCGTATCGCACCGCACGTTGACATGTAAGTTTGGTGTTAATATTTCGCTGTTGAACCCCTCATCGGCCCAGGAGCCACAAGGTATCGCCATGAACAAGACCACCCGCGTTCTGCTTGTTTCGCTGTTGTCCGTTGCAGCTCTGGCCGGCTGCGCCAAGAAGGTCAAGGAACAGCCCCAGACCGACACCACCGGCACCACCGGTACCACCGCCCCGACCGGCCCGTCGACCTCCGGTCTGTACGGCCCGGGCGACCTGGACACCGATTCCTGCCTGCGTCAGCGCGTGGTCTACTTCGACCTGGACAAGGACACCGTGAAGCCGGAGTTCCAGGCGATCATGGCCTGCCACGCCAAGTACCTGCGTGACCGTCCGTCCTCGCGCATCACCCTGCAGGGCAACACCGACGAGCGTGGTTCGCGCGAGTACAACATGGGCCTGGGCGAGCGTCGTGCCAACGCCGTGTCCTCGGCGCTGCAGGCCAACGGTGGCTCGGCTGCGCAGCTGACCGTGGTCAGCTACGGCGAAGAGCGTCCGGTCTGCACCGAGTCGAACGAGTCCTGCTGGTCGCAGAACCGTCGCGTCGAGATCGTCTACACGGCGCAGTAAGAAAAGATGCGTATCGGTGTCCTTACATCGATGATCGTCGCGGCGGCCCTCGTGGCCGCCGCGCCGGCTCATGCGCAGCGCGCAAGCCTGGCCGACCGCGTTTCCGCGCTCGAGCAGCAGGCCATGAATACCCAGGCCAACACCGACATCCTGAACCAGCTCAACCAGCTGCGGACGCAGATGCAGTCGATGGAAGCCACGATCGAACAACTGCAGCACAGCAACGACCAGCTCAAGCAGCAGATCAAGGACCAGTACCTGGACCTGGATGGCCGCGTGGGCCGGCTGGAGAGTGGTGCAGGGGCAGGGGCGACGCCGTCGTTGCCGCCGGCCAATGGCGCCGCACCGGCTGTCGCGCCGGCCGCGCCCGCAGGCAAGCCGTCCGCCGTCGCCGAGCCGCCGCCGTCGGTGCACGGCGACGCCGGCACCCTGGCTGCCGCTGGCGACGAGCGTGCCGCCTACAATGTCGCCTTCGACGCCCTCAAGGCGGGCAAGTACGCCGACTCGGCGAACCTGTTCCAGAACTTCCTGCAGGCCTACCCGAACGGCGTGTATGCGCCGAACGCGCTGTACTGGCTGGGCGAGAGCTACTACGCCACCAAGAACTTCCAGTTGGCCGAGGCCCAGTTCCAGGACCTGATCGGCCGCTATCCGACCCACGACAAGGCACCCGGTGCGCTGCTCAAGCTGGGCCTGTCCCAGTACGGCGAAGGCCGCGTCCAGGATGCCGAGCAGACCCTGCAGCAGGTCGGCGCGAAGTATCCTGGGTCCGATGCCGCGCGGACCGCGCAGGACCGCCTGCAGTCGATCCGTCTCGGCCAGCAGCTGCGCTGAGCCCCTAACGCTGCCGCCGCCGTCGCGGGAGCATCTTTCTCCCGCCATGGCCGCCGTTCCTAGCGATATCGTCCAAAGCCCGCTGCCCCGCCTGAAGCTGACGGAGATCTTCCTGTCGCTGCAGGGCGAAGCCGAGAGCGCCGGCTGGCCGACCGTGTTCGTGCGCCTGACCGGCTGCCCGCTGCGCTGCAGCTACTGCGACACCGCCTACGCCTTCCATGGCGGGCAGTGGTGGGACATCGACGCGATTCTCGAAGAAGTGGCGCGCCACGGCGTGCGCCACGTCTGCGTCACCGGCGGCGAACCGCTGGCGCAGAAACGCTGCCTGCAGCTGCTGCAGCGCCTCTGCGACGCCGGCTACGACGTGTCGCTGGAGACCTCCGGCGCGCTGGATATCGCCGAAGTCGACCCGCGGGTGTCGCGGGTGCTCGACATCAAGACCCCGGCGTCGCAGGAAGCGCACCGTAACCGCTGGGAGAACCTGCCGCTGCTGGCCGCGCGCGACCAGATCAAGTTCGTCCTGTGCGGCCGCGCCGACTACGAGTGGGCGCGCAGCGTGGTCGCCGAACATCGGCTGGACACCCGCTGCACGGTCTGGTTCTCGCCGAGCAAGAGCGAACTGACCGCACGCGACCTGGCCGACTGGATCGTCGCCGATCGCCTGCCGGTGCGGTTCCAGATGCAGTTGCACAAGCTGCTGTGGAACGACGAGCCTGGCCGCTGAGCGGCCGGGATTAGGAATTCGGGACTAGGGATTCGTAGGAGCGGCTTCAGCCGCGACGGATCTTGTCCGAACTTTCATCGCGGCTGAAGTCGCTCCTGCATGGTCAAATGGACCATGTGGTATCCCGTCCGTCCACGTATCTCCGCTTTTGCAAATCCCCAATCCCCACTCCCGAATCCCCACCCTCATGAAAAACGCCGTCGTCCTTCTCTCCGGTGGCATGGACTCCGCCGTCGTCGTCGCCATCGCCCGTGCGCAGGGTTTCGCGGTGCATGCCTTGAGCGTGCGCTACGGCCAGCGCCATACCTCCGAACTGGATGCGGCCGCGCGCGTCGCCTCGGCGCTGGGCGCGGTGGCACACAAGACCGTCAACGTCGACCTGCGCAGCATCGGCGGCTCGGCGCTGACCGACGACATCGAGGTGCCGGACGCCGGTGGCGACGGCATCCCGGTCACCTATGTGCCGGCGCGCAACACCATCATGCTGTCGGTGGCGCTGGGCTGGGCCGAGGTGCTGGGCGCGGCCGACATCTTCTGCGGGGTCAACGCAGTGGACTATTCCGGCTATCCCGATTGCCGCCCCGAGTTCATCGACGCGTTCCAGACCCTGGCCAACCTGGCGACCAAGGCCGGGGTGGAGGGTGCGGGGCTGCGCGTGCATGCGCCGTTGCAGCACATGAGCAAGGCGGACATCGTGCGCGAAGGCGTGCGCCTGGGCGTGGACTTCGGCCTGACCGTGTCCTGCTACCGCGCCGACGACGCCGGCCGCGCCTGCGGCCACTGCGATGCCTGCCGCCTGCGCGCGGCCGGCTTCGCCGACGCCGGCGTTGCCGACCCGACCCGCTATGCCTGATTTCGCGAAACGCCCCGTGCTGGGGTAGACTACGCGCCCCGGTGCAACGCCGGGGTCTTGTTTTGGGCCGTTAGCTCAGTCGGTAGAGCAGAAGACTTTTAATCTTTTGGTCGATGGTTCGAATCCATCACGGCCCACCACTCCGCTCAGCGGGTTGCGCGTCGCCTTTGGCGGTTTTTTCACCAGCTTCGGACATCACCCCTGAATTCAACGCGAGGTGCGCTGCTTCCTTGTCGGGATTGCGTGGTCGTCGGCTTGCTGCATTCACTTCCGCCATTGCGCGAAAGCTGCAAGCGTGGCCAGTCGCACTGGTTGGCAGCCACCGTACCCGATCGCTCATCCCAAAGGCTGCAGGAGCAACGCGAGGCACAAGCCCAGCATGAACAGCGCGACCGCCGCATCCAGCAACCGCCACGCAGCGGGCTTGCGGAACACGGGCTGCAGCAACCGCGCGCCGTAGCCCAGGCTGCCGAACCAGGTCGCGCTGGCCAGGCAGGCGCCGAGTGCGAACGCCCAGCGCAGTGGTCCCGGGTAGCGCGTGGAGAGGCTGCCCAGCAGCACCATGGTGTCCAGGTAGACATGTGGATTGAGGAAGGTGAAGGCCAGGCAGGTCAGCAGGACGCGTTGCCAGCTCCGCTGATCCTCGCCGTGCGCCAGCAGGCCTCCACTGCCGCGCCAGGCGCGTCGTGCCGCAAGTAGCGCGTAGGCGCCGAGGAAGGCCGCACCGCCGAAGCGCAATCCCTGCAGCACGCCCGGCCAGGCGTCCACCACGGCACCGATGCCGGACACGCCGAGGACGATCAGCGCGATGTCGCTGGCGGCGCACACGGCCACGACCAGGCCGACATGTCGACGCTGCAGTCCCTGGCGCAGCACAAAGGCGTTCTGCGCGCCGATGGCGACGATCAGGCCGGCGCCGGCGACGAGGCCGGCCAACAGTGCGTGCAGCCACATAGCGATGAGGTCCTGGGACATGGGGCGAGCATGCTGCACGCGTCGGTGTGATTAGCCAAACTCGTTTTTCTGTACGCTCTGAAGAATCTCTAATCCGCATAACCGCCATGGATCTGCTCCACCCCCAGCTGTCCGCCTTCGCCGCCGTGCTGGAAGAAGGGAGTTTCGAGGCCGCCGCGCGCCGCCTGGCGCTGACGCCGTCGGCGGTCTCGCAGCGGATCAAGGCGCTGGAAGACCGGCTTGGCCAGGTGCTGATCGTGCGCCAGGCTCCATGTCGGCCGACCCCCGCCGGGGAGCGCCTGCTGCGCAGCGTGCGGCCGATGCAGGTGCTGGAGGCCGAGGCGGTGGCCGACCTGTTGCCCGCGCCTGCGAGCAGTGCAGCGGCACGCAGCATCGCCATCGCCGTCAACGACGATTCGCTGCAGACCTGGTTCCTGGACGCGCTGGCGGCGCTGCACGACGCGCATGGCTACCTGTTCGATATCCAGGTGGACGACCAGGACCACACGCTGGAGCTGTTGCGCAGCGGCGCGGTGCTCGGTGCCGTCACCTCCGTCGGCAAGGCGTTGCAGGGCTGCAATGTGCTGGCGTTGGGCGCGATGCGCTACCGCGCGATCGCCTCGCCGGCGTTTTTCGCCCGCTACTTTGCCGACGGCCTGGATGCGGTGGCGCTGGCCCGCGCTCCGATGATCGTCTACAACCGCAAGGACGCGCTGCAGGCGCGCTTCGTGCGGCGCGTCACCCGCGCGCGGCTGAGCCCGCCGATCCACTACCTGCCGACCTCCATCGGCTTCGTCGAGGCGGCCGCGCGTGGACTGGGCTGGTGCCTGGCGCCGGAGCCGATGCTGGTGGCCGCGCTGCGGCAGCGGCAGATCGTGGTCGTCGACCCGCAGCGCTGGCTCGACGTGCCGCTGTACTGGCAGCATGTCGCGGTCCGTTCCAGGACGCTGCAGCACATCGCTCAGGCGCTGCGTGCCGCAGCGGAGGGCATGCACGCGCCAGCGCCGCTTGCCTGAGCGTCGCTCGCGGTGGGTCGCTTGCTCCGGCGCCGATCATCGTCCAGGGCGACCTCCTGCTTGTGACGGCAGCAGTGCATCGACGCCGAGTGCTGCTGGGATCAGGTCAGGGTCGTTTCGCGGATGACGCCGCTCGGCCTCATGCCGCCTCGTGCAGGAGCGCAGCGCCGGCGTCTGTGTCCGCAGGGCGCATCAGGATCCCGGTCACTTCGGTGATGGGGTGGACGAGCGTCAGGGCGGAGGGCGCGGCGGACGACGGCGTCAGGCCTGCGCCGTGCTGAAGATCCCGGCCAGGCTCTCGCTCAGGATCAACTGCAGATGCATGCGGTTGAGCTCCACGCCGGTGGTCATCATCATGTGCAGGCCGCCGCACATCGCCGCGACCGCGTAGACGCGGGCCTGGAATTCGGCTTCGCTGCCGCTCCAGCCGTGGTCGCGCAGCATGCGCCGCAGCAGGTCGCCGAGGTTCTGCACCAGGGACACGTTGAGCCGACGCGCGTACTGCGCCAGTTCGGGGTCGCGTGCGGCGGCCAGGTCCATCTCCAGATCCAGGCGCCGCCGCCGCTGGTTGGCATCGGCCACCAGCCAGTCTTCCAATGCCCCGGCGATGAACGTGGTCGCGTCCTGGTGCGGCGGCGGTTGCAGCAGCCACATGGTGCGGATCGCACGCTCGTAGCCGCGTTCCATCAGCGCCTGGACCAGGCTGCGCTTGTCGTCGAACTGCCGACGTACCGCGCTGCAGGAGACCTCGGCAGTCCCGGCGATCAGTTCGAAGGTGGTGGCGCCGAGGCCGTTCTCGACGATGCAGCGCTCGGCCGCATCGAGGACGTCATCGTGCAGGCGCTGCTCGCGTTCGCGGGCGCTGTGCAGCCGGACTACGTTGGACATGGCGTGAGCTCGGGGGGAAGCGATGCCACATGAAGGGGAGGGATGCCAGGCGACCGGCCGCGACGCGCACGCGATGCGTGACGCCGCCGCGGACGGCATGCCGACAAAGGCAGCGCGATTGTAGACGCGATGCGTCGCGGTCGCGCGTGCGGCGGCAAGTCAGTCGATCCCATAGCCACCACCGTGACGGGCGGCACTCTCGAGTGGGGGTGTCGATGCGCACTTCGCGCGCAATGGACGCAGCGGGCACGGCTGCATGACTGGGTGCTGGAGCGCGCGCGTGGGAGCGGGCGGTTTCAGTGGTGCCGGCACGACACGGCGCACCGCGGGATGCCGCGATTGCGGATGTGAACAGGGCGACACGCGCTGTCGGAAAGTTCCAGGCCGCGTGCTGACCAGCCTGGGAGTCCGGCGGGTACTGCTGTCAACTTCGGGAAGTGTGCCGTAGGAGCGGCTTCAGCCGCGACGGGCGGTACCGGGAACGCCCCGTGGCGGTACGAGGCAACGTGCATCGATTCAAGCGTGGCGGGAGCAGATCAATTGGCGCTGCCCTCGTGTCGCCGTGCTTACCAGCCGAACGGCGGCGGGCCGTAGGCGCCGGGATAGTAGCCGCGGCCGAACACCGGGCCGTCGCCGCGGCCGACGCTGATGCTGATGCCCATCTGCCGCGGCTTGCCGTCGTCGGTGTAGGAGGTCTTGCACAGGTTCAGATTGGCGGCCTGGTAGTTGCTGTTGCCGCCATGCGTGGAATAGCCGATGCCGGTGGCGACGCTGCCGTGCACGTCGCCGTTGCAGCGGTCGGCCTGCGCCTGCAGGGCCTCGGCGCGCGCCTGCGCTGCCGCCGCCTTCTGCGCCGAGGCCGAGGTGCCGCTGGTATCGCCGTAGTACGTGCCCGGCGGATCGGCCTTGGTGCCGGGATCGGCGTAGGTGATCGGTTGTTGCGGCACGCTCAGGTCGAGCTTGCGCTTGGCCGCCTCGCTGTCGCTGGTGGCATCGGCGGTCTGGGCCAGGGCCGGGCCGGCAAGCAGGGCGCAGGCGAGGAGAAGGAGGCTGCGGTTCATCGGGCATCCGCCAGAAGAGAGGGGCCCGGCGGAGCCTGTCAGACGCTCCGCCGTGACGCTGACGCTATCAATACCACGTTGAACCCGGCCTGTCGGCGCCGCGGGCCGCGCCGCGACGCGCCGATGCTGCAGGCGCCGCTGCCGCGCTTCAGCCCTGTCCGTGCACCACGTCGAGCAGTTGCTGGCCGTAGCGGGCCAGCTTGCTGCCGCCGATGCCGCCGACCCGCGCCAGTTCGTCCAGGCTGCTCGGACGCTGCTCGGCGATGTTGCGCAGGGTGCTGTCGTGGAAGATCACGAAGGCCGGCACGTTCTGTTCCTTGGCCAGGCCGGCGCGGAGGTCGCGCAGCGCGTTGAACAGGGGCAGGTCCTGCGCCTGCACCGGCACGCCGGTGCGCGGGCTGCCGCTGCGGTCGCCGCGCTCGCGGCCGCGGCTGGGCAGTTCGCGGCGCATCATGATCTTGCGTTCGCCCTTGAGCACCTGGCGGCTGGCGTCGGTGAGGCGCAGGCCGCCGTAGGCGTCGCTGTCCACTTCCAGCAGGCCGGTGGCGACCAGTTGCCGGAACACGCCGCGCCAGGCGCGCGCGTCCAGGTCCTTGCCGATGCCGTAGGTGCTGAGCTGGTCGTGGCCGAACTGCTTGATCTTCTCGCCCTCGTTGCCGCGCAGGATGTCGATCAGGTGGCCGACGCCGAAGCGCTGGCCGCTGCGGTACACGCAGCTCAGTGCTTTTTGCACCGCGACCGTGGCGTCCCAGGCGTCGGCCGGCTGCAGGCAGTTGTCGCAGTTGCCGCAGGGCTGCGGATAGGTCTCGCCGAAGCCGGCCAGCAGCACCTGGCGGCGGCATTGCATCGATTCGCAGTAGCCCAGCAACTGGTCGAGCTTGCGCCGTTCCACGCGCTTGCGTTCTTCGCCGGCCTCGCCCTGCTCGATCATCTGCTTGAGCAGCACCACGTCGCCCAGGCCGTAGCACAGCCAGGCCTCGGCGGCCTCGCCGTCGCGCCCGGCGCGGCCGGTCTCCTGGTAGTAGCCCTCCAGCGACTTGGGCAGGTCGGTGTGGGCGACGAAGCGCACATCGGGCTTGTCGATGCCCATGCCGAAGGCGATGGTGGCGCACATCACGATGCCGTCCTCGCGCAGGAAGCGGCGCTGGTTGTCGGCGCGCACCTCGGCCGGCAAACCGGCGTGGTAGGGCAGGGCGTTCAGGCCCTCGCGGGCGAGGAAGTCGGCGGTCTCCTCGACCTTGCGCCGCGACATGCAGTAAACGATGCCGGCGCTGCCGCGGTGCGCGCGCAGGAAGTCCAGCAGCTGGCGCCGCGCATTGTCCTTCTGCACCACCGTGTAGCGGATGTTGGGGCGGTCGAAGGAGCTGACGAAATGGCGCGCCTGGGCCAGGTCCAGGCGCTCGGCGATCTCGCGCTGGGTCGGCGGGTCGGCGGTGGCGGTGAGGGCGATGCGCGGGGTCTGCGGCCAGCGCTCGTGCAGCACGGTGAGCTGGCGGTATTCGGGGCGGAAGTCGTGGCCCCATTGCGACACGCAGTGCGCCTCGTCGATGGCGAACAGGGCGATGCGGCTGCGCTCGATCAGCGACAGGAAGCGCGGGGTCAGCAGCCGTTCGGGAGCGACGTACAGCAGGTCCAGTTCGCCGGCCAGCAGGTCGCGCTCGACCCGCTGCGCGGTCTCGCCGTCCAGGGTGGAATTGAGGTATTCGGCGCGTACGCCGAGCTGGCGCAGCGCCTCGACCTGGTCCTGCATCAGCGCGATCAGCGGCGAGATGACGATGCCGGTGCCGTCGCGCAGCAGCGAGGGAATCTGGTAGCACAGCGACTTGCCGCCGCCGGTGGGCATCAGCACCAGCGCGTCGTGGCCGGCAGCGACGTGTTCGACGATGTCCTGTTGCAGGCCGCGGAACTGGTCGTAGCCGAAGACGCGGCTGAGCAAGGCGTGGGCGGGGGAAGACATCTGTGTAGGATACCGCGCCGCGCAAGGGCGGTTGGCTTCCTGGTGTGCGCAAGCGCGTGTCAGGCGAACGCGCGCTGGTCTGTAGGTGGCGACTGTCTTGCGGTCGCGGCAGACGAAGCCTGCCGGGGCCGAGATGGAAAGGCGTCGGGACCGAAGTCCCTCCCACAGTGCACTCAGCCAATGTCTCGCTCCGCGCGAAGGCGCGCGCGGGCGGCGCGCCCTGCCTGCCAGGCAGGCAGGGCGGAATCCCTTACTGCAGCAGCGAGCGCAGCATCCAGGCGTACTTCTCGTGGGTCTGCAGGCGCTGGGTCAGCAGGTCCACCGACGGGTCGTCGCCGGCGTCGTCGGCGGTCTTGAGCACCTTGCGCGCGGTACGGCACACCGCTTCGTTGCCGACCACCAGCTGGCGCACCATTTCGCGCCAGTCGGCGCTGTCGCTGAGGCCTTCCTCTTCCGGGATCGAGGTCAGCGCGGCGTATTCCTTGTAGGAGCCCGGGGCATTGAAGCCCAGGGCGCGGATGCGCTCGGCGACGTCGTCCAGCGCCGCCCACTGCTCGGTGTACTGGGTCTCGAACATCAGGTGCAGCGAGTTGAACATCGACCCGGTCACGTTCCAGTGGAAGTTGTGGGTCTTCAGGTACAGGGTGAAGGCGTCGGCCATGTAGTGCGACAGGCCGTCGGCGATCTTCTTGCGATCGCCGCCGCCGATCCCGATATCGATGTTGGGCGCGGACGGCGCCAGGCCGGCCAGCGGCTGGCCGGCGACGGCCTTGCTGGCGGCGTTCTTGGTCTTGCCGGGGGTCTTGTTCTTGGCCATGGGAGTTCCTCTTTGGGGGTTACAGACGAGATGGCGTCACAATAGACAGACTAAAGCATGTGCTGTGATTCAACGTTCAATGGCATCCGATTGATGAACGCTATCGAAAAACCTTCCGTGCCGGCACGCCTGCGCGAACGCCGCGCCGCGATCGACGGCGCGCTGACCCGCGACCGTGGCCGCCTGCTGGGCCTATGGTCGCGCTGGCAGGCCGCGCCCGGCAATGCCGCGCTGGAGACGGCGTTCGAACAGGCGCTGCAGGCGTCGCAGGCGCGTTGCGCCGCGCGCGCGGCGCAGCAGCCGGCGATCACGTTGGATCCGCAGCTGCCGATCGCGCGCGAGGCCGAGCGCATCGTCGCGCTGATCCGCGAGCACCAGGTGGTGGTGATCGCCGGCGAGACCGGTTCGGGCAAGACCACGCAGTTGCCGAAGCTTTGCCTGGCCGCCGGGCGCGGCGCCGCCGGCATGATCGGCTGCACCCAGCCGCGGCGCATCGCCGCGCGCGCGGTGGCCAGCCGCGTGGCCGAGGAGCTGCGCACGCCGGTGGGCGAGACGGTGGGCTTCCAGGTGCGCTTCAACGACCGCGTCGGCGAGCAGACCCGGATCAAGTTCATGACCGACGGCATCCTGCTGGCCGAGATCGCCAGCGACCGCTGGCTGTCCAGCTACGACACGATCATCGTCGACGAGGCGCACGAGCGCAGCCTCAACATCGATTTCCTGCTCGGTTACCTGAAGCAGCTGCTGCGCAAGCGACCGGACCTGAAGGTCATCGTGACCTCGGCGACGATCGACACCGCGCGCTTCGCCGCGCATTTCGACGATGCGCCGGTGATCAGCGTGGAGGGCCGCACCTATCCGGTGGAGGTGCGCTACAGGCCGCTGGAGGAGGCGGGCGGCGAGGAGGCCGACGCCGAGAGTGGCGACAACGCCGGCGACCGCACGGTCAACCAGGCGATCGTGGCGGCGATCGACGAAATCACCCGGCTGGATCCGCGCGGCGACGTGCTGGTGTTCCTGCCCGGCGAACGCGAGATCCGCGATGCGCACCATGCGCTGGAACGGCGCAAGTACCGCGAGACCGAGGTGCTGCCGCTGTACGCGCGGCTCTCCAACGCCGACCAGGACCGGGTGTTCAACCCAGGCCCAAAGCGGCGCCTGGTGCTGGCCACCAACGTCGCCGAGACCTCGCTGACGGTGCCGCGCATCCGCTACGTGGTCGATCCCGGCTATGCGCGGGTCAAGCGCTACAGCCCGCGGCAGAAGCTCGATCGCCTGCACATCGAACCGATCTCGCAGGCTAGCGCCAACCAGCGCAAGGGCCGCTGCGGCCGCATCGCCGAGGGCATCTGCTACCGGCTGTACGCCCAGGCGGATTTTACGGCGCGGCCGGAGTTCACCGATCCGGAGATCCGCCGCTCCAGCCTGGCCGGGGTGATCCTGCGCATGCTGCAACTGGGGCTGGGACGGATCGAGGATTTCCCGTTCCTGGAACCGCCGGACGAGCGTGCGGTGGCCGATGGCTGGCAGCAACTGGTGGAGCTGGGCGCGGTCGGCGAGCCGGACCGCCATGGCCTGCGCAAGTTGACCGAGATCGGCCGCAAGATGGCGCGGCTGCCGGTGGACGTGAAGCTGGCGCGGATGCTGGTGGCGGCGCAGCAGCACGGCTGCCTGCGGCCGATGCTGGTGATCGCCGCGTTCCTGGGCATCCAGGATCCGCGCGAGCGCCCGCCGGAGGCGCGCGAGGCCGCCGACAACGCGCATGCCAGGTTCGCCGATGCGCGCTCGGAATTCGTCGGCATCCTGCGCTTGTGGGACGGCTACCGGCAGGCGCACGAGGACCTGACCCAGTCCAAGCTGCGCGACTGGTGCGGACGGCATTTCCTCGGCTTCCTGCGCATGCGCGAATGGCGCGAACTGCACCGCCAGCTGCATCTGCTGTGCGCGGAGCTGGGCTGGACCGAGGAGCCGGCGGAGGCCTCCCTGCGGCCGCTGCTGGCCGGCGCTTCCGCGCCCGCGCCGGCGCGCGATGCCGAGACCGCGGCGCGTGCGACCCGCGGGCAGTTGCATCGCGCCGCGCGCCTGGCCCGCGAAGGCCGCGGCACGCCGGCCGCGCCCGCACCGGCGGCGCCAACCCCGCTGTCGGCGCAACCCGATGCGGGCGAGGCGCCGCGCGCCAGCGAACGCGAGCGTGCCGCCGCCTACCAGGCGCTGCACCGCGCCTTGCTGGCCGGTCTGCCGACCCAGGTCGGCCATCGCACCGAGAAGGGCGATTTCCTGGCGCCGCGGCAGCGCCGCTTCCTGCTGTTCCCCGGTTCGGCGCTTGCCCGCAAGCCGCCGCCGTGGGTGCTGCCGGCGACGCTGCTGGACACGCAGAAGGTGTGGGGCCTGACCAACGCGGCGATCGAGCCGGATTGGGTGATCGCCGAATTGCCGCACCTGCTGGCGCGCAAGCATTTCGATCCGCACTGGTCGCGCGCGCAGGGGCAGGTGCTGGCCTCCGAGCAGATCAGCCTGTTCGGGCTGGTGCTGGCGCCGAAGAAGCCGGTGCACTACGGCCGCATCGATCCGCCCGGCGCGCACGAGCTGTTCGTGCGCCAGGGCCTGGTGCCGGGCGAGATCAACACGCGCGCCAGCTTCGTCGCCGACAACCAGAAGGTGCTGGCGCAGGCGCACGAGGAGGAGGCCAAGCTGCGTCGCGCCGGCATCGTCGCCGACGAGGACTGGCAGGCGCGCTGGTATCTGGACCGGATTCCCGGCGAGATCCATTCCGCCTCCGGCCTGGACGCCTGGTGGAAGGCGCTGGCGCCGGAGCAGCGGCGCGCGCTGCACTGGTCGCTGGCCGACCTGCTGCCGGGCGAGGGCAGCGCGGCCGAGCGCTATCCCACGTATTTCCCGCTGGGCGATGCGCGGCTGCCGCTGCACTACCGGTTCGAACCGGGCGCGGCCGACGACGGCGTGACCCTGGAGGTGCCGGTGCACCTGCTCAACGCGCTGGACCCGGCGCGGCTGTCGTGGCTGGCGCCGGGCTTCGTCACCGACAAGGCGGCGGCGCTGATCCGCAGCCTGCCCAAGGCGCTGCGCCGCAACTACGTGCCGGCGCCGGACTTCGCGCGTGCGTTCTACGAGGCGTTCCCGCAGCCCAGTGCCGACGATATCCGTGGCGAGCTGGCGCGGTTCCTGCAGCGTGCCACCGGTGCGCCGCTGAGTGCGCTGGAGTTCGACGAGAGCACGCTGGAGCCGCATCTGCGCATGAACCTGCGCCTGCGCGACGAGGCCGGCAAGGTGCTGGCCTCGTCGCGCGACCTGGACGCGCTGCGCGCGCGCTTCGGCGAACGTGCCGGGCAGGCCTTCGCCGCGCGCGCCGGCCGCGCCATGGCCGCGACCGGATTGCGCGAGTTCCCGGCGACGCCGATCCCGCTGCAGGTGCCGGGCGAAGCCGGTGTACCTGCGTATCCGGCGTTGGTGGACGAGGGCGACAGCGCCGCCCTGCGCATCTTCGCCGACCGTGCGCAGGCCGAGGCGGCGCATCCGCGCGGCGTGCGTCGGCTGCTGGAGATCGCCCTGGCCGACAAGGTCAAGCAGGCGCGCAAGCAGTTGCCGGTATCGCCCAAGACCGGGCTGTTGTACGCGGCGATCGAATCGCAGGAACGCCTGCGCGGCGACCTGGTGGAAGCGGCCTTGAACGCGCTGCTGGAGCAGGGGCTGGAGGCGATCCGCGATGCCGACGGTTTTGCCCAGCGTCGCGATGCCGCCGCCAGGCAGTTGTTCGGCGAGGCGATGGAGCGGCTGAAACTGGCCGAGGCGATCATGGGCGCGGCCGCGGAACTGAAGCCGCAACTGGAATCGCCGCTGATGGGCTGGGCCAGCGGCAACCTCGACGACCTGCGCGCGCAACTGGCGGCCTTGCTGCATCCGGGCTTCCTGCGCGAGACCCCGGCCACTGCCCTGGCGCAGTTCCCGCGCTACCTGCGCGCGATGATCCTGCGCGCCGAACGCGCCAAACGCGATCCGGCCCGCGACCAATCGCGGATGCTGGAGCTGAAGCCGTTCGTCGACGCACTGGCCGACGCGGCCGCGGCCGGACGCGGCGACACGCCGGAGTGGCAAGCGCTGCGCTGGGACCTGGAAGAACTGCGGGTGTCGCTGTTCGCCCAGGAACTGGGCGCCCGCGCCGGCATCTCGGCCAAGAAGCTGGGGCAGCGGGTGGCTCTGCTGCGGTGATTACCAGCTGTTCGGCTGTGGAAAAGCCGGGAGTGGGGATGGACAGCCTACGGCTGCCGAAGAGCGCGCGGGATTGGGTGTGAGATTTCCGCGCTGTTCCCGCACCACCCGCGTGAGCAGCATTCTTGTGGGAGGGACTTCAGTCCCGACGCGTCCAGCGGCAGGCGTCGGGGCTGAAGCCCCTCCCACAAAAGGGATGCGCCCTATGGACGGTCAAGCATTTGCGCTGCAAAGGCGTGTGGTGTTTGGTGCAAAGCACCGCGGCAGTCGCGTCTTGTTGTGTCGCAGGAGCGGCTTCAGCCGCGCCCATCGTGGCGTCATGCGTCGCGGCTGAAGCTGCTCCTGCGCGTACGCTCCAGGGCGATTGGAGGTGCCCTGCATTCCCGCTGTTCTGGCGTTCATGCGTCGGGGCTGAAGCCCCTCCCACAACAGCCGCTCCTGCGACATGCGATCACGGCCCTCAACCTCTCAGGGGGCAGCAATCCTGCGAATCCCGAATCCCGAATCCCGAATCCCGAATCCCCAATCCCCAATCCCCGCCCCTCAATCATCCACCCGCTCGCCCATCAGCTCGCGCTGGCGCTTGTCCAGTTCCTCGGCGTAGCGCTTGCGCACGAAGCTTTCGCTGAGCACGCCCAGCACCTTGCCCTGCTCGTCGACCACCGCCAGTTCGTCGCTCTGGGTCAGGTCGAACTGGCGCATGGCGGTGACCACGTCGGTGTCCGCGGGCAGGGCCACGTCGCGGTTGCCGGCGTAGTCGACGATGGCCGCCTCGGCGTTGACGCCGTCGGCATAGGCGGCAGCCAGGGTGACCAGGCCGGCGTAATGGCCGCTCTCGTCCTCCAGCACCACGCGGGTGCCCGAGCCGAGCGGGAAGCGGCGGCGGAACTCGGCCACGCTGGTGGTGGCGGCCAGCGGATGCACGTCCTTCTGCATCATCCGCCCGGCGCTGAGGTGCTTGACCCAGCCGACGTCGCGCGCGCTCTTGATGGTCTCGCCGCGCAGGTGCAGGCGCCAGGTGGAGAACGAGTAGCCGAAGATCTGGCGGACGATGGTGTTGGCGACCAGCACCGCCACCATCACCGCGCTGGCCAGCACGAAATCGTGGGTGCCTTCCAGTACCAGCATCGCCATCGTCATCGGCGCGCCGATCACCGCGGCGGCCATCGCCGCCATGCCGGCCAGCGACGCGGCGGTGCCGTCGACCAAGGCCATGCCGCTGCCGAGATTCAGCACGCCGGCGAACAGCCCGCCGACCAGCGAACCCATGAACAGCGAGGCGAAGAACAGGCCGCCGCGGAAGCCGAAGCCCAGCGAGATCGCCGAGCCCAGGCACTTGAGCAGCAGCAGGATGCCCAGCCAGCGCAGCGAGGTCGGGCTGGTCAGGTCCAGGTGCAGCGCGCCGTGTCCGGAGGACAGCACCTGCGGGGTGATCAACGCCAGCGGGATCAGCAGCAGGCCGCCGGCGACCGGGCGTGCCCAGCGCGGCAGTGGGCTGCGGTTGATCGCCTGTTCGATCGCGCCGATCAGGCGCATCACCGCCACCGCCAGCAGCGCGCAGAGCACGCCGAGCAGCGCGTACAGCACGTAGTCGCGCGCCTCCAGCGCCGAGGCCGCCGAGGCCGGCAGCAGGTACGGCTGCACCCCGGCCAGCTGCGACACGAACACCGCGCCCAGCGAGGCCACCGCCACCGGTGCCAGCGCCGATGGCGAGTAGGCGCCGATCACGATCTCGAACGCATAGAACGCGCCGGCCAGCGGCGCGCCGAAGGCCGCGGCGATGGCCGCGCCGGCGCCGGCGCCGACCAGGGTGCGGATGTCGGCGCGGCGCAGGCGCAGCACCCGGCCCAGGTGCGAGCCGCTGCCGGCGCCCATCTGCGTGTACGCCGCCTCCAGGCCGACCGAGGCACCGACGCCGTTGGAGAACAGGGTCTGCACGGAGACGATCAGGTTGTCGCGCATCGACATGCGCCCGCCGTACAGCGCGTTGGCTTCGACGGCGTCGACCAGTTGCCGCTTGCGCGCGCGCGCGGCCATGCCCAGCAGGCCGACCAGCAGCCCGCCCAGCGGCAGCACCAGCAACTGGTGCACGCTCAGTTCGGACATGGCGCTGAGCCGCTCGTCGGCCTCCAGGCCGTACAGCAGAGCCTGCGCGCCGTGTGCCAGGCTGCTCTGCAACAGGGTCAGCAGGCCGGCGATCACGCCGACCAGCAGGGCCAGGGCGATGAACCAGACATCGCTTGCGCGCAGGCGCCGGCGCAGCGCGTCGGCGAGGCTGTGCGAGGCGTCGGCCAGTCCCGGCCGCGGACGCAGGTTCACGGCGCGCGATCCTATTTGATGCGACGGACCTTGGCGCGGGTGTTGTAGTTGTCGATCTGCATGTACCACACGCCCATGATGCCGGGGGTGATCTTCACCTTGGGCGCGGTGCGGTGCACGCTGGGCAGGCTCGCCGCCTCGGTCTGCTCCCATTCCTGACCGTTGGCCAGCACGTACTTGCGGCCTTTGGCGAAGCCGGAGAACTCGCCCACCAGGGTGCTCTCGATCGGCTCGGCGCTGCCGAAGTCGAAGAAGCCGCGGTTCTTGGTGATCACCTCGCGGCGGCCCTCTTCCTTGGCCTTCTCCAGCGCCACCGCGGTTTCCTTGGCGACCTTGCCCTGCAGCCAGTCGTTCAGCGCAGCCAGCTCCTGTGGCGACAGCTTGTCCAGACCGGCCGCCTTGAACTCCTGCGGCGACATCTGCGTCTGCAGATCGCCGGAGACGGTGCGCTGGGCGAGCGCCGGGGCGGCGGACACGGCGAGCGCCGCGCACAGGACCAGGGGAGCGAGACGCGCGAAGGACATGGCGAGGATCCGGGCAGTGGGATGCGCCGTAGTGTAGTCGCAAGCGGTGACTGCGCACGGGATACCGGGCGCGCCGGGACCGCGTCGGCGCCCGGTTCAGTCCTCGGCGGCGGCTGGCACGTCCGACCTGCGCGGCGGTCGCCGGTACACGAAGTCCGGCGCCGGCGCGGCGGCTTCGCGCTGCGCCAGCGCCTGCAGCGCCGCGTGCGCCGGGGCGCGTTCGCACACCGGGTCCAGGGTTGCGGCATCGCCGCTCAGCGCCAGCGCCTGGCAGCGGCAGCCGCCCCAGTCGACCTCGCGTTTCGGGCAGCCCTGGCACACCTCGGGCATCCAGGCGCTGCCGCGGAAGCGCACGAAGGCCTCGCCGTCTTTCCAGATCGCCGCCAGCGGGCGCGTGCGCAGGTTCTCGAAGCGCATGTCCGGCAGGGTTTCGGCGGCGTGGCAGGGCAGCACGTCGCCGCGCGGGGAGATGTTGACGAAGCGCTGGCCCCAGCCGCCCATGCAGGCCTTGGGCCGGTGCGCGTAGTAGTCGGGGGTGACGAAGTCGATGTGCAGGCGGTCCTGCAGGCGCAGCCGGGCGGCCTCCACCGCGGCCACGGTCGCATCGATCTGCGCGCGGCTGGGCATCAGCGCGGCGCGATTGCGCAGGCCCCAGCCGTAGTATTGGGTGTGCGCCACTTCCAGGCGTTCGGCACCGAGCTCCAGCGCCAGGTCGATCATCGCCGGCACGCGTTCGGCGTTGTGGCGGTGGATCACCGCGTTGATCGTCAGCGGCAGGTCGAGCGCGCACACCGCCGCGGCGAAGGCGCGCTTCTTGGCCAGGCTGTCGCGGTAGCCGGCGATGCGGTCGGCGCCGGCGGCGTCGGCGTCCTGGACGCTCAACTGCACGTGTTCCAGCCCGGCCACGGCCAGGTCCGCCAGCATCGGCGCGCCACCGGCCACGCCGGAGGTGATCAGGTTGCTGTACAGGCCCAGTGCGCGTGCATGCGCGACCAGCTCGGGCAGGTCCTTGCGCAGCATCGGCTCGCCGCCGGAGAAATGCGCCTGCAGTACGCCCATCGCCGCGGCCTGGTCCAGCGCCGAGCGCCAGCCGGCGGTGTCCAGTTCCTCGCGCAGGCCGGCCAGTTCGATCGGGTTGGAGCAATACGGGCAGGCCAGCGGGCAGCGGTGGGTCAGCTCCAGCAGGATCGACAGCGGCGGCGGCACCGGCGTGTTCATGCGCGCAGCAGCCGCTTGGCGTGCAACTGCTGCGCCAGCTCGCGCACGTCGCGTTCGACCTCGGCCGGGTCGGCCTCGAATTCTGCGGCCAGTTCCGCGGCGATCGTCGCCAGGCTGCGGACGCCGTCGCAGCGCGAGACGATGGCGTGGGCGATGGCGTCCAGTTCGATCACCCGCTCCGGTGCCAGCAGCACCCATTGGTCGCGCGCACGGTCGTGCTGCACGCGCACGCCGGCGGCGAGCCGCGGTTGGCTGCTGGCGTCCAGCGTGCTCATGCCGCGGCCTGCGCGGCGTCCGGCACGAACGCGTCCGGCCAGGCCACGCCCGGTTGCACGTAGGCGAAGTGCAGCGCATCCAGTTGCGACCACAGCACCCCGCACTTGAAGCGCAGCGCGTCCTGCACCAACTGCTGCTTCTCCACGGTGTCGGCATGGCGCTTGACGTAGTCCAGGGCGAAGTCCGAATCGCGCGGCGCTTCGTGCAGGCGATGCTCGAAATACGCCAGCGCCTCGCGCGAGACGAAGTCGTAGTGCTGCAGCATGCCGGCCACGCGGTGGCCGATGATGCCGGGCGCGAACAATTCGGTCAGCGACGAGGCGATGGCCTCCAGCAGGCTCTTCTCGCGCACGAAGTGCAGGTAGGCCTGCACCGCGAAGCGGGTGCCGGGCAGCAGGCCGCGCCCGGACTGCACCAGGTCGCGATCCAGTCCCAGCGCGTCGGTCAGGTGCAGCCAACGGGCGATGCCGCCTTCGCCATCGGCGCTGCCGTCGTGGTCGACGATGCGCTGGCGCCAGATCCGGCGCAGCGCCGGGTCGTCCATCCGCGCCAGGATCGCCGCGTCCTTGAGCGGGATGCAGCGCTGGTACTCGTAGCGGTTCAGCGCCCAGGCCTGGACCTGGCCGCGGTTCAGGCGCCCGCTATGCAGCAGGGCGTGGAAAGGGTGCTGGTCGTGGTACAGCCGCGCGCCGATCCCGCGCAGCGCGGTTTCCAGTTGTTCCGGGCTCAGCAGTGCGCTCACGGGCTTGGTCTCGCAGGTGATGCGGGAAGGCGGGTCACAGTGCGATCTCCATGCCGTCGTGGGCCACGTCCCAGCCGTGCGCGGCGACGGTGGCGCGCTCGGCGGAGCCGGCGTCGAGGATGGGGTTGGTGGTGTTGATGTGGATGAAGACCTTGCGTGCCACGCCCAGGTCGGCGAAGGCATGCAGGGTGCCGGCCTCGCCGTCGATGCTCATGTGGCCCATGCGCTGGCCGGTCTTGGCGCTGACGCCGAGCTGCACCAGTTCGTCGTCGCGCCACAGGGTGCCGTCGAAGAACACCAGTTCGGCGCCGCGCAGGCGCTCGCGCAGGGCGTCGGTCAGCGCCGCGCAGCCGGGAATGTAGTGCAGGCGGTGTGTGCCGTCGTCGATGGTCAGGCCCAGCGTCTCCTCGGCCGAGCCGGCCAGGTCGCCGCTGTGGCGGGATTCCATGAACAGCGGCACCTTGCCCGGCACCGCGAATGGTGTGACCTGCAGGCCGAGCAGCGACAGCGGTGTGTCGAGGGCGAACGGATGGCGGTGCACGTAGGCCGGGTGCAGCGCGTCGAACACCGGGTTGTGCGCCAGCAGGTCGAGCACGCGGCTGCTCGCATACAGGTCGAAGCGCTGGCTTTCGCGCATCGACAGCAGCCCGGCGATATGGTCGATCTCGCCGCTGGTCAGCAGCACCGCCTCGATCGGCGAATGGCGCTGGTCGCGCTGCGGCCATAGTGCGGGGGTGGCCAGCACCTGCTGGCGGAAATCGGGTGAGGCGTTGATCAGCAGCCAGCGCTGGCCATCGACGCTGACCGCGATGCTGGCCTGGGTACGGCGTTGGGCACCCGGGTGTTGCTGCCACGCGCGCTGGCTTGCAGGCGTGTGGCAGTTCCACTGCGGATGCCCTCCGCCTGCCGCCGATCCCAAAACGATGAGGTGCATCCGGTCTCCGTTGATGGCGCCTGGCCGGTCGCGCTTCGGTCGCGGGAAGGGAGGAGTGCGCGGGTCAGAGCTCGCCGGAGGCGTAGCAGTTGATTTCCGCGCCGACGCAGATCTCGCGGATCACAGGCTTGTTCCACTTTTTCATGTGCGTTCCTCTTCGAATCGGTCTAGGGACGACGGCAGCGGCGCATGCAGACAGCAGCGGGTCGCCGTCGCGTTCGAGCATAGGCGCGGGGATTGGGGCGGTTGTGAAATTCCGGTAAAACCGCTGCAAGTCGCAACCGGATCACAGTGACGCGGCGGTGCGTATCCTCGGGGCGCCTCCGGCGCGCGGCCGGCGCAATTGTGAGAACGCGCACAAGCGCGTTAGTGTAGGCGGCACCGTTTCGTCGACTGCGTCCGTCCTTGAACCACACCGTCCACTCCGGCCTGGAGGCGTTGCTGCAGCGCCCGTCGGCCGCGACCCTGGCGCCCGCCCTGCGCGCGGCGCTGCTGCAGGCCTGGCAGGCACAGGCCGAGCCGCTGCCGCGGCTGCCGTGGCCGGTGCTGGCCGACACCCTGGACGCGCTGGCGCTGCTGTCCGCCGACGAGGCCTCGCTGCTGGCGGCGTTGCTGTTCGACCTGCCGGCCTTGCGCGCGCAGTTGCCGCAGCTGCCGGTGGCGCCACCGGCGCGGGCGCAGGCGGTGGTCGGGTTGTTGGAGGCGCAGGACGCCGCCGACCCGGTGTGGGCGCTGCATGCCGGGCGCGAGGCCGGGCGCAACAGCGAAGGCCTGCGCCGGCTGCTGCTGTCGATCGTGCAGGACCTGCGGGTGGTGCCGATCCTGCTGGCGCGGCAACTGGCGCAGATGCGCGTGGCCGACAAGGCGCCGGAGGCGCAGCGCCGCGCGCTGGCGCAGCTGACCCGCGACATCCACGCGCCGCTGGCCAACCGCCTGGGCATCTGGCAGCTGAAATGGGAGCTGGAGGACCTGGCGTTCCGGCACCTGGAGCCGGACACCTACCGGCGCATCGCCCGCGAGGTCGACGAGAGCCGGGTGGCGCGCGAGCGCTACATCGAGGCGGTCAAGAAGATCCTGTCCAAGGCGCTGGCCGAGCAGGGCCTGCGCGCGGAGATCAGCGGGCGGCCCAAGCACATCTACAGCATCTGGCGGAAGATGCAGAAGAAGCGCCTGGCCTTCGACCAGCTCTACGACCTGCGCGCGGTGCGGGTGATGGTCGACGACGTCGCCGCCTGCTATGCCGCGCTGGGCGTGGTGCACGCGTTGTGGGCGCCGGTGCCCAGCGAGTTCGACGACTACATCGCCCGGCCCAAGGCCAACGATTACCGCTCGCTGCACACCGCCGTGGTCGGCCCGGAAGGGCGCACGATCGAAGTGCAGATCCGTACCCACGACATGCACGCGCAGGCCGAGCTGGGCGTGGCCGCGCACTGGAAGTACAAGGAAGGCGGCAAGGGTGCGGAGAAGGCCTTCGACCGCAAGATCACCTGGATGCGCCAGTTGCTGGAGCAGTCGCAGGACGGCGAGCAGGGCGGGCTGGCCGGGGCGCTGGACGCCGAGCTGGTCGAGGACCGGGTCTATGCCTTGACCCCGATGGGCGAGGTGATCGACCTGCCGCAGGGCGCCACGCCGCTGGATTTCGCCTACCACGTGCACACCATGGTCGGGCACCGTTGCCGCGGCGCCAAGGTCAACAACCGCATCGTGCCGCTGACCCACAAGCTGCGTAGCGGTGACCGTGTCGAGATCCTCACCGGCAAGGAGGCCGAGCCGCGCCGCGACTGGCTGCTGCCGACCAATGGCTACCTGGCCAGCGGGCGTTCGCGCGACAAGGTGCGCGCCTGGTTCCACAAGCTGGACCGCGCGCGCAACGTGCAGGCCGGCAAGGAGCTGCTGGAGCGTGAGCTCAAGCGCCTGGGGCTGCAGCACGCCGACCTGTTGCCGGCGGCGAAGAAGTTCCATGCCGACGGCGTGGAGGAGCTGTACATCCAGGTGGCGCTGGGCGACGTCGGCCCCAGCCAGGTCGGGCGCGCGCTGCACGAGGCCGAGCGCGCCGCGGCGCAGCCTGCCGCGCCGGCCATGCCACGGCCCACCGCCCGCCGCACCGGCCTGGGCAAGTCCAAGTTCACCGTGCAGGGCGTCGGCAATCTGCTGGTGCAACTGGCGCGCTGCTGCCAGCCGGTGGCCGGCGAGCCGATCGCCGGCTACCTGACCCGTACCCGCGGCGTCACCGTGCACCGCAGCGACTGCGCCGCGTTCGCGCGGCTGGCCGCCAGCCATCCGCAGCGGGTGCTGCCGGTGGAGTGGGGCCAGGCCGGCGGTGGCTACGAGGTCGACGTGCTGGTGCGCGCGGTGGACCGGCGCTGGCTGCTCAAGGACATCACCAACCTGATCGCCCAGGAAGAGGCGCACGTGCTGGAGATCAACAGCGAGAACGTGCGCGACAGCGGCCTGGCGCAACTGCGGCTGCGGCTGAAGGTCGGCGATTACGGGCAGCTGTCCACCTTGCTCGGCAAGCTCGACGCGCTGCCGGGCGTGCACGAGGCGCGGCGGCTGGGCTGAGGGGCGGCGGCATGCCGGCCGGGAGGCCTGCCGGCGGGTGAGCCATTCACCGTGCGCGCGGCCGGTGCGACGCACAGCTGTTCGTCATCGGGGCAACGCTAAGCTTGTGCGGTGAGCATGCCGCCGGATCAGGTCAGGGACGAACCCACGCGCAGGCAGCGGCCGGTGCCGCTGTGGCGCGATCGGCGTGTCTGGCGCTGGGCGCTGGCGGTGCTGCTGGTGCTGGGGATGGCCGTGGTGGTGTTCCGCCGCCCGCTGGCCGACCTGATCTGGCCGGAGACGCGCATCCAGCAATTGCTCGACCAGGGCCACGCGGCGCTGCGTGCGGGCCGGCTCAGCGCCGCCGACGGCAGCGGTGCGCGCGAGCGCTTCGAAGCCGCGCTGGCGCTGGACAGCGACCGCATGCAGGCGCGCGTCGGGCTGGCCGCGACCGGGCGCGCGGCACTGGGGCAGGCGCGCGCGGCGCTGGCCGCCGGCCGCTTTCCGCAGGCGCGCGAGGCGCTGGCGCTGGCGCGCGCGCTGCAGGTGCCGCGCGCCGATGCCGATCGCATCGAGGCGGCATTGCGCGCGCGCGAGGCCGCGCACGCCGGCATCGATCAACTGCTGCAACGGGCGGCGCAGGCGCGTCACGACGGGCATCTGGACGACGGCCCGGACGCGGCCCTGCCGCTGTACCAGCGTGTCCTGGAGTACGCGCCGGAACGCACCGCGGCGCTGGAAGGCCGCGAGGATGCGCTGTCGGAACTGCTGCAGCACGCACGCGGCGATCTGGCGCGCGGCGACCTGGCCGCCGCCGCGGCGCTGGTGGAGCGCGCGCGTGGCTACGACCCCGGCCATGTCGACCTGCCCGAGACCCAGGCGGAACTGAACCGGGCGCTGGAGCGCCTGCAGCGCGAGGCCGAGCAGGCCCTGCGCCGGCAGCGCCTGGACGCGGCGGCACACGCGTTTGCGCAGTGGCACGCGGCGGTGCCGGACGCAGCCGGCGCCAGCGACGGCCTGGAGCGGGTGGCGGCGGCCTATGCGCTGCAGGCGAGCCGTGCCGCCGCCGATTTCCGTTTTGGCGAGGCCGAGCGCGCGTTGCGCAAGGGCCAGGCCCTGGCACCGGACAGCCGTGCCCTGGCCGACGCGAAGCAGGCGCTGCAGCGCGCCCGGCAGAGCCAGGCCACGCCGCCCTCGCGGATGTCGCCGGCCGAGCGCGAGCGCCGCCTGCAGCGCCTGCTGACCGATCTGCAGGCCGCCGAGGCGCGCGGTGCCTGGCTGACCCCGCCCGGCGCCAGCGCCTACGACACCTTGCTGGCGGCGCAGACCCTGGCGCCGCGCGATGCGCGCGTGCGCGCGGCCGAGCAGCGCGTGCTGGCGGCGCTGCGACGCTGTTTCGACGATGCCATGCGCGGCAATCGGGTGCTGGCGGCGAGCGCCTGCTACGACGCCTGGCGCGCGTTGGCGCCGGGCGGCAATGGCCTGGCCACCGCGCGGCGACGCCTGGCGCAGCGCTGGCTGGCGGTCGGCGACGAGCGCCTGAGCGGCGGCGATGCCGCGTTCGCGCGGCAGGCGTTGCAGCGCGCCCGCGCGATCGATCCGGCGACCCCGGAATTGGCCGCCTTCGAGCGGCGTTTGCGTAGCCTCAGTCCGGGGCGCTAGCGCATACAGTGCGGGTTAGGCTTTTCTGCTGGCTGATGCTGCAATGCGTCGGGGCTGAAGCCCCTCCCACAGGTGCACTCGGACAGCTCATGTGTCGTGAACTTTCTGCGGCGCGCGCGTTATCTGCTCAGCACGGCATGAGTCAACGGCGATGCTCGCAACACCGTTATGGGAGGGACTTCAGTCCCGACGCGATCGACGACGGCGCGCCATTAGCGCTCAGGCCAGGAACGCCTCGCCCACCGTAGCGCGGGCGGCGTCCAGCGAGAAGTGGGTCTCGATGTTGCGCAGGCCGTTGTCGGCCAGCCGTTGCCACAGCGCCGGATCGGCGTACAGCTGCGCGATGGCGTCGGCGAACGCGGCGGGGTCGTCGGCGATCAGCACGTCCTCGCCGTCGCGCAGATGCATGCCTTCCACCGCGCAGGCGGTGGCCACCACCGGCTGGCCATGGGCCATGCTGAGGTTGACCTTGCCCTTGACCCCCGCGCCGAAGCGCAGCGGCGCCACGGCGATGCGCATGCCGTCCATGTAGGCGGCGATGTCGGGCACGTGGCCGAGCAACTCGACGCCCGCGGTGGCCTCGCCGAGGCGGCGGATGTCCTCCGGCATGTCCGCACCGATGCAGTGGAAGCGCACCTCCGGCAGACGCGTGCGCACGGCAGGAAATACCTCCTGCAGGAACCAGCGCACCGCGTCCACGTTGGGCGCATGGCGGAAGCCGCCGACGAACACCAGGTCGCGGCGCTGCGCCCACGGCAGGCCGGGGCCGGCGACCTCGTGCAGGTTCGAGATCAGCGCCGTGCGCACCTGTGGCGCCTCGCGCTGCAACTGTTCGCGTTCGACGGCGCTGACCAGCACGGTCACGTCCACCTGCGCCATCACCTCCAGTTCGCGCGCGCGTGTGCGCTCGGCTTCGCGCAGCAGGCGCGCGTCGCCGGCGAGTTCGGCGCCGCGGCGCTCGCGCAGGTAGTGCAGATCAACGGTGTCGAACAGCCGCCGCGCCTGCGGCGCGAACCGGCGCAGCAGCGGCAGGCAGGCGTGGGCGACGTGGTGGCGCACCAGCAGCACGCTGTGGAAGCGCGCACCGTGCTGCTGCAGGAACCAGGTCAGGTTCTTCAGGTACGGCGCGTACCACACCTCCACGCCGAGCCGTTGCAGGGTCTCGCTATGGCGGCTGGCATAGCTGCGCTCGCTGGGCACGAACACCACGTGCGCGCCTTCCTCGAGCAGCAGGCGGATCAGGTTGAGCTGGCGCAGCGAGGCGGAATCGCGGTCCGGCTGCGGCAGCGCTTCGTCCAGGATCAGTACCTGGCGCTGCCCGCGATGCAGCAGCGCTGGCACCGGTACCTCGCCGGGTTGCAGGTGCTGCGCCAACACCTCGGCCCACTTGCTGGCGAAGACCGCACGGTTGCGTACCTGGTAGGCCTTGATCCCGCTGCCGGTGTCGGTGCCGTTGCTGGTGCCCTCGTCGTGCACCACGCGGCTGGCCGGTTGCACCAGCGTGCGCAAGCCGGCGGCGCGTACCGCGAAGGCCAGGTCGGTGTCCTCGTAGTAGGCCGGCATGTAGCGCGTGTCGAAACCGCCCAGCGCCAGGAAGCGCGCGCGCTCGATCGCCAGCGCCGCGCCGCTGCCGTAGTCGACGTCGCGCAGGTAGGCATAGCGCGGATCGTCGGGCGACTCGAAGCGGCCGTAGCTCCAGGCGCTGCCGTCGGCGAAGACCACGCCGCCGGCATCCTGCAGGCGGCCGTCGGGATACAGCAGTTGCGCGCTGACCAGGCCGGCCTGCGGCAGCTGCGCGAAGGTGTCCAGCAACGCGTCCAGCCAGCCCGGCTGCGGCACCGTGTCGTTGTTGAGGAACACCAGGTAGCGGCCCTGCGCGCGTGCGGCGCCGTCGTTGCAGGTGGCGATGAAGCCGCCGTTGCGCTCGCGCACGTGGTAGTGCAGGCCGACCACCTGCGGCAGCCACTGCGCCGTGTCGTCGCTGCTGCCGTCGTCGATCACCAGGATCTCGCAGGGCGCTGCCGGCGGATGCGCGGCCAGCGCACGCAGGCAGGCGAGGGTATGCGCGACGTGGTTGTAGACCGGGATCACGATGCTGACCAGCGGTGCGGGACTGTTCGGCACCGCGAACGGAGCGAACGGCGCCGCGTCCACCGCGAACAGCGCGCGCTGCGGCGGCGGCAGCGGTTGCGCATGCACGCGCAGGCGCTCCCAGGTGCTGCGCCAGCCGCGCGTGCGCAGGCTGGTCAGGCCGCGCCGGACCAGGCCGGCCAGGCGGTTCAGGGCGTAGCGCGCATTCGCCCACGACATCGACATCCGGTACCACTCCAACTTAAACGAAGAGGCCGTCGCGCCGCGCTGCCCGCTGGGCTGCGCTAGACTCGGCGGAATTTACATTCTCGCATTCCCGTGCCCCGACGCTACGACGATCACGACACCGACGATCAGGACGACGCCCTGGACAGCCCCGCCGCCGTATGGCGCAGGCGCCTGCTCACCTGGGGCCTGGCCGCCGCCGCACTCGGCCTGGGCTTCCTGATTCCGTACACGGTCTATCTGAACAAACAGGTCACCCAGCGTTTCGGCGAACTGCGCTGGCAGATCCCCACCCGTGTCTACGCGCGGCCGCTGGTGCTGGCGCCGGACACGGCGATGGACCCGCAGACGCTGAAGACCGAACTCGATGCCGCCAGCTACCGCGCCGATGCCGGCGCCGAGCGCCCCGGCAGCTACCAGCAGGACGGCAGCCGCTTCACCATCGCCAGCCGCGGCTACGTCGATGTCGACGGGCGGGTCGCGCCGCGCCGCATCGAGGTCGCGCTGGCCGGCGGCCGCGTGGTGGCGCTGCGCGATGCGCAGACGCGCAAGGCGCTCAAGGCCGCGCGGCTGGATCCGGCGCGCATCGCCACGCTGTACGGGCAGAAGCAGGAAGAGCGGCGCCTGGTGCGCGTGGACGAGGTGCCGGAACTGCTGGTCACCGGCCTGCAGGCGGTAGAGGACCGCGACTTCAATTCGCACCATGGCATCGACCTCAGCGGCATGGTCCGCGCGGCCTGGGTGATGGTGCGCTCCGGCGGCAAGAGCCGGCAGGGCGCCAGCACCCTGACCCAGCAGCTGGCGCGCAGCGGCCTGCTCGGCATCGGCAAGGAACAGACGGTCACCCGCAAGTTCAACGAGATCCTGTACGCGCTGATCATGGAGGCGCGCTACGACAAGCGCACCATCCTCGAGGCGTATCTGAACCAGGTGTACCTGGGCCAGCGCGGCAGCCAGGCTGTGCATGGCGTGGCCTCGGGCGCGGAGTTCTGGTTCGGCCGCGAACTCGATGCGCTGGCGCCGGAGCAGGTGGCGCTGCTGATCGGCCTGGTCAAGGGGCCGTCCTACTACGACCCGCGGCGCTATCCCGAGCGCGCGCTGGACCGGCGCAACTTCGTGCTCGGCAAGCTGCGCGAGAGCGAGCTGATCGACGAACCCACCTACCGCAAGGCGCTGGCCGCGCCGCTGGGCGTGCCGGCCGAACCCGGCCTGGTCGCGGCCAACCGGTTCCCCGCCTATGTCGACCTGGTGCGGCGCCAGCTGGCGCGCGATTACCCCGAAAGCGCGCTGCAGGGCGCCGGCCTGAGCGTGCTCACCGGCATGTCGCCGTCGGCGCAGGCCTATGCCGAGGGCGCGGTGACGCGCACCATCACCGCGCTGGAGACCAACAAGAAGCGCCCGCCGCTGCAGGCCGGCCTGGTGCTCACCGACACCCACAACGGCGAGGTGCTGGCGGTGGTCGGCAGCCGCGACGTGGCCCAACCCGGTTTCAATCGCGCGATCGAGGCGCAGCGCCAGGTCGGCTCGCTGCTCAAGCCGTTCGTGTACCTGTTGGCGCTGGCGCAGCCGGACCGCTACTCGCTGGCCAGCTGGGTCGACGACACCCCGGTCACCGTGCAGCTGGGCCGCGGCCGCACCTGGAGCCCGGGCAATTCCGATGGCCGCAGCCACGGCACGGTGCGCGTGGTCGATGCGCTGGCGCACTCCTACAACCAGGCCACGGTGCGCATCGGCATGCAGGTCGGGCCGGAGCGCGTGGCGCAACTGGTGAAGGTGCTGGCCGGCATCGAGGCCGAGGTCAATCCCTCGCTGATCCTCGGCGCCACCGACCAGAGCCCGTACGCGATGGCGCAGCTGTACCAGTTCCTGGCCTCCGGTGGCGAAATCCAGCCGCTGCATGCGGTGCGCGGCGTGCTCGATCCGCAGGGCAAGCTGCTCAAGCGCTACGACAAGACCCCGGCGCCGGCGCAGGAGGGCGACTCCATCGCCGCCAACCTGGTGGGCATGGCGCTGCAGCAGGTGGTCAGCAACGGCACCGCGCGGCAACTGCTCAGCGATGGGTTGGGCAAGCTGTCGCCGGCCGGCAAGACCGGTACCAGCAACGATGGCGTGGACAGCTGGTATGCCGGCTACACCGGCGACCACCTGGCGGTGATCTGGATCGGCAACGACCAGAACAAGCAGACCGGCCTGTACGGCGCCACCGGTGCGATGCGGGTGTGGTCGGGCATCTTCTCGCGGCTGCCGAGCGCGCCGCTGCAGGTGCAGGGCAAGGGCATCGACTGGCAGTGGATGGACCCGGTGGGGTACAACAGCACCGACCCGAGCTGCCCCGGCGCGCGCCAGTTCCCGTTCGTGGTCGGCTTCGTGCCGGCGTATGCCGCGTGCACGCCGCCGCAGGCGCTGCCGGAAGACGCCGCGCCCGCCGAGGGCGAACACCAGGGTGGCGGCTGGCGCAGCTGGTTCGGCCTGGACAAGAAGAAAGACCCGCCTGCCGACGCGGCCGCGCCGCCGCCGGCGCATTGATTCCCGGATCCCGGATACCGCTCATGACCCCACGTCTTCCCGCCATCGCCGCCCTCAGCCTGCTGCTCGCCTCCTGCGTCAGCGCACCGCCGCCGCCGCCCCCGGCCGCGCCGGTGGACACCACCACGCCGGCGCAGCGCATCGCCGCGATCGACGCCAGCGGCGGTGCCGACGACACCGAACTGAGCGTGCAGCCGCTGCGCGATCCGGAAGTGGAGGATCTGCGCGAGAGCGCCAAGCGCAAGCGCAGCGCCGGCGACCTGGCCGGCGCCGCCGCAGCACTGGACCAGGCGCTGAAGCTGGTGCCGGACGACCCGGCGCTGCTGCAGGACCGCGCCGAAGTGGCGCTGCTGCAGAAGGACGACGCCCAGGCCGAAGCCTTCGCCAAGCGCGCCATCGACCTGGGCTCGCAGACCGGCCCGCTGTGCCGCCGCCACTGGGCGACCATCGAACAGGCGCGCCTGGCCCGCGGGCAGAAGGAAAACGCCGCCTCGGCGCACGCGCAGATCGCCGGGTGCACGGTGCCGGGGATCAAGAGGTACTGAGGGCCGGGAATGGGGAGTCGGGAATGGGGAATGGGTAGAACTGCGTTTCTGGCGGCTCGTCCCCCTGGCGGCGTTCGGTCTTCCCGCTCTGCCGGCGGCAGTCACAGTGAGCGGGTAGCGCTGCTGCTCTAACCATTCCCTATTCCCGACTCTCCATTCCCATGTCGTTAGCTCACGCAAGCACCGAAGCCCTCAGCGAAGGCGGGGCGCTTGCGCGTCAGCTAGACGCCTTCGTGCCGCGGCCGGCGCAGTTGCGGTTGACTGCGGCGATCGCCGAGGCGTTCGAGCAGCGCGACGTGCTGCTGGCCGAGGCCGGCACCGGCACCGGCAAGACCTATGCGTACCTGGTGCCGGCGCTGTTGTCGGGGCTGAAGACCATCGTGTCCACCGGGACGCGCGCGCTGCAGGATCAGCTCTACCACCGCGATTTGCCGCGGGTGCGCGCGGCGCTGGGCGTGGGCCTGAGCAGTGCGCTGCTGAAGGGGCGCGCCAACTATCTGTGCAAGTACCGCCTGCAGCAGGCGCGCGGCGAGCCGCGCTTCACCGCGCGCGAGCAGGTCGCGCAGTTCCAGCGCATCGTCGCCTGGAGCGGGCGCACCCGCTTCGGCGACATCGCCGAACTGGACGCGCTGGCCGACGACTCGCCGCTGCTGCCGCTGGTCACCTCCACCGTCGACAACTGCCTGGGCACCGAATGCCCGTTCTGGGGCGAGTGCTTCGTGGTGCAGGCGCGGCAGCGCGCGCAGGCGGCCGACCTGGTGGTAGTCAACCACCACCTGCTGCTGGCCGACCTGGCGCTGAAGCAGGAAGGTTTCGGCGAAATCCTGCCCGGGGCGCAGGCCTTCGTGATCGACGAGGCGCACCAGTTGCCGGAGCTGGCGGCGAACTTCTTCGGCGAAGGTTTCGGCATGCGCCCGCTGCAGGAACTGGCGCGCGACTGCGTGGCCGAGAGTCGCAATGTCGCCGGCGCGCTGGCCAGCCTGCAGGCGCCGGCGCAGGCGCTGGAACAGACCCTGCGCGAATTGCGCGCGGCGATGGAGGGGCTGCCGGCGCGCGGCACGCAATGGCGGCTGTTGGCCAAGCCGCAGGTGCGCGACGGTTTCGACGCGCTGCTGGCCGATCTGGCGCGGCTGCAGGAGCCGCTGGCGGCCCTGCGCGAGGCCTCGCCCGGCTTCGACGCCTGTGCGGCGCGCGCGCGCGAGCTGCGCACGCGGCTGGGCCGCTGGCTCGGCGAGGATGCGCCGATTCCGGATTTCGAGGCCGAGCCGGAAGCGGACGCGCCGTCCAACGACGTGCTGTGGTACGAACTGACCCCGCGCGGCTTCCGCTGCCAGCGCACGCCGCTGGACGTGTCCGGGCCGCTGCGCGCGCACCGCGAGGCCTCGCGCGCGGCCTGGGTGTTCACCTCGGCGACGCTGGCGGTGAAGGGCGAGTTCGAGCACATCGCCACCCGCCTGGGCCTGCGCGATCCGATGACCTTGCTGCAGCCCAGCCCGTTCGACTGGGCGCGGCAGGCGCTGTGCTACCTGCCGGCGCTGCCCGATCCCGCCGCGCGCGGCTTCGGCACCGCATTGATCGCCGCGTTGCAGCCGGTGCTGGAGGCTTCGCAGGGCCGCGCCTTCCTGCTGTTCGCCTCGCACCGCGCGCTGCGCGAGGCGGCCGAGGCGCTGCGCGACGGGCCCTGGCCGCTGTTCGTGCAGGGCGAGGCGCCGCGCGCGACCTTGCTCGAGCGCTTCCGCGCCTCCGGCAACGGAGTGCTGCTCGGCTCGGCCAGTTTCCGCGAGGGCGTGGACGTGGTCGGCGATGCGCTGAGCGTGGTGGTGATCGACAAGCTGCCGTTCGCCGCGCCCGACGATCCGGTGTTCGAAGCACGCCTGGAGGCGATCCGCCGCGACGGCGGCAACCCGTTCCGCGAGGAGCAGTTGCCGCAGGCGGTGATCGCGCTGAAGCAGGGCGTGGGCCGGCTGATCCGCAGCGAGCGCGACCGCGGCGTGCTGGTGCTGTGCGACCCGCGCCTGCTCTCCAAGTCCTATGGCCGCACCTTCCTGGAGTCGCTGCCGCCGTTCGCCCGCACCCGCGACGTGGAGGACGTGCGCCAGTTCTTCGCCGCCGAGGCCCCGGCGCTGGGCGATAATCCCGAGGCCGCGACGCCACCGGCCACGTCAAACTAGCCGACGCGCCGCCTTTGCTTTTCCGATTCCCCAATCCCCATTCCCGATTCCCAGCCTCCAATGAATCTGCTCGCCTTCGAAACCTCCACCGAAGCCTGCTCCGTCGCCGTGCTGGTCGGCGACCGCGTGCTGGAGCGCTTCGACCTGGCGCCGCGGCGGCACGCCGAACTGGCGCTGCCGTGGGCCGAGCAGTTGCTGGCCGAGGCCGGCATCGGCCGCCGTCAGCTCGATGCAGTGGCCTTCGGTCGCGGCCCCGGCGCGTTCACCGGCGTGCGCCTGGCGATCGCGGTCGCGCAGGGCATCGCCCTGGCCCTGGACCTGCCGGTGCTGCCGGTGTCCACGCTGCAGGTGCTGGCGCTGCGCGCGCCGGCCGACGCGCCGCGGGTGCTGGCGGCGATCGATGCGCGCATGGGCGAGGTCTACACCGCGGCGTACGCGCGGCAGGCCGACGGCGGCCTGCAGGCGCTGACCCCGGAGCAGGTGCTGAGTCCGGAAGCCTTCGTGTTGCCGGAGCCGGATGCGGCCTGGGCTGCGGTCGGCACCGGGCTGGCGGCGGTCGATGGCACCTTGCAGCGCCGCTTCGGCGCGCACTGGCGCAGCGCCGATGCGCAGGCGCTGCCGCATGCCGCCGACGTGCTGACCCTGGCCGCGGCTGCGTACGCGCGCGGCGAAGGGATCGCGCCGGAACGCGCCGAACCGGCCTACCTGCGCGACAACGTCGCCCTGACCCTGGCCGAGCAGCAGGCGCAGCGGGCCGCACGGTGAGTGCGTGCGGCGTGCCGTCGGCGCGTCAGCGGTCGAGTACCAGCGGCGTGGCGCTTTCGTGCGCAGGCCTGGCGACGCACAGCAGCGCACAGCCTGGTTCGATCTGGGTGTCGGGCGGACGCAGGTAATGCACTGCGCCGGACAGCACGCGCGTCGCGCAGGTGCCGCAGGAACCGTAGCGGCAATCGGAGGGCGCAGCGATCCGCTGCGCTTCTGCCAGCTCCAGTAACGTGCCGGCGTCCGGGGTCCAGACCGCCTCGCGTCCCGAGCGCTGGAACCGCACGCGCACCCGTGGCGCATCTGCGGGCGCTGCGGGGTTCGTATCGCGGACGAGGCTCGATGGGCCGAATGCCTCGAAGCGGATGCGCGCGTCCGCTACGTTCAGCGCGCGCAATCCACGGTACATATCGCGCATGAAGTCTGGCGGTCCGCACAGGTAGAAGTCGTAATCGTCGAATGCCAGGATCCGCTGCAACCGCGCGATGCCGATGCGGCCGGCGCCGTGGCCGGCCGCTCGGCTGTCCAGGCAATGCAGCGACAGCCGCGCGTCGGCCGCGGCGAGCCGTGCCAGTGTGGCGGCGAACGGACGATCGGCGGCCTCGCGGGCGCCGTGCACGAAGATCAACCGCCGCCGCGAGGCGGTGTCGGCCAGCGCCTGGCGCAGCATCGCCAGCATCGGCGCGATGCCGATCCCGGCCGAGACGAACACCACCGGCCGCGGGCTGGCGGCATCGAAGACGAAATCGCCGCGCGGCATCTGCGCGTCCAGCGTCGTGCCGACCTGCGCATGGTCGTGCAGCCAGGCCGATGCCCGGCCCTGCCGTTTCACGGTGATCCGGTAGAGCGCGCCACCCGGCGCGTCGGACAGCGTGTAGTTGCGCACCGTCGGCGCGGCATTGCCGCAGATCGGGAAACGCAGCGTAAGGTGTTGGCCGGCTGCGTACGACGGCAGCGCGCCGCCGTCCTCGGCGGCGAAATGGAACGAGCGGATGGCACGCGCTTCGTCGACGATCCGCACGATCCGCAGCGGCCGCCAGGCGCGTTCGGCGGCAGGCGTCGACGCCGCGGCGAACTGCGCTGGGCGCTGCACCGCCGACCAGCGCCACGGCAACACGGCGCGCGTGTGGCGCACTTCGCGGATATGGAAGCGCACCACGCGCTGCGCGCCCGCGAACGTCGCCAGTAGCGGCCCGTCCCAGACGATCTCCGCGCGGGCGGCCAGGTACAGCAGGTCGCCGCGTTCGAAGTCGATGAACAGCAGCCCCGCGCGCGGATCGTGCAACAGATTGCCGAGCGTATTGAAGTAGCGGTTGCCGCTGAAATCCGGCGTGGTCAGGGTGCGCGCATCGTCGACGCGCACGAAGCCGGGCAGGCCGCCGCGGTGCGACACGTCCGCGCCGCGCGCGGCGCCGGCATCCTCCGAGGTGTTCGCGCTGGCGATGAAGAAGGTATCGCAGCGCGCGAGCAGCGCGCATTGCGCATCGCTCAGACGCGCCGACACGGCAGTCGCGGTATGCGCGTGGACCTCGCCTGCGGCGAACGTCGGGCTGCGGCTGTTGATGTACTGCGGGCAGTTACCGAAGCTCTGCTCCACCGCGACCGTCAGCGTGTCGCCATCGACTGCGCTGACGCTGCCGTTGACGCGATTGCGTCGTCGCGTTTCGAGCGCGATGCCCAGGCCGCCGAACGGCGCGCCCGGCCGCCAGGTGCCGGCCAGCGGGTCGCCGGGCAGGGGCGGCGCGGCGATGCGCAGCGTGCGCGGGTCCGGTGTGCTCAGGAAGCCGGGCTGGCCCACGCGCAGCGTCGCCCACGGCTGCCCGTGCGCGTCGCTGCCGGCGAGTACGAACAGCGGCAGTTGCGCGAAGAAGTCCCGATGCTGTTCGGGCATGCAGCGGCGGATGCTGCGCCGCCCGGCCGCCGCCGCGACCGCGCTGGCCCCGGCCCGCTGCTGGACGGCAAGTTCGCCGGGGTGGAACGGCGAGGTCTCCAGATCCCAGCCGGCGACGCCAGCGGTCGGCGCGTTCATCGCGGTCTGCGTGCCGTCGGCCGGCAGCGCTCAGCCGGCCGACGCGCCGGGCGGCAGCGCCGGCAAGGCGACGAATCCCGGCAAGGCTTCGATCCGGGCAAGCCACGCCCGCACTTGCGGGTAAGGTTCGAGCGCGATTCCGCCTTCTGGCGCA
The DNA here is from genome assembly GCF_034105425.1 of Xanthomonas sp. LF06-19. Lineage (NCBI taxonomy): Bacteria > Pseudomonadati > Pseudomonadota > Gammaproteobacteria > Lysobacterales > Lysobacteraceae > Xanthomonas > Xanthomonas sp. LF06-19. Next base: position 49,667 of record NZ_JAXGGH010000003.1, on the reverse strand, counting down.
TGCGCGATGTAGGTGTAGCCGGCGATGTCGGCGATGGTCGGTTGCGCGCCGGCGGCGAACGGCGTGTCGGCCAATTCCTGGTCGATCGCATCGAGCAACCGGGTCGCCGTACGCCTGGCCGCCGCCAGGTCGAGCGGCATCCCGAATGCGGTCGCCAGCCGCGCCGCGGCGGGCCCGTAGGCGATCGGCCCGGCCGCGTACGACAACCAGCGCTGCACGGTCGCTGCGCCGAGCGGCTCGTCCGGCAGCCACTGCGGATGGCCGTAGCGTTTGGCCAGATAGACCAGGATCGCGTTGGAATCGGCGAGCACCCTGCCGCTGTCGTCGATCACCGGTATCTGTCCGAGCGGATTCAGCGCCAGGAACGCCGGTTGCCGTTGCGCGCCGGCGGCGAGATCCACATCGATGGTCTCGAACGGCAGTCCGAGCAGCGACAGGAACAGGCGCACCCGGTGCGCGTGTCCGGACAGGGGCGCGGAATAGACCCGGATCGGAGCGGCGGGACGATCGGTGCCGCGAGGACTGAGGGTGGACATGGAACGGCTCCGCAATCGTGCATCGCCGGGGATCGGCGACGATCGGCTGCAGCCTAGCGCTGGCCGCGGCCGGCAAGAAGACGGACAATGCGAGAAACATTATCCTTTCCGGAAGGACAATCGGGCATGGCCGACCTGCGCGACGTCAACCTGAATCGTCTGGCGATCTTCGTCGCAGTGGTCGAGGCCGGCTCGCTGACTGCCGCGGCCGAGCGGCTCGGCCTGGCCAAGACGGTGGTCAGCACGCACATGCAGCGCCTGGAATCGGAGGTCGGCGCGAACCTGCTGGTGCGCACGACGCGACGGCTGAGCGTGACCGACGCCGGACGCGGGTTCTACGAGGCGTGCCGCGACATCGTGCGCGCGGCCGAGCATGCGCTGCAGACGGTGTCTCCCGACGCCGGCCCGTTGCGTGGCGCGCTGCGGGTCAGCGTGCCGGTCGACTACGGCGCGCAGGTTGTGGCCCAGGCGGTGGTCGCTTTGCGCGACAGGCACCCCCGCCTCGATGTCGAACTGGTCGCGAACGATCGCATCGTCGATCTGGTCGCCGACAATCTCGATGTGGCGATCCGCATCGGCCGTCTCGCCGATTCGACCTACCGCGCGGTACGGCTCGGCAGCTATGCGGTGTGGCCGGTCGCCAGCCCGCAGTTCGTCGCGCGCCACGGGCTGCCGCGCGACCCGGCGGCGCTGGCTGCGCTCCCCTTCGTGCTGCTGTCCAGCATTGCCCGTCCGCGCACCCTGGAGCTGGTCAATGCGCGCGGCGACAGCGTGGCGGTGCGCTGCGTGCCGCACTTCGTCGCCAATACCGCGACCGGCTGCCGCGCGATCGTGCTGGCCGGTGGCGCGTTCGGCCTGCTGACGGATTTCTCCACCGCCGCCGACGTCGCCGCCGGCCGGCTGGTGCGTCTGTTGCCGGCGTGGCGTTCGGCATCGTTCGGCATCCATGCGGTATACCCGCCGACGCGGCTGCCATCGCCGAAGGTGCGCGCCTTCATCGATGCGATGAAGGCGCGGATCGCATCGATGCGCACCGAGGCGGAGGGCGGCACGGCGGCCGTTGCCGGTGCGGCGCCTGCACGTGCGCGGCGACGGCCAGCGCGCTGATCGCGCGCCGGTCGCCGTGCCGCCGATCAATAGTCGTAGCTGACGCTCAACCGCAGCGACCGCGGCGCCTGGCGCAGCAGGGCCGCGCCATACACCGGGTCCGCCTTACCTGGGTCCGACTCCGAGTACGGATACTTCCACAGCGTGGCCTGGCCGTTGAAGACGTTGAACACGTCCAGGTTGAAGGCCAGTTTGCGGTCGGCGTAGGCCGGCCGCCACGACACGCCGAGATCCAGTTGCTGCAGCCACGGCAGGCGGCCCTGGCTGCCCGGAGGCGCCGGCTGGCCCTGGTAGTAGTGATAGGCGATGCCGTAGCCGGAAGGGTCGCTGTGGTCGGGGCCGTAGGAGCCCAGTGCACTGAACGGTGAACCGGAGATCAGCTTGAGGTTGGCCGACACCAGCCATGCGGGGTTGAGCTGGTAGTAGCCGTAGAACTTGAACTGATGGGTGTGGTCGTTGCTCTGCGGGCCGTTGGTGTGCTCCATCAACTGCGCGAAGTCCCAGGCCTGAGTGGTGGACACCGCGGTCTGGCCGATGCCCGACAGCAACTGGCCCTCGGTGGTGCCGTAGCTGCGCGACCAGGTGTAGTCGAGGCGGCCGTACCAGCGCTGGTCGAACGGATGCTCCAGCGACAGGTTGAGTCCGTAGTAGTTGCGCTTGAACGCCGGGAAGCCGAACTGCGCGTTGCTCAGCGGCACCTTGACGTAGTTGCCCGAGGTGTCGACCAGGGTGAAGGTGTTGGCCCGGCCCGGGTTGATCAGCCAGCAGCTGACCGGATTGCTGGCCAGGGTCACCGTGTGTCCTTGCGCCGCGGCGGCGGCGAACACGGTATCGCTGTCGCAGTAGTCGTCCACGCCGCTGCGCAGGACGCGGTAGGTGCCCTTGGCGCCGTAGACCCAGCTGTCGCCCCAGGCCTTGGTGAAGCCGAGGATGAACTCGTCCTGGAACGAGGGCTTGATGCCTTGCGTGGCGACGGTCTTGGGGTCGGGCAGGATGCCGTAGTTGTTGTTGGACGAGACCGCACCGGAGATCTGGGTCAGGCCGGTCGGGTAGCCGTTGGCGTCGATGCCGCCATAGGTGTAGTAGGTCGAAGTGGCCAGGGTGGCGCCGGCGGCGTTGAACGCCGGGTTCAGCGGTAGCGCCAGGTAGTAGCGGCCGGCGTTGCCGTACACCTTGAAGCGCGCATCGCCGTCGACGTCCCAGCTGAAGCCTAACCGAGGCGCCCATTGCCCGCTGGTCTGCTTGATGTACGGCGCGCCGTCGCGGTTGTAGTTGGTGAACTGGTCCAGGCGCAGGCCGAGGTTGAGCAACAGCCGGTCGTTGACCTGCCAGTTGTCCTCCACGTACTGCGCGCGCTGCGCCGAGCGCACCGAGGCCAGCGCGCTGTAGATGTACTTGCGCACGTAGTAGCCGTCCTGGCCGTTGGGGTAGCCGCCGGTGGCGGGTACGCCGAGGCCGGTGTTGATCGGCACGTTGGGGTTGGCCTGGCCGTAGATCCAGTAGTAGCCGTCGCCCGAAGCCACCGAGCCGCGGTTGAGCGCGCGTGCGTTCTGGTTGTCGATGCCGATGGTGATGCTGTGCGCGCCGATGGCGTAGTTCAGGTCCAGGCGCAGGTTGTCGGTGCGGTTGCCGCGCGCCGGATCGACCAGCAACGCGGTGGTCTGCGCATTGGTGATCGGGGTGCCGCCGGTGTAGGCCGGGTTCTGGAAGCCGGGGCTGGAGAGATAGGTCAGCGTGCCGTTGTAGTTGGGGTTGCGGCTGTAGTCGTCGGTACGCTGCTGGCCGTAGAGGGCGCTGAAGGTCAGGCGGTCGGTAAGGTAGCCGGTGTACTTGGCGCTCCACAGGTCGCCGCCGGTCTTGGTGGTGTCGGCGTTGCCGCGTAGGGCGCCGATGTCGCGGCCGCTGTACTGGTAGTACTTGCCGCGGGTGACATAGCGGCTGGACGCCCCGGTGATTTCCAGCAGCTGGCTGTCGCTGATGTTCCAGTCGAGCTTGGCGTACCAACTCGGCCGGCGGTACTGGTAGTCGTAGTAGTACGGCCCCGGCGTGGTCTCGCGTGCGCCGTAGAAGCGATCGCCGTCCTGGCGTTGCAGTTCGTAGGCGCCGAAGAAGAACAGCCGGTCCTGGATCAGCGGGCCGCCGGCGTAGACGCTCTGGGTGCTGAGGGTGGAGCCGCTCTTGCTGTCCGGGCGGTACAGCGCGCCGTTGCCGGGCGCGTACACGTCCTTCTTTGCGGAGCGCAGGCCGTCCGGTTCCCAGGTCGCCTGGCCGCCGAAATGCCATTCGTTGCTGCCGCGCTTGCCCACGGCGTTGATCACGCCGCCGTCGGAACGGCCGTACTTGGCGCTGTAGCCGCCGGTGTAGACCTCCAACTGGTCGATGCTGCCGTAGGGCAGGGTCAGTCCGCCCAGTCCGCGCAGCGGGTCGGTGGTGTTGAAGCCATTGATGTAATAGGCGTTCTCCGCGGCCGAAGAGCCGCCGAAGCTGAGCAGCTGCGTGCCGGTCGGGCCGATGTAGGTACCGCTGCCGCTGTTGCCGGCCACGCCGGGCGCCAGTTGCGCGATGGCCTCGGCCGAGCGGCCCAGCGGCAGGCGCTGCAGCTGTTCGGCATTGATCACGGTGCGCGAGTCCACGCTGCTCACGTCGATCGCGGCGGCGGCGCGGTCGGCGCTGACCTGGACGCCGGCCAGGCTGGTGGTGGCGGGGCTGAAGGAGACGTCGGTGACGGCACCGACGGTGAGGCCGATGCCGTCGCGGCTGCCCAGCACGCTGCCGTCGGCGCCCTTGGCGATGATGGTGTAGGTGCCCAGCGGCAACTGGCCGATGTTGTAGCGGCCGCGCGCATCCACGGCGACCTCGCGGCTGAGGCCGCTGTCGCTGCGCACCAGGATGCGCTGGGTATCGGCGGGCGCCTGACCGGCGACGGCGCCGGTGGTGGACTGGGCCTGGGCCGGCGGGAGGGCGAGGGCGGCACTCAGTGCCAGGGCGAGCAGGGCGGGCCTGCGGAGGGAGCGATGGTTGTGCATGCGGAAGGCGACTCGGGTGGTGGGGGCGGGGGGCCGCCGCGCCGACTCGAATCCGCCCGTCCTGGATGATGCGGTATGCGCGGTAACGTTCCCCCGCTCCATTAACCTTAATGGGACGCCATCACAGAAATGCCGCGTCGTTATGTCGGCGGCACCAATGGTTATGTCGGCCGTTGGACGTTGTGGGCGACCGGACCCTCACCCCAACCCCTCCCCCGGTGGGAGAGGGGCCAGTGCTCTCCTTCTCCCGCCGGGAGAAGGTGCCCCGAAGGGGCGGATGAGGGTACGGGGCGAAGCCTCGAACTGTTGCGACCGGCAGGCGTTGCGGGCGGTCGTACCCTCACCCCAACCCCTCTCCCGATGGGAGAGGGCCCATCGCTCTCCCTTCTCCCATCGGGAGAAGGTGCCCCGAAGGGGCGGATGAGGGTACGGGGCGAAGCCTCGACCTGTTGCGACCGGCAGGCGTTGTGGGCGGTCGTACCCTCACCCCAACCCCTCTCCCGATGGGAGAGGGGCGATCTGCGTGCCGCTCAGCGGTCGTCGACTAGGCTGCCGCCGGGCAGGAACACCCAGGTGCGGGTCACCTGCAGGATGTCGACGTTGTCGTCGGTGCGCGGCAGCGGCGGGAACGGCTGCGCCAGTTGCACGATCCGCAGTGCGGCGGCGTCGAGCATCGGCACGCCGCTGGAGCGCAGGATGCGGCTGCTCTCCAGGCTGCCGTCGCGGCGCACGCCGACGCTGATCACTACCTGGCCGCCGAGCCGGCGCCGCCGCGCTTCGTCGGGATAGTTGAGGTTGCCGACGCGCTCGGCGCGGTCGACCCAGGCGCGCAGATAGTTGGCGTAGGCGTATTCGCGGGTGCTGGCGGAGACGAACTTGCGGTTGGGGCGCTTGGCGTATTGCTCCGAGCGCAGGTGCACTTCGGCGGCCAGGCGTGCCATCTCGGCATCGCGCTGTTCGCGCTGCGCGTCCAACGGCCGTTGCGGGTCGTCGGTACGCGGCTGGGTCTGCGCCACCGGCAGTGGCTGCTCGCCGCGCGCGCTGCTGACCACGCGCGGGGTCGGTTCCGGTGCCGCGGCCGCGGTCTGCGCACGCAACGCCTGCGGCGCCAGCCCGTCCTGGCGCTGTGGCACCACGCCTGGCTGGCTATCGCGCGGACGTTGCGGCGTGTCGTGATCGCCGCCGCCCTGCTGGTTGGCCTGGGCCAGGAAGTCGGCCTGTTTCGGCGTCAGCGGCGTGCTGGTCTGGCTGAAGATCACGTCCAGCGTCGGCACCAGCGGTGCATCGTCGTCGATCGCGAAGCCCACGCCCAGGATCAGCAGCCCGTGCACGATCAGCGACAGCACCAGGGTGGCGCTGAGCCGTTCGCGCTCGCCGATGCGCGGCGCGGGCGTCGCGGCGGCCGCGCTCATCGCGCCGGGTAGGCCTCGATGGCGTCGAACAGCAGCCCGGCGATGTTGAGCCCGAACTGCGCGTCCAGCTCGCGCACGCAGGTGGGGCTGGTGACGTTGACCTCGGTGAGGTAGTCGCCGATCACGTCCAGGCCGACGAAGCGCATGCCGCGCCGTTTCATCTCCGGGCCGACCTGGGCGGCGATCCAGCGGTCGCGCTCGCTCAGCGGGCGGCCTTCGCCGCGGCCGCCGGCGGCCAGATTGCCGCGGAACTCGTCGCCCTGCGGAATCCGCGCCAGGCAGTAGTCCACCGCCACGCCGTCGACCAGCAGGATGCGCTTGTCGCCGGCACTGATGTCCGGGATGAAGCGCTGCGCCAGGGCCAGCTTGCGGCCGCCGTCGGTCAGCGTCTCCAGGATCACGTTGAGGTTGGGGTCGCCGGTGCCGCTGCGGAAGATCGACCGCCCGCCCATGCCGTCCAGCGGCTTCAGCACCGCCTGGCCATGCTCCAGCACGAAGGCCTTGAGCGTGGCGGCGTCGCGGCTGACCAGCGTCGGCGGACAGCACTGCGGGAACAGCAGGGCGGCCAGCTTTTCGTTGAAGTCGCGCAGGCCCTGCGGGTCGTTGACCACCTGCGCGCCGGCGCGCTGGGCCACGCTGAGCACGTGGGTGTCGTACAGGAACTCCGCATCGAACGGCGGATCCTTGCGCATCAGCACGACCTGGCCGGGACCGAAGGTCAGTTCGGCGAACGCGTCCAGCTCGAACCAGCCGGCCTTGTCGTCGCGCACCCGCAGCGGCGCGGCCTGGGCGGTTGCGCAGCCATCGCGCAGGGTCAACCCGCCGGGGCGCACGTAGTGCAGCCGGTGCCCGCGGCGCTGCGCTTCCAGCAGCATCGCGAAGGTCGTGTCTTTGGCGATCTTGATGCTGGCGATGGGGTCCATCACCACGATGACATCGAACGGCATGGGGGCACCTGAGAGACTGAGCGGAAGATGGTAGCGGGTCGGCGGGGGCGCCGCGCACCGGGTGTCGGGCGCGGCTGCGCGGTGTCGCACGTTATCCGCCAAACTGTGACATAGTTTGTGCTGTTACGTGGTTCAACGCAGACCGGCAGCGGCGGCCTTGACAGTCGCAGCGGGTCTTGGGATACATGGCGTTTCGCAGCGAAGCCGGATCCGATGAAGCGTCGCGCGCTTGGGGGCAAGTGATGAGTGAAAACACGACTGCGGGTGGGGAACTCGCAGGCTTGCGGGTCATGGTGATCGACGATTCGAAAACGATCCGTCGTACTGCCGAAACGTTGCTGAAGCGCGAAGGGTGCGAAGTGGTGACGGCGACCGACGGCTTCGAGGCGCTGGCCAAGATCGCCGACCAGCAGCCGCAGATCATCTTCGTGGACATCATGATGCCGCGGCTGGATGGCTATCAGACCTGCGCGCTGATCAAGGGCAACCAGCTGTTCAAGGCCACGCCGGTGATCATGCTGTCCTCCAAGGACGGCCTGTTCGACAAGGCGCGCGGGCGCATCGTCGGGTCCGAGCAGTACCTCACCAAACCCTTTACACGCGAAGAGCTGCTGGGCGCGATCCGTACATACGTCAACGCCTGACCAGGGGGAAAGGCAGCATGGCCCGTATCTTGTTGATCGAGGACTCACCGACCGACCGGGCGGTGTTCACGCAATGGCTGGAAAAAGCCGGGCACCAGGTCCTGTCCACCGACAACGCGGAGGACGGGATCAAGCTGGTACGCGAGCAGGCGCCGAACCTGGTGCTGATGGACGTGGTGCTGCCGGGGATGAGCGGCTTCCAGGCCACCCGCGCGCTGTCGCGCGACGAGGCCACCCGGCACATCCCGGTGCTGATCATCAGCACCAAGAGCATGGAGACCGACAAGGTATGGGGCATGCGCCAAGGCGCCACCGACTACATCGTCAAGCCGCCGCGGGAAGACGAGCTGATCGCCCGCATCAATCAACTGGTGGGCTGACATGCGCTCGCCCTTCGACATCCTCGAGGCCTACGAGCGGCGCAGCCTGGCGCACGCCGTGCAGATGCCCGAACGCGCCTTCGACGACGACGTCTGGCGCGGGGTTGGCTACCGCGTCGGCAAGCGCCACCTGGTCTCGGATTTCCGCGAAGTGGTGGAAATCGTGCGCATGCCGCCGGTCACCCCGGTGCCGGGCGCGCAGCCGTGGCTGCTGGGCGTGGGCAACCTGCGCGGCAACCTGTGCCCGGTGGTCGACCTGAAGCAGTTCCTGGAAGGCGAGCGCACCGCGCTGCAGGAAGGCCAGCGCGTGCTGATCATGCGCCAGAGCGGCGGCGACGTGGCCCTGACCATCGACGAACTGTTCGGCCAGCGCAGCTTCACCGAGGCGCAGGCGGTGGAGCCGGGCGATCTGGCCCAGGGCCGCTACGCGCACTTCATCGACCGCGCCTTCCGCGGCGACGCCCAGGACTGGGGCGTGTTCTCGCTGTCGCTGCTGTCGCGCACTCCCGAATTCCGGCAAGCCGCCGCCTGAGCGCGCGCGCTGCCTCCGCATCGAAGACCGAGGTCGCATCATGAGTACTGCTCCGGACGCCCGCAAGGCCAGCAAGCTCGGCAGCGTGGGCACGAGTTTCTGGCTGGGCCTGCTGGCGTTGTCGCTGGTCGTGTTCGGCGCCAACACCGGCGTGGCCACCTGGCAGGGCAACCGCCTGGCCGGCGCCAGCACCGGCGCGGCCGACCTGCAGGTGCTGTCGCAACAGCTGGCCAACCAGGCCCGCGACGCAGTGTCCGGCAACGCCGAGACCTTCAAGCAATTCAAGCAGACCAAGGCGAAGGTGGAGAGCACCGTCGCCGAGCTCAACGCACGCTACGCCAACGAAGCCGGCGTGTCCGCGCCGCTGCAGACCCTCAACGGCACCTGGGCGCCACTGGCCAAGAACGCGCAGCAGGTGGTGGACAGCGAACCGGCGGTGCTGGCGCTGGCCGGCAACGCCGACCGCTTCGTCGGCGGCGTACCGCAGCTGCAGGCGCAGTTGAACGAGGTGGTGCGCGCGATGACGGTCGGCGGCGCGCCCGCCGCGCAGATCTACAACACCCTGCAGCAGGTGGTGGTGGCCGGTACCATGGCCCGCCGCGTCACCGAAATGCGCGCCGGCGGCCGCGGCGCGGCCAGCGCCGGCGACGCGCTGGCGCGCGACGCGGTGGTGTTCGGGCAGATGCTCGAGGGCCTGCGCAACGGCAACGAGGAACTGGGCATCGCCCCAGTGCGCAACGCTGCCGCGCTGGCTGCACTGGAGCAGTCGCAGGCGCAGTGGGCGGAGATGAAGAAGGACCTGGACGCGCTGCAAGCCAGCTCGCGCAGCCTGTTCGCCGCGCAGTCCGCCGCCGCGGCGCTGACCGCCGGCTCGGGCAAGATGCTGGAGGACAGCAAGAAGCTGTTCGACGCGTTCTCCGCGTTCGGCTCGACCCGCGACACCCGCCTGTTCCCGAACTTCTGGCTGGGCGTGATCTCCGGCCTGCTGGCGCTGCTGTCGATCGTCGGCTTCGTCTGGACCACGGTGCGCAGCCGCAGCCGCGAGCAGGAAATCCGCCTGCAGACGCAGGTGGAATACAACAGCCGCAACCAGCAGGCGATCATGCGCCTGCTCGACGAAATCAGCTCGCTCGGCGAAGGCGACCTGACCGTCAAGGCCTCGGTCACCGAGGACATGACCGGCGCCATCGCCGACGCGATCAACTACGCCGTCGACGAACTGCGCCACCTGGTGACCACCATCAACGACACCTCGGCCAAGGTCGCCGTGTCCACCGAGGAAACCCAGGCCACCGCGCGCCAGCTGGCCGAGGCGGCGGGGCACCAGGCCGAGCAGATCGGCTCGGCTTCCGTGCGCATCAACGAAATCGCCGCCAGCATCGAGCAGGTCTCGCGCAACTCCACCGAGTCGGCGGAAGTGGCGCAGCGCTCGGTGGTGATCGCGGCCGAAGGCGCCGGCGTGGTCCGCGAGACCATCCAGGGCATGGACCAGATCCGTGACCAGATCCAGGAGACCTCCAAGCGCATCAAGCGCCTGGGCGAGTCGACCCAGGAGATCGGCTCGATCGTGGAACTGATCAACGACATTTCCGAGCAGACCAACATCCTGGCGCTCAACGCCGCGGTGCAGGCCGCCTCGGCCGGCGAGGCCGGCCGCGGTTTCGCGCTGGTCGCCGACGAAGTGCAGCGCCTGGCCGAACGCACCTCCGGCGCTACCCGCCGCATCGAAGGCCTGGTGCAGACCATTCAGGCCGATACCAACGAAGCGGTCAGCTCGATGGAGCAGACCACCTCCGAAGTGGTGTCCGGCGCGCGCCTGGCCGAGGACGCGGGCACCGCGCTGACCGAGATCGAACGCGTGTCCAATGCGCTCAACACCCTCATCAAGAACATCTCCATCGCCGCGCACCAGCAGTCGGCGGCGGCGATCGACATCACCCAGACGATGGACGTGATCCGGCAGATCACCGGACAGACCTCGCAAGGCGCGGGACAGACCGCCGAATCGATCGGCCGCCTGGCGCAACTGGCGGCGGACCTGCGGCGCTCGGTCGCCGACTTCAAGCTGCCGGCGTAAGCGGGCCGGAACCGGGTGGAAGGAAGCGCACATGACGTACCGTGAACAACTCCCGCATCCCGTCGCCGCGCTCGCGCGGCACGGCGCGTGCCCGGCCGCGGAGACGCGGCGATGAGCGCGCTGCGCGATGCGATGAGCCATGCCGCGCTGGGCTGGGTCAAGCCGGAACTGGACGAGACCCTGCGCCAGGTCCGCGGCGAGATCGAGGCCTTCGTCGAGGAACCGGCCGACACCGGCCGCATGCGTTTCTGCGCCGGCTACCTGCACCAGGTGCAGGGCACCTTGCGCATGGTCGAGCTGTACGCGCCGGCGATGGTCGCCGAGGAACTGGAACTGCTGGCGATCGCGGTGCAGAACGGCCAGGCGGTCGACCGCGACGAGGCCTGCGCCACGCTGATGCGCGGCACCGTGCTGCTGCCGGACTACCTGGAACGCCTGCAGGACGGCCATCGCGACATTCCGATCGTGTTGCTGCCCTTGCTCAACGAGATCCGCGCCGCGCGCGGCGAAGCCGGCCTCAGCGAGGGCGCGCTGTTCGCGCTGGCGCCTGACGCGGCCGCCGCCACCGAGGCCGAACTGGACCATGCGCGCGGCAGCCTCGCCGGGCGCAACCGCGAACTGCTCGACACCGTCGGCACCGCGATCAAGGAAGAACTGCTGCGGGTCAAGGACGCGCTGGACCTGCATCTGCGCACCGGCGGCGACGTCGCCGCGCTGCAGACCCAGGTCGACGAGCTGGGCAGCGTCGCCGATACCCTGGGCGTGATGGGCCTGGGGGTGGCGCGCAGCGTGGTGGTGCAGCAGCGCGACGCGCTGCGCAGCATCGTCGATGGCGCCCGCGCGGCCGACGAAGGCCTGCTGCTGGATATCGCCGGTGCGCTACTGTACGTGGACGCCTCGCTCGACGACCAGGTCGCCTACCTCGGCGCCGGCGGCGACGTGCACGACGACGCCAGTGCCGCAGAGGCGCGGCGCACGGTGGAAGTGCTGGCGCACGAGGCCATCGCCAATTTCGGCAGCGCCCGCGAGCACTTCGTCGCCTTCATCGAGACCAACTGGGACCATGCGCGCCTGGACGAGGTGCCGCGCCTGCTCGCTGAGGTCGCCGGTGCCCTGCGCATGCTGGAACTGCCGCAGCCGGCCGATTACCTGGAAGGCGTGCGCCGTTACGTCGGCACCGAGCTGATCGGCAAGCGCCGCGTGCCCAGCGGCCGCCAGCTCGACACCCTGGCCGACGCGATGGCCAGCCTCGAGTACTACCTGGAAGCGCTGCGCGAGCGCCGCCCCGGGCGCGAGGAGATCCTCGACATCACCCGCAGCAGCCTGGAAGCGCTGCGCTACTGGCCGCTGCCCGACACCGCGCCGGCCGCGCCGGGCGTGTTGCCGAGCGCGAGCGAGGCGGCCGAATCGATTGCGCCGCTGCCGCCGGTGGCCGCTGATCGCATCGACGCGTCGGCGCCCCCGTCCATCGCCGCGCCGGCCGTGCCGGCCTGGGATCTGGCGCCGGCCGAGGACACGCTCGAGACGACGCCGCGCACGCAGGACGCTGCGCCATCCGCACCGCAGGCGCCGCAGTGGAGCCTGGCGACGGACGACGCCGACACCGCGGCCGAACACGCCTCCGCGCCCGCCGACGACGGCGCTGCGCGCGACGAGCACGAGCCCACAGCAACGTCGCAGGCGCTCAGTTTCGATCCGGTCGCGGCCGAACAGGACAGCTGGAGCGGCACCGCCGAGCCGCTGCACATCAGCCTCGATTCCCTGGTGCTGGAACAGGACGCGTTGCGGCCGGAGACGCCTTCGGCGTTCACGCGGGAAAACGACGCGGCAGCCGCTTCCGCGGCGTCCGTCTCCGATGTCGCCGGTTTCGATCCGGTGGCCGCCGAGTATCCGGAGCAGGCGCAGGCCGATGTGCCGGCCGCGTTCGCTGGCCTGGACGAACACGACGATCCCAATCTGATCATCGTCGACACGCCGACTGCTGCAGAACACGCCGACGCCTCCACGCCGCCCCTGGTCATCGAACTGGAAGACGCGCCAGCGTTCGCCGACGCGCCTGGCGGGTCCTCCGACGAGGTGCACACGCTCGACTGGCACGCCACCCCAGCCGCGCAGGACGAGCAGGCCGCGTTCGCGCTGCCGGATGCGGCCGCGCTGGCCGACGCAGGCGCCCATATCGCCCACGGCGAGCGCCTCGACGCGGCAGGGGAGGCCGAGCCAGCAGACGCCGGTGCCGACGCCGAAGACGCCGCGCACGCGATCCCGTCGGAGGCCGCGGAGGCCACCGACGCCGCACGCGAGACCGAGTCGCACGCGCCCATGGATGACTCGGCGCAGACCGATGCCGGCCTTGCCGCCATCGGCGAGGCCGCGCACACCGATGCCGTGGCCGATGCGCCATCGGCGCCGGAGCATGCCGCGCTGGAATCCGAGGAGCATGCGACGCCCGAGCCGGTACAGGCACACGCTGCACCGGTGTCGGACGCCGAAGCCGCGTTCCTGGCCGACCTGGAAGCTGCTGCCGCGCAGTTCGACGTGACCGCGGCCGCCCACAGCGGCGAGCCTGCGATCGCAGCACCCGCCAGCACGGAGGCGAGCGCCGCGCCTGGCGCCGCGCCGCCTGCCGCCGAGGCCGGCTTCATCGACGGCGATGGCGAGATCGACGAAGAGATCCGCGCGGTGTTCCTCGAGGAATTCGACGAGGAACTGGTCAATCTCGGTGCGCTGCTGCCGGCCTGGCGCGCCGCGCCTGCCCACACCGAAAGCCTGCGGCCGATCCGCCGCGTGTTCCACACCCTCAAGGGCAGCGGCCGCCTGGTCGGCGCGCGCGTGCTCGGCGAGTTCAGCTGGAAGATCGAGAGCATGCTCAACCGCGTGCTCGACGGCTCGCGCCCGGCCAGTCCGGCGGTGGTGGCCATGGTCGAGCAGGCCTACGCGGTGCTGCCGCAGCTCAATGCCGCGCTGCGCGGCAACGGCACGGTGCAGGCCGATCTGGACGCGATCCAGACGGTGGCCGAACGCATTGCCGCCGGCGAGGAGGCGTTCTATTTCGCCACCCCACAGGCAGCCGTCGCGCCGCGCGCGGGGACGCCGGCCTCGGTGGACAGCGTGCTGCGCGAGATCCTCGAAGCCGAGGTCGCCACCCATCTGGAGACCGTGCACGCCTGGCTGCAGCACGGACCGCAGCCGGCGACCGAAGCGCTGCTGCGCGCGGTGCACACCATGAGCGGCGCGTTCGCGATGACCGACGTGCCGGAGATCACTGCGGTCACCGGCCCGGCCGAGAGCTACGTCAAGCGCGCCTTGGCGTCCGGCAGCGTTCCGAGCGCCGAAGGCGTGCGCGCGCTCGAGGAGTCGGCGCGTGCCGTTGCCGACACCATCGCGGAACTGCAGGCGCCGTCGCCGGTGATTCCGCCGTTCACCGAGCTGTCGCAGCGCCTGCGCGCGCTGGTGGAGACCCTGCCGGAAGTGCAGTGGCCGCCGATCGCGCACGACGAGGACGACGAAGACCTGTCCGCGTCGGCACCGGCCGAGGCCGGCCTGGATGAGCAGGCCGTGCAGGCGGTGGAACTCACCGCGGCCGACGATCTGTCGGCGTTCCTCGGCGATGCCGCGCATCTGCACGAAGCGCTGCCGGTGGATGACGTTGCCGGGCAGTCCGACGCGGTCGACGCCGACCAGCATCGCATCGATGTTCACGCGGACGCCGCGTCCACGCCGGCAGACAGCGACGCCACCACCGACACGGATGTGGGCACGCTGGCGTCGGCGAGCGAGGACGAGCCGCTTGCTGTTGAGCCGGCGGCCGCACAGGACCATGCGCAGTCCCGTGACGCAGCGCCGGGCGACGAGGCGGCCGCACCGCATGACGAACGCGATGCCGACGAACAGGCGGCCCTTGCGCAGGACGGCCAGCTCGACGAGCTGACGGTCGAGGCGCCGCTGAGCGCCGAGCAGGTGTCGGACCCGGCTGCGGAAGCGTTGGATCCGGCGGCGCAGGACGCGACGGTCGATGCGGTCATCGCCGATGCTGCGACCGATACCCCGATGGACGCGCAGGAACTGCAGGCGCCGGAGCATGCTGGCGAGGCGCAGGGCTCCGAGGCTCACGCAATCGAAGCGCAGGACGGGGACGCCCGGGATGCGTCCGTGCATGCGCCGGAGTCGCAGGTGTCCGATCATTCGGCGGCCGACCGCGACGCCGACGCGACCGAAGCGCAGGCAACGGATCATTCGGCAGCGGACCACGCTGTCGAAGACCATGCGACCGACGCGCAGGCGAACGACAGCCAGGACGCGTCCGCACACGGGCAGGATTTGCAGGCATCGGAGCACGATGCGACGCACGGCGACGCCGATGCGCCCATTGACGACACCGCTGAAGCGCACGAGCAGCATCTCAACGAGGACGCCCCTGCGATCGGCCTGCGCCAGCACCCGTTGGCGCCGTCGAGCGGCTGGCGCCACGATGGCGTGGCCTCGGCCAACGACGATACCGAGGTCGCCGCCGAGCACGGCGACGTGACCCTGGACGCCGCTTCGCCTCTGCACGCGGGGACGGGCGAGGGCGGTGCGAATTCCCCCACCACCGACACGGTCGGCGAGCACGCCGACGCAGAACACGTCGAGCCGACCAGCGGTGCAGGCGAGAGCGCGCTGCAGGATGTCGCCGCCGAAGCGGACGATGCCGCGCACGCGTCGTCGTCCGATGCCAACGAGACGACGGACGCGCATCATGCGGCGCCCGACGCAGCGCCCGACGCAGCGCCCGACGCGCCGCAGGGCGACACCGCTCACGACGACACGACCGCGGCGACCGAGACGGACGCGACGGCATCGGCCGACGCAGCGCACGAAGAAGCCGATCAACACGCGTCGGCGGCAGCCGTGCCCGTGCAGCCCGACGTCGACGCCGCGCATGCCGCGGCCGATGCCGCGCGAACCGATCTGTCGGCCGTCGATCTGGGGCCGCTGGACTTCGCCGACCTCGATCGCGAGCTGGTCGATATCTTCGTCGACGAAGGCAAGGACCTGCTCGACCACTGCGATCGCCTGATCGCCGAGCTGCGTGCCGCGCCGCAGGACCGCGACGTGCTCGGCGGCCTGCAGCGCGACCTGCATACGCTGAAGGGCGGCGCGCGCATGGCCGGCATCAACGCCATCGGCGACCTCGGCCATGGCATCGAGTCCTTGCTGGAGGCGGTCGCCGCCCATCGCACCGAGCTCGACCGCCAGGACGTGCAGTTGCTGGAGCGCGGCTTCGATCGCCTGCACCAGTTGTTGACCCTGACCGGCAACCACCGTGCGGTGGCGATGCCGCAGGACCTGATCGGCGCGTTCGACGCACGCACGCACGGGCAACGGCTCGCCGCCGCCAGCGATGCCCAGGCTACCGTCGCGGCGCCGCTCGCGGCGGCCGACGACGCGCTGGCTGCCGCGGCACTGGCCGCCGTGGCGGCGCCGTTGTCGGCACCGCTGCCGGTGGAGGGCACGCCCGACGAAGAGGCGACGATCGCGCGACCCATGCAGGAACAGGTGCGCGTGCGTGCCGATCTGCTCGATCGCCTGGTCAACCACGCCGGCGAAGTGGCGATCTACCGCTCGCGTCTGGAGCAGCAGTTGGGCGCGTTCCGCGGCGCGATGGCCGAACTGGACCGCACCAACGCGCGTCTGCGCGACCAGCTGCGGCGCCTGGATCTGGAAACCGAGGCGCAGATCGTCGCCCGCTACCAGCGCGAACAGGACCAGACCGAGCAGAGCTTCGATCCGCTGGAACTGGACCGCTTCTCCACGCTGCAACAGCTCAGCCGCGCGCTCAACGAGTCCGCGGCCGACCTGGGCGGCCTGCAGGGTGTGCTCGACGACCTGGCGCGGCAGTACGACGGTCTGCTGCAGCAGCAGTCGCGCGTCAGTTCGGAATTGCAGGACGGGCTGATGCGTGCGCGCATGGTGCCGTTCGACGGCCTGGTGCCGCGGCTGCGGCGCGTGGTGCGCCAGGCCGCCAGCGAAACCGGCAAGCAGGTGCACCTGAGCCTGGAAGGCACCCACGGCGAACTCGACCGCAACGTGCTCGACCGCATGGTCGCGCCGCTGGAACACATGCTGCGCAACTCGGTCGCGCACGGCCTGGAGGCGCCGGAGCAACGGCGTGCCGCGGGCAAGGCGGAGGAGGGCAACATCGCCATCCGCCTGCGCCGCGAGGGATCGGAAATCGTGCTGGAAGTGGCCGACGACGGCGCCGGACTCGACCGCGAGGCGATCCGCCGCCGCGCCGAGCAGCGCGGGCTGATCGCCGCCGACGCGGTGCTGTCCGACGACGAACTGGATGCGCTGATCTTCGCGCCCGGGTTCAGCACCTACGACCAGGTCAGCCAGCTGGCCGGCCGCGGGGTGGGCATGGACGTGGTGCGCAACGAAGTGCGCCAGCTCGGCGGCTCGGTGGACATTCACTCGGTGCGCGGCCAGGGCGTCACCTTCACCCTGCGCCTGCCGCAGACCCTGGCGGTGACCCAGGCGGTGTTCGTGCAGATCGGCGAGACCACCTTCGCGGTGCCGGTGGCGTCGGTCAGCGGCATTGGCCGCATCGGCCGCGAGCGCTTCGAGGCCGGCACCGGCGGCTACCGTTACAGCGGCGAGGAATACGCGCTGCACGACCTCGGCTCGCTGGTCGGGCAGGCGCCGGCACGGGCGGAAGGCCAGGCGCAGGTGCCGTTGCTGCTGGTGCGCGCGGGCGACCTGCGTGCGGCGGTGGCGATCGACCAGGTGCTCGGCAACCGCGAAATCGTGGTCAAGCCGGTCGGCCTGCAGATCGCCTCGGTGCCTGGCATCTACGGCGCCACCATCACCGGCGACGGCCGCGTGGTGGTGATCCTCGACATCGCCCCGCTGGTGCGCCGCTTCCTGGCGCAGCCGTTGCGGCCGGTGGTGGAGGCTACGCCGACCGAACAGCGCCGCGTGCCGCTGGTGATGGTGGTCGACGACTCGCTGACCATGCGCAAGGTCACCGGACGCGTGCTGGAACGCCACAACTTCGACGTGGTGTCCGCGCGCGACGGCGTCGAGGCGCTGGAACGCCTGGAAGAGCGCGTGCCCGACCTGATGCTGCTGGACATCGAGATGCCGCGCATGGACGGCTACGAACTGGCGACGGCGATGCGCGCCGATCCGCGTTACGCCGCCGTGCCGATCGTGATGATCACCTCGCGCAGCGGTGAGAAGCACCGCCAGCGCGCCTTCGAACTGGGCGTGCAGCGCTATCTCGGCAAGCCTTACCAAGAGTTGGATCTGATGCGCAACGTCTACGACCTGCTGGGGATCGCCCGTGTTCGCGAATGACGGCGACGCCACCTCCACGCCGGTCGCATTGCTGGCCCGTCCCGGCAAGGCGCGCGAGCGCCTGCGCGAAGCGCTGCACCTGGTCGGCGCGGCGATCGTGCTGGAGGACGACCCGGGCGCGATCGACGCGCAGACCCTGTCTGACGCTGCGCCGGCGGCTGTGCTGATAGCGCTGGAGCCGGCGATCGAGGACGCACTGGAGCGGCTGGATGCGGCGCTGGCGCTGCCCGGCGTCACCGTGATCTTCGACGAGGCCGAGCTGGCCGCGCGCCGCGAGGGTTGGGAAGCGCAGCGCTGGGCGCGGCATCTGGCGGCCAAGCTGCAAGGCCATCAGGACGTGCTGCCGCCCGGCCGCGAGACCGAGACCGGCCTGCAGCCGGAGCCGGGCCTGCCGGCGACGCCGGCGCAGCTGCACGAGGACGCGCCGATCGGCCTGCATGTCGACGAAGCTGCCGGCTTTGCTGAGGCCGCGCCGGAAGACGGCATGTATGCCTGGCAGCCGCCGGCGGACGTCGCGCCCGGTTTCGAGGACCTGCAATTCGCACGCGCCGAAGCCGCTGCCAGCGAAGCGTCTGCCGCGCCGGCTGCACCGCAGGCCGATGCCACACCGGCTGCGCCCACAACCGCACCCGCGGCGCTGCCAGCCAGTGCCTGGTCGCTGGTCGACGACGATGCGCCCCTGCTTGCCGCTGCGCCGCGCGCGTCGCAACACGTCCCGCAGTTCTCCACCGAAGGTCTGTCGCTGGTCGCGCTGGAATCGGAAGAGCCCGCGTCCACGAGCGGCGTCGGTGCAGGCGCCGCCGCGCACGGTGCGGTGCTGGTGATGGCCGGCATTGGCGGCCCCGATGCGATCCGTCGCCTGCTCGCCGCACTGCCGGAGAACTTCCCGCTGCCGCTGCTGGTGCAGTTGCGCCTGGATGGCGGCCGCTACGGCAACCTGGTCAAGCAGATCGCCCGCGTGTCCGCGCTGCCGGTGCTGCTGGCCGAGGCCGGCGAGCCGGTCGCCCCTGGCAACGTCTACATCCTGCCCGACGACGTCGGCGTGCACGGCACGGCCGGGTTGCGCTTCGTCGCCCAGGACGCCGGCGCCTCCGTGGTCGCCGGCCTGCCGGCCGCGCACAGCGCGGTGCTGCTGCTCAGCGGCAGCGACCCGCAGCAGGTGGATGCGGTGCTGGCGCTGGCCGCGCAGGGCGCCTGGGTGGCCGGGCAATCCGGCGACGGCTGCTACGACCCCGCCGCCGGCGCGCAACTGATCCTGCAGGGCCATCCCGGCGGCGATCCGGCGCAACTGGCCCAGGCCTTGACCGCACGGTGGAGCGGCTGAGCGAGGCGGCACACGCCATTCATCGCTGCGCCCCTATCGCGCGTTTTTTCCGCTTCCAGGACGAAGTCACTCCATGAGCAGCTACGCCAGCAACGACGAAATACGCGGTGTCCTCATCCTGGCCGGCAGCGAGCGCGTGTTGCTGCCCAACGCCACCATCGCCGAAGTGATGTCGCGCGTGCCGGTCGAACCGCTGCCCGACGCCCCGCACTGGCTGCTCGGCCAGATCGCCTGGTACGGCTGGAAAGTCCCGCTGGTCTCCTTCGCCCGCCTGACCGGCCTGGGCGCCGAGATCGTGGCCGCCAACAACAAGATCGTCGTGCTCAAGGCCCTGGGCGGCAACCCCGACCTGCCGTACGTCGCCCTGCTCACCCAATCCTTCCCGCAGCTGATCTCCGTCCCCCGCGACGGCCTGCTCGCCGACGCCTCCGAAGAAACCCTCCCGCCCGGCGTGCACATGCGCGTGCTGCTGGGCGAGCAGAGCGCCTTGCTGCCGGATCTGGAGGCGATCGAGGGGATGGTGGTGGAGCGGTTTGCGGCGGTCATCTAGATCGGCGGCAGTCCTGCAAACGGCCTTGCTTCTGACTGCGTACCGCAACCATCCTGGCCGATGCTATGCGCGCTTGAGCGAAAGCCGCAGCGGCTTGTTGCCAGTGGATAGGGCCATCGTCTAGCATCGCTTCTCGTAATGACAAGGATTGTCGTATGCGCAACGTGCGTGCACCCGTTCGCTGTATTGCGTCGCTCAGGGATGATGCGACTGCCCACTCTCGGGTATCCCACCTGTCTGGTTCTTCAATGTTACCGCCGAGCCTGTGGCGGCCATTGGCGGTGCGCTGGTCGGCGTTCGGCTGGGTAAACAGCCAACAACCCCTGATTCGATTGGATTGATGAACTCCTTGCAAGGACGCGCAATGACTACGGTGCATCACGCCCCATCCTACATCCGTGCCACCCGCTTTGCGCTGGTACTGGCTCTGTTCTTTTTGTTCGTCGGTTCGGCGTTTGCCGTAACAGAAGGGCCGAAGCAGAAGTTCGTCGTCCGCGATGCCGAGGGAATTGATCGCGGCACCTACGACACCCAGTCGGAGGCGGAAGCGGCGATCAAGGCGATTCCGGGGCCCCAGTATTCGGAGGATGCCTACCAGTATGTCGACACCATTAAGGACACGAAGCTTCGTGATGACGGAGTCTCGCTGATCACGTACTGGATGGGCAACGAGAAGGCAAAAGACGAAGATTGGATTTACATCGCCGGGACGACCAAGGTCCTCACCGAAGCGGAGGCCGTGGCGTCGCTGGTGCAGCAGTTGAGTGAACAGGCGCCCCAATGTGGAACTGCATCCGCCACGCCGCAGGGCGGATGGGTTGTGGGAGCAGGCCCATACCCAGAGTACGACATGGGGGCGGAAATGCAAACGAGGTACTACAGCGTGGTCGTCTTTTTCGACGACTGCAGCGGTACCTACGGCTACACCAGCTCCATCGCCCGATCCCGGCGGAGCGAATGCCCCAAGCCCCACACCAACTGGTACATCAGCGACCAAGGCTGCACGAACAATGAGATCTTCGCGACCATCGAGGTCATCACCCTGCAGTGCGGAGACGAGCAAGGCCAAGGAGCTAGCACAGTTGGCGGCGGCAACTCGGGTATGGTGGGCAACCCCTGCGACGTCAAGACCGGCGAGAAATTCCAGACCGAGCGCGACCTGGATCTGGGCTGGATCACCCTGACGCGCTATTACCACTCAGGCATCGCACTGAATACCGGTGGATTCGGCCCCGGCTGGACCTTCTCGCACAGCTTGCACCTGACCATCCAGGGCGACGCGCTGGGCCTGATCGAGGGTAGCGGCTATGCCGTGCCGTTCCGCAAGATGGGAGCCGAGTATCGCGCGGCCAATGCCTCGGGCGAACGCATCGTCGCCAACGGCGACCAGTGGGTGCTGTATCGCCAGGATGCCATCTACACCTTCGATGCCAAGGGCAATCTGGTCTCGCGCATGGCCGAGGATGGCAGCGGATGGGTGTACGGCTATAACGCGCGTGGGCGCTTGCAGAGCATCGCCTCGCTGCAGGGGCGCTCCATCGAACTGGTGTATGCCGACGACAACGACGATGCGCTGATCACCGGCATCGTCTCCGGTGGGGTGCAGTTGGCCAGCTACGGCTACGACCAGCAGCGCCTTGCGAGCGTCACCTATGCCGATGGCAAAAGTCGGATCTATCACTATGAAGACACGCGCTTCCCGCGCCATCTTACCGGCGTGACCACGGAAGATGGCCAGCGCTTCAGCACCTTCGCCTACGACGAGGTCGGCCGTGCGATCTCCAGCCAGCACGCCGGCGGTATCGACGGCGTCACGCTGGCGTACTCGGCTGCCGGTACTCGCGTCACCGATGCGCTGGGCGATGTCAACGATTACACGATGACCGAGGCGGGTGGTGCCTCGCCGAAGGTCGCCACCGTCGCCAGGACCGACGGCACGCTGCAGTACAGCTACAACGACCAGTCCAGCGACTTCCGCCGCCGGCTCAGCAGCGTCACCGATCGCCGTGGTATCCAGACTCAGCACAGCTACGCCGAAGCGACTGAGAACGGTGTTGCGGTGAACATCCACACTGTACGCGAGGCGGTCGGGCAACCGCAGGAGCGCACCACGACGACGCGCACCGCGGCTGGCAGCAATCGCCTGCTGTCGGTGCAGACCGGCGGGCGCACTGTGTCCTACAGCTATAACGATCGCCTGCAGCCGGTGCAGATGACGAGCAGCGACACGGCTTCAGGCAAGCAGCGCACTATCACCTACAGCTACTGCGAAGCGTCCGACGTAGCCGCGACCGACAGCACCTGCCCGATCCTGGGCCTGCCCAAGTCGGTCGACGGCGCGCGCACCGACGTCAACGACATCACCAGCTTTACGTATTACCCCACCGACGACAGCACCTGCGCCACGTCCCCGACCACCTGTCCGCACCGCAAGGGCGACCTGTGGAAGCTGACCAATGCGCTGGGCCAGGTTACCGAGTACCTGGCCTACGACGGCGCCGGCCGCGTGCTGTCGGCGAAGGACGCCAACGGCGTGGTCACCGACTACACCTATCACCCGCGCGGCTGGCTGACCGCCAGCAAGGTGCGCGGGTCCGACGACAGCAGCGAGAGCGACGACCGCATCACCACCATCGACTACTGGCCGACCGGTCTGGTCAAGCAGGTGACGCAGCCGGATGGCGCGTTCACCCGCTTCACCTACGACGCGGCGCATCGGCTGACCGATATCGCCGACAACGCCGGCAACACCATCCACTACACCCTGGACAATGCCGGCAACCGGTCCAAGGAGGACACCAAAGACGCATCGGGTACGCTCAAGCGCACGCTCTCTCGGATCTACAACCAGCTCGGCCAACTGGCCACGCAGGCCACTGCGCAGGGCGATCCGACCGACTTCGGTTACGACCCAAACGGCAACACCAAGACCGTCACCGACGCGCTCGGTCACGTGACCCAGAACGATTACGACCCGCTCAACCGGCTGGCGCGCACCCTGCAGGACGTGAGCGGCATCGCCGCCGAGACCAAGTTCGGCTACGACGCACTGGATAACCTCACCAAGGTCACCGACCCCAAGGGCCTGGACACCACCTACGCCTACAACGGCCTGGGCGACCTGACCAAGCTCACCAGCCCGGACACCGGCAGCACGACCTATACCTACGACAGCGCCGGCAACCGCGCCACCCAGACCGATGCGCGCAACATCAAGACCAGCTACGGCTATGACGCACTGAACCGCCTGACCCAGGTCACCTATCCGACCACCAGCCTCAACGTCAGCTACACCTACGACGTCAGCCAGAGCACCTGCGCCAGCGGCGAAACCTACGGCATCGGCCGCCTCACCCGAATGCAGGACGGCAGCGGCAGCACCGATTACTGCTACGACCGCTTCGGTGACTTGGTGCGCAAGGTGCAGACCACCAACGGCAAGGTGTTCGTGGTCCGCTACGCGTACACCAAGGCCGGGCAGTTGAGCCGCCTGACTTACCCGGATGGGGCGGTGGTGGACTACGTGCGCAACGCCCAGGGCCAGACCACCGAGGTCGGCGTGACCTCACCCGGCGGCTCCCGTCAGGTGCTGCTGAACCAGGCCACCTACTATCCGTTCGGCCCGGTTGCCGGGTGGACCTACGGCAACGGCCGTCCGATGCAGCGCGTGCTGGACCAGGACTATCGCCCGTTGGCGGTCAACGACACCCGCAGCGATGGCCTGGCGGTGGGCTTTGCCTTCGACCCGGTCGGCAACCTCAGCGCGCTAACTGCGCCGGGCAACACCGCGCCGGTCATCAAACTGGACTACGACCCGCTGGGCCGGCTGACCGCCTTCAAGGACGGCCCGACCGATACGGTGATCGACGGCTATACCTACGATGCCACCGGCAACCGCCTGAGCGCCAAGGTCAACACCGCCACGCAGACCTACACCTATCCGACCACCAGCCACCGCCTGAGCAGCGTGGCCGGTACCGCGCGCAGCTATGACGCGGCCGGCAACACCACCGCGATCGGCGGCACGGCCGTGCAGTACGTGTATGGAGCAAATGGCCGACTGACGCAGGTCAAGCGTAGTGGCACCACCGTGGCGAACTACGCCTACAACGGCCGCGGCGAGCAGGTGCGGCGGGTGGGCAAGACCAACGTCTACACGCTGTACGACGAGAGCGGCCACTGGCTGGGCGACTACGACAACAACGGCGCCGTCGTACAGCAGGCGATCTGGCTGGACGACCTACCGGTGGGCGTGCTGGCCAAGACCACGCTGCGCTACGTGCAACCCGACCACCTGGGCACCCCGCGCGCGGTGATCGACCCGGTCCGCGACGTGGCGATCTGGCGCTGGGACCTGAAGGGCGAAGCCTTCGGCACCACCGCGCCGGATCAGGACCCTGACAAGGATGGCACCGCCTTTGTGTTCGATATGCGCTTCCCAGGTCAGCGCTACGACGCGCTGAGCGGGCTCAATCAGAACTACTTCCGTGACTACGAGCCGGGTGCTGGGCGGTATGTGCAGAGCGATCCGATTGGGTTGAGAGGAGGTGCTTCTTCCTACCTTTACTCCTTGGGTACGCCCACTCGTCTCTATGATCCATTTGGGCTCGAAGTTGTCTGGGACACCAAAACTTGTGCCGGTCAGCTAGGGCTAACTACTTGCGATGGCAAGGGGGGCTTTATGGTAAGTAACTGTAACAATGGTTGTGATCGTGAATGCACTCAGAAGCACGAGAATGAACATATAAGGTTCTTAGAGGCTGTTCATCCAGGAGCATGTTTGGGTCGCCCTCTTGGTGCAGCTCCGTGGCCCCAAAGTTATAGGGCGGACAGTGATGCCTACGCTCGTGAGTTTCATGAAACGGAATGTAGGGCGGATGCTATTACCATCGATTGCATTTCTAAAATTGGTAAAATTACGCCGCTGGACGCGAGTGCAAAGCGCAACCTTCTTGATGCAATCAAGCGCCGGGAGTCTAGAAAATGCGAAGACTATGGATTCTAGTTTTTTTGGTATCAATAATTTCAGCGGCCTCTGCAGGAGAGGTTTGCCAAACTTTTCCTGGTGTGGATCATGATTTGCCGGCTGTAGTTAAGGAGAAACTCAAGGAGGAAAGGATGGGTGGATTCCAGTTGGTTAACAGAACCGTGTGCGATGTCCATGTAACTTGGTATGCTTTACCGCCGAATTTTCCGCCTTCGCAACCCTGGCCGCCCGGGGTTATGAAGCTGATTTCATGGGATGCGAAGAAGAACAAGGTGGAAGTTCTTTAGCGGGACTTTGAATAAGCCACTGACTGAGTAATGCGGCCGATCAGGGTGGGTTCTGGTTCAAAATAGCTATGCCGCAGCGATTGAGTATAGACATACGGTCAACATCCATGCGGCGTGCCAAACGGTCTGGTAATCCCTGGGGCGAACGACGGCCGCGCGCGTCGGCGCGGCGTGTAGTGGTGTTATTAACAAAGCTACGAAAAAGTTGTCGATCCAGTGGCGTGACCGAATGCGACTGATTGGATTACGACGCCAATGGTGCGATCGTGCAGCAGGCGATCTGGCTGGACGATCTGCCGGTCGGCGTGCTGGCCAAGACCACGCTGCGCTATGTGCAGCCGGACAACTTGGGCACGCCTCGTGCCGTCATCGACCCGGTTCGCGACGTGGCGATCTGGCGCTGGGACCTGAAGGGCGAAGCCTTCGGCACCACCGCCCCGGACCAGGATCCGGACAAGGACGGGACGGCGTTCGTGTTCGATATGCGCTTTCTTGGGCGGCGCTACGATGCGTTGAGTGGGCTCAATCAGAACTACTTCCGTGACTACGAGGTCGGTACGGGGCGGTATGTGCAGAGTGATCCGATTGGATTTTTGGGTGGAGTAAGCCTATACGGGTATTCGCTCCAAAATCCCGCTGCTGAAATTGATATATATGGTTTGCAAGCCTACTCGCCGGGAATGACTCCGCCAAATAATATCCCCGGCGGTCCGTGGGCGCCAGCTCCAGGGCAGCCGCCTGGAACATTTTTTGGTCCAAAAAAATGGCGCCGACCGAGCAATATGTAGATATGTGTCGGATGGAAATAATGGTGGCCCCAAAGCCGCGCCAAAGGCGTACTGGAAAACCAAGACTCCAGGCACGTCTTGGCAACGTTATAAGCTTAACGGGATACCTCAGACTGCACAGCAGGCTCATCCTGCACCCGCAACCAAAATCCCATGGATTCGCTTGCTCGGAATCACGTCTAGGTGGGGTATGGGTGCATTCTTTGCAACTTATTCGGATTCGCTTAATGCTACCGAAGAGCAAGATATAGCGATAAGGAACGAAGATAATGAAAGATGAGTTCGAAATTAGACAAGGTTCGCGGGATGACTCGGGGATCTCTGTTGAAGAATCATTGTTGCAATGCCTTTTGTATTTTGATGAGGTTGTATCTTCTTTCTGTCTTGGTGTTGACTATTTGCACAAAATATTTGGTGATCATCCGGGTGCAGCTTGGGAAGTTAAGCAGGAATTTCTATCCGGTAAACCACTCATTGCATGGGGGGGAATTCCAAAATCAAAACGTGAGGCGATAAAAAAAATAGTC
The DNA here is from genome assembly GCF_034105425.1 of Xanthomonas sp. LF06-19. Lineage (NCBI taxonomy): Bacteria > Pseudomonadati > Pseudomonadota > Gammaproteobacteria > Lysobacterales > Lysobacteraceae > Xanthomonas > Xanthomonas sp. LF06-19. Next base: position 23,208 of record NZ_JAXGGH010000003.1, on the reverse strand, counting down.
ATGGCGGCCGAAGATGTTCCGGATGCAGCTGTTGATGGGGCTTCGGATTTTAGCCACGCTGCATGGAATGATGTCCGTAATGCGGCTGTTGAATATCAAGCCTTCAATGACTCTTGAGGCGCACAGTATATGGCGCGCGCTGCCAGGGTCTCTATTTTATTTTTCTCGTTAATTATTTATGTTTCAGGATGTGTGAATAATTCTTCAAAATTCTATGCGTCTCATGCTGATGCGGTGGCGAATAATACTATCGCAAAAGGATGGGTTCCGGATTTTTTGCCTAAGAATGCTACCGATATCTACGAGCGGCATAGTGTTGATGCTGGTGGGGTTGCGGTTGTCTTCTCTGCGCCCAATGACAACTTCCTTAAGAGCTTTGCCAGGCTCGATGATTCGTATTTTACATCTGCTGAAGGAGCATTTTCTTTGGTGCACTCGCCTGCAAAGTATCCTCAAGGGGTGAGTGGTTATTATTATAGGTGTAGTGGGGAGGGGCTCGGCCTGCTGAAGGCACGTGATGGAAAGATATTCTATTATATTGAGCCGGTTTCTAGTGGGGGGCTTGAAGTTTTATGCAAAGTACCAGCCAGGTTGTAGTGGCTGGGCGATTGACGTCTAACGTTGACACTCTTCTGAAGTGCGTGATGAGCTTGATAAAGTTCAGGTATGTTTCGATGCAATCCTGCCGGAGCAAGCAGCCGAGCCAACTCTGGTAACGCCGAGCAGACCATTTAATCCCATCCAACTCTGCCGCATGATGTAAGGCTAAGCGCACGCCATCCCGCGCGCCCTCCCAACGCCGGAGCCTTCCATGCCGCAACGCCGTCACTTCCTGAAAACCGCCGCCTTCGGTGCCCTGGCCGCCGGGTTGGGCGGTGTGCTGCCGGGCGCACGCGCCGCCGTGGCCAAGGCGCAAGCCAAGGCCGGTGTTGGCCCCCTGCCGCGCGGCGCAGCACGGGTGATCTCCACCTGGGACTTCGGCGTCGCCGCGAACCAGGCCGCATGGCAGGTGCTGTCGCGCGGTGGTGCGGCGCTGGATGCGGTGGAGGCCGGGGTGCGGGTGCCGGAGGCCGATCCGGACAATCACACGGTGGGGCTGGGCGGGTATCCGGACCGCGATGGGCGGGTCACGCTGGATGCCTGCATCATGGATCACACCGGCGGCTGCGGGTCGGTCGCGGCGCTGGAGGACATCGTGCATGCGATCTCGGTGGCGCGGCGGGTGATGGAGAAGACGCCGCATGTGATGCTGGTCGGCGATGGCGCGCTGCAGTTCGCGCTGGCGCAGGGGTTCGAGCGCACCAAGCTGCTCACGCCTGAGTCGGAACAGGCGTGGAAGGAGTGGCTGAAGACGTCGCACTACGCGCCCGAGGCCAATATCGAGAACCGTGCCTATCGCCGCGGCACGCTGCCCGGCGGCAAGGACAACCACGACACCATCGGCATGCTGGCGCTGGATGCGCACGGCAATCTGTCCGGTGCCTGCACCACCAGCGGCATGGCCTGGAAGATGCACGGCCGGGTCGGCGACAGCCCGATCATCGGGGCGGGGCTGTACGTGGACAACGAGGTGGGCGGGGCGACCTCCACCGGCGTCGGTGAGGAGGTGATCCGCAACGTCGGCAGTTTCGCGGTGGTGGAGATGATGCGGCAGGGCAAGAGCCCGGCCGAGGCCTGCCGCGAGGTGGTGATGCGCATCGTGCGGCGCAAGCCGGAACTCACCCGCGATCTGCAGGTGGGGTTCCTGGCGATGAACAAGCGCGGCGAGGTCGGTGCGTTCGCGATCCAGCCCGGTTTCAGTTATGCGGTCTGCGATGCGCAGCGGCAGGATCTGCTGCTGCCCGGGCAGAGCCATTTCGCGGCGCCGGCGGCATGAGCGCGATGGTGCCGATGGGCTTGGAAGTGGCCGCCGATGCGATCGGCTCGGCGCTGGCCGCGCAGGACGGCGGGGCGATGCGGGTGGAATTGTGCGGCGGCCTGGATGGCGGTGGGCTGACGCCGTCGTTCGGCACGCTGGCGGCGGTGCGCGATCGGTTGCGCATTCCACTGTATGTGCTGATCCGTCCGCGGGTCGGCGATTTCGTGTTCGACGCGGCGGAAGTGGAGGCGATGCGGCGCGACGTGGAGCAGTGCGTGCGCCTAGGCTGCGACGGCGTGGTGCTCGGCGCGCTGACCGCAAACGGTGAGGTGGACACGGCGACGATGCGCGAGCTGATCGCCGCGGCGGGTCCGCTCGGCGTCACCTTCCATCGCGCCTTCGATGTCAGTGCCGATCCGCGGCGTGCGCTGGAGGATGTGATCGCGCTGGGCTGCGAGCGGGTGCTGACCTCCGGTGCGCGCGAGACCGCGGAAGAGGGCGCCGACCTGATTGCCGAGCTGGTGCAGCAGGCCGGTGCGCGCCTGAGCGTGATGCCGGGGTCCGGTGTCACCGAAGTCAACCTGGCGCAGTTGCGCGCGCGCACCGGCGCGCGCGAGTTCCATGGCTCGGCGCGTGGACCGCTGGCGTCGCGGGCGACGTCGCCGCATCCGCATGTGCGCAGTCTCGGCGGCGACCGCATGCAGACCGATGTGACGCGGGTGCGGCGGATGGTGGTGTTGTTGGAGGAGCCGGGACCGGGGACCCGGGACCCGGGACCCGGAACGCCGCATCCCGCAGCCTGATCTGGCAGCGCTTTGCTCTTGCTTTCCCGGGTCCCCGGTCCCGGGCCCCGGGTCCCGAGCAAGATTCACCTGCCGCCGGCAGGCGCCGTTGACCCAACTCCCAGCCGCTTCGGATCCAGCACCACATGCTTGATGCGCGTGCGCTTCCAGGTGTAGCTGATGTGCACCTTGCCGTCGCGGGTCTGGATCACCGCGGGGTAGGAGAACTCGTCCTTGGGGCTGTCTTCCAGGGTCAGCACGCGGGTCCAGTGCAGGCCGTCGTCGGACAGAGCGACGGCGAGCACGCCGCGGCCGTCCCACCAGTCCTTGCCGACCTCGGTCGGGTTGTAGACCAGCAGCGAGCGGCCGTCGGCCAGCACCACGGCGTCGGTGCCGGAATTGGGATTGGCCAGGTTGAGCAGGGTCATCGGTTCCCAGGTGCGGCCCTGGTCGCGCGACCAGGTGCTGAACACGTGGTTCTGCTGGCTGCGTCCCACCGCCTGCAGGCGGCCGTCCTGGTGCAGCAGCACGCTGGGCTGGATCGCACCGATCCTGGCCGGGTCGTTCATCGCCGGGCCGCGGGTCCAGTGCGCGCCGTTGTCGTCGGACCATTCCATGTGCGCGACCCAGCCGGCGTCCTCGCTGCTGCTGGGGCTGAGGATGCGGCCGCCCGGCAGCTGCACCGGCTTGTTCTTGATCGGGCCGAGGATGCCGTCGGGCAGGCGCTCGGGTGTGGACCAGTGGTGGCCGCCGTCGCTGGACGTGGTCTGCATGCCCCACCAGCGCTTCGGGTCCGGACCCACCTTGTAGAACAGCCGCAGCGGCCCTTGCGCAGGCTGGAACAGCACCGGATTCCAGGTCGGCAACGGCTTGCCCTGCGGCTGCGCGCCGTCGGCCACCCGCTGCGCCGGTTGCCAGCCGTGCGCGTCGCGACGCGCGACCCAAATGGCGACGTCGTCGGCGCCCTCGTGGCGGCCTCCGAACCAGGCCGCAAGCAGGCCGTCGCGGGTTTCCACCAGGGTCGAGGCGTGGCACTGCGCGGTCGGCGCCTGCGCGTTGACGAATTCGCTGTAGACGATGGGCGAGGGCGGTGCCTGTGGCGGGGCGACGGCGGCCGGGCCGGCGATGGCGCGCACCGCAAACAGCGACAGCAGGGGAAACAGCGAAGGCGACATCATGTGGTACGGTCCTGGCCCGCAAATGGGGATACCTATTTATCATCAATTAAATACCACATGCTGACACTACCGGTAGCGCCGCCTGTCTGCCCGACCGACGATTGCGCGGAATCGCAATGCCGGACCGTCCGCTCTCTCCGCTCCGCCGGCTGGCCGCATTCGGCCTGAATGTTCTGGCCGCGCCGCCGCTGCTCGCCGAGAACTTCGCCGACACCGCGTTGTTCGAGTACGGCGACGTGCGCTGGGTCGGCAACGGGGCGGGCGTGATCGAGGGCGAGGACTGGAACGCTATCGATCGCCACGGCGACCTGCGCTGGCGTCCGGTCGAGGTGGATACGCCGCTGCACAAGCTGCAGTGGTTCTGGTACCCGAACAGCGACCAGACGCTGAAGAGCGTCGACGAGCTGGTGCAGATATGGGAAGACAGCGTCGGCCGCGGCGGGCAACTGGTGCTGGGCATCGCCCCGGGCAAGCGTGGCCTGCCGCCCGAAGCCGACGTCAAGCGGCTGGAGGAAATGGGCCAGGCGCTGCAGGCGCGCTACGGCGCCGATCGCAACCTGGTGCGCGGCCGGCTCAAGAGCGACGACAGTATCGCCGCGGCGGTGGACGGCGACCGCGATACTTTCTGGAGCGCACCGGACGGCTCGCACCACGCCACCCTGGAACTGCATTCAAGCGGCCGGTGACGTTCGACACCGCGCTGTCGATGGAATGGCTCAACAATGGCCAACTGGTGCAGAAATACGCGGTGGAAGTGTTCCGCGACGGCGCCTGGGTCAAGGTGGCGCAGGCGCAGGCGATCGGCCACATGAAGATCGACCACTTCCCCGCGGTCACCGCCTCGCGCGTGCGCCTGAACATCCTGTCCAGCGTCGACGCCGCGCATATCCGCGAGTTTCAGTTGTTCAACGTGGGCGCTGCCGCCGCGCGCTGATCCCTGCCTGCGGCCTGCAACCGAAGCCGTGCCCGGCGATGCCGGGTGCGGCTTTTTCGTTGGAGTTGTGCGCTGCGTCTTGGCAAGAGCGCTGGCTTGCAGGCGCGATTCCAAAAATCGCTGCGAAGAAGACGGTGCGCGCCGCAGGGCAACTCCCCTCTCCCCCCGGGAGAGGGGTCGGGGGTGAGGGTACGGCGCGAGCGTCGCCCCTCCTCGCGATTCGTGATCAACAGTCGACGATGCATGCGTCCGCCCCTGACTCTGCAAGGCATGCCCGTGTTTGGCCGGCGCCGTGACGCAAGCGGCAAGAGCGGACCTGGAGCCGGAGCCTTTTGCGACATCGTCCTCGGTGCTTGGAGCGCGTGTTGTTCGGGCCGAACGCCATAAGGTGTGCGCCGGAGCGAGCGGTGGCTACCGCCAGAATGTGGTGTGTTGCCATTGCCAGCATGCAAGGTGCGAGGATTGCCTGGAGCATGTCTACGAATGTGGACAAAACCTGCTGCCTGCTGCGCGGGCTATGCAGGAACTGCGCACTGCAGCCGATCACGATAGGAGTGCGTTGCAACGTCGAGTGGCACAAGCAAAGCATCTGAGGGTGGCTGTCGTCGCTATGTCGTGCGCTGCAGCGCAGCCTTGGTCGCCACCGTTTCGGGGCGTTGCCTCCTCGATGGTGCCGGCCCGCTCGGCTTCTACGCTCGTCGTTGCACGTAGCGATACCGGCTTCGGCCGCCTGATCCGATGCGCAGGGCTCACGGCATCGGCCATTCCTCTCTCAGCAGCGAACCATGACAGTTCCCAACGGCGCCAATGCACAGATCACCGACGCGGCGACGGTGTCCATGCCACCGGCCGCGTCCACCGGCGCCTCTGCCGCGACACCGGCTGTAACAGCGGCCGATCGTGGCGAGCTCGGCGACCCGGCCGGCGCGGCAGCCGCCACATCGCCGCCCGTGTCGCCAACGCCGCCATCCATGCTGAAGACGCTCGACGCACACATGCTCGCGCAGCCCGAGGCGGCAGGGCCGGCCTGCGACGCGCTCAACAGCACGGTCGTGCGGGGCGTACAGCGCAGCGATGCCGAAACCATGGCCTATGCACCGTCGCAGGTTGAGGTCGGCTCGAACATGCGGATCAGACAGGCGCAGGGCCTGGTCGCGCCATCGGCGGCGGTCTATTTCGACGGCGTCAGCAAGACGGCGCTGGCCAGCCAGAGCGTGCTGGTCAAAAACCTGGCCGAGAACAAGCCGGAGCAGGCCGCCGAGGATGCGCTGGGCGTGCTGGCCACCGACGTGCTGGTCGGTGCCGCCGCGGCGGTCGCAGCCGCTGCTGGCGCGCTGGAGGCCGAGTCCGCCGGCTTGCCCATCGACAAGATCGACCAGAGCATCGCCAAGTAGGCGGACATGGTGCGCGGCCGCAAGTCCGCGTCCACCTAGGCCGTTCGCACCACCGGTTTCACTTCACGCAGGGGAGCACCATGCAAGCCAACCAAGCATCCGATTTCGCCACGCTGCGCCAGCTCACCGAGAGCTGGTTGCGTCGCCCGCTACTTCCTCTCGAGCAGGAGCAACTGCGGCGCTTCGCGTCAGAATCGTCCGCGCCGCCGGTAGCGCCTGCCGCCGAAACGGCCGGTGCGTCGCCGTCGCTGATCGATGCTGAGCGCGAGCGCGTGAAAGGCTTGATCCAGCAGATGCAGCAGACGATGCAGAACAGCAGAGTCGCGCTGGACGGCGCCACCGCGGCCAGCGAAGCGGCGGTGCTCAAGGCGGTCCAGTCGGCCAGTTCGCTAGACCAGCTACCACCGGGCCAGTTACGTCCGCCGCAGAGCGGCGAGGGCGGCAGCAATCACCTGGTGATGGCGCAGATCCCCGATCGCCTGGCCAATCTCGTGCAGGCCGAAGTGCGCGCGTGCTTGGAGCGCGAGTTCGCGAGCCTGGCCCAGCAGATGCAGGCGGTGGTCGAGGCGGCGCGTGCGCAGGGGCTTATCGCGGATGCGCCGGCCGCGGAGCCGGGAGCACCATCGCCGCCTCCCGCTGCCTGAACCGGGAGTGTGTTTTTCACACGCATGATGCGCTTTGCGGCGTGGGCCAAGGCCTTGCGCAACGGCGTGCGATGCAAATGGCTGCGTGCCATCAGCGATCCAGCCTGGCGCCACGTCGCGGACAGTAGCTCGTTCGCCGGCCGTACTGGTGGATCGCATTGGATGGCAGCGGATGCCGCGAGGGGATACACCCCGCAGCGGTAGCAACACGCATCGGCCGAGGTCGCGGCGCATCGTGGCCGATGTTCCCTCGTCGCGTGCACATCGCGGCGAGGCTGGCGAGACAAACGCCGCACATGGTTTCACAGGTTCTGCACTGTCCCGTTTTCAGAGATCGTACGGCGTGGGCCGTACCCCAACCCAGGAGCGAACACATGGCATTTCCCACCGCGGTCAACGACCAGATCACCGATGCGGTCACCCAGTCCAACGTCAAGGTCATCGGCGAAGCGCCGGCCTTCGCGATGGCGTCGATCTACCAGAGCATGGCGCATTCGACCGGCATCCTGTTCGAGAACGCCGTCTCCGCGCAGCAGCAGCAGAACACCCTGGCGCAGGCGGCGGCCAACCAGGGCGTCATGCAGATCTACAGCCTGGACACCACCGCCGCTGCCGGCGCCACCGAGAAGGTCGCGCAGACCGGCGTCTCCGACAACCTCACCAGCCTGCTGACCGTGCTCAACGCGTTCAAGCAGTCCTGAGCCACGCGCGCTAACGCCGCTGCAGGGCAGCGGCGCTAGCCACGCCCTTCCTTCCCAACGAGGACCGTTCCATGGCCTATCCCACCGCAGTCAACAACCAGATCACCGACGCCGTCACCCAGTCCAACGTCAAGGTCATCGGCGAGGCGCCGGCCTTCGCGATGGGCTCGATCTACCAGAGCCTGGCGCACTCCAGCGGCATCCTGTACGAGAACGCGGTCGCCTCGCAGCAGCAGCAGAACACGCTGGCGCAGGCGGCGAACAACCAGGGCGTCATGCAGATCTACAGCCTGGATACCACCGCCGCCGCGGGTGCGTCGGAGAAGATCGCCCAGACCGGCGTGTCGGACAACCTGACCAGCCTGATGACCGTGCTGCAGGCCTTCCGCAGCGGCAAGCCGGCCGGCCTCTGAGTCGCGCACCGGTCCGGAACGGCGAACCCGTCGGGTCTCGCCGTTCCTCGCCGCGACGGTCGATGCCATCATCCGTGACACCCCGCAGGCCGCGCGTTGCGCGCGCCTCGCCTGCACCATTGCCCACCCGTGCCTGGCGTACGCACCGGTCCTCCATCCTGGCCTGGCGCGTTCGACGCCCGGCGTCGTACGTCCTGCGTCCGAGAAGAGGGAGTATGGAGGTTCCAGCCAGCGTCCAACCGGAGGCGATCGAGCGTATCGTGCGCGACCACGATGGCGACGCTGCCTGCGCGGACAACGCCGGCCAGGCGCATCGGCGCCTGCTCGAGTGCGCGCCGCTGTTCCAGGGCCTGCCGGACTCGGTGCTGGACGACCTGCTGGCCTATGCCAGCGAATGCGCACTCGGCGCGGGCAGCGTGCTGTTCTTCAAGCACGACCCCAGCAGCTTCGTCGGCGTGGTCGTGCGCGGTCGCGTGTACAAGGTGCTGTACGGCCCGGACGGGCAGGAACTGATCGTCGGCGCGGTCGAGCCCGGCGGGCTGGTCGACGAGGCCGCGCTGCTGGAACCGCACGGGCGAAGCTTCACCGCCATCGCCTTCGGCGCCAGCGTGGTGCTGAAACTGCCGCGGCGCCACTTCAACGTCCTGCTGGACCCGCCGCTGCTGCAGCAGCGCATCCACGCCCTGTTGCGCCTGCGCCTGCGGCAGACCCTGGACAGCCTGGAAAGCATCTGCCTGCACCGCCTGGAAGTGCGCCTGGCGCGCTACGTGCTGCGCCAGCTCGAACTGCAGGCGTCGCAACACGGGAGCGATGGCGCGATCGCCCTGCCGCCGAACCAGAGCATCCTCGCCGCGATGCTCAACGCCAGCCGCTCCAAGCTCAACGCACAGCTGCAGCGCTGGGTGCGCAGCGGCCTGGTCAGCCGCCGCCGCCACCTGTTGCGCGTGCACGACCTCGGGGCGCTGTATGCCAAGGCCAACCTGCAGGGGCCGGCGATGCCGTCACCGGACGGCGAGGACCTGCCATCGCGCGCTGCGTGTGCGGCGTGGACGGATCGCCGCGCCGAGTGACGTGCGTGCTGCAGCACGAGATTGCGTGCCTGCGCCTGCCGATTGCGCGCCGCACTTGATCTCAACTGATCGAACGTTCTGTCCGCGCCTCGCAACGCGGTGGCTGGCAGACGCGACGCACCCCGGTCAGGAGTGCGCATTGATTCCGATGGCTGCCGATCTCGACATGCAAGAAGGTCGCGATGCGGCTGCTCGCCAGCTTTGCTAGGTGTGCCTGCGTGGCTTCACGTCGCCATTGCCTCGCTATGCGCGCATTCCGCAGCGTCAGCCGGCGCGCGCGACTGCTCGCGGGTGCGATACGACTCGCCCCATTCGCGCAGGCTGATCAGCACCGGCGCGAGGGAGTGGCCAAGCGGCGTCAGCGCATATTCGACCTTGGGCGGCACCTGCGGATAGACGTGGCGCACGATGACGCCGTCCTCCTCGAGCTCGCGCAACTGCAGCGTCAGCATGCGCTGCGTGGCGTTGGGAACCAGACGCGTCAGTTCCATGAAGCGCTTCTTGCCGGAGAGCAGGTGGAACAGGATCACCGGCTTCCACACCCCGCCGATCACCGACAGCGTGACTTCGACCGCGCAGCCGCTCTTGCCATCCAGACGTTTCAGACGCATGGTCGTTGTACCTACAAAATTGATAGTACCTGCGGAAATTGTACGTTCTTGCGATGCGGGAAGTGTGTCCCGACAATGCCTGCAATGCGGTTTCGCTGCAACTGACGCGGCGCTGCCCCTCGCCACTTTCCCCAAGGATGTCTTGCCCATGAAAGCCATCACCCTGCGCCAGCCCGCTGGCCTCAAGAACCTCCGCCTCGTCGATCTGCCCGACCCCGGCCAGCCGGGTGCCGGCGAACTCCGCGTGCGCTTGCATGCCAGCTCGCTCAACTTCCATGACCTGGGCGTGGTGACCGGGCGCATGCCCAGCGCCGACGGCCGCATCCCGATGTCCGACGGCGCCGGCGTGGTCGAGGCGGTGGGCGAGGGCGTGGACGAGTTCGCCGTGGGCGACGCGGTCGTCTCGACGTTCTTCCCGACCTGGCTGGATGGCGGCCCGACCATCGCCGATTTCGCCACCGTGCCCGGCGACGGCGTCGACGGCTATGCACGCGAATACGTCGTTCGTCCCGCGCACTGGTTCACGCACGCCCCGCGCGGCTACAGCCACGCCGAAGCGGCGACGTTGACGACCGCCGGGCTCACCGCCTGGCGCGCACTGGTGGTGGACGCGCGGCTGAAGGCCGGCGACACCGTGCTGGTGCTCGGCACCGGCGGCGTGTCGATCTTCGCCCTGCAGTTCGCCAAGCACATGGGCGCCAGCGTGATCGCCACCTCGTCCTCCGACGAAAAACTCGCGCGTGCGCAGGCGCTGGGCGCGGATTTCACCATCAACTACCGCCGCGACACCGACTGGGCGGCCAAGGTGCACGACTACACCAACGGCCGCGGCGTCGACGTGGTGATCGAAGTGGGCGGACCGGATACGCTGGGCCAGTCCATCCGCGCCTGCCGCATCGGCGGCCACATCGCCCTGATCGGCGTGCTGACCGGCATTGCCGGCCAGGTGCCGACCGTGGCGCTGATGCAACGCCACCAGACCCTGCAGGGCCTGATCGTCGGCAGCCGCCACCACCAGCGCGACATGGTCCGCGCCCTCGACGCCACCGGCATCAAGCCGGTGATCGACCAGACCTTCGCGCTGGCAGATATCGCCGATGCGTTTGCGCATCAGGCGGCGGGGAAGCATTTTGGGAAGTTGTGCCTATCGACCTGAATTGCGTGGATAACGAAGAAGGGATCGGCCCGTTTTTTGGCCATACCGGTCTCTGAAAGAATTCATGGCCGATGAACTCAGACCACCTGGCCTCCTCGGGCAACCCTTTCCTGTTGCGAAGCGTCGTATGCCAATTGCTGTGCCTGTTGCCGGTCGAAGGCTTGTGCGTGTTGCGACGTCTCGTGCAAGGGGGGAGCCGGCTCGCGGGTATCCAGCGACACCTTGAAGCCTGGTGTGGTCCCGACGACCCATAAGGTATCGCCAGACATGCGTACGCCATCAATCTTGGTGGCGTCCGTGATGCCCTCCTTCTTGCTCAACAGCATGGCGTGGGCGACGTGCTCGTCGGAGATCTCACGCGGGGTCGCCGCTCTGAGCTTGTCGAACATCGTCTGGTCGTTCGACGAAAGGCCGTCGTGTGGCCCCGGTTGCTGATCGCCGTGCGCAGCGTGCCCTGCGCCATTGGCCGTGGTGGCGTTGGGCGTAACAGCCGCCGGCCGTTCCGCATGCGGTGCAGCGTCCGGTGTCCTAGCGGGACCGACCGGCGTCGAGCGTTCGCTCTGGGTCGGCTGTGCCGCGTGCTTGATTTCTTCCGCCGTGGTGACGGCCTTCGGCACCATTCTGCTATTGGAAAAGAGTCCTTTCTGACCATCGTCCATCATCGTGACGATGGCACTGTTCGGCCCTGGCCGTCCTGTGCTCTGATCGGGTTGCAGCGTGAGGGAGTAGGGACGCCCATCTCTGTCGAGTCCGGCCTGTGCGTGCGTGCGAGCGACTGCCGCGGTGGCTGCATCAATGTCGGCCTCGGTACGCGCAATCCCAGCGTTGGCGTAGGCATGCGCCACCAGGCCACGCATCGGGGTCGGTTGCGGTAGCGTCGGATGCGCAAGGGCCTCGTTTGCCAGGACCGCGTATTGCTGCAATCCGGCTTGCTGGCTCCGATACACCTCGTTCAATTCGTCGCGCACATTGCCGCTGGCCTGATCGGTGCCGTAGACCATCCCCGGTGTCATCCATTCACCGTTCGCGTTGCGCGTATACGTATGGCCGTCGGAGGCGGCGAGCGATTCGGTCTGGGTACTCGCATTCTGGACGGCGACAGGCACTTCCCCATGCCGGTTCCAGCCGAACTGGTTATACGCGATCTGGTACCGGCCCGCGATTGCGGCAGGCGTATTGGCGGCATTCTGCGCGATGATCAGCTTCGCTGCGTGATCCAGCTCAGCGGCTCGCTGCGGAGAGGCCGTCTCCACATGGCTGGCCGTCATGCCATGCTCAAGGTACTGATCGACCACGGTACGCGACCACGCAGGTGTGGGCGTCGCGCACCCAGTTTCCTTCGCCATCCGCGCTGCGCGTGTCGCCCTTGCCAGGCGCAATGGAGTAGGGATTCTGCGCGGCGAACAGATTTGCCAGCCCCAGTTCATAGGACGCGTTGGCGGACTTGTAGTTCAGTTCGTTCGCCAGCATGTCTCCAGCGACATAGCGAACCTTGCCGTAGGTCGGTGTCGTGCGGCCTGCGCCGAGCTGGGTTTCCGCAGTGATCTGTTGCGCTTCGGCGACGCGCGTCCACGTACCTTTCGGATCTTTTGGGTCGCGGCTCCACGTGTTCCCGTCTCGATCCTGTTGCGTGAAAACACGTTCGAGGTCCTTTTGCTGCGCCCATTTTTCCCCAAGAAACGCGCCACCGATGCCTCCTACGACGCCGCCGACGCCGGAGGTGACAAGTGCGCCTGGACCAGTCGCCGCGCCGCCCGCCAGGCCATATCCGGCATCTGCCACGAAACCCAGTGCGATGCCCCCCCCAATGCCACCGACATTGCGACCGATGAAATGGGTCTTGGCCGACTCGGCGCCTATGGTGTTGCCCTGCGCTTCCAGCTTCACCACCTGATGGCCAGTGATAGCGAAGTCGTAGGCCACTGCCGCAACTGCGACCGCGGTTGCACCTTTCGATAGCACGCCTGGCGAAAGACCGCGAGAGGCGCCGACCGCCTCTGCGGCAACGGCGGCCTCTCCGACTGAGGCCGCGGGAGCTGCCCCGAGTCCCAACGGTGCGCGGGCCAGACCGGCGGCGCTGAGTTCGGCAGCGGCCAGGAACTTGGCAGCATCTGCCCCAAGCGTAGCGGCTGCTTCTCGCGAAATCGCGACCTTCGTGACTTTCGGTCCGGCGCCATCGGGTGCGACGAAGATGCCCTTGGGCGCGGCTTCAATGAACTGCGCCTGCACCATGGGCAGCACATCGGTAGCGCCCTGGCGCGCGTATATGGGCTTCAGCGCAGCGGTCGGCTGCCCGCCCAATGTCCTGACATTGGGATTGTCCAGCACCGTCGGCAATTCCACCTTGCCGAAGACGCGCTCCACGTTGGCATCGGTTGCGATCAGCTTGATGTCGCCCCGCAGCGAGGCAGCGAACTCCTGCGATGCTTCCCCCCATAGGCAACCTTCGAGGGAGGTAGCGCTTCGCGCAGCAGCCTTGGCGTCGCCGTAAAGGAAGTGGCCCGCAGCTTCTTCCGCGTCGGCCAGGCTTTGTCCCTGAGAGACGAAGATGCGTTCGGCAGTGGCCCGCACGGCCGCTTCGACCTGTTTGTTGCCAAGGAACTGCGCCCTGGGGGTACTGTTGATGATCGGTTCACCGGTCTTGCCCGCCAGTTCGAGGGCGATCGTTTCGGACGATACATTGCCGATATCCCGGCTATAGAGGATGCCGCCATCGCCGGAGGCTTTGGCCGAATACTGGCGTGCCAGGGCCTGGACTTCATCAAGCGAGGTCGCGCGCTTTATCTGATCGATTTGCTTGGCGTAGTCGTCGCTCATGACGCACGCTCCGCATCGGTCAGGATCCAGCCATCCCTGAAAAGAACCTTGCCCATGAAGTGCGCATTTGGATACTCGGTCAGGAGCGACGGACGGTCGTTGAACTGCGTGCCTGCTTCTATCAAGCGCACTGCCAGCGTCTGAATCCTGCCGACTTCCGGGATACTGAAGACGCGACAGGTTCCCGGCATGTGCATGCCGACGTCGCCATCGCGGCCATAGCCGAACGAGACGATTTCGATGTTGTAGTCGTTGCCGTCGGGCAGGAAGGCTCTTTGGATCTCGCCGAAGTATTCGGCGTCGCCGACCTCTACCGCGAACGTCTCATGACGCTGCTCGTCGACGATGCCGCGTACGCCACCGGAGAATCGGGCGCGGCCTTCGGGAAACTGCAGCCAGTCGAAAGTGGGGTGCTGGTGCAGGTCCATGTCTGTCGCTCCTTCGGGATGTCGGGCACGATCATGGCCCTCGCGCTGGAGTTTTACGCTGGGATGCGGAGTGGAGCAACTGTAGTGGAGGAGAGTAAAACCAGGGTCGGAGTGCACTTCCCCTGCACGGACTCTGGACGTTGCCCGGTGGGGAGACTTGTGCGGATGTACTGACTATCCCGGGGGGGGATTCATTTCGCCGGCGGCAGTGAAGGGGTACCTGCTGACCAAGTTGGCCGGCTTCGAGCACGAAGTCTTCGCGGTGTTGTTCACGGATACAAAGCGTCGTCTGATCGACTACGTGGAGATGCTCCACGGCACGGTCGACGCCGCCGACGTGCATCCGCGCGAGGTGGTGAAGCAGGCGCTACGGCTCAATGCGGCCGGGGTCATCGTTTCCCACAACCATCCGAGCGGAGGGCACCGAGCCGAGCGCGGCCGATAAGGCGATGACCTCACGGCGTCGCCTGGCGCTGGTGGACATTCGCACGCTGGATCACGTCATCGTCGCAGGCGCCGTCGCCATGTCGTTCGCAGCGCACGGTTTGCTTTGACGTTGGGGGCTTCGGCCCCCTTTTTGCTACGCCTGCTGGTGCATCACGCCAGCCGCCGCGGTGATGGCGACATAGGGCTGACGCTGCCAGCGGGGATCGGTGCAATGCTCAGCGCCCGGTGCTGTCCTCCAGGGCGGACGCTCATGCAGGAATCTGCATGGATGGGTGGAAGAAGATCACCAACGCGGCGCAGGGGTTGCTGACCGCCAGCGTCTACTGCTGCAGGGGCGTAGGGCGTGGAGTAGGTCACGCCGTGGCAGCCGCGACGCAACCTCGAAGACCGATGGTTGCCTGGCATGTCGGTAACAACGTCAGCAGGCATGGAGGTAGCATGGCCGGGCCCCACTCTCGGGGCAGCAATGAATCCGCAACCCAGCGCCTCTCTTTTGTTCACGGCGGCCATCGTCTGCCGCAGCAGTCGCTGCGGTGGCGATGGCATTGCCATGAAATATTAATAAAATTCAGATAGTTGTAGCTTGGTTTGGCCCGGGCCCCTCTTGGGTGGATTTCTTCAAGTTGTGGTCAGGCACAGTTCCGGTAAAGTAATGCGGCGCGAGCCTCGCTCTTGAGCCTTCATGGCTGACTATGCAGATGCTCAAGCGCTATCCCCACCTTCGCGCGGAAGAGCTGGTACAGCACTCCACCCGTTTCTCGGACCTCGCCGTCTGCTTCTACAAACCGACTGTAAGCCACCCGCCATGCCGAGAACCACGCATTGCCTGTCCCAGCCGACGCCACAGCAATCGGCGCCGGCGCTGTCTCGTTGAGCCACGCTTATCGCAAGTCGCCCGAAAACAAGCACGTCATTTCAGCAACCAGGGAGGTTCATCATGAAACTACGCGCCATTTCCGCCACTCTCGCACTGGCTGCGGCTTTAGGCCTCGGCATCAGCGCCCCAGCTCGCGCACAGGCGCCTGATTCTTGCTCGGTCTTTCTTTGTATGGCCAGCGTGTCCGGGTTCGGCGCTCCGAGTCCGCAATGTACGGCACCAATCGCAGCCTTCCACGCCATCCAGATATGGGACCCGAAGTTCGACGCGCCGGCCACGGCGGCGGCACGCCGGACATTTCTGATGACATGTCCAGGCGCGACCGTACCGAATCAACACATCTTGGAAGCCATCATTGGGGAGTGGGGCTACAGACCTTGACTGGTATCGCCCGCTGATCCAGAAAGCGATTGCGTCTGGGACTTTTCGGGGATATCGCCAGGCCCCTGTTCGCCATGCTCATCGCGCACTGCTCGTGGACCGGCCAGCCTTTCGTAGACATCCAGTTGCCATAATTGATGGCAATGTCCGGGGTGTTTATGGGCAGCAGCAAGCAATACACGGATGAGTTACGTGCCAAAGCGGTGAGATAGGTAATCGGGCGTGGCTTCACGGTGGAGGAAGTCGCTTCCCGGGTCCAAGCACGTGTTTTATCGCTGGTGCAGGCGGCCAAGAAGACGGATGGTGGGCTGTCGCCGGGCAGAGCCGATCGGTAGTGATGCTTGTCACTTTTGGGGCACGATGAGCCAGGTGTCGCCGCCAGAGGTGTTTTGTAGGCGGACGGTCACATCATCTGCTTCGTAGGTCAGAAGTGTATCTGCCGGTGTCGGTGAGCCGACTGGCAGAATCACCGTGCGGTCGGCATCGGCACCGATGGGCAGGACCCGGCGCGTGTTCTCGACCCAGCCTATGGCGGTGTGCGCTTGGTCGGTCGGGTCGTTGATTTGCAGATAGCTGATGCCCTCCTGCTGAAAGACATACACCCGCGCGGTACTGAGCTGGGATAGATCGCGAGCCTGTGGGTAACTCGACCCAAGCCGGTACTCGCCGAGGCAAGGATATGGCCGATATCCGGGCAGCGCGCCGGCGCGCTGCCCGTGAGCAGCGTCAGTGCGGCGGCGGCCAGCTTGATTGCAATGTGGTGGTGACGCATCACGTGTCCTTCCCCCTGGGGGTGGTCGTCTGCATCTCAGGCTCGGCCAAGGGGCGTGATCCCCATCAGGCGGGTGTTGGCAAGCGGACTGCGCAAGCGTGGTCGGAAACTACCGCATTGAGGGGTCAGGCTTTTCCTACAGCCGGCTGTAGGGCCACGCATGGAAGGCGTTCGGCGAAGCCGGCCACGCCCGCCTGAATGAGGGGAGGTGGAAATTCACCCACAGCTATGTCAGAGTTTGCCCCAACCTGCCCCAACTGCGCATAAGGACCATGGCCGCAGCAGGACCAGAACCTGCATCGATCCCTCAGCCCAGGTGGTGGGCAAATCCGCAGTCGTCAGCAAGAAATTGCTCTTGCGGCTGCCGGGCAGTGCTTCGCCCCCGTCCAACCCCTTCTGCTCAGCTTCGCCCCGCTGGCGTCCTCGCTCTGTAGGACTGCCTCCTGATCCCGATCCACCGGTTTTGCTTCTGACCCGACGAGACCTGCCGTGAATACAGCATTTCGCCAACGCCGCTCCCTCATCCCGCTCTCGCCGTGGTTCGCGGCACTGCTGCTTGCCGGTGGACTCTGCGCCGGCCAGGCCAACGCACAGGTGATCGTCAATGATCCGGAGTCGATGTACAAAGCGATGGCGGAGTACGCGGAGACCGCGAAACGCTGGCAGGAAACGATCAGCCAGTACCAGAAGCAGTTGGAGCACTACCAGCAGCAGCTCATCAAGCTCCAGCGGCTGCAACTGGGCGAGTCCACCATGCAGGACAACTTCGCCGAGCGGCCCCAGGACTACGGCCTGGAAGACAGTTGCCCGGGCGCCGCCAAGAGCGGCCTCTCGGGACTGCTCAACCAGTTCAAGGCCCTGGCGCCGAACATGAGCGGTGACGCGGTGGGGGAGCAGACCAAGGTGTGCGCGCGCATCGTGATGGCGCAGAACGCCCAGTACAACGAGACCGTGCGCATGCTCAAGCGACTGATCGAGCGCAACCAGCAGTTCAAGCAACAGATCGAGGCCCAGCGCGACAGCGTCGGGTCGAGCCAAGGCGCGCTGGCCGCCAACGATAACGAAGTCCGCCGCTTCGCGGCGCAGAATGCCATGGACCTGGACTACTGGAATGCGCAGATGAAGGCTTACGACGCCTACATCGTGGCGCTCAAGGACGACCAGTCGCGGCTCGCGCGGCGCGCCCTGAATGGCAACAAGGATGACCTGCTGGGGCAGGTCGTGCAGGCCGGCGTGCTGGCTGGCGCGCTGCAGAACTGACCGCGTATCAGCCCACATTCATCACCAGACACCGGATAGACAGGCAGCATGAACGGATTTTTCGACACTGCGACGCACTGGGTGCAGCCGCTGGCGGACGCCAACCTGGGTGACTTCCTGTTCTTCAGATTGGTGAACAACTACTTCACCAACGAGATCGCGACCTTCGGTCTGGAGTTGACGCGGCGTGCGATGAACTGGGTGAGTGTGATTGCGCTGACGGCGACGATGTTCTGGGTGCTGATCCAGGGCTATCGCATCGCCACCGGGCAGTCGCGCGAATCGGCGATGGCGACGATGGTCAAGGCGGCCAAGGTCGCGGTGATCCTGATGATTGCCTCCACCGTCGGCGCCAACGGCGCCATGTTGCACAAGACGATGACCGACAACCTGGACAAGGAGATCCACGGTTTGTTCACGGGCGACGATAATTCCAGCGCAGCCGATGCGATCGACCAGAATCTGGAGTACACCCAGCTTGCGATGGCGGCCCTGGATGCGGTGAAGGTGAACGCCAACGATCCGGAGTCGATCGATCAGAAGAGCCGAGCGATCCTGTTGGCTGGATTCGGCACGGCCGGTCCGCCCATGGTCGCCGGTGCGATGTTGTTGCTCTTCAAGTTCACTCTGGCCTTCCTGATCGGCATCGGGCCGATCTTCATCTTCTTTTTGATGTTCGAGCAGACCAAGGACCTGTTCAAGAAGTGGTTGTACTATGTGTTGGGAACGCTGTTCTCGATGGCCATGCTGTCAGTCGTGTCGGCGATGGTCCTGAAGTTCACGGTGAAGGTGGCGGGTGCCTACTGGGCCATGAAGCTCATCCCGCTGGGCAATGCGGAAGGTTTGTCGTCGCAGGCGCTGCAGCAGGGAGGGATTGGATTGCTCATGACCTTGCTAATCGTGTCAGTGCCGCCGATGGCTGCCGCGCTGTGGCAAGGCAGCATGGCGTCCTTCATGCACTTCTCGGCGTTCGCCGGTGGTGCAGCGTCTTCGCCTGGACCGCAGGGGCAGCCACCTGGGTCGTATGCTCCTCCGCGTGTAGAGCCGAATAATAGCTTGCCCTCTTCGGAGACGCGCGTGTCAGACTTGAATACTGCAAGAGCGACTGGTATTGCCTCTAGCTCGTCTACTACGCAAAATACAGGAGCACTCGGTATCGCGAATCAAAGAGACAATGGTCGTCTCGGCTGAAGGTATGGGCCTTTATTCGATGAGTATCTAGTATCAGGGAAGGGTTTTTCATGAAGTACATTGCTTGCTTCATTTTATTATTCATACTTTTCTCGAAGGCTCACGCAGAGCAAGGCTGTCCTCCAGGGCAGATTCCTGCACAAGCCAGTGGAAACATGGCATCCTGCGGGCCGATCCCCCCTGGCTATTATCAGCAGCAGCCTTCTCCTTCCGTTCCTAGCGGCAAATGGATTAAGACCTGGGGCGCGATTGCGATCGGCACAGTCGATTCAGTTCCCTACTACGGCGTTCCAACTGGGGCAATGTCCGAATCGGAAGCCAAGAGCCAGGCGTTAGCTCGATGTGCAAAAAAAGGCGCACAGAACTGCAAGATGGCTCTAGTTTATCAAAATCAGTGTGCTGCCATTGCCGAGCCGCAGATTAATGGGCGGCCAAATCCGGATGGTTTTATTCAGTTTAATGGTGCGCCAACTAAAGAAAAGGCAGTCGAGACTGCGTCAGAGCGCTGTGAGCGCAGGAATCCCGGAGCGCAATGCAAGGTGATATATCAGGCATGCTCAGAGCCAGTGTTTGAAAGATATTGATTGTTTTTCCTGTTTTCGATCAGATCAAGGATCGAAGTGCTCGCCAAGCGGATAAGTAAGGAAAAACAAGGGCCCCAGGGCGGGCCATAGACATGCATGCACTTCTCGGCGTTCTCTGGTGATGCAGCTTCCACGCTAGGACCACAGGGGCAGCCGCCGGGGTCGTATGTGCCGCAACAACCTGTACGAAGCGATTCATCTCCTTATACTTCCGAAGCGGTTGGATCGCCACAAAATCTGGGTATCAGAGGCGGGAATTCATCGGTCGCCACACAGCCGACTGGGGTTCGTGGAAATGCTGTTAATAATGATGGAAATAGGTTTTCTTGAATCTTGATGGCTGAGGGTGTATGAAAACCAGGGCAGTATTTTTTTATTCCATCTGGCTTTTCCATCTATTGCGGCGGCTGAAGGAGGTTGTCCGCCGGGTCAACTTCCAGCACAGTCAAATGGAAATATAGCGTCATGTACGCCCATCCCACAAGGTTATTATCAACAGCAATCACCCCAGCCACGCCCTTTGGGCGATTGGATTAAAACTTGGGGGGCTATTGCAATGGGAACGATTGATGGCGTTCCTCACTATGGCGTTCCTGTTGGGAAAACTTCTAAATCTGACGCGCAATCAGACGCAATAGACCGTTGCGTAAAAAGCGGCGCAATAGGCTGCAAAGTAATTTTGACCTACTTCAATCAATGTGCGGCTCTTGCTGAACCTAGGACACCCGCTGGTGACATCGTTGGCCGTGTGGTGGCTGTTGGGCGGTCATCAATAAAGCTTGCAGAGAGTGCTGCACTTGAAGGGTGTGGTAGAGAAAATGGCAGCTCTCAATGTGGCGTTGCTTATAAAGCCTGTTCAGATCCAATATTTAAAAAATTCTAGAATCTTCAATCGGTAATGATGCTTCAAATGGTGCGGGCGGGTCGATTTAATAAGTAATAAAATTTACGAAAAATGCCTTCCAGAAGTTCCAGGCAATAACATATGCGATCTTCACTAAGTCAGTCACTGAGGATGCGCCATAATCGGACCTGGCCTCATGCAGAAAACCCTATCCGCTGTACGTGGCTGCAGTCAGTGCAGCGTGTACGGGCATTGCTGACCATTACCATCCTGGCGCTCTCGCTGACTGCCAGCCTGACCGCGCTCGCCTATCGGACGTCGGGCGACAGCATGCTGTTGCTGGCCCAAAGCATGGCAGCCCTGGGAGCGCTCTTTCACCTTGGCATTGCAGCGATGTTATTCCGGCTGGCGCTGCGTGCATCAGCCACCAAGCAGCGCCTTCAGGCGCACGGCGGGTGCATTGCACAGTGGCGTCCGTTGCGCAGTCCATCGTTGGCGCAGCTGTACAGGTGCTCATGATGAGCGTGGCGGCAATCGCGCTGCCCCTCTCTCCGCCGGTGGTGATGCGCGTGCCGGAAGTTGGAATGGTGTTCGCGATATTGATCGTTGCGCTGCTAATGCTCGGTGTTTACATCAGACGCAGTTGCCAGGGGCTGATTGAGGCCATCGCGCAGGCCGACTTGGCTATGCGCAGCACCCTGGTGGCATAACGCCCTTATGAACGCTCAGACTGTTACTGCCATTTTACTTCTGTCCCTCTTGGCCGGATGCAATCAGATGAATACCGCTTCTGAAAAAGCCGACGGTGTTGCGCAAACGGCAGCCGATGGCGATCCAGCCTATCAGCGTAATACCAAGCCGACCCAGGCGTATCGAATCACGATGACCATCGAAGATGCGCCAGGGCCCTTTGGGTATGTTTCAGGTACTGCGTTTTATGACATGGCCAATTATGAGCAGTGCACGCCGCTTAATGAGCCATTCGAGGGCGTGAGAACCAAGCCGAAAGAAGCAGGTATACCCATCAACCTTCAGAAGATCGACGGGGAACATTATGTGGGGACGGTATATGCCGACGGCATGGTCGACGCGGACTACTACGGCATGGGCGTGTGCCGCTTTGAGCTGACGGGTGTCGGTATTGCATTGAAGGCGACCGGCAAGCATGAAGAAACGCGTTACGAGCCTGCGCTGTTCAAGAAGGAGATTTATAGTTTAAAACCCAAGGTTGCGTACTTCTGGAAAGGACTCTATCCGAGAGCGGGCATGGATGACTTTCCGGATAGTGGCGTATCAAAGATTGACGACTTCAATGAGAATGCACGACCCAATATCTTCAAAGTGACGCTGACATCGGAGAATATACTTCCATGAGCATGACGACTAGCCAATATGCAGCGTTGGCGAATGATGTATATAAAAAGCCGCCAGAGACGGGAGAAAGAAGTAAGCCTGTCGATATAGGTGGCGTCTCCTACAAGCGGCTGAGCTATATGGATAGCGCGTCCGGCTATCAAGGCATTCTTTATCAACGATTGGACACCAAGGAACTCATCGTCGCACACCGTGGCAGCGAGTTCGACCGCCAGCCATGGCGCGATGGCCTGGTTGCCGATGGGGGTATGGTCGCCACCCGTCACAACGCCCAAGCGGCGGATGCCATTGAGTTCACTCGACACGCCTTGGAAACCGCAAAACAAATTGGCCAATACACCAACGCTCATGACGTCACCGTGGTCGGCCATTCACTCGGTGGCGGTCTCGCGGAAATCACCGCGCACCACTTCGGCTTGAAAGGCGAAACCTTCAACGGCTATGGGGCCGTCAGCTTGGATCGTCGTATTCCCGAGGGCGGCAACGCGGTCATCAATCACGTAATGGCGGGAGATCCCGTCAGCGCCGCCAGCCGGCACTATGGTCAGGTTCGGGTGTATGCCACGGAGCAAGAGATCGCGGCGCTGGAGCGGACCGGCTATGACGACCAGGGCAGTGGCTTGCGCAATCCGATCAGTGCGGCGAAGGGGTTGGTGACGGACTCCCACACCATCTACAACTTCCTGCCGACAGACAAGGAAGGCAGGCCGAAGCACTCTGTCCTGGAAGACGCGACCGCACAGCACCTGGCGCAGCGCCATGCGCCGATGATCGAACGGTATCGGGATGATATCGCCACGCTGCGCATGGGGGTGACGCTGGGTGCGCGGGGCTGGGGTGGGCTGCTGCAGGATGGCGTTGCCGAACTGCGGGGGCCACTTGCGCCCGGGGCGGGCCGCGAAAGCATCGGCGTGCCGAATTGGTCGGAGCACATGCAGCGGCTGCAGATGCCGCGTATGGAGAGCGGAGAACCGCAGGGCTGGCGGGCTCCGCAGAAGGTGCCGGAGCAATCGAGCGTGACGCCTGCCGAGCAGCCGGCTGATCCTCTCTACCAGATGCTCAAGAGCAGGTTACCTGCCGGCATCGCGGATGCCGCGGTGTCGTACGCGGCATCGCAAGCGCGGCGGGAGGGGATGGAACGGCCGGAGCAGATCACGGCCGTGACCCTGCTGGAGGGCGGAAGCGCCTGGATCGAAGGCAGCACACCCGGCTACCGCGTGAAGGTGGATCTGTCCGGTACGCCGCCTTTGGTTCAGGAACGGAGGACGGATCAGGCGCCTGAGCCGCAGCACCTGGCACAGCAGCTGGATGCGCCCCAACAACAGGCATCGGTGAAGGGGCGGTGATAATCATGGGGGCGACGTCCCCCCGGTTTTGAGTAGCAAAGCGATTTGGAGTCCAATCCCCAACAAGACGGAGATTGGACGTGAAGAAGCGCTTTTCCGAAGAGCAGATCATCGGCTTCGTGCGTGAGGCCAAAGCCGGCGTGGCA